>NZ_JAMTCT010000022.1 GCF_024171995.1 Promicromonospora umidemergens | reverse complement strand
GCCGCCGAGGTCGTGATCCGCGGGGAGTCCGGTGCCCAGCACCCCACCGTGATCACCGCACTGATCACCGGCCGTATCGATGTCCGTAAAGCGCACACCCTGCTGCGCTCGGCGTCGCAGCTGACCTTGGCCGAGCGGGCCGAGGCGATCGAGCGGTTCCTTCCCCAGGCACCCCGCCGGACGTGGAAGTGGCTGCAGACCCGGATGCTCGCGTTCGCCAAGGACCGCCACGGCGCAGCACAGACCGCGAAAGCCGCAGCAGAACAACGGTGTGTCCAGCTCGACCGCGCCGAGAACGACATGGGCTGGCTCTCCGCCTACCTGCCCGCCACGGACGCCGCCGCCGTCTGGGGTGTCCTGGACGACATGGCCCACCAGCTACGCCACACCACAGGCGAGGACCGCACCCTCGGGCAACTGCGCGCCGACTCCCTGACCGGGATCATCACCGGCCGACTCCTACCCGCCGACCGCTTCACCCAACCCGACGACATCGAGTCCGACGACGACATCGAGCCCGATACCCGTGTCGAGCCGGGCCCGGGCACGGAGGGCGGCAACCGGACCAGGAGCGGACCGAACGCCAGCACCAACGTGAGCACCACCGCCGACGTGAGCGCCAGCACCACCGCGGATGAGCGGTCCGACATGGGGACCGCGACCGACCACGACACCAAGACCAACAGTGCCGGCACCAGTGCCACTGTGCCGGTGTGCACGTGCGGTGGCCTGGCGCCCGTCCAGCAGATCGTGGTCCAGGAAGTCGTGGAGATCGTGCGGCCGGTACGGATCACGCCGACCCGCCCCGTCGTCCGGGTCACGATCCCCGCCAGCACCCTCCTCGGCCTGGACAACGCCCCCGGCGACCTGACCGGGTACGGACCCATCCCCGCCGACACCGCCCGCCTGATCGCCCAGGACGCGACCTGGCAACGACTGCTCACCGACCCCGTCACCGGGATCCTGACCGACTACTCCACCACCACCTACCAACCCGGCAAAGTTTTACGCGGCGCCATCGAGACCAGAGACGAGACCTGCACCTTCCTCTGGGGCTGCGACACCCCAGCATCCCGCTGCGACCTCGACCACATCCAACCCTTCAACCACGACCCGGCAGACCAGGCGCCCGGGACCCCTCGCCAGACCCGCGCGCACAACCTGCACGCCCTGTGCCGCAAGCACCACCTGCTCAAGACCCACGCCGGCTGGGGAATCGTCCGCGACCCCCACACCGGGATCACTACCTGGACCACTCCCACGGGCCGCATCCACACCCGGCCACCCACCGTCCTGGACACCCACACCGACCTCGACCAGATCGACCCCGACACCAGCGGCGACCTCACCCTCCACGCCCTCACCGGCCAACGCCTACCCCGCAGCTACCAGACCACCGAACCCGGAACCATACCGAACCAGGCAGCACCGACCGACCCCACAAGCCCGACCGACCCCGACCAGCCGCCCTTCTAAGCAGGCCGATCCGGTCCGCCCAGATGCTCCCCCGAAGAACGCTAGCGTCCGCTCCCACGCGTCCGCCGACGCCTCCCGGTCGTGCGTCATGCCCTGGATCCGCATCAGCATGCCGAGCGGACCGGCTGTGCTGGGCGAGGAACGAGTGGGTCGCCTCCGGGTACACCTTCAGGTCCGACGGGACACCCGCGCGGTCAAGCCCGACCCGCAGCTTATCGACCTCGGGGACGTCGACCACCTTGTCGCGCGCGCCGAAGCTCGCCACTACCGGGCACGGGGCTGACAGCATCTGGTCCAGCGCAGCGGGCTCCTGCCGCCCCTCGGGCAACAGGCCGTAGTTCACGGCGGCGGCGTCGAACCCGCCGCGGCCCGCAGCTACCAGGGCGAACCGACCGCCCATGCAGAACCCCATGATCCCAACCCTGCTGGTGCAGTCCGGCCGGTCCGCGAGCGCCGCGCGATCGGCCTCGAGCCGCTCGTAGGCGGGGCCCTGATCGGCGATGAAGCTGCGGAACGCCTGCCGGAGGCAGCGTCCCCGCTGGTATATCGACGGGGCGTGCACGAGGTAACCCCGTTCGGCGAGGTAGTCGCAGACGCGACGCAGCTCTGCGGTCATCCCGTACGCGTCGTGCACGACGACGACGCCGGGGAACGGGCCGGGGCCGTCGGGAACGGCGGTGTATCCGGGATGCACGCGACCTCCTGAGCCTGGACGAGATGCCTGGGACCGTACCGCACGGTATGCATGGTGCACCCCCCTTCCGGGCGACATGATGTGCACCATGTTCACCAGTACAGAGGCCGCGATGGACCTGCGGGTCGCCGCGTACGCCGTCATCACCGACGACCAGGGCCGCATGCTGCTGCCGCACTGGAACGAGGGCACGCGCAGCGGCTGGACCATGCCGGGTGGTGGGATCGACCCGGGCGAGCACCCAGCCGCCGCCGCGGTCCGGGAGGTGCTCGAGGAGACCGGCTACCACGCGGAGCTGGACGGGCTGCTCGGCGTCGACAGCTCAGTCATCCCCGGCCCGGACCGGGTCTTCCCGTCGGACCGCCCGGTGCACGCCCTGCGGATCGTGTACCGGGCGCACGTCACCGGCGGGGAGCTGCGCGTCGAGGCGGACGGCTCCACCGACGGCGTCGCCTGGCACACGCCGCAAGAGGTCGATGCGCTCGACCGGGTGCCCCTGGTGGACCTGTCCCGCCGTTGGGCGGGCCTGATCGGTTAGTGCATCTCTAGGGGCGCGGCGATGGCGGGAAGCCCGTCCAGCGCAGGTCCTGCGGCAGGTGGCCCATGTCGTTGAACAGCACGACCGTCGGCGGCAGGCCGTCGCGGTACTCGAGCACCGTCAGCGCGGTGTTGCCGCTGTTCAGGCCGAGCCACCGGGCAGGCGGCGCGTCCAGGGCATGGCGCAGCAGCCACGCGACCTGGAACGCGTGGGTCACCAGCACCTCGTGGGTCTCGGTCTCGGTGGGCCTCGCGAACCGGTCCACCAGCTCTGCGGCGAGCCGCTCGCCCGGCGCACGCTCGGCGTCGTCGTACCCGTCGAAGAACCCGGCCCAGGCCGGCGGGAGGTCGGGTGCGGCGGGGACGTACGGCACGTGGTCGACCAGCTCGGCGGCCTCGGTGACGGGCACGCCCGGCAGGTGCTCGCCGATCACGTGCGCGCTCGCCGCCGCGCGCGGCAGGGGCGAGTGCCAGACGGTGCCGACCGGCAGCCCGGCGAGCCGCTCGCCCAGCAGGCTGGCCTGCCGCCGCCCGACGTCGGTCAGGTCACCGAACGCGTCCGCAGCGCCGTGCCGTGCCAGGTAGAGATGTCTGGTCGCCATCCGAAGAACCTACCGGTGGTCCCCGCGGCTACGCGCCCCGCTGGATGCCCAGGGTCGAGATCAGGTCCTCGTGCAGCTCCATCCAGACGACGTGGCACGACCCGATGCCCGTGCCCGCCACCCACTCGCCCTGCCCGGACCGCGCCTTGCCGAGGGCCGCGGAGAACCGGGTGTCGTACCCCTCGAACCGGGCGAGCGCCGAAGTCAGCTCGGTGACCAGCGGCCCCAGCTCTCCGTCCAGCGCCGCGAGCTCTCCCAGGACCTGTGCGTCCCACTCCGGGTCGGTATGGGTGTTCGGGGTGAGGCGGTCGCCGTCCTCCGGGCGGAGCTGCCAGTCGGTGCAGGCCTGCAGCAGGCGGGCGTTCAGCGGCCCGAACACCTCATGGACCCGCTCGACGACGGGCCGGGCGCCCAGGCCGCTCAGCTCCTCGGCCAGCCGCCGGTCGTCCTCGGCACGTCCGCGGTCGGTCATGGACCAGCCTGCGGTACCGGTGAACGCTGCCTGCCTGACCCAGCCGTACGCCTCGTCGTCGAGCAGGATCTCGCGGGTGTCCGCCTCGTCGAGGCCGAACCGCGCGGCGACGGCGTCGTCGTCGGCCATGCCCTGGATCCGGACGGAGTGGAGCACGAGCAGCTCGGGCTGCGAGGATCGGGCGAGGGCCGGGTTGTGCGTCATGTTTCGCACCGTGCATCCTTCGGTGACCGGTGTCAACGCAGGTGGGTACGCCCAGGGAGGAAGCCATGCCGGAAAGCTCCGCTGTCCCGCACGCCACAGGAACGCCCGGGAGCCCAGGGCGCGCGTCCGGGCCGGCACGTGTGGTGCACGGCCCCGACGACTTCGCCAGGGTCCGGTCCGGCGACGTGCTCGTGTGCCGCTTCACGGAACCGGCGTGGACCGCGCTGTTCGGGGTCGTGGCCGCCGTCGTCACCGAGACCGGCGGCGTGCTGTCCCACGCCGCGATCGTGGCGCGCGAGCACGGTATCCCCGCTGTGCTCGCGGTCCCCGGCGCCATGACGACGCTGCGCGACGGCGAGATCGTGACCGTCGACGGCGACACCGGTCGGGTCAGCGGTCACGAGGTGGGCTGAAGCCGGCCGGCTGCTACCTCGACGTCGGCGGCTGGATCAGGTCCCACGGCATGCCGTACAGGTCCTCGAAGATCGCCACCGTCCCGTACTCCTCGTGGCGTGGCTCCTCGCGGAACAGCACACCCGCCGCCGTCATGCGGGCGTGCTGCGCGGCGAAGTCATCGGTCTCGAGGAAGAACGCGACCTCGCCACCGGCCTGCCGGCCGACGGCGCCCGCCGCACCGGTCAACGCGAGCACCAGCCCGGTCCCGCCGTCCGCGGGGCCGACGACGACCCGGCGCCAGCCGGATGCGCTGGTCTCGTCCTGTCGCAGGACGAAACCCAAGGCGTCGACGAAGAACGTGATCGCCTCGTCGTGATCGCGGACGAGGTAGGTGACATCGGAGAGTCGCAGCACCTCGCGATCCTAGGCCGCACGCGGCCGGTGGCGTGCCGCGCCCGGCTCGGGCCGTCGCCGCCTCCTATCCTGGGACCACTCGACCCGGAAGGCACGACATGAGCTTCAGCCACTCGACCGGCACCCGTGGCGCCAAGCAGCCGGGCCGCATGTTTCGCTGGATGAATCGGCTGCTCATGGGCCGGGCCCGGCGCACCGACCGCACGACCATGGGGATGAACCTCCTGGTCCTGACCACGGTCGGGCGCAAGAGCGGGCAGGCCCGCCAGACCCCGCTCGCCTGGTTCCCCGGCTCCGACGGCGACTGGCTGGTCGTCGCGTCCGCCGGGGGCGCACCCGCCAACCCGGCCTGGTACCTCAACCTTGCCGCTCACCCGGACCAGGTGACCGTCGAGCAGGCAGGCCGCAAGGTCTCCGCGACCGCCCGGGAGCTGCACGGAGCCGAGCGCGCGGAGGCCTGGGAGAAGATCACCGCCGAGGTGGACCAGTTCCGCAAGTATGAGGAAGCCACCGACCGGAAGATCCCGGTCATCCGGCTGACGCCGCGGTCCTGAGCCCGGGTCCGAGTCGCGCCGGCGGGTGTTGTCGCGTACGTCCGAGGGTGTGCCACCGTCGCCGCTGAGCTGGCGCGGCGGGATGTCGGACAGCAGTGGTTGACTCCGGCACATGACCTCACGGGACCCGAATCAGATTGCGGGGCTGCCGTGCGAGCTCTTCCGGTTCGAGGGCGCCGGCAACGTCGTGGCGCTCCGCCTCGACACCCTCGATCAGCGGGAGGACGGGACGATCACCCAAGCGATCGGCACGATCGAGATCGACTGCGGGAGCCTGTCCGGCGGACGCGGCGTCAGGGGCGTACTGACCACCTACGTCAGCATGGAAGACCTGGACGACTGGCAGAGGGTTCTTGACGCCCTGGACGCCGGGTATGACGGCGCCTGGCGCAAGGACCTGCGGGCGTACGAGGTGCACGTCGGCTGGGACGGAGGCGATCGTCACCTCGTGACGGTCCGCGACAGGATGGGCCTGCTGACGGACGTGATAACCGCCGTACCAGCGTCCGAGGACTGGTTCGAGGACGCCTATGACCGCCTCGGGCGGGCCTACGACCTGTTCGAGCATCGGTGACCGCGCGGGAAGGGCGTCCATAGGTAGTGTCGTGGGCATGACGCACGCTGCCATCACGTCCCCGGCCACCACAGCCCTCCAGACCGCGGACTGGCGGCGGCGCGTCTTCGCGCTGTACGCCGGCGTCCGCGTCCGTGCGGCCGAGGACCCTGCCGCCGCACACGCCTACTGGACCATGACTCGCGACGAGCTCTTCGCGACCCATCCGGCCTCGCCAATCCTCCCCGAGGACAAGCCCGGCTTCACCGGTCTGTCCGTCACCCCGTACGACCCGGCCTGGCGCCTGACCGCCCCCGTCGTGCAGGCAGAGCCGGGACCCGACGGTGCGGCGCGCCGCCTCGACGTCCCCACGGGGACCGACGGCGTCGTGCCGTTCGAGCTGCTCGGCAAGGTGGTCCTGCCGGGGCTGGGATCGCTCGACGTCTGGCGCCTCGCCTCGTACGGCGGGGGTCTGTTCGTGCCGATCAAGGACACGCTCGCCGGCACCCCCGGCGGCACCTACGGCGGCGGACGCTACCTCCTGGACAGCATCAAAGGCGCGTGGCTCGGCCACGCGGGCGGCACCGACGGCCACGCCGGCGGGTACGACGACGGCGTCGGCGAGCTGGTCGTCGACCTCAACTTCGCCTACAACCCGTCCTGCGCCTATGACCCGGCATGGACGTGCCCGCTCGCTCAGCCGGGCAACATGCTCGACGTCGAGGTCCCCGTGGGCGAGCGCACTCCGCACTGAGACACGCCATCCTGTGCGGCGTTGGCCTCCCGCCCCAAGTCCTGGTTGCCTGGGGCCATGACCATCGAACCGTCCGAGCCGGGTCGCCCCGGCACCGGCCGTCCCGTCGTCGGGCACGCAGACGAACCGCACACCGAAGGCCTCGCCGAGCGGCTGAACTGGCTGCGCGCGGGAGTGCTCGGCGCCAACGACGGGATCGTGTCGGTAGCGGCTGTCGGCGTCGGCGTGGCGGCGGCGACCGCGCAGACCGGGCCCATCCTCACCGCCGGCCTCGCCGCCCTCGTGGGTGGCGCGATCTCGATGGCGCTGGGCGAGTACGTCTCGGTCTCCAGCCAGTCCGACAGCCAGAAGGCCCTCATCGCCAAGGAGAAGGCGGAGCTCGCCGAGATGCCCGAGGAGGAGCTGGCCGAGCTGGCCGAGCTCTACGAGGCCAAGGGCCTCTCCCCCGGCACCGCCCGCCAGGTCGCCGTCGAGCTCACCGAGCACGACGCCCTCTCTGCGCACCTGGACGCCGAGCTGGGCATCGACGAGGACGAGGTGGTCAGCGCCTGGAACGCAGCGCTCGCGTCGGCGGTGGCGTTCACTCTCGGCGCGTTGCTGCCGCTCGCCACGGTGCTCCTGGTCCCGGAGCCCTGGCGGGTCGCCGTGACGTTCGCCGTCGTGCTGGCGGCGCTCGCCGGGACCGGCTGGATGGCGGCCTGGATCGGCGGCGCACCGCGCGTGCGGGCGACGGCACGGGTGGTCGCCGGCGGTGCGCTCGCCCTGGGCGCGACCTTCGCCGTCGGCTCCCTGCTCGGCACGACGGCGATGGGGTGAGTACCGTTAGCGCCCGATGAACACCATCGACATCACACCGCCCCCTGCCGACGCACCATCGTCGGCCTACGGCGTCCACTCCGAGGTCGGCCGTCTGCGCAAGGTCCTGGTCTGCGAGCCAGGCCTGGCACACCAGCGCCTGACCCCGTCCAACTCGGCCGACCTGCTGTTCGACGACGTCCTGTGGGTGGAGCGCGCCCAGCAGGACCACGCCGACTTCGTGAGCGAGCTGCGCGGCCGCGACGTCGACGTCGTCGAGCTGCACGCCCTGCTCGCGGAGACGCTCCGGGTGGCCGGCGCCCGCGACTGGCTCCTGGACCGCAAGATCGTCCCGGAGATCGTGGGCAACGGACTGGTCGAGGCGACACGCGAGTACCTCGAGTCCCTGCCGGAGCACGACCTCGCCCGGTACCTGATCGGTGGCCTCGCCGTCGCCGACGTGCCCGAGCTGCCGCCGGGCTTCCGCGCCCTGGCCGACATGAGCCCGGACGCACGCGAGTACCTCATGCCGCCGCTGCCGAACACCCTCTTCACGCGCGACACCACGTGCTGGATCTACGGCGGCCTCACGCTCAACCCGCTGTACTGGCAGGCACGCCGCGACGAGACCCTGCTCATGAAGGCGGTCTACGCGTTCCACCCCGACTTCGTGGGCAGCCGCGTGTGGTGGGGCGACCCGGAGACCAGCCACGGCGAGGCGACCTTCGAGGGCGGCGACATCATGCCGATCGGCAACGGCACCGTGCTGATGGGCATGAGCGAGCGCACGTCGCGCCAGGCGATCACGCAGGTGGCGGCGTCCCTGTTCGAGCAGGGCGCCGCCGAGCAGATCGTGGTGGCCGGCATGCCGCGCCTGCGCGCGGCCATGCACCTGGACACGATCCTGACGTTCGTCGACGTCGACACCGTCACCGTCTATCCGCGGATCGTGGACCGCGTGCACCCCTTCGTGCTGCGCCCGGACTCCGGCCCGCTCGGGGTCTCGGTGACGGACGCCGGCGGGTCGTCCTTCCTCGACGTCGTGGGCCAGGCCTCCGGTCTCGGCGAGCTGCGGGTGATCGAGACCGGCGGCGACGTCTACGAGTCGGAGCGCCAGCAGTGGGACAGCGGCAACAACTCGGTGGCCGTCGAGCCGGGTGTCGTGTTCACCTACGACCGGAACACGACCACCAACGACCTGCTGCGCAAGGCCGGCGTCGAGGTGATCGAGATCGCGGGCGGCGAACTGGGCCGCGGCCGGGGCGGCGGCCACTGCATGACGTGCCCGATCATTCGCGAGCCCGTCAGCTGGTAGACGCCGGGGGCGTGGCGCGACACGCCGTAGCGTCGCGCCACGCCAGAAACTTGATGCATTCTTGGGTTGCAGTTCTGGAAAAGCCATAGACGCTACCAAGCCCTCGTTGTACCTTTCTTCACACACGGACTTCGCGCCGTGGTGGCTGGTTGTGTGTCTGCGCTCCCTGCCGGAGCACCGATACGAGCTAGACAAGAGCCAGATCCGAACAAGACGGAAGGACGAGATCCACGATGGTCCGCACCAGCATTGCGCTCCAGGCCTCAGGCCTGTGCACGGTCGGTGCTGCCACCGCGTCGTCCTCCCCGACCACTGCACAGCACCTGCGGGACGGCCGTGAGGCCATACGAGGCGCCATACGCCGCTGATCCGGTTCTGCCGGACCAGTGAACGTGAGCCGCCTCGGGATGTCTGTTCCCGGGCGGCTCTTGTCGTCCCGGGCCCGGATCGCCCCGCACAGCACGACCCGAACGACCAGCGAAGAAAGAGAAGGACAAGCTCACCGGAAGGAGCAGGCCCGTGGCCGACGTCCTAGTCCTCAATGCCGGCTACGAGCCGCTGCACCGGGTATCGGTCCGGCATGCCATCCACATGCTCGTGCGCGAGGTCGCGGTCGTCGAGGAGGCGGTCGACGGCCGCTCCTTCGGGCCGTTCCCGTTACCGCGCGTGCTTCGCCTGGTCCGGTACGTCACGATGCGGTGGCTCTACCAGTCGGGCGGGGCGCCCGGGTGCACCAAGCAGGGCGTCAAGCGGCGCGACGGCTCGTGCGCGTACTGCGGAGGCCCTGCCGAGACCGTTGACCACATCCTGCCGCGGTCGCGCGGGGGCCCGTCGACGTGGATGAACCTCGTGGCCGCGTGCTACCCGTGCAACTCACACAAGGCGGACCGCACGCCGGCGGAGGCGGGCATGGTGCTCCACGTGACGCCACACGTTCCACGCGCCGAGTACGCGCGCGCCATCCGGCACCGGGCGGCCCGAGCGGCCTAGGCGAGGCCGGGGCACGCGCGCGGGGCAGGCTCAGGCCCGGGTGGCGATGATCCTCGTGACCGAACGGCGCACGTCGGCCCGGACGTCGTCGACGTCGATCTCCGGCTCGCCCAGAGCGGACAGGAGGCCGCCGACCGTGAGCACGGATCCGAGCACCGCCGCGAGGACCTGGGCGAGCAGACGGTCCGCAGGCACCGCTGGATCGATCCGTTCCGGGTGCCGGGCCTGCGCCTCGCGCAGCGCGCTGACCTTGGCCGTGCTCGAGGCCGCAGACTGCTCCGACGTGCTGAACCCACCCGGTCGCTCCAGCGTGTGCCAGAGCACGAGCCGGACGAAGTCGGGACCGCCCACCGCGAAGTCGAACAGCCGAGCGGCGTAGCCGGGCAGGTCGTCGGCGTCGAACGGGACGGCGTCCATCAGGTCGAGGATGCGCGCGGCGACCACCTGGTCGAACAGCGCCTCCTTACCGCCGAAGTACGCGTAGATGCGTTGCTTGTTCGCTTCCGCGCGCTCCGCGATCCGGTCCACCCGCGCCCCGGCCAGCCCGTACCTCGCGAACTCCGCGGCTGCCGCCTCGACGATCCGCTCGGGCGTCGAGGCGCGTCCGACGTCGGCGCGGGGGGTGGGCATGCCGCTCAGCCTAGCCCGGGCGTCTCGCACGGCATCCGGCGCACGGCCTGGTGCGTCAGTGGACCGGCGCCGCGGTCGACGTGACCTCCTCGGCGACGGCCCAGAGCCGGGCCGCCGTCGAGGCGTCACGCATGCGGCGGGTCAGCCGGGCGCGCCTCGGCCTGCCGATCAGCCCGTAGCGCGGCCCGTAGTAGCCGCCCGCCACGACCTCTCGACCCGCTGCGGCGAGCAGGATCGAGTCGGCACCGTCCTCGGGCGTCATCATCGGGAGCAGGCCGCCACCGTTCCATCGCACCGGCTGCTCTCGGCCCATGCTGGGCCCGGTGACCTGCAAGTTCGTGCGCGTGAGGCCAGGATGGGCGGCGGCACTGAGCACTGGCCAGCCCCGCTCCCCCGCCACTCGGGCCAGGTGCTGGGCCAGGTGCACGTCGGCCAGCTTGGACTGCGAGTACGCGTCCATGGCGCGATACGTGCGACGTTCCCAGTCGAGGTCGCTGAAGTCGATCCGGCCGAAGTTCGCGGCCGCCGAGGCCATGGTGGCGACCCGCGGCGCCGGCGCCGACAGGAGCAGCGGCAGCAACAGGTTCGTCAGTGCGAACGGGCCCAGGAAGTTGGTGCCCCACTGCAGCTCGTGGCCGTCGGCCGTCTCGAACCGACGCGGCGGGACCGACACACCGGCGTTGTTGACCAGGGTGTCGAGCCGGTCGAGATCGCGCTTCAGACCCTCGGCGAACGCGCGCACCGACGCGAGGTCAGCGAGATCGACGACCCGCACCTCGGCCTGGGCATCTGGCCGCTCCGCACGGATCTCGGCCAGGGCGGCGGCACCCTTCTCGGTGTCACGGACGGCGAGAACCACCCGGGCGCCCGCCCCCGCGAGCCGCTTGGCGGCCTCACGCCCCGTACCGCTGTTGGCACCCGTGACGACGACGGTGCGACCGGTCTGGTCCGGAACGAGATACATGCGACTCCTCGGGGGCGACGACGGACTCTGGTGGCAACCAACCTGTTGGTTGGCCAAATCTACTATGCCCCGGTGCGCCCCGAGGCACAACCCCGGCGGGGCCGATCTGGTCGGCATGAGGTCAGGAGGTCGGCAACCCGGGTTGCCGACCTCCTGACCTTCTACCGATCTCGCGGGGTGCCGCGCCCTTACAGCGCGTCCGCAAGGAGCTCCAGGGTCTGCGTCCGGCCCGGGGTCGCGTCCAGCGGCTCGTCCGCACGGGAGCCTGCGACGGGCACGAGCATGACCTCCTCGACACCGTACCGATCGGCCAGCCCCCGCACCTCGGCGGCCACCTGGGCGCCGTCGCCGACCAGCCAGCGCGCCAGCATCGACTCGATGGACTGCGCGACCGCGCCGTCGGCCGGTTCGCCGGCCATGGCGCGCACAGCCTCCTCGACCGTCTCGAGCGCGCCCAGCCTCTGGCCGGAACGCAGCCTGGCCATCTGCCGCAGGTGCGGCAGGGCCCGGTCGTACGCCTCGTCCGACGTCGGCGCGACCACCGCGTTGGCCGTGAGGAACGTGCGCGGCTCCGGGTGCTCCTCGGACGGCCGGTAACCGTCGCGGTACAGAGCGAGGATCTGGTCCATCCCCTGGCCGGAGAAGTGGTTGGCGAACACGTAGGGCAGACCCAGCTCCGCGGCGAGGCGCGCCGAGTAGTCGCTGGAGCCCAGCAGCCACACGGTCGGGACGCCTGCGGCGGCGGGCGTGGCCCGCACGTCGTAGATCTCGCCGGAGGTGAGTCGCAGGCGGGCGCCGTCGGGCCCCATGAGGCTCTGGATGTCGGTGACGTGCTGCGGGAACCGGTCGACGTCCGCCGTCGGACCGGTCGCCCGCAAGAGCGACGTGATCACCGGGTCGCTGCCCGGCGCGCGGCCGAGGCCGAGGTCGATGCGCCCCGGGGCGACAGCCTCGAGCGCCGCGAACTGCTCCGCGACGACGAGCGGGGCGTGGTTCGGCAGCATCACGCCACCCGAACCGACCCGGATGCGCGAGGTCCGCGCGGCAGCGGCGGCGATCATGACCGGCGGCGACGACGCCGCGACGGCCGCCATGTTGTGGTGCTCCGCGAACCAGTAGCGCTCGAAGCCGAGGCGGTCGGCGAGCACCACCAGCTCGAGCGAGGCCGCCAGGGCCTGCGCGCTGGTCTGGCCCGAACGGACGGGCACGAGGTCAAGGACGGACAAGCGTGGCGTGGTATTCATCGCCTCTGACAACCGTTTCGAGGTCCCGCATGTTCCGGCCCGGGCCGCTCCTGTACCAGCCACGGTTCGGCTCTGGTATCGCGGGGGTCATGGCGCCCACCCCCATGTGCCTGACATGATCGCAAGGTGTCTGTTGATGTACGCCCCACGACCGACGACGACGTCGATGCCGTGGTCGACCTTTTCCGTCAGTACCTCAGGTTCTACGACCAGGAGGTGCCCGACGCCGAAGCGCGCGCCTTTCTGACCGCCCGCCGCGATGCGGGCGACAGCGTGCTGCTGGTCGCAGTGCTGGAACCGGAGGGCAACGAGGCCTCGGCCGGAGGCCGGGAAGTGGTCGGCTTCGCACAGAGCTACCCCACCTGGTCGTCCGTGAGCCTCAGCCAGTCGTGGGTCCTGAACGACCTGTTCGTCTCGCCCGCCGCGCGCGGGACCGGCGCCGGGCGCGCACTGGTGCAGGACACGTGCCGCCGTGCCAAGGAGGCCGGCGCGATCCGCGTGTCGCTGGCCACCGCGTGGGACAACGTCGAGGCGCAAGGGCTGTACGAGTCCGAGGGCTTCGTGCGGGAGGAGCACTTCCACCGCTACGCCTACGTGACGGGCGCCTGAGCTCCCCCACCCTGGCGGGAAGGTGCGTTCGGCCTGCTCAGCCCGGTGGGCGCGCCGTCGCGGCCGGTGTCGGTGGCCCACGCTAGGGTTTCCTCCGGCCGGGGACGAACCCGGCCCGAATCACGTCGGGGAGACCCGGGAACTGGAGCGCACACCACCATGATGGGAGGCAACCACGCAGCGACGGGAGCCGCGGCCTGGGTAGCAGTCACCGCGTCGACGCCGATCGCCTTCGGCTGGTACCCGGGAGTGACGGACACCGGAGTCATCGCGGGTGCCCTCGTCTGTGCCGGGGCCGCGCTGCTGCCCGACGCCGACCATCACTCCGGCACCATCGCGAACTCGCTGTCGCCGGTCTCGGACGTGGTGGTCAAGGGGATCGAGGCAGTGTCCGGCGGGCACCGGAAGGGCACGCACTCGATCCTCGGTGTCGCGGTGTTCACGGCGATCGCCTGGGGCCTCAGCTTTCTGAGCATCGACACAGGCAACGAGGCCTTCGGGACGATCCTCATCGGCCCAGGCATCATGTGCGTGCTGCTCGTCGCGTTCGCGCTCAAGGCGCTCAAGATCACGCGGGACACGAAGATCCTGCCGTGGACCACCTCCATCACCCTGGCGGTCCTCATCGCGGTCTTCGCGCCGGAGGAGTGGTACTGGATGCCGTTCAGCGTGGCGCTCGGCTGCATCGTGCACATCCTCGGCGACATGATCACCACCGCCGGCGTGCCGCTGCTGTGGCCGCTGAAGTTCCGGTCCCCGTACTGGATGCGCAACAAGCGTGGCATCGAGCTGGACTGGCTATGGCGGTCCGGCGGCAACATCGCGATCCCGATCCTCGGGAACGCCGGCTCCGTGCGCGAGTGGATCTTCCTCGTACCGGTGTCGCTGTACGCGATCGTCGGGATCCTGTGGGCGTTCCTGAACGAGATGGGGTACGACACCATGGCGGTCTGGAACCAGGTCGTGGCGATCTTCCCCTCCTGACCCTCACCCCGCGCTCAACGGCTCCGGTGGGTCAGAGGCCGCCCGCGACTGCCGCGCCGGCCGCCAGCCAGGCTCGGCGGGTGTCGGTGCGCAGCGCGCCGTGGCGCAGGTGGCCGTCGACCATCGCGGGGTCGAACGGGATGGTCACCACCTCGCGGGCCAGGGACCGGTAGCCGTCGGCGACCTTCTCCAGCTCGCTGGCCGGCTCCTTCTGGTCGGCCTGGCTCACCACCACGACCGCCTGCTGCGCCAGGTACGCCGACCGTCCGTCGCGGGTCGCGAGCGCCTCCAGCAGCAGGGCCCCCGCCTCCGCGTGGTCGTCGCGCGTGGTGGTGGCCACCACGAGCTGGTCGGTGAGGTCGATCATCCGCTGCCACATCGGGTCCGACTCGTCGTTGCCGGAGTCGATGAGGATCATCCGGTAGTACTTCGAGAGCACCGAGTGGATGGCGTCCACGTCCCGCGACTCGATCCGCTGCTCGTTCGCCATCGCTATCGGCTTGGACCGCAGCACGTCGAACCGGTCGCGCGTCTGGTGGTGCACGTACCGCGCGAGGTCGGCGGCCTGCGCCGACGGTCCAAGGAGGCGGTCCGTCTGCGGCAGCAGGTCCAGGAGCGTGGACTCGTGCGGACCCTGCTCGGTGCGCCAGCCCAGCGTGCCGCGCGTCTGGTTGTTGTCCCACGTCACGACACCGGCGCCGCCGAACTGCGCGAAGACCGCGGCGAGCAGCACTGTCGACGGCGTCTTGCCCGCTCCGCCCTTGCCGTTCACCATCGAGATGGTGCGCGGCCCTGGCCAGTGCTGGCTGACGGCGCGCTCGTCGGCCCGCTCGGCTCGCTCCGACTCGCTCGGGCCGACCCGGATGCCCATGCGGGTGAGCATCCCGCGGAAGCCGCGCGTGGCCGGGTCCTCGTCCTGCTGGTGCGTGAGGAACGACTCCCGCGCCTCGCGTCGCGAGCGCGGAGCCTCCTCGTCGGCCACCGGTGTCGGGTCCGACGGCGGGGCGGACAGGCTGCCGCGCGTGGCGCCGATGGTCGGCACGGCGTCCACCGGCCCGGGCATGGGGCTCAGCACGGAGCCCGTCGTGCTGCCCGTCATGCTGCCCGGCAGGTCGGGCGCGCTGCCCGCGGTGCTGTCGGCGGCGTTCTCACGCATCGGATCGGCCGACCCGGAGCCGTTCGTGGCCTCAGGGCCCCCGCCGTTCGGCGAGAAGTCCGTGGGCCCGGGTGCTACGGCGGCAGCCCCAGCGGGCGGCGCGGCGTGCGGCGCCTCGGGCGTCCTCGTGACACGACGCACCGTGTCTTCCGGGTCGGCCTCGACCGCGGAGCCGTGCGGGTCCGAACCGGCAGCCTCGGTCGGGCGCCCCGTCTCGGTGGTGCCGGAGATCCGGGTCGCGTCGGGGACTGGCGTACCGAGCGGGTCGGCCGGGGACGTGGCGGCCTGCGGGGGCCGGTCCACGATCGGCGCACGCTCGAACACCGGTCCAGGCGCCGGGGGCGACACCGGTGCCTGGGGTGCCGGGGCAGGGGCCTGCGCCGGCGCGATGTCGTCCTCCTCCGGAACCACCGTCCCGTCCGGGTGCACGATCAGGTTCCAGAGCCCCTCTGGCCCTGTCGCGGACGCCCGTACGGGCCGACCGACCTTGGCGGCGTTCTCCGTCACCCGGCGCAGCACCTCCACACGCGCCTCTTCTAGGCTGCCCGTGGTGATGGGGTGGAACGTCCCGTCGATCGTCACCTCACCGGAGCCGTCTTCCCGGACGATCGCGTCGATCCGGGGCCAGCGGGGCACGGTGTCAGAGCTCATGCGTTTCCTCCGAAGTTCCTGGGTAGGCGGCTCGCGTGGTTCGCCCCCGGTGTAAGGGTCGGACATGTTCGTCCACCTGGCCACCCCAACGGGGCAATCAGCCCACCTGGTAGGTTCTCGCGCAAACAGGTGTCGAAACCGGGACCACTACCGAGGAGCCTCCGCGTGTCTGACGAGCCCACCCGCCGAATACCTCCGGCGGATGACCCCACGCAGATCCAGCGGCCGCCCGCTCGTCCTGGTCGCCCGGGTGCGCAGCCCGATGCTCCGTCATCGTATGCCGCGACCCAGCGGTTCGACGCGGTCCGCGACGGACAGGCCGCTGGCCAGACCGGACAGGCCGCCTGGCAGGCCCAGGGAGACGGCGACCATACCCAGGTCATGCCGCCGTCGGGCATGCCACAGGGCAACGCGGGCTACGGCGACCACACCCAGGTGATCCCGCCGTCGGGCATGCCGCAGCCCGACCAGGGACGCGACTTCCGGACCGCGACCCCGCCGCCCGCGCGGCCGTACCGCCCGTACGAGACCGGGCAGCCCACCCAGGCCCACGCACCCGGCGCCTTCCCGGGCGAGCAGGACTACGGGCAGGGCCAGGCAGGCTACGGCCAGCAGCAGGGCTACGGGCAGCAGCCCAATGACCAGGGATACAACCCGCAGGCACCCCGGCCGACGCCGCCGACGCCGCGCCGGGACCGGAGCGACGACTCGCCCGGCGGCGGCTCGGCGGTGGGCGCCGTCCTCGCGTGGATCCCGCGGATCCTGCTCGCGCTGAGCGTCTACCAGCTCATCCGGCTGATCCCGGGGTTCGACGTCATGCCGGACACCTCGCAGCTGCCGCTGTTCCGCGGCCTCGGCGACGGGGTGCTCGGCATGCTCAACCTCAACCCCGAGTGGTCGGACCAGGCCGCCAACCTGACGATCCCGGTGCTCGGGATCGCGCTCGCCGGGCTGTTCAACACGATCCGCTCGCTGAGCACGTCGCTGGCGATCTGGCCGTACGCGCTCGCGATCGTCGCGTGGATCGTGGTGTTCGCCGTCGGCGGCATCGTCGGCTACGCCCAGGACGCCACCACCGACATGCGGGAGAACGTCCAGGAGTCGGTGGACGAGAGCGTCGAGGACGCGAAGGACGAAGCCAAGGAGTCCGTCGAGAAGCAGGTCGAGCAGGGCGTCGAGGACGCCAAGCAGAACGCGACCGAGAATCTCGAGGACGCCCTGCCCGGCGGGAACGGCTAGCAGGTCACAGATCGGGGACTCTGCTGACCGGTACGGCGGGACGCTGATAGATTTTCTCAGGTCCAGCCGGTAGTACCGGTGCGCTGCTGAGGAGTTCTTGCTTGTCCGACCAGACCACCCGCATGACGGCCGCCAACTCTCCCGGTCAGCCGGCCCAGGGTGGCGACCACACCGCTGCCGTGCCGCCGCCGCCAGCTCCCACGCGGGTCGTGTCACCGCCGTCGGCGCGGATCGGGCCACCACCTACCGCACCGACCGAGATCGTCCAGCCTTCCGGGGCCACCCGGGGGCAGGCCGCGCGGCAAGCGGCTCCTCTTGGGCAGCCGGAAGTCGGGAACGCCGCCCTCCAGCGGATCCCGGCCACTGGCGAGACCCTCGGCCCCTACCAGCTGCTCGGCTCGCTCGGCCACGGCGGGTTCGCCCACGTGTACCGCGCCACGGGGCAGGGTGGCGAGGTCGCGCTCAAGGTGCTGACCAACTCCGAGCACGACTCGCTCGACCGGTTCGTCGGCGAGGCCGCGCTGCTGGAGCGGCTGGCCGGGCGCGGGTTCCCGCAGCTCGTCACGGCCGACCTGCAGTCCCCCACGCCGTGGTTCGCCATGGAGCTCGTACCAGGGCCCACCCTGAGCCAGCGGGTCGCGGCGGACGGGCCGATGCCGCCGCACGAGGTGCTGCGCGTGGCCGACGACGTGCTGGACGCCCTCGCGGTGCTCCAGGAGGAGCACTTCCTGCACCGGGACGTGAAGCCGGCCAACATCATCGCCGCGCCCGACCGGTACGTGCTCATCGACCTCGGCATCGCCAAGGGGCACGGCACCAGCACCTCGACGCACGCCGCCGGCACCATCTCGTACATGGCGCCGGAGCTGTTCGTCCGCAAGCCGCACGCCCGCTCCGACGTGTACAGCCTGGGCCTGCTGCTGATCTTCCTCGCCACGGGCGAGCTGCCCAACGACCTCAACTTCGCGGGCCGCGACCTGACGGCGGCCGACGTCGGCCCCGTGGACCAGCGACTGCTGCCGCTCGTCCTGGCGATGACCAGGCACCGGCCCGAGGACCGCCCGCCGCTGCACAACCTCATCGGCACCGTCGCCCAGCTCGCGGCCGACGGCGCAAGGCTCGATCCGACGCTGCTCGCCGCCGCCGACGCGACCACCGTCGAGCGCGGCCTCGTCACCGAGGTGCTGACCGGCAGCGGAGCGGCAGCGGCCGTCGTCGCGCCGACCAGCGTGCTCGCGAGCAACCCGGTGCGGCAGGATGAGCCCGTCACCAACCTGGTCTACGACCAGCAGCTCATGGGCCGCCTGCACCAGGTGCACGGCGACGGGTTCGACGGCGCCGCGGAGGACGTCATCTCCGTGTATCTGTCCGCCGTCGGGCCACAGCGGGCGGGTGGGCGCACGCCCGCCGAGGTCAAGGACTACCTGTGGGCCGCGATGCGCTGGGTACCCGCCTTCACGCCAGAGGGCTACGCGGACACGTACGACGGCTGGGTCGCCTACCGTCAGCGCCACGGTCTGCCGCTCCCCGGCGTCCCGACGGCGAGCGTGCCCCGGCGGCAGGCCGGCAGCCCGACGCAGCACCGAGCTCCGGTGACGAACCAGCAGGCCACACAGGTGGCGCCCGCGTTCCGTCCGGGGCCGACGCCGGGCGCCCGGCCAGCGCAGACCACGGCACCTGCCCCGGCGCAGCGGCCCGTGGGTCAGGGCAGCACGCAGCCGAGTGCCCCGGTCCGGCCCGCGGCCCCGCCGGCCAAGCCGGCGCCGCGCCGGGAGGACCGGGACGCCCGCGCCGACAAGCGCCGGGACTCCGGCGGCGGCCTCGGGGCTCTCGCGGCGATCATCGGCTGGGTCCCGCGCATCCTGCTCGCCATCGCGGTCTACCAGCTGATACGTCTCTTCCCGGGCTTCGACGCGATGCCGAGCGCTGCCGGGCTGCCGCTGTTCGCCGCGCTCGGCGACCTCTCGGTGGCGATGCTGAACCTCGACCCGGTGTGGGCGCCCCGCATGGCGGAGCTGTCCATCCCGCTGCTGGGCATCGTGACCTCCGCCCTGGTGAACCTCTTCCGGGCGGTCCGCACGCGCCGCGGCGGGCGGACGTGGCCGTTCTGGCTGGTCGTCGTCGTGTGGGTGATCGTGATCGCCGTGCAGGGTGTGGTCGGCTACGCGCAGCAGGCCACGGAGAACGCGCGCGAGTCCTTCGAGCAGCAGCGCGAGCAGATCCAGGACGACCTGGAGCAGGGCGTCCAGGACACCACGGAGGACGTCCGCGACTCGCTGTGGGAGTCGTTCGAGAACGCTCTCCCCTGGAGCTGATCCGGCGCTGACCAGCGCGGAACAGCGCAGGGTCGGCAACTTGCACCGCGGTCGGCAGCCTGCACCGCGGGATCGTGACTTTGCCTCGAGACCGGTCCAGGCCTGAGCCGATCTCGAGGCAGAGTCACGACGCCGCAGGAGCGTGCCGACTTCCGACCACCGGCCGATAGATACAGCGCCTCCCGTCGCGGCGTCGCAGTCGTTCGAGCACGACCACAGACGCCGTTTCGACGTTCTCGTGCACAGGCGGCGCCGTCGACCACAAGGTGCCCGGCGTCACCAAAGCACTCTTGTTGCATGGAAGCTACATCAACTACCGCCGTTGCTATTCCGACCGTATTCCTCGCCCACGAGCATGACAGGAACCAGCTCTCGCTGGAGAGTCGTCGAGGCACTCTCGTTCGGGTCCGCCGCGGTGCCTATTGCGAGCCACACTCGATCCAGGTCGACGGCCCTGCGTCAGCGCCACGGGAGAAACGGAACAGGGAGCTCGCCCGAGCTCGGGCACTGCACTCACAGCTGCTGTCCGACCCTGTGTTCAGTCATACGACCGCTGCTCTGCTTCTGGGGTGCCTCGTCTGGACGGTGCCGGACCGCACTCACCTCTACCAGAGCTATCGCGCCTCGGGGCGCGCCGCCAAGGACATCGTGCGGCACCGAGGAGATCTCCCGTCCGACGACGTCGTGACCGTCGAGGGCTTGCCGGTCACCTCGCTCGCTCGCACGGTCGTGGACTGCGCCCTGACATTGCACCCGCTGGAGGCGCTCGTGATCGCCGACTCCGCGTTAGCGCTCGGGCTCGAGCGAGACGAGCTGCTCACGATGCTCGACGCCCGGTCCGGTCGACGCGGCATACGCCGAGCGCGGCTCGTGATCGAGCTCGCGGACGGCGGGTCGCAGTCGGCGTGGGAGACGTGGGTCCGTTACCAGCTGCTGCGTGCTGGCTTGCCACGTCCTACCACGCAGATGCCCGTCCGGACCGACCGCGGGCTTTTCCACACCGACCTCGGCTACGAACGATGGGCCTTGGGCATCGAGTTCGACGGCCTGGTCAAGTACCGACCGAACGGTGTTCGCCCAGGCCATGACCCGGCAGTGGAGTACGCGAACGAGCGGGCCCGCACGGAGGCCCTCCGCCGGTCCGGCGTCAGCGTGGAGCGTGCGACCGCCGCCGACCGGAGCAACGTCCGAGAGATGCTGAGCCGGTTCACTCAGCACCTGCCACCGGACGTGGTCACGAGGGCTCGAACCAACCCGCTCCTGCCCTCCGCCTGATGCGAGTGCGCACCGCCGCGAGGAGCGTGCCGACGTCGTGCGAGCAACGCAGGAGAAAAAGGCGTGCGGTCCGCCGCACCGCCGTGCCATGCTCGTCGCACGGTCACCGAGCCACCCCTTGAGGCACTCGATGACCGGCCAACAGCAGGCCCCCGGACGACGCGTCCGGGACCAGGCACTCGGGGAATGCGGACAGGAAGGAGGCGGTCATGGACGACGTCGTTCGCGCGGCTGCCTTCGCGGCAGCAGACGCCACTGTCACCAGGGGCACCCGGGTCTGATCCGGCTGTGCTCCGGCATCAAGGAGCACTGTCTTGCCCCGTTTTCCCGAAGCACCGAAGTCCGCCCTGATCCGCACCGCGAACAGGGGCGGCAAGCCTGACGTCCGATCGGCCCCGGAGCGCGCGCCCAAGGCCTGGGCCGACGCCCGTCGCGCCCGGGTCAGCCGCGACGACCTGGAGGGCCCGCACCCGAGCACGCTCCGGGCCGGACCGACCGGAGCCGACGGCGGTCGCGGTGACGCCTACGACGCCGGCCCGGCCCGCCCGGACCCCACCCAGCCGGACCCCACCCAGCCCGGTCCCGGGCAACGCTGGTCCACCTGGCGATCCGTCGCCAAGGGGCAGCGGGGACCCGACCCGCAGCCCGACTGGCTGGTCACCCGCGACGCCGCTCTCGACACCGAGCTCGGCATCCTCAAGACCGGCAAGGAGGCGGACGCGTTCCTGGTGGAGCGTGCCGTACCGCTCGGCGCCGAGACAGGAGACGTCGTCGAGGCCGAGCGCTGCCTCCTGGTGGCCAAGCGGTACCGCAGCCTGGACCACGGCCAGTTCCACCGCGGCACCGAGTACACCGAGGGCCGCCAGGTCCGCCGCACACGCGACCAGCGCGCCATGGAGGACCGCAAGTCCGCGTGGGGCCGCGCTGTCTCGGCCACCCAGTGGGCCGACGCCGAGTTCGTCGCCCTGCGCGAACTCTGGTCGGCGGGCGCCCCTGTGCCCTACCCCGTGCAGATCGACGGCACGGAGGTGCTCATGGAGTTCGTGGGCACCGAGGTGACCGACGACGCCGGCCGCACCCAGGCCGTCGCGGCACCGCGGCTCACGCGAGAACGCCCATCGGACGACCTGCTGGAGTCGTACTGGGAGCAGCTGACGCACGGCATGACCGTGCTGGCCCGGCTCGGCTTCGCCCACGGCGACCTGTCGCCGTACAACATCCTGGCCGACGGCGAGCGGCTGGTCATCATCGACCTGCCGCAGGTCGTGGACCTGGCGTCCAACCCGTTCGCGAGCGACGTGCTGCTGCGCGACTGCCGCACGGTGTGCACCTGGTTCGCGGCCCGCGGCCTGGAGGTCGACGCGGACGCGTTGTTCGCCGACCTGCTGGCACAGGCCTTCTGACCGGGGCCGGCCCGGTCACCCTGCCGGGGTGACCGGGCCGCAGGTCCAGGAGGAGAACACCAGGTCGGTCTGCACGCGGCCCACCTCGCCGCGGGCCGTGAGGTCGAGGACCAGGCGCTGCAGCTCGTCGGTGTCGGCGCAGGCCACGTGGACCAGGAAGTCGTCAGGACCGGAGACGTGGTGCACGGCGCGCGCCTGCGGGAGCCGCCGCACCCATTCGACGAACGGGCCCAGCAGGGGCCGGGAGTGGGTGGTGAGCCGCACCATCAGCATGGCCTGCAGCCCGCGCCCGACGGCCGCCGGGTCGATCTCGGCGTGGTACCCGCGGATCACCCCGGCGTTCTGCAGCCGCTGGGTGCGAGCCAGGCAGGTCGACGGCGCGACGCCGACCCGCTGGGCGAGGACCTTGTTGGAGAGTCGACCGTCCATCTGCAGCTCGTCGATGAGCGCACGGTCGACCGAATCGAGGATCACGTTCTGGGCCATGATCCGAATTTCTAGCACGTCGGGCCCCTACCGACCGTGGCGGGTGCCGATAGTCCCCCATGACCACGCACTCAGGGACCATGCATTCAGGGACCATGCATTCAGGGACCACGCACTCCTGGAACACCCGCGCCGTCCATGCCGGAAAGGACGACCTGGCCGCCCTGGGGCTCCACGCCCCACCGATCGACCTCTCCACCACCTACCCGTCGCACGACGTCGTCGCCGAGGCCGCGCGCCTTGACGACTTCGCCGCGGGGAACGACGACGGTGGTCCGCCGGTCTACGGCCGCGTCGCCAACCCGACGGTGCGCCGGTTCGAGGACGCCCTTGCCGAGCTCGAGGGCGCACAGGCCGCCGTCGCGTTCGCGAGCGGCATGGCTGCCCTGTCCGCCTGCCTGCTGGCCCAGGTCGCGGCGGGCAAGCCGGAGATCATCGGCGTTCGGCCCCTGTACGGCACCACCGACCACCTGCTCGACTCGGGCCTGCTCGGCACCTCGGTGACGTGGGTCTCGCCCGAGGAGGCGGCGTCGGCCATCACGGACAGGACCGGGCTGGTGGTCGTCGAGAGCCCGGCGAACCCCACCCTGACCGAGGTGGACCTGCGCGCGCTGACCGACGCCTGCGCGCCCGTGCCCGTCCTGGTGGACAACACGTTCGCGACGCCAGTGCTGCAGCGCCCGCTGACCCTCGGGGCGGCCATGGTGCTGCACAGCGCCACGAAGTACCTGGGCGGGCACGGCGACGTGATGGGCGGCGTCGTCGCCTGCTCCGACGAGTTCGCCCGGTCGCTGCGGCAGGTCCGGTTCGTCACCGGCGGCATGCTGCACCCGATCGCGGGCTACGAGCTCCTCCGCGGGCTGGCGACGCTCCCGGTGCGGGTCAGGGCGGCGTCAGCCACGGCGGGCGAGCTGGCGCGCCGGCTGGCGGAGCATCCCCACGTGACCGAGGTGCACTACCCGCGCCTGGGCGGTGCCATGGTCTCGTTCGAGACCTCCGTGGACCCGATCGCCCTGGTCTCCGCCGTGCGGCTGATCACCCCGGCGGTGAGCCTTGGCAGCGTCGACAGCCTCATCCAGCACCCCGCTTCGCTGACCCACCGGATCATGGACGAGGTCGCCCGCAAGGACGCGGGCATCTCGCCGGACCTGGTGCGCCTGTCGGTGGGCCTGGAGGACGTCGACGACCTCTGGACGGACCTGACCCAGGCCCTCACCCACGCGGTTCGCTGAGTGCTGGGTACTTTGTTGGTCCCGGCCGATTGGTCCCGGCCGAGCTGACCGACGGCTACCCAGCACTCAACGGGGTGTGCACCTACCGTGGACGGATGAGTACTGCCCCTTACGACCGGGACGACCTGCTCACCTTCCTCGTTGACTACGGCGTCGCGCTCGGCTCGGGCGACCTGGAGACCGTGACGGACGGCCTCGCCTACCCGTCGGTGGTGGTGGAGGCCGAGCGGTCCCTCGTCGTGCCCGACGCCGAGGCGGCGCGCGACGCGCTCGGCTCCATGCTCACGGCCTACCGGGAGCAAGGGCTGGTCGCCGCCGTGCCCGACGTGCGCGCCGTCGAGCAGGTCGGCGACGCCCTGCTGTGGGTCGACGTGCGCTGGAGCTACAAGGACGAGAACGCGTCGGAGGCGACGGCGGAGCGCGTGCGCTACCTGCTCCGACGCGGCCGGGACACGTTCGAGCTGTGCGTGGTCGTCCCGGTCGAGGAGTAGCCCGCGCGGCCGTTCGATCGAGCGCTTGGCACACTTTTATTCGACGCCTCCGACCATGCGACCCGGACATCCGCTTGCCAACACCCGTTCCTTGTGAGATAAATAAGTATCCACTTATATAAGGAGTTGCCATGACCAGCACCATCGATCCCGTCACCACCGCCGGCCTCATGACCCGCGAGGTCCGCGACGGCACCAGGGACGGCACACCCACCAAGATCGCCGTCGCGCGCCGCACCTACGCCGCCGACCGCGACGACCTGTGGAACGCCCTCACCTCCGCCGAGCGGCTGCCCCGGTGGTTCCTCCCGATCGACGGCGACCTCTCGGTGGGCGGCCGGTACCAGTTCGTCGGCCAGGCGGGCGGTGCCGTCGAGCAGTGCGCCGCGCCCGAGAGCTTCGCCATCACCTGGGAGTTCGGGGGCCAGGTCTCCTGGGTGACGGTCTCGCTGAGCACCGTCGACGACGGCACCACGCTCGAGCTGGTGCACGAGGCCCCCGTGGACCCCGACTTCTGGACGCAGTACGGCCCGGGCGCCGTCGGCGTCGGCTGGGACCTCGCCCTCGTCGGCCTGGGCCTGCACCTCGCCACCGGCTCCGACAACGACGCCACCGAGTTCGAGCAGTGGACCCTCTCCCCCGTCGGGGTCGAGTTCGTCCGGCTGGCGAGCGCCGACTGGGCAGACGCCGCCATCGCCTCCGGGGAGGACGCCGCCCAGGCTCGCGCCGCCGGCGAGCGCACGTTCGCCTTCTACACGACGCAGCCGGAGTCCTGAGTGTCGGCCGCCGCGCCCGACTCCGCCCGGGCCGGCGTGTTCGAGGCGCTCGGCGACCCCGTGCGGCGTCGGCTGCTGGAGCTCTTGGTCCCGGGCGAGCAGCCCGCCGGCGCCCTGGTGACGGCCCTGCAGGCCCGCGCGCGCATCACCCAGCCGGCGGTCTCGCAGCACCTCAGGGTCCTGCGTGAGGCCGGCCTGGTCCGGGTGCGCGCCGAGGGCACGCGCCGCCTCTACGCCGTGGACGACGTGGGGACGGCCGCCGCCCGTGCCTGGCTGGCCCGCTTCGAGGACACGTTCGCCCAGCCGCTCGACGCCCTGGCGACGGAACTGGTCCGCGGACGCAGGGAGCGCCGTCGGGCGGGAGCCGCGCGGGACGAGGCAGCGGGCTGAGGCCGAACCCGTGTGGTCGGCAGAACGTCAGGAGGTCGGCAACTCGGGTTGCCGACCTCCTGACAGTCTGCCGACCAGCCGCGCACCGGTCGCCCGCCGAACCTCAGTAGCGCTTCGGGAGGTTGAGGTGGCGCTCCGCCATGATCGTGCGCAGCAGGTCGGGGCGGTCGGTGATGAGCCCGTCCACGCCGAGGTCCATCAGCGACTCCATGGTGGCGCGGTCGTCGACGGTCCACGGGATCACGGCCATACCGGCGTCGTGCGCGGCGGCGACGAGCTCAGGTGTGGTGAAGGGGACGTAGCCCGGGTCCTCGACGCCACCGCCCTGGGGGTCGCCGTGCACGGGCGAGACGGCGTCGGCTCCGAACGACGCCGAGGCGGCGACGAACTTCTCCTGGATCGACCCAGGGAAGTCGTCGATGTCCAGGCCCCCGAGCCACGGCGACGCGCCTGGCGCGCCGGCCTGCAGGAACTGCTGGCCGTTCGTCAGCGCCACGAGCGGGAAGCGGGGCTCGACCTCGCTCATCCGCATCAGCGAGCCCCAGTCGAAGCTCTGGACCGTGACCTGGTCGACGAGGCGGGCCTTGCGGACCTCCCGGGCGACGACCTGCACGAACTGCTCGCGCGGCGCCGTCTGCTCGGGGGCGCCGGCCTCGACCTTGGTCTCGATGTTGAGCGTGACCTGGCGCGCGCGGTGCCGGTTCACGAGGTCCAGCACCTCGGACAGCAGGGGCATGCGCTCGCCCGGGTGCAGCTCCTGGCCGGGGAACTGCGGCTGGCGCAGCGAGCCGCAGTCCAGGGTGCGGACCTGCGCCAGCGTGAGGTCCTTGATGTACGTCTTCTCGGGGACGTACGGGAACTCGGGGTCGCCCGGGAACGCGGGCTCCGTGTCGACGCACTTGGCCGGGTTCGGGTCGCGGTCGTGCGTCACGACGGCGTACCCGTCCTGGGTGATCTGCACGTCGAGCTCGAGCGTGCTCACGCCGAGCGCGAGCGCGTTGTCGAAGGCCGGGAGCGTGCTCTCGACGGTGAGCGCGATGCCGCCGCGGTGCGCCTGGAGGTCGAAGGCCCGGTGGTGCCCCTCGGGCAGAGCGGACGCCGGTGCGGCGCCCAGGGCCAGGGTGCCCGCGAGGGTCACGGCGAGTGCTGCGGTGGTGCGGTGTCGAATGGTACTCATGGGCCCGAGCCTGGACAGGTCTCGTGGCCGTGGCGTGGAGACACGCCGTCGCGCAGGCGACACCCCCATGAACGCACGGCGATCACCCGCCGGGCGCAAAGCGGTACGAACTGCCAGGTGGGAGTACCGTGCTCCGGTGGCTCATCTCGACTGGGAAATCAAGGCAAGCCTGCTGATGTACGTGATGGGGGCGCCTGGCGGCCGCATCGTGCAGGACGACGCGGTAGGCGGCAGCGGGGCGGCGTTCCACTTCCCGCTCGACCCGGAGCGCAGCCCGGACGTGTCGGCCGACGCGACGCGCTTCGCCTTCACCGGGTCGGTCGTCTTCATCGGGCACTTCGGCTCGTTCGTCGGCGAGATCGCCGACATCGAGGTCGACGCCCCCGCCGACGGTGGCCCCGACTGGACCATGTCCATCCGGGACCGCGACGCGGACGTGCGCACCACCGCGTTCCGCCTGGCCGGGGCGCCCGCCCGGTCCGACGACGGCACGCGCCTCACCTGGCAGCAGGTCGAGCTGACCGACGACGGCGCGAAGCTCTGGGGCGGCAGCTACCCGGTCGCCACCCCGTTCGAGCCGGTGACGATCGACCTGTCCTGACCGGCCGGCCGCGCTACGGTTCGGGGATGCTGCCGCTCGGACTGTCCATGCTGTGGGAGACCGTGGATCCGGAGGCCGCGCTCAGGGAGCGGTTCGGGTTCGACAGTCTCGACGCCGTGACCGACTGGGCCACGAAGGCGCTCGACACGACGTGGGGCATCGCCGTCGCCGCGTGCCCCCGCATGGTGATCAGCGACCAGAACGCGATCCTCTGGGTAGCGAGCGACCGCGGCGACCTGGTGGTCAAGTGGTCGGGGGCCCGCGAGCGCTTCGGCAGCCTGGACGCGTCGACGCGGCTGCTGCGCTCGCTCGCCGACCGAGGTATTCCTGTGGCGGCGCCCCTCACGGCGCCGGACGGGCTCGACCGTGTGGTCCTGGACGGACCCTCGGGCGAGCTGTCGGTCACGGTGCTGCCGGAGCTGTCGGGAGACTGGCTGGACGTGACGGACCGCGCGGCGGTGCTGTCGGCCGGAGCCTGCCTGGCGGAGGTGCACCAGGCGCTGGGGTCGCTCGGAGCCGGCGATGCGTTCGAGGCCGGCCCGCGCGAGCCGGCACCGGCACCGGCAGGTGGCTCGACGGCGCCACGATCCGGCGAGCTCACGCAGACGATCAGTGACTGGCTCGCGACTCGCGACCACCAGCTCGCGCCCGAGGCGTCTCGTCGGCTCCGGAGCCTGCTGTCCGGGGCCCCGGAGCTCGACGACGAGCCGCAGCTGGTGCACAACGACTTCCGGGCCGCCAACATCCTGACGCGGGACTCGACGGTCGTCGGCGTGCTCGACCTCGACGAGGTGCGGGTCGAGCACCGGGTCCACGACCTGGCCAAGGCCAGCGTCTACCTCGGCACCCGGTTCACGGCCTGGCAGCCGACGTCGGGCGACGTACGGCAGGCGCTGCGCGCCGGGTACGAGTCCGTGCGGCCGCTCAGCCCCGCCGAGGCGTGCTGGTTCGAGATCCTCGTGGTGTGGCAGGGCCTCCACGCGATCCCCCGAGGGAACGACCCTGCCGGGTGGGCGTCAGCCGTGTAGCTCCACGGCGCTCAGCCGCTCCACCAGCTCGGCCGGGAGCTCCAGCTCCAGCGCCGCGACGGCGGCGTCGAGCTGGTGGACCTTGCTGCCACCGAGCATCGGCCGGATGCCGCGGGCCGTCAGCCAGGCGATCACCACCTGTCCGCGGGACGCGCCGACCTGGGCCGCGACGTCGTCCAGCACGGCGAGCCGCTGGGTGCTGCCCGGGTGGTCGAAGACCTCGGGGATCGGCTTGGCCGGGTTGTCATAGGCCCCGGACAGCAGCGGCGTGTACGCCCAGACGTCCAGGTTCTCGACGGCGGCCAGGTCGATCAGCTCGTCGTCGAGCCAGCCGAAGCGGTGGTTCCCCGTGAGCGTGCCCGGCCGTGGCTGCAGGTAGCTGTAGGCGTGCTGCACCACGCTGAACGGTTCCTTGCCCTGCCCGACGGCGTGCCGGCGTGCCCGCTCGACCCGCCACGCCGGGTGGTTGGAGAGGCCGATGCGGGCGGCGACGCCGTCGGACACGAGGGCCGCACAGGCGTCGGCGGTCTCCTCGACCGGGACCGAACGGTCCTCCATGTGTCCCCAGGCCAGGTCGACACGGTCGGTGCCGAGGCGGCGCAGGCTGCCGGTGATCTGGGTCTTGATGGCCCCGGCGGACAGGCCGGTGCGGGAGGCGGGCCAGTCCGCGGCGTCGCGCGGCTCGGCGCCGAACTTGGTGGCGAGCAGGATGCGGTCGCGGACGCCTGGGCGGGCGGCGAACCAGCGTCCCAGCAGCTCCTCGCTCTGCCCTCCGTAGCCGGACTCGCTCGCCCAGAACGCGTAGCAGTCGGCGGTGTCGATCCACCGGCCGCCTGCGTCGACGAACCGGTCCAGGACCGCGAACGACGTGGCCTCGTCCACCACGGTGCCGAACATCATGGCGCCGAGCACGAGGCGTTCGGCGGGCGGGGTGTCCTGGGTGGTCTCACGCTGGGTGGTCTCACGCTGGGTGGTCTGGGTGGTCTGCGATGTGGTCATGGGACGAGCAAAAGCCCTGGAGCGCGCTCCAGGTCAAGGGCAAGATCAGAACATGGCCACCTACTCCCCCGCGCAGGCCGCCGAGGTCTCCGGTTTCAGCATCGACACGCTGCGGTACTACGAGCGCGAGGGCATCCTTCGACCCATCGCGCGGACATCGGGCGGGCACCGCGCCTACACCGAGGACGACCTGGGCTGGCTGGACCTCGTGCACTGTCTGCGCGACACCGGCATGCCGATCGCCGACCTCAAGCGGTACGCGGAGCTGTCGCTCGACGAGGCGACGCTGGCCGCCCGGGTCGCGCTGCTCGAGGAGCACGACCGGCGGGTGCAGGAGTCGGTCGATGCGCTGCGACGGCAGCAGGAACGGTTGCGGGAGAAGATCGGGTGGTACCGGCAGCAGGGGGTGTGAGGCCGGGTACACCTCGCCCGACCTGTGACTTACCTGGGACCGACGCGACCCCGCTGGTAGGTTGCCGGTATGACGTCACCAGCGCCAGGCGTCGGCGAGGTCGCGCCTGCGGCCGTCGGCCCCGGTCCGGTCCCGTTGCCCGATCCTGAGCCCTCAGCCGCGGCGGCCACAGCCCCAGCACCAGCCCCCGAGACGGCTCCCGTGCCGGACCCGGAACCCGAAGCGCTGTCGGCTCCAGAGCCTGAAGCGGAGCCAGTCCCGGAGCCCCCGGCACCAGAGGTGGAGTCCTCTCCGTCCCTCGAGCCCTCCCCCGCCCCGGAACCCGAGCCGGCGCCCGCCCCCCTTGCCGCCGCGCTCCCCGTCCGCCGAGTGCGGCGCATCCCCGCCAGCGGCGAGCGCCTCGGCCGGTTCACCCTCGCCGAGTCGTTGGGTCACGGCGGCTTCGCGCACGTCTACCGGGCGCTGGACGACGACGGCGCCGAGGTCGCCCTCAAGGTCCTCACCGGCCTGCCCGACGACGCGCGCGAACGCTTCGCCCAGGAGGCCGACCTCCTCGAACGTCTGGACGGTCGCGGCTTCCCGCGCTTCGTGGAGGCCGGTCTGGAAGCGGACCAGCCGTGGTTCGCGATGGAGCTCGTGCCCGGCACGACGCTGCGGGACCGGGTACGCGAAGAAGGCCCGTTGTCCGGTCCCGAGGCGCTGGGCCTGGCCAAGCAGCTGGTCGACGCGCTCCTCGTCCTGCAGGAGGAGCGCTGCCTGCACCGCGACCTCAAGCCGGCGAACATCATGGTCGACGGCGACCGTGCGGTGCTCATCGACCTCGGCATCGCCAAGGTCTTCGACGCCGCGACGTCGACGCAGCCCGCCGGAACCGTCTCCTACATGGCGCCGGAGCTGTTCGGGCGCCGGGTGCACCCGCGGTCGGACGTCTACAGCCTGGGGCTGCTGCTCGTGTACGCGAGCACGGGCATGCTGCCGCTGGACCTGAACTTCCTGGGCCGGGACCTGGTGTCCACCGACCTCGTGGACGAGCTGCCGGCCGGGCGAGCCTCCGGCGACGCCTCCCCGCCCGAGCCGCCGACCATCGACAGGCACCTCGAGTCGCTGGTCCTCGCCATGACGCGCTACCAGCCGAACCACCGCCCGCCGCTGGAGAACATCGCTAGCGTGGTGGGCGCCCGCCTCGCGAGCTCCACGCCCGACCCGACGCTGATGCTCACCTCGCAGCTCCTCAGTGACGGTGTGACGGCCGCGGAGGTGGCCGCGCTCCCGCTGACGGACGTGCTGCCCGGCCGGGGTCATACCAAGCTGTTCCCCCGGTTCCTCGACCCGTCTGACGACGCGACGCCCAACGCCCGCACCCCGGAGCCCTGGCACGCCCTCGTGTACGACCGCGCGCTGATGAGCGTCCTGGCAGAGGTGCACGCGGACGGTTTCGACGGCGCCGCCGAGCAGGTCGTCGCCGACCACGTCGCGGAGATCGGCGCGCACGTGGCCGACGGCCGCACCCCGGCCGAGATCAAGGACTGGGTCTGGCAGGCGATGCGCTGGCAGACCGCGTCGCCACCTGACGGGCACGCGGACACGCTCCGAGGGTGGCGTGCGTTCCGCAGCCCCGAGCCCGCTCCGGCGAGCGAGCGGGCCTCGGCCGGCAGCAGGCCGGGCTCCGTGCCGCCGTCGGTCCTGCCCACGCCGGTCGCGCCCCTGTCCGCAGCGGCGACCCAGGTCGTCCGCAAGCTGGCCCCCGCGCCGCAGTCGTTCGAGCCGCGCAAGAGCCCGGTCAAGCATCTCGGCCCAGCGCCCAAGCAAAAGGGCCCGACGCCGTCCGTGCACGCCACCCGCCCGATGCCCACCGTGCAGGCACCGCCCGCCCAGCAGGCCCCCGCAGGCCCCCGCGAGCCGGCCGCCGAGCATGCAGCCCGGCGTCCGGCAGGGTGTGCAGCCGAACGTTCGAAAGGGCGTGCAGCCGGGCGTCCGGAAGGGCACGCAACCGGACGTCCGGAAGGGCGCGCCGCCGGGCAGGCAGCCGACACCTCCCGTCGCCACACCCGCTCCGCCCCGTAAGAAGCCCTGGCCGCTGCGCCTGCTCGGTGCCCTGCTGCGCTGGGTTCCCCGGCTGCTGCTCCTTGGCGCCGTGTACGTGCTCGTCGTCCAGGACACCCAGGCGGGCGACCCGCTCGCCGCGCCGGCACTGGCCGTCGCCGCGTTCGGGCTGGCCGTGCTCCTGCGCATCGTCGGATTCCGCATGCGGATCTGGTTCTACGTGATCTCCGCGCTGCTCGTCGGCGCGGGTTCGGCGGCGCTGTGGGCGTTCGACACCGGCCTGCTCTACCGGGGCTGACGCGGGCCGGCGCTACGTCGCGGAGCGCTGCCGCGTGTCCTCGAGGTAGCGCTGGTTGACGTCGACGAGGGCGTCGAGCGCGGAGGTGGCCTCGGCAAGAGCCGCCATCGCGTCCCCCAGGCGGCCTCGCTCCCGTACCAGGATCGCCAGCGCACGGGCGGACCACGACGCGTTCTTCGCCTCGACGAACTACCGGGAGCTCGTGCATCCGGACGAGGCACGGTTCATCGACCTGGCGTCCGTCGAGGTGCTGGTGACCGAGGAGACGACGGTGCTCTGACACCGGGATGAGCACGCGAGAGGGCACAATTGGGGCCATCATGCGCAACAAGTCCTTCACCGCTCTCGTCACGTTCATCATCGTCGCGCTCACGACAGCCACCTGGTGGACCCTCGGCCGGGACACGACCCGTGAGGTCGACCCAGCTACCGGAGCCGTCACCGGACCCTACGAGGCGCCCCAGGTGATCGCGTGCGTCGTCGTGCTCGTCGCCCTGGTGGTGATCGGCGCCCTGCTGCTCCCGGCGTGGCTCGCGGTGCTCGGGGTCAGCCTGCCCTTCACCGCGGCCTGGACCATCCAGGCCTCGTCGACCGACGACTCCGGGCTCTGGGCGGTCGGGGCGGTGCTCGTGCTGGTCGGCACGCTCGTGGGCGGCACGATGGTCACCGCGATCACCCGTGCCCTGGTGCGCAACCGGGACTGACGCACCTACTGGAAGTCCCTCGACCGTGCCGGGACCGTCAGCGACAGCGTCGCGAGGTGCTCCGCCACGAGGTTCACGGCACCGTCGGCCGCCTCGATCCGGCCTCGCACCACCATGGCCTGCGCCGACCGCGCGACCCGGCGGAACCGTTGCCACAGCCCCACGCTGCAGATCACGTTGAGCAGCCCCGTCTCGTCCTCCAGGGACAGGAAGGTCACTCCCCCGGCCGTGCCCGGCCGCTGCCGGTGCGTCACCACCCCGCCGACGGCGATCCGGCGCCCCGGCTCGGTAGCGATCGCCTGCGCCACGGTCAGCACGCCCGCCGCCGCCAGCCCCGGCCGCACGTGCTGCGTCGGGTACGAGTCGGGAGTGATGCCGGTGGCCCACGCGTCGGCCTGCGCCAGCTCGACCTCGCTCATCCCCGGCAGCATCGGGGCGTCGACGCCGACGCTGACGCCGGGCAGCGTCGTCGGCCCCTCCTGGCCGAGCGCCCCCGCCGCCCACAGGCCTTCTCGCCGATCGATGCCGAGCGGCTCCAGCGCGCCGCCCGTCGCGAGCGCCTCGAGCTGCGCCGTCGACAGCTCGACGCGGCGCACGAGGTCCCGCAGGTCCCGGAAGCCGGTGGTCGAGCCTGTCGAGCCCCGCCCCGTGACGATCTCCTCGGCCTTCTCCTTGCCGATGCCCCGTACGGACTCCAGCCCCATGCGGACCGCGAGCTGCTCGTCGACCCGCTCGACCGACGAGAGCACCCGCGACCGCGTGACCGAGGGCCGCAGCACGCGGACGCCGTGCCGGCGGGCGTCGGCGGCCAGGGACTGCGGCGAGTAGAACCCCATGGGCTGGGCCGCGAGCAGCCCGGCGTAGAACGCGGCCGGGTGGTGCACCTTGAGCCACGAGCTCGCGTACACGAGGTACGCGAAGGAGTAGGCGTGCGACTCGGGGAAGCCGAAGTCGGCGAAGGCCCTGAGCTTCTCGAAGATCTCCTCCTGCACGCCGGGCGGGATCTCGTTCTCGGTCATCCCCGCGTAGAGCCGTTCGCGCAGCGCCTCCATGCGTTCCTGGGACCGCTTGGACCCCATGGCGCGCCGCAGCTGGTCAGACTCCTTGGGCGTGAACCCCGCGACGTCGATCGCCATCTGCATGAGCTGTTCCTGGAACAGCGGCACGCCAAGGGTGCGGCCAAGGGACTTCTCCAGCAGCGGGTGCAGGTACTTCACCTTCTCGCGCCCGCGGGCCCGCTCGATGTACGGGTGCACGGAGCCGCCCTGGATGGGGCCGGGCCGGATGAGCGCGACCTCCACGACGATGCTGTAGAAGTCTCGCGGCTGCAGACGCGGGAGCGTCGCCATCTGGGCACGCGACTCCACCTGGAACACGCCCACCGTGTCGGCGGCGCACAGCAGGTCGTACACGAGCGGGTCGTCCTGCGGCAGGTCGTGCAGCTCGAACCGTTCCCCGGTGTGCTCCTCGATGAACTCGAACGCGTACCGGATGGCGGTCAGCATGCCCAGACCCAGCAGGTCGAACTTCACCAGCCCGGCGTCCGCGCAGTCCTCCTTGTCCCACTGCAGCACCGTGCGGCCCTCCATGCGGGCCCACTCCACCGGGACGACCTCGATCACCGGGCGGTCGCACATCACCATGCCGCCCGAGTGGATGCCCAGGTGGCGGGGCAGGCGGAGCATCCGGTCGGCGAGGTCGAGCACGTCGTCGGGGATCTCGCCCTCCTGCGCGGCCGACGGCGGCGTGCGGAACGGTACGACGTCGTGGGCGTCGTCGGCGGCGGTCTTGTTCTGCGGCTCGGCCGACGTCGTCGGGGTCGCCTGGGGCTTGAGCGCTCCCCAGCGCTCGATGGACTTGGACCAGGCGTCCTGCTGCCCGATGTCGTAGGCGAGCGCGCGTGCGGCGTCGCGCACCGCGGACCGTGGCCGGTAGGAGATGACGTTCGCGACCTGGGCCGCGTGCGTGCGCCCGAACTTCTCGTAGACGTGCTGGATCACCTCCTCGCGGCGCACCGACTCGATGTCGACGTCGATGTCCGGTGGCCCGTTGCGCGCCTCGGCGAGGAACCGCTCGAACAGCAGGCCGTACTTCACCGCGTCCACCGCGGTGATTCCCAGGGCGTAGCAGACCGCCGAGTTCGCGGCGCTGCCCCGCCCTTGCGCGAGGATCCCGTGGGTACGGCAGAACTCCACGATGTCGTAGACCACGAGGAAGTACCCGGGGAAGCCCAGGCGGATGATGATGTCCAGCTCGTAGTCGATCTGCTTCCAGGCCAACGTGCTGCCCTCCCGCGGGCCGTACCGCCGGTTCGCCCCCCGGTAGGCGAGCTCGCGCAGCCAGGACGTCTCGTCGTGGCCCTCGGGGACGTCGTAGGGCGGCAGCTCGGGGGCGATGAGGTCAAGGTCGAACGCGCACTCCTCGCCCAGGGCGGCCGCCGTCGGCACGGCCTGCGGGTGCCGGTGGTGCAGGCGTGCCATCTCCGCTCCGCTGCGCAGGTGGGCGGTGGGGGCACCGGGCAGCCAGCCGTCCAGGTCGTCCAGGGAGGATCGGGCCCGGACGGCGGCGAGCGCCCCGGCGAGGTCGGCGTCCCGGGGGCGCGCGTAGTGCGCCGCTGTGGTGGCGACCAGCGGCAGGCGCGCGTCGGCGGCCAACGACGCGAGCGCGTCGTGCAGGTCGGCGTCCCGGGGATCACCGGTGGCGGTGATCTCGACGGCGACATTCTCCTGCCCAAAGACATCAACGAGCCGCTCGAGCTCGTACCGCGCGCCGGCCAGCCGGTCGCTCCGGTTCCCCCCACCCCGGTGGAGGGCTTGGCGGACCGCGCCCTTGCGGCAGCCCGTCAGGACCAGCCACTCACCGGCCGACGCCGCGCCCAGCTCCTCCAGCGTGTAGTTCGCGGCGCCCTTGACGCCCGCATCCAGGTGCGCCGTGCCGATAGCGCTCGACAGGTTGCGGTACCCCTGCGGGCCGCGCGCGAGCACGAGCAGGTGCGTGGCGCGCGGGTCGGGGGTCCCGGTGGGCGGGTCGAGCACGGGCGCACCCGTCGCGACCGATCCCGGGACCGGCAGGTGCAGCTCCGCCCCGAACGAGGTCTTCAGGCCGACCTTCTTCGCCGCCTCGGAGAACCGCACCACCCCGTACAGCCCGTCGTGGTCGGTGATCGCGAGCGACGTCAGCCCGAGGCGCGCGGCCTCGGCCGCGAGCTCCTCGGGGTGCGAGGCCCCGTCCAGGAAGCTGAACGCGGAGTGCGCGTGCAGCTCGGCGTACGGCACGCCGCCAGACATGGCGAGGTCAGTCATAGAGCGCCTCCAGCGACCATTCTCCCGCCGACGACGACAGCAGCAGGCCCAGCGCGGGGGCCTCCACGCCGTCCGCCACCACCTGCAGGAACACGCGGCGCTTGCCCTGGGGTGTCCACCACCGCTCGGCGACCGGCCACGGCCCCGCCCAGTCGACGACGGCGGCGTCGAGCCCGCTCCATGCCCCCTCACCGGGCACGACGACGCGCGCCGGGTCGCCGCTCACACCCAGCCGGACGTCGACGACGACGGGGCGCCCGGCGTCGTCGAGCACGTGTGCGGGGACGGGCTCGGGCAGCACGACGGACGGCGCGGGAGGCGGCAGTGCGCCGGGCCAGGGCCGGTCCGGGTCGCGCTCGGGCGGGACCTGCTCGCCGAAGGGGACGAGCTGGACGCGGTCGCGGGGGTCGCGCCCGCCCTGGAGCCGGACGGTGAGCACGGCGTCGCCACCGAGCAGGGCCTGCACGCGCTCGACGGCGCGGCGGGCGCGCAGGTCCTCGCCCGCGCCAGGACCCCACAGGCGTGGTTGCAGGGCTCCGGCGGGCGCCACCTCCTCCGCGGCCAGGGTCAGGCCCGCGATCGGGGCGGGTGCCTCGCCCTGCCCGAGGGACGACGCCGTGAGCCAGCCCTCGAGCTGCCAGCGCACCCGGTCGGTGATCCGGGCGGCCGACAGCCCGCCGAGCGTGTCGTCGGTGCGCCACACCCGTTCCAGGGTGCGGGCCTCGCCGGTGACCGGGTCGACGGCGCGCGCCGTGATCCGCAGCCGCCCGCAGGCCAGGCCGCGCCGGCTCAGGTCCTCGTGGAGCCGTTCGGCCAGGCGGCGGGCGGCGAAGGTCGCGACGTCGACCCGGTGCGCCGGCGGGTCCAGCTCCTCGGCGACGGTCAGGTCCTCCTCGAGCCGACGCCGGGCCGGGGGCCGCACGTCCTGCCCGCTGGCGAGGCGCTGCCCCCAGACGCCGAGGTCGCCGAAGCGGGCGGCGACGGCGGCGTCGGGCAGCGCGGCCAGCTCCGCCAGGGTGCGTATGCCGAGGCGGCGCCACAGGTCGACCAGCTCGGTCAGGGCGCGGTCCCCTGGCCGGGCGTGCACGAGCACGGCCGCGGGGCGGGGCGCGAGGTAGCCCGGTGAGGCGCCCGGCGGCACGACGGCGTCCTCGCGCGCCGCCAGCACCGCGGCCAGGAACCCGTCGGCGACCCCGACCTGGCACTCGTGACCGGTACGGACGGCGACCTGCTCGGTCAGCTCGCGGGCCAGGTCCTGCTCGGAGCCGTGGTACCGCGCCCCACCGCCCGACGGCAGCAGGAGCAGGCCGGGACGGGCGATCTCCAGCCCGGAGACCACGGTCTCAGCCGCCACGGCGACCGGCTCGAACTCGCGGGCGTCGCGGGCGTCGTCGGCGGCCCAGAGCTGCAGGTCGGGGCAGCGTCCCTGGGCCTCGCGGCGGCGCATGCCGCGGCGCACCCCGGAGCTGCGGGCGGGTGCGGACACCGCCACGATCCGGCCGCCGGGACCGCCCGTGACGGCCGCAGGGGTCTCGGGACCCAGGCCTGCGACGACCAGGGCCGCGACGACCGGCCAGTCGGGCACCCAGAGGCAGGCGGTGCGGGTGGCCGTTCCTGTCGGCGCCGGGCCGGAGCGGTCGGTCATCCGACGAGCTCCAGCTGCGGACGGCTCTCGGAGCCCTCGCCCTGCGATCCCGTCACGGGGCCCCGGCCGCCAGCAGGCTCGACGACGCCGGCCGCTCCTCCGCCGCCTGTTCCTCCGCCGGCCGCCCGGCACACCGGCACCTCGACGTCCAGATGCAGGGGCCGTGACGCGTTCCCCCGCCCGGTGCGCCGTACCCGCAGGGTCCGACGCCGCAGCCAGCCCGCCCCGTGATCGACCCCCGTCCAGTCCCCCTCGGTCGCCTCGAGCACCACGTGCGCCCCGGCCCAGCCGACGCCCCCCGCCTCTCGTCGGGTGCTGGATGCGGGGGTGGGCAGAGCCGCTACCAGCACCGTTCCCCGTTCGCGGGCGCGCGCTGCCAGCCGGCGGCGGTCCTGCTCCAGCAGCGCGACCTCCGGCCCGATCACCACCACGTCCATGCCGTCGATCAGCGCAGCGAGCACGGCGGACGCGTCAACGCCCGACCCGGCCGGCAGCGGCACCACCAGGGTGCGCGTCAGGTCGCACCCGGCGTCGGCTGCGGCGGCCATCCCGGCGGCCGGGTAACCGACCAGCACCGTCCAGGCACCGTCGCGGGACGCCTCGGCGAGCAGCGTGAGCAGGAGCGACGTCGAGCCCTGGACCACGACCGTGGTGCCGGTGCGCAGGCCGCCGTCGGGCAGGAGGGACGCGAGGCGCTGGTCCACCGGCAGGACACGGGTGTCCCCGTCGGCGGGGCGGTCAGCGGGGCGGTCAGCGAAGGGCTGGGGGCGGACCGCCTGGATGGCCCGTGTGGCCGTGGCCTGCTTCCGTACGCCGGTACGCACCTCGGCGGACCGCAGGGCTGCGAGCGCCCGTGCGTGCCGGGTAGCGGCGGTGTCGTCGGCATCGGCGTCGAGGTCGATCGCCTCCGAGGACGCTGTGACAACGGTCATGACCCTCCAGCGATGGTGTCTGCCGGTGGTGACCGGATCGGTCGAGCACCTCATCGAACGCCTGTTCGATAGAACACCAGTACACCTCTCGCGAGGCGCGCCTGTCAAACCATCGACCTCGCAACACTGCAGCGCGTGGACGGTCGACAGAGGGTCGTTCCGGGGGCCGCCGGGGGTCGGTATACCCGTTGAGGAGGTGCCAGGTCCGCCGAACTACGTTCGGCTGGGCCATGGGTTTGCAGGCTCAGCCGAACAGTTCAGCTGAGATGAACTACTCGGGGCCAGGGCGAACGAAATTCAGCAGACCTGGCACCCTCTCCCCGGGTCCACCTTGCCCGGCCTGGCCCACCGGCACCGATCCGGCCCGGATCGGTGCCTCAGGTCGCTCTCGAAGCGGTGCTCAGCCCTCCGGGACGTAGAGCGACAGCGTGTGCGCGACCAGCGCCGGCTTCTCGGAGCCCTCGATCTCCACGGTGACCTTCGCGGCGAGGCGTACGCCGGTGGACGCCGGGTCGGCGGAGAGGATCTCGGTGTGGGCCCGCACACGCGAGCCGGCCGGCACCGGGGCGAGGAACCGCAGCCGGTCCAGGCCGTAGTTCATCACCATCGCGGCACCGCCGACTGAGACGAGCGGTGCCGCCAGGTGCGACAGCAGCGACAGCGTGAGGTACCCGTGCGCGACGGTGGAGCCGAACGGTCCGGCGGCCGCCCGCTCGGCGTCGAGGTGGATCCACTGGTGGTCCTCGGTGGCGTCGGCGAACGCGCTGATCCGCTCCTGGGTGATCTCGAACCAGTCGCCGGTGGCCGTCCGCCCCACGGCGTCCGCGAGGGCCGCCGGCGAGTCGACGGTGATGACGTCACGCCCTTCGGTGCTCACGCCTTCGGCCCGCCGGCCACGTACAGCACCTGGCCCGAGACGAACCCGGACTGCTCCGCGCAGAAGAACGAGACGGCGTTCGCGATGTCCTCGGGCTGACCCACGCGGCCGACGGGCACGTCCTTCGCGGCCACGCCGAGGTAGTCGGCCAGCGGCATGCCGATGCGTTCGGCGGTCTCCCGGATCATGTCGGTCTCGATCACCCCGGGGGCGACGGCGTTCGCGGTGACACCGAACTTGCCGAGCTCGATCGCCAGGGTCTTGGTGAAGCCCTGCATACCCGCCTTGGCGGCCGAGTAGTTGGCCTGGCCGCGGTTGCCGAGCGCCGAGGTCGAGGAGAGGTTCACGATGCGGCCGAACTTGGCCTCCACCATGTGCGCCTGCACGGCCCTGGTCATGAGGAACGCGCCCCGCAGATGCACCCCGAGCACGGAGTCCCAGTCGCCCACGGACATCTTGAACAGCAGGTTGTCGCGCAGGATGCCGGCGTTGTTCACCAGCACGGTGGGCGCACCCAGCTCGGCGGTGACGCGTGCGACGGCGTCGGCCACCGACTGCTCGTCGGCGACGTCGGCGCCGACGGCGAGCGCGCGGCCGCCGTCGGCCACTATGGCCTCCGCCGTGGCCTTGGCCTGGTCCTCCAGCAGGTCAAGGACGGCGACGGCGTAACCGTCCTCGGCGAGCCGGCGGGCGGTGGCGGCGCCGATGCCGCGGGCCGCTCCGGTGACGATGGCAGTGCGGGTCATGAGGTGTTTCCTCTCGTTGCGAACGATGGCAGGTACGCCAGGAATGACAGGTCAGAAGGTCACGAGCTGCCGCAGCGCCTCACCGGAGGCGAGGCGGTCGAGCGCGGCAGGTAGGTCGTCCAGGGCGATGCGGTCGGAGACGAGACGGTCCAGGGGCAGCCTGCCGGCCCGCCACAGCTCGACGTAGCGCGGGATGTCGCGGCTGGGCACTGCCGACCCGAGGTAGGAGCCCACCACGGTGCGGGCCTCCGCGGTGAGGCTGAGCGGCGAGATGCTGGCCCGGGCGTCGGGATGCGGCAGCCCCACCGTGACGGTGGTGCCACCCGGCGCGGTGATCGCGTACGCGGTCTCGAACGCACGGGCCGAGCCGGCGGCCTCGATCACGACCGGCGCACGCAGCCCCTGCTCGACAGCCTCCTGCGGCCCGACGGCGGTCGCCGCACCCAGCTCGCGCGCCAGCTCCAGCTTGGCTGGCACGGCGTCGACTCCGATCACCTCGTGCCCGAGCGCGACGGCCATCAGCAGCGCCGCCATGCCGACGCCGCCCAGGCCCACGACCGCCACCCGGTCGCCCGGCGCGGGCCGCCCCGCGTTCACCACGGCGCCGCCGCCGGTCAGGACCGCGCAGCCGAGCAGTGCGGCGACGTCGGGCGGGACGTCGTCGTCCACGGGGACCACCGAGGTCTCGGACACCACGGCGTGGCTCGCGAACGCGCTCACCCCGAGGTGGTGGTGCACCTCCTGCGCCTCGCCCGAGGGGGCGACCCGGGTCAGCCGCCGTCCCCCGCCCACGAGCGTGCCGGCCCCGTTGGCCGCCGACCCCACCGAACAGGGCAGGCGACCGTCGGTTGCGCACTCGGCGCACTCTCCGCAGCGCGGCAGGAACGTCATGACCACCCGCTGCCCGATCGCGAGACGCGCACCGGGGCCGACGCTCTCCACGATGCCGGCCGCCTCGTGCCCGAGCAGCATCGGCACCGGCCGCACGCGGTTGCCGTCCACGACCGACAGGTCGGAGTGGCACAGCCCGGCCGCCTCTATCCGCACCAGGACTTCGCCGGCCCGTGGCGGGCCGAGCTCGAGGGGACCGACCGTGACCGGCCGGGACTCCGCATAGGGCGCCGGGGCGTCGCAACGCTCCAGCACCGCACCGGTGATCCGCACAGCATCTCCCTCCGGGCCCGTCAGAGCCTCTCCAGCACCATCGCCATGCCCTGGCCGCCGCCCACGCACATCGTCTCCAGACCGTACTGGCCCCCGGCGTCCGCGAGCGCGTTGATCAGGGTGGAGGTGATGCGCGCCCCGGTCATCCCGAACGGGTGCCCGACGGCGATCGCACCGCCGTTGACGTTCAGTCGCTCATCGGAGACGCCGAGCTCGCGCGCCGAGGGAATCACCTGGGCGGCGAACGCCTCGTTGATCTCGACGAGGTCCATGTCGTCGACGGTGAGCCCCGCACGGGCCAGCGCCTGCCGGCTGGCGTCGACGGGACCGAGGCCCATGATCTCGGGCGACAGGCCGCTGACCCCCGTGGACACGATGCGGGCCAGCGGCTGCAGGCCCAGCTCGTCCACGACGCGGCCGGAGACGATCACGAGCGCCGCGGCGCCGTCGTTCAGGGGGCAGGCGTTGCCCGCGGTGACGGTTCCGTCCGGACGGAACACCGGCTCCAGCGTGGCGAGCGTCTCGGTGGTGGTGCCGGCGCGCGGGCCGTCGTCGGCGGTCAGGACCGTGCCGTCCGGGAGCGTGACGGGCGTGATGTCCCTGGCCCAGAAGCCTGCCGCGATCGCGGCCTGCGCGCGCTGCTGGCTGCGGGCGGCGAACTCGTCCTGGTCCGCGCGCGTGACGTTGCGCAGGGCGGCGACGTTCTCCGCCGTCTGCCCCATGCTGATGTACGCGTCGGGCAGCACGCCCTCCAGGCGCGGGTCGGTCCACAGCCCGGTCCCGGACCCGGACCCGGCACGCTTCTCGGTACGGGCCAGCGCGTCGGCGAACACGGGATTGGTCAGGTCCACGCCCGGGATGTAGTCGCTCGACCCGGTGGCGAACGAGCTCACGGACTCGACGCCCGCGGACACGAAGACGTCGCCCTCGCCCGCCTTGATGGCGTGGAACGCCATGCGGGTGGTCTGCAGGCTGGAGCTGCAGTAGCGCGTGACGGTCGCGCCCGGCACGGTGTCCCAGCCGCACAGCACCGCGACGATCCGGGCCAGGTTCATACCCTGCTTGCCGCCGGGCAGCCCGCAGCCGAGCAGCAGGTCGTCGATCCGGGCCGGGTCCAGCCCCTGCACCTGTTCGACGGCGGCGGTGACCATCAGGGCGGCGAGGTCGTCGGGGCGGACGTCCTTGAGCGACCCCTTGTGTGCGCGCCCGATGGGCGATCGGGCGGTCGCGACGATGTAGGCCTCGGTCATAACTCCTCCTTGAGCTGCGCTGGGCTGTGCCGTGCTGGGCTGAGCTGTGCTGAGCCGTGCTGCGACGATAGAACAGTCCGGCTCAGACGAACGCCGCGTGGCCGGTGATCGCCCGGCCCACGATGAGCTGGTTCATGTCCTTGGTGCCCTCGAACGTGTACACGGCCTCGGCGTCGGCGAAGAACCGGGCCACGCCGTGGTCGAGCGTGATGCCGTTGCCGCCGCACGCCTCGCGGCACAGCGCGACGGTCTCCCGCATGCGGGTGGTGACGAACGCCTTGGCCATCGCGGCGTGGGCGTCGATCTGGGTGCCCTTGTCCTGGAGCTGGGCCACGCGCACGCACATGGCGAAGCCCGCGGTCACGTTCGCGTAGGCGGTGGCGAGCTTGTCCTGGATCAGCTGGTAGCTCGCGATGGGGTTGCCGAACTGCTCGCGCTGCTTGGTGTACGCCACGGCGGCCTCGTAGGCGCCGATCATGGTGCCCAGCGCCTGCCAGGAGACGCCGTCGCGGGTGATCCGCAGCACCTTGGCCAGGTCGCGGAAGCTGTTGATGTGCGCCAGGCGGTCGGCCTCGTGCACCTCGACGCCGTCGAGCACGATGTCCGCGTTCTGCACTATGCGCAGGGACTGCTTGCGCTCGATCTTGGTGGCCGTGAAGCCGGGCGTGCCCTTGCGCACCAGGAAGCCCTTGACCTGGTCGTCGGCGGTGTCCTTGGCCCAGACCACCACGACGTCGGAGAACGTGGCGTTCCCGATCCAGCGCTTGGCGCCGTTGAGCACCCAGGTGTCGCCCGTGCGGGTGGCGGTGGTACGCAGGCCCTTGGCGGTGTCGGAGCCCGCCAGTGGCTCGGTGAGGGCGAACGCGCCGATCAGGTCGCCGCTCGCCATGGGCGGGAGCCACTTCGCACGCTGCTCCGCGGAGCCGCCCACGCCGATCGACGTCATCGCCAGGCCGCCGGACACCCCGATGAAGGTGCAGAACGACGAGTCGACGCGCGCCGTCTCCATGCCGATCCAGCCGCGGAACACCGCGGAGGTCTCCTCGCCCTGCGTCTCGGCCCAGCCCGACCCGATGGTGCCGAGCTGCGCGTAGGGCTTGAACAGGTGCACCGGGCACTCGGCGCGCTCCCAGTAGTCGTCCGCGATGGGGCGCACCTCGCGCTCCATGAACTCGCGGACGGCCAGCGCCTTCTTCTGCTCGGCCGGGGTGAGCAGGTCCTGGAACGAGTAGAAGTCCGCCTCCAGGGTGTCCGTGCGGGGCGACTCGGGTGCGAGCGTCATCGGTCCTCCGATCATCGTCGATCTGGCTGGTCGATCCGGTACTGGCGGTCAGCACCGACCGACCAGTCGGTGTCCAGTATGCATCAATCGCGAATACGTTGCACCCCTCCCCCTGAGCCGGGCTACGCTGCGGATATGGGCTATCGGCACCCGTTCCCGCTGCGCTGGAACGACAACGACCAGTACGGCCACATGAACAACACCGTCTACTACGAGGCCATGGACACGGCGGTGAACCTGTGGCTCATGCGGCACACCGGCATGGACCCGGCCGGCGACGTGATCGGGCTCGCGCGCGCCTCGTCGTGCGAGTTCCTCGCCCCGGTGTCGTTCCCGGACGAGATAGAGGTCGACGTCGCCGTCGGGCGCCTCGGGCGGACGTCGCTCACCTGGGACCTGGCGATCCTGCGCGCGGGCGCGCCCGACCGCGGCGAGCCGTACGCGACGGGCAGCTTCACGCACGTGTTCGTGGACCAGACTGCCCGCCGCCCGGTCCCGGTCCCGGACCGGGTGCGCGAGGCGGTCGCGGAACACCTGCCGCCCCCGACGGCGTGACCGCGCGGTCCCGCGGCGTGCACCTCGCGCAGCCCAGTGATTCGGCCCGAAAATCACGCGTTTTCGGGCCCAATCACTGGGCCGCCGCGCAAGTCCGGCCGGGGCACGCATCCGCTACCCCGCAGGCGGCGCGTACCTGGCCGTCAGCTCGCGCTTGAGCACCTTGCCGCTCGGGCCCAGCGGCAGGTCGGCGGACACGTGCACCACCCGCGGGTACTTGTACGCCGCCACGTGCTCCTTCATGTACGCGACCACGGCGTCGGGGTCCACGTCCGCTCCGTAGGACGGCACGACGGCGGCATGCACCTCCTGCCCGCGCACCTCGTCGGGCACCCCGAACACCGCGGCCATGGCGACGCCCGGGTAGCGGGCCAGCACCGCCTCGACCTCCGTGGGATAAACGTTGTAGCCGTTGCGGATGATCATGTCCTTCTTGCGGTCCACGATCGTGACGATGCCGTCCGGGTCCACGGTCCCGAGGTCGCCCGTGCGGAACCAGCCGTCCACGACGGCCGCGGCCGAGGCGTCCGGCCAGCCCAGGTACCCCTTCATCAGGTTGTGCCCGCGCACCACTATCTCGCCGAGCCCGCTCGTCGCGCCCGGGGCGCCCGCCTCGCCCGACGGCGCCGGCAGGAGCTCCACCCGGTCCTCGACCTCGGCGACCGCCACCGCGACGTCGACGCCCCACATCGAGCGCCCGACGGTCCCGGGCCGGATCGGCTCGGACGTGACGTTGAACGTGCACGACGGCGACGTCTCCGTCAGCCCGTACCCCTCGTGCACCTGCGCGCCGTACGCCTCCTCGAACGCCTCGAGCAGCACCACGGGCAGGGCCGCGCCGCCGGACACCGCGTACCGCAGCGGGGGCCGCGCCGCCGAGCGCCGAGCCGCCTCGACCATGCCCGCGAAGTTGGTCGGCACCGCCGTGAAGACCGTGACGCCGTGGGCCACGAGCAGCTCGAGGGCCTCGTCGGGGTCGAACTTCGGCAGCAGGACGATGGACGCGCCGCGCCGGAAGGCCATGTTCAGCACCGCCATCTGGCCGAACGAGTGGAAGAACGGCAGGCCGCCGTAGACCACGTCGTCGGGCCGCAGGTCGAACGAGTCGATCAGCGAGCAGTGCACCTGCTCGACCATCGCCAGGTGCGACCCCACCGCCCCCTTCGGGGTGCCCGTGGTGCCGCTCGTGTACAGGATCGTGGCGGCGGCCAGCGGGTTCGTGCCCACGTGCCGCTCGATCGGGGTCGCGGCGGCCGCCTCGTCCTCGAGGCGCGCCACCACGGTGCCCTGCCCAGCGAGCTGCCGGGCAGTCAACTCCGGCACCAGGACGGTCACCAGCGGTACGCCGGCCCTCGCGGCTGCGGGCGCGGCCTCCGCCAGCATCGGTGCGGCGACCACGACGACGTCGGCCCCCGCGTCCTTCAGGACGAACTCGATCTCCTCGCTACGGAAGAGCAGGTGCACGGGGATCACCACGGCGCCGAGCGCGAGCGTCGCGTAGTAGACGCGCGCGAAGTCGGGGACGTTCGGCACGATCATCGCCACGCGCGAGCCCGGCCCGATCCCGCGGGCCGCGAGCGCCCCCGCGTACGCGCGGGTCTGCTCCCAGAGGTCGCCGTAGGTGGTGGCCTGACCCATGAAGTGCAGCGCGGTGCGTTCGGGGAACCGGCCGGCGGTCTCGGCGAGGATGCTCGCTATCGAGAGGGTGCCGTAGCCGGGGCCGTCGACCGCTCGGTCGACGGCTCTGTCGACTGAGCGATCGACTGAGCGATCGACCGTGCGGCTTGCGACGGGTTCGGGCAGGACGCCGGGTGCGTGCGTCATGTCAGGTCTCCTTCCGGGGAGGGGTGGGCGGGTGCGGGCCGGGTCAGGAACGGTGCGCGACGGCGGAGCTCGGCCCGGCCGAGGGACGCGAGGTGCACCTCGTCGGGGCCGTCGGCCAGGCGCAGGGTGCGGACGCCCGCGAACAGCTCGGCCAGGGGGTGGTCTCCAGAGACCCCCGCGGCGCCGAAGACCTGGACGGCGCGGTCCAGGATCTGCCCGACGGCGCGGGGTACGGCGATCTTGATGGCCTGGATCTCGGTCATGGCGGCCTTGTTGCCCACGGTGTCCATGAGCCAGGCCGTCTTGAGCACGAGCAGGCGCAGGGACTCGGTCTCTATGCGCGAGACGGCGAGCCATTCGCGCACGACGCCCTGGTCGGCCAGCGGCGCACCGAACGCGACACGCTCGGTGGCCCGCTCGCGCACGAGGTCCATCGCGCGTTCGGCGATGCCGAGCGCGCGCATGCAGTGGTGGATGCGGCCCGGTCCGAGGCGGGCCTGCGCCATCGCGAACCCCTCGCCCTCGCCGCCGAGCAGGTTGGCAGCGGGGACGCGGACGTCGTCGAAGACGATCTCGGCGTGGCCGCCGTGGTCGCGGTCGTCGTAGCCCAGCACGGTCAGGCCTCGCACGACGGTGACGCCGGGGGTGTCGCGGGGCACGAGCACCATGGACTGCTGGCGGTGCCGCGCCGCCCCTGTATCCGTCTTGCCCATGGCGATCAGCAGGCCGCAGTCGGGGTTCATGGCGCCGGTGGCGAACCACTTGCGGCCGGTGATCACGTACTCGTCGCCGTCGCGCACTATCCGGGTGGCGATGTTCGTGGCGTCCGACGACGCGACGGCGGGCTCGGTCATGCAGAACGCGGACCGCTCCGCGCCCTCCAGCAGCGGGTCGAGCCACCGTTCGCGCTGCTCGGGCGTGGCGAAGTGCGCGAGCAGCTCCATGTTGCCGGTGTCGGGGGCCGCGCAGTTCATCGCGACGGGCGCGAGCTTGGGGCTGTACCCGGTGAGCTCAGCCACGGGGGCGTACTGCAGGTTGGTCAGGCCGCCGCCGCGGGCGCCGACCGGCCCGCCCGGGGGCAGGAACAGGTTCCACAGCCCTCGCTCGCGGGCCGTGGCCTGCAGGTGGCGCACCACCGGCCGGAAGGACCAGCCGTCGGGGGTGGCGGCGAGCTGCTCGGCGAGCACGGGCTCGGCGGGCAGCACCTCGTCCGTCACGAAGTCCCTGACCCGCCGGGTGATCTCGCGTGTGGTCGTATCGGGTGCGAAGTCCATCAGACGCCTTCCTGTGCGTGCGGAGCGCCGGCGAGCCGGGCCAGCCCTTCAGCGGCCAGTGGCTCCACGAGCGCGCCGATCGTGTCGAACCCGTCGCCGACGGTCTGCCCGCCGGTGAACCGGTAGTGGATGCCCTCGAGGATGACGGCGAGCTTGTAGCAGGCGAACGCGCGGTACCAGGAGAGGTCGGGCACGGCGATCCCGGCGCGGGCCGCGTACGCGTCGATGACCTCGTCGAAGTCCGGGTAGCCGGCGCCGGGCACTATCGCCCCCGCGACGCCCTCGACCTGCGCGTCCGCGGTCAGGCCGCTGATGTGCCAGTACATGCCGAGCATGCCGAGGTCCACGAGCGGGTCGCCGAGCGTCGCCATCTCCCAGTCCAGCACCGCCGCGATCCGCGGAGCCTCGGGCGGGCCGGCCACGAGCACGTTGTCGAGCCGGTAGTCGCCGTGGACGATGCCGGTGCGCGCGCCGTCGTCGGGCACCGCGGCCTCCAGCCGCTCCTGGAGCGTGTCCAGGAGCGGCTGGGGCCGCGACCGGGAAGCGTCGTACTGACGCCGCCAGGTCTTCAGCTGGCGTCCCAGGTACCCGGCGGGCCGGCCGAAGTCGGCAAGCCCCACCGCCGCCGGGTCGGTGGCGTGCAGATCCGCGAGGACCTCGACCAGCTCGACACCGAGCCGGCCGAGCCCCTCGCGGGTCCAGGCCGCGTTGTGCTCCGGGTGGGCCAGCACCATGCCCGCCACGTGCTCCATGACGAAGAACACGGTGCCCGTGACCTCGCCCGGCTCGGTGTCGTCCGCCACCGCGACGGTGCGCGGCACCGGGATCGTCCCCGCCAGGGCGGTGATGACCCGGTGCTCGCGCCGCATGTCGTGCGCGCTGGACAGCACGTGCCCCAGCGGCGGGCGCCGCACCACCAGCGGCAGCGCGGCGCCGTCCACCCGGTAGGTGAGGTTGCTGCGCCCGCCGGTGATCAGGCTCGCGGTCAGGTCCGAGTCGGACCGGACCTGACCGGCCACCTCCGGGTGCTCCCGGGCCAGCCAGGCGGCCAGCCCCGCGACCTTCAGGCCGGGTAGTTCGTGCGTCATGGTTCCCCTCTCGTGCTGTGGTGCTGTGCCCCCTGCTCGGTGCGGGGTCATCCAGGTGTCATTCAGTGGCCGGGATGCCCTCGTTCTCGAGCGGCGCCTGCTCCGGCTCGACGGCGGTGGCGCCCGCGTCGGACACCTCGTAGGCGCTGTCGGTGAAGTCCTGCACGCCGTCGGCCACCACGGCGATCCGGACGGTGCGGTGCCCGAAGTGGTCGTCCGCGGAGTAGGTCAGCGGCGCTATGCCGTTGCCCCCCAGGTCACCGGACTCCACCGCCGCCACTATCGACTCCCTCGTCGGGTTCTCGCCGGCCGCGGCCAGCGCCTCGGCGAACTGGTAACCCACACTCATGCCGAACGTCGTGTTGCCCGTGTAGGGCGCGCCGTCGTTGTACTCCTCGTTGATCTGGGAGAACAGCTCGTACCACTCCGACGACGGGCTGTTGGGCAGGTAGTTCACCGAGACCAGGCCCTCCAGCGCCGGTGTGCCCTCCTCGCCCAGGTACTCCGCGAGCGTCGGGTAGTCGGAGCCCGAGGAGGACACGTGCCACTTCGGGAACCACTCCATCTGCGCCGCCGTGCCGACGGCCAGCGCCGTGAAGCCGTTGATGGTGCCGAGCACGTTGTGCGTGCAGCCGGCCTCCTTCATGGCGCCGAGCTGCGCGGTGACGTCCTGGTCGGCAGTGGAGTAGGTCTGGTTGGTCGCAACCTCGCCCTCACCCACGACCAGCTCGACGCCCTGGAGGATGCCCTCGCCGAAGTCGTCGTCCTGGCCCAGCACGCAGACGACGGCGTCCGGGTCGGTGTCCAGCGCGTGCTGCGCGAGCGCCGCGCCCTCGGTCACGTAGTCGGCGTTGAAACCGAAAGTGTTCGGGTACTTGTCCGGCTGGTTCCAGGTCAGGGAGCCCGAGGCGACGAACAGGTCGGGCACGCCGTTCTGGTCCAGGTAGTCGAGCACGCTGGAGTGCGTGGGCGTGCCCAGGCCGTTCACTATCGCGAAGACCTCGTCCTCCTGGACCAGCTCCCGCACCACCGTCTGAGTGTTGGCCGGGTTGTAGCCGTCGTCCTTGACGATGTACTCGATCTCGCGGCCGTGGATGCCGCCTTGTCCGTTGACGTACTCGAAGTACGCGGCGGTGGCCGCCGAGATCGACGCGAAGCCGGCCGCGGCCGGTCCCGTGAGCGGCTGGTGTGTGCCGATGACCACCTTGTCGTCGGTGACACCCGGGACCTCGGCGGCCGCGGGGGTGGAGCAGGCCGACAGGGCAGTGGCGGCGGCCAGTCCCATAGTGGCGGCAAGGGCGGTGGAGCGTGCAGTGGATCGTGTGGTGCGCATTTCCGATCACCTCTCTGTGTTCTGGAAGAGCTGCGTGTTCTGGGAAAGCTGGGTCTTCTTGGAGCGCTTCTTGGTCCGGAGAAGTCGCGAGAGCCCGCCCGGCCAGAGCACGGTGACGACGATGACCACCACGCCGAACAGGACGATCTCGAGGTTTCCCTGCAGGCGGTGCCCGAGGTCGGCGGGCAGCCCGGCGGTGGCCTGGTCGACCACCCAGGGCAGCAGCGTCACGAGCACCGCGCCGATGGCGGCGCCCCCGAGCGAGCCGAGCCCGCCCACCACCGCCGCCACGACGAGCAGCAGCGAGAACCCGAGTCCGTACGCCCCCGGGCTGACCTGCTGCGTGACGATCGCGAGCACCACGCCGCCCAGGCCCGCGGCGAGCGAGCTGATCACGAACGCCCCGGTCTTGACCCGGCCAGGGTCGACGCCGGCGAGCCGGGCCGCCGTCTCGTCGTCGTGCACCGCACGCATGCGCAGGCCGGCGCGCCCCGCGCGCAGGGCGACCAGGGGCGTGACCGCGCAGGCGGTCACACCGATCGCGAGCCAGGCGTGCCACTGCTCCACCGCGATGAGGGCGGCGAGCGTGTCGGGCACGGGGACGAACGGGGCGCTGATCCCCTGCGCCCCCGACAGCCCGGGGATCGTGCTCGCCGCCGACGGCAGCGCGATCACCAGGGCGAGCGTCAGGCCCGCGAGGTAGGGGCCACGCAGCCGGGCCGCCGCGAGCCCCAGGAGCAGGCCGAGCGCACCCGAGGCGACGAGCGCCCCGCCCACCCCGGCGAGCAGGGGCAGCAGCCAGCCGACGACGCCGTCGGCCACCTCTCCCTCGGCCCCGGCCAGTGCGCCCGCCACCCAGGTGGCGGTCAGGGCGTACCCGTACCCGCCCGCGGCCATCAGCACCGCGTGCCCGAGGGAGAGCTGGCCGGTGAGGCCGACCAGGAGGGTGAGGCCGGCGACGGCGGCGAACACCCCGGCGGAGGTCGCAAGCTGGTAGTTGCGGTAGGGGTCGAGCAGGAAGGTGGCGCCCAGGGCCAGCAGGGTGAGCAGGCCGGCGCGCAGCAGGAGCTTCGTGCCCTCGGACTTCAGGTCAAGGGTCCTCATGCCGTCCGGGCCTCCCTCGCGGCGAAGAGTCCGTGCGGTCGCACGAGCAGCACGACCGTGAGCAGGGCGAGCACCGCCAGCGGCGCCGTCGCGGCCGACGCGTACCCGGTCACGAGGCTCGCGAGCACGCCCACGACCAGGCCGGCCACGAGCGCGCCGACCGGTGAGTCCAGCCCGCCGATGACGGCGGCGGCGAAGGCGTTGACGAACAGCACGTCGGCGGCGTGCGGGTCCAGGCCGAGCCCGGTGGGCACCAGCAGGAGGGCCGCGAGCGCCGCGGTGGCGATGGAGAGCATCCAGCCGAGGGTGACCATGCGGGGCACTCGGACGCCCAGCAGCCGGGAGGTCTCGGGGGCGAAGGCTGCGGCGCGCAGCTGGAGGCCGATGGAGGTGCGGTTGAACAGGATCGCGAACCCGCCCATGACGACGGCGGCCACGATCAGCACGAACAGGTCGTAGGGGCTGAGCACGCTGACCCCGCCGACGTCGAAGGGCCGCTGCGAGAACGGTGCGTGCACCGGCCGGTGGTCGGGCCCGAAGGCGATGGCGAGCCCGGCCTGGAGCACCATGACCAGGCCGATGGCCACGATGATGCCGGGCAGCGGGTTGTCCTGGGGCACCAGGCGCAGGAGCCATCGTTCGACGACGGCGCCGAGCAGCGCGCCGGTCACGAGGGCGCAGGCGAGCCCGAGCCAGTAGGACCCGCTCGCCGAGGTCACGGCGAACGCCACGTACACGGGCACTATCGCCATGGCGGCCTGGGCGAAGTTCACCGCCCGCGCGGCCCGGTAGACGATCACGAGCGACAGCGCGAAGAGCGCGAGGACGGCGCCGCGCGCCAGCCCGGTCGACAGCAGGAACACGAGTCTTTCCACGGCGGGACCCATCTCGGGAGTCATGTCGGAAGCCAGCTCAAGAGCCATGTCAGAAGCCCAGGTAGGCGTGACGGAGGGCGGGGTCGGCGGCCAGCTCGGCGGCCGGCCGGTCGGCGACGACCTCGCCAAGGGACAGGACGACGCCGCGGTCGGCGACCGACAGCGCGCCCGTGACGTTCTGCTCGGCCAGGAGCACGGTGAGGCCGGTGGCCTCCGCCTGGTCGCGGAGCACGCCGAGCAGCTGGGCGACCACGAGCGGCGCCAGCCCGAGCGACGGCTCGTCGAGCAGGAGCACGTCCGGCTCGCCGACCAGCGCCCGCGCGAGCGCAAGCATCTGCCGCTCGCCGCCGGACAGGGTGTGGCCGGCCGCGTCACGGCGTCGGGCCAGCGGCTCGAACAGCTCGTACATCTGCCCGACGGCGGCCTCGCGCGCCGGGCCCTTGCGCTTCCGCCCCGTCTTCCACAGCGTGCCGAGCCGGAGGTTCTCCGCGACGGTCAGCTCGACCACGACGCTGCGCCCCTCGGGGACCAGGGCCAGACCACGCCGCACCCGGTCCTCTGTGCTCAGGCGCGTCAGGTCCGTGCCGTCGAGCAGCACGCGCCCGCTGCGGGCGGGCACGAGGCCCATCAGGGAGCGCAGCAGCGTCGTCTTGCCCGCGCCGTTGGCTCCGAGCAGCGCGACGACGCCGCCGTCCGGCACCTCCAGCTCCAGACCGTGCAGGACGGGGGCGCCGTCGCCGTGGCCGACGGTGAGCTTCTCGATCGTCAGGGTGCTCACGCGCTCTGCTCCCGCCCGGTCTCGACAGGCTCAACCTGCGCACCGCCCACCGGCACCCCGAGATACGCCTCCTCGACCGCCGGATCCCGCCGCACCTCGTCCGGCGTCCCGCACGCGATGACGTGCCCGAAGTCGAGCACCACCACGCGGTCGGCCACGTCCATCACGAAGTCGACGTGGTGCTCAACGAGCAGCACGGCGCAGCCGCCGTCGGACACGGTGCGCACGGTCTGCGCGAGCTGGTCGATGTCACCGGCCCCGAGCCCGCCCGCCGGCTCGTCCAGCAGCAGGAGCCGCGGCCGGGTGACCAGGGCGCGGGCCAGCGCCACGCGTTTGCGCTCGGGGTACGGCAGCGTGCCGGCGGGAGCATCGGCCAGGTCGCCCAGGCCGAGGGTGCCGAGCACCTCCTGGACGGCGTCCGCGCTCGTGCCGCCGCCGGGCCGGACGCTCGTGAGCGGCACGAGCACGTTCTCCAGCACGGTGAGGTGGTCGAACAGCCCCAGGCCCTGCAGGGTCCGGGAGACCCCGGCCCCCAGCAGCCCGGTCGCCGACGACGGCGCGGGCGCGCCACCCACGCGGATCCTGCCCCGCCGGGTGCGCACCAGGCCGCACACGGCGTTGAAGACGGTGGTCTTGCCGGCGCCGTTGGGGCCGATCAGGGCGACGGTCTCGCCGTCGGCCACGCTGAAGGACACGTCGTCCAGGGCCGTGAGGCCGCCGAACGTCACGGTGAGCCCCGAGACCTCGAGCCGGGGTGGGCTGTCTTCTGTACTGCTCGACGTCGTTGTCATCGACACCTCCATGTGTCGTCGTTGGATAAACCGACCGGCCGGTATGACACGGTCCTGGGACACCCAGGCCGGCCCACCCAGTGCCTACCTGTCGCTCATCCGCCCGTCATCGGTGCGGGATCCCGCTCGTCATACCGCCGTCGACCACGATCTCCTGGCCAGAGATCCACGCCGACGCCTCGCTCGCGAGGAACAGGATCGTCCCGGTGAGGTCGTCGGGCACGCCCGGCCGGCCGAGCGGGATCACCAGGGCGTCGGGGTCGATCTTCGCGCTCATCTCGGTGAGGATCAGGCCGGGGTGCACCGAGTTCACCCGGATGCCGTCCTTGCCGAGCTCGACGGCGAGCGACTTGGTCAGCCCGCGCACCGCGAACTTGGAGGCGGTGTACCCGTGCAGGCTCCAGCTCCCGCGCAGCCCCTCGACCGAGGAGATGTTGATGATCGAGCCGCGTCCGGCGGCCTTCATGGTGGGCACCACTGCCCGGCAGCCCAGGAACACGCCGGTCGCGTTGACCGCCATCACGGCGTTCCACTTGGCGAGCGTGAAGTGCTCGATCGGCGCGGCGTTCGCGATGCCCGCGTTGTTGACCAGCACGTCCACGCCGCCGAGGTCGTCGACCACCTGGCCGACCACCCGGTCCCAGGCCTCCTCGTCGGTCACGTCCAGGTGCACGAACCGCGCCCGCTCCCCCAGCGCGTCGGCCAGCGCCTGACCCTCGGTGTCCAGGACGTCGGTGATCACCACGCTGGCCCCGGCGTCGTGCAGGATGCGCACGTACGCCTCGCCGATACCGCGAGCGCCGCCCGTCACGAGCGCCACCCGCCCGGTCAGGTCGTGCATCCGCGCGACGCTCGGCCCGGTCATGCCGTCACCTCCGCGTCGGCGCCGCCCGCGCCACCCGTGCCACCCGTGCTGTCGACGCCGATCACCGCGTCGTCCGCCACCCGGACCACGAGCCGGCCCGTCGTCGCGCCGCCGGCCAGTCGCGCCACCGCTGCGGGCGCCTGGTCGAACCCGACGACGCCGCTCAGCACCGGGCGCACCGCGCCAGCGGCGGCGAGCTTGTCCAGCTCGGCGTGCGCGGCGTCCACGAGGTCGGGCCGGCGCTTCTGGTACAGCGCCCAGTGCAGGCCGAGCACGCCGTAGTTCTTCACGAGCGCGAGGTCGGCCCGGACCTTCGGCGTCTGCCCGCTCGCGAACCCGACCACGACGATCCGGCCCTCGAACGCGATGCAGCGGGTCGAGCGCTCGAACGAGTCGCCGCCCACCGGGTCGAACACCACGTCGACGCCAGGCTTGCGCAGCTCGGCGACCCAGTCGTCGTCGCGCAGGAACACCTGGTCGGCGCCCGCGGCACGGGCCGCCGCCACCTTGGCCGCGCTGCCCACCACGCCGACCACGCGCGCCCCGGCCGCCCGGCCGAGCTGGCACGCGGCGGTGCCGACGCCGCCAGCGGCGGCATGCACCAGCAGCGTCTGACCGGCCTGCAGCCCGCCCCGCCGGTGCAGCCCGAACCAGGCGGTCTGGTAGGCGATCGTCAGCGCGGCGGCCTGCGCGTCGTCCAGGGCCGACGGCGCGGCGTGCACCGCCTGGACCGGCACGCTCGCGTACTGCGCCAGCACCCCGATCTTCGAGCCGACGACGCGGTCACCGACCCGCACCCGCTCCCCCTCGTCCACGCCGGGACCCAGCGCGACGACGTCGCCGCACAGCTCGATCCCCGGCACGAAGGGCAGCTCGGGCCGCTCCTGGTACTCGCCGCGCGCCAGCAGGACGTCAGGGAAGTTCACTGCCACCGCCCGCACGCGCAGCAGCACCTCGCCCGGACCGGGTTCGGGCACCGGGACGGAGTGCAGCTCCATCACCTGCTCGGGCTCCCCGTGGGAGACCACCCGCCACGCCTTCATCGCCGTGGGTACGCTCACGTGTCAGTCCTTCCCTGGGTCTTGTGACGCCGCCGCTCTGATGCCGCGCAGGAACAGCTCGGTGAGCTGGCCCGCCACCTCGGCCGCCGTCTCGGGCCCCGTGGGCGAGTACCACTGGGGCAGGTAGTGCACGTCGGAGAAGAAGTGCGCGATGAGCACCGCGGTGGGCACGTCGTCGCGGAACACCCCCTCCTTGGTCCCGCGCAGGAGCAGCGACTCGAAGTCGTCGTGGTACGCACGCCGGCGCCGCTTGACCTCCGCCTGGCGCTCCGCCGTCAGCATGTGCTGGCTACGTGTGAACACGGTGCCCTCGGGCAGGAGCTCGATGGAGGTCGTCACCACGTCCTCGCAGACGGCGCGGAGCACGTCCTCGACGGCGTCGCCCCGCTCGGTGCCCGCCGCGACGATCTCGTCGAGGCGCGCCTTCTGCAGCGACAGCATCCGCTCGTAGATCGCGAACAGCAGGTCGTCCTTGGACGCGAAGTAGTGGTACATCGCCCCCTTGGTGACGCCGGCGGCGACGACGATCTCCTGCACGCTCGTGGTCGCGTACCCCCGCGTGGAGAAGAGCTCGAGGGCGGCTCGGAGGACCTGGTCCTGGACGTTCATGGTGCGCATGGCCTCATCCTTCACCGTCGCGACCGCCTGCACCGGCCGGATCACAGGGCGGTCCGCACGCTCGCGCCGCCGTCGACCAGGAGCGTCTGGCCGGTCACCCAGGCGGCGTCGTCGGACAGGAGGAAGGCGGCCGGGCCGGCGACGTCGTCCGGGACCCCGAGCCGACGCAGCGGGTAGGCGGCGGCCGCCTCCTCCTCGCGGCCCTCGTAGAGGGCGCGGGCCAGCCGCGTCTTGACCACCGCGGGCGCGAGCGCGTTGACGCGCGTCGTCGGGGCGAGCTCGTCGGCGAGCTGGATCGTCAGGTTGATGAGGGCCGCCTTGGAGACGCCGTAGAAGGCGATGTTCGGGCCCGACGCCGTGCCGGCCACCGACGCCATGTTCACGATCGAGCGCAGGCCGTGCGCCGCTGGGGCCCCTGCGGCGGCGACCGCCTCGCGGGTCCACTCCAGCGCGGCGATCACGTTCACCTCGAGGATCTTGCGGGCCACGCCGACGTCGAGCTGGGTGAGCGGGCCCCAGGCGGGGTTGATCCCGGCGTTGTTCACCAGGTGGTCCAGTCGTCCGAAGTGGTCGATCGTCCGGGCGACGACCTGCGCGCGGTGCTCGGCGTCGTCGGCCTTGCCTGCGATGCCGAGGGCGCGGTCCACGCCGAGCTCGGCGACCGCTCCGGCCAGGGTGTCGGCGGAGCGTCCGGTGACCACGACCCGACCGCCCTCCGCCACGATGCGACGGGCGATCGCGAGACCTATTCCCCTGCTCCCGCCCGTGACCAGGGCGACCCTGCCCTCGAACCTGCCGGCGACGACGCTGTCAGCCACGCACTCCTCCATACCGTCTGGTCGGTTTGTGGTGGCACCGTAGCACAGCCCTGCCGCGCCGGGTAGAGTACATGTTTTCGCTGATGCCCCATATGCATCGTTTCGCATATTGTTGCAACGGGAGTCGGGTAGCGGTTGGATGGTCGGCATGTCAACGACGTCGATAGCGACCGTCGGCCTGGAAGCCGCGCCGAGCCGCCTCTCCGCTCGGCTGGCCACGCGCCCCGAGGCGCAGCGTGTGCTGGACCTCGCGCGCGACACCTTCATCGAGGGCTACCGCATCGACATGGGCCCACTGGCCGGGCAGCTCGGCGTCGACCGGACGTCGGTCTTCCGCTGGGTCGGCAACCGGGACGCGCTGCTCAGCGAGGTGCTGTGGTCGCTCGCCGTGCCCACGCTGGTGCAGGCCGAGCGCGCGACGGAGCACCTGACCGGCGCCGAGCGGCTCGCCGACCTCCTGACCACCTTCGCGCACGACCTGATCGTCGCCGACTACTTCCGCGCGTTCCTGCGCCGCGAGCCGGCCCGCTCCCTGCGGCTGCTCACCACCGCCGACAGCCCCATCCAGCAGCGTTTCGTCGCGACCGTCGAGTGGCTCGTGCTCCGCGACCTCGGCGAGCAGCCGTTCGGCGGCACCATCACCCCGGAGGAGCTCGCCTACCTGCTGGTGCGCGTTTCGGAGTCACTCACCTACGCGGACCTCATCACCGGCGACGAGCCCAGCCCGGAACGGGCGCGGACGGCGTTCCGCCACCTGCTGCGCGTGGGCTGAGCGGGTCGCTGAACGCGTCGACCGAACAGACCCCGCGGCGACGAAGCCCAGACTCTGGCTAAGCCCACGACGGCCGAACCGCAACCTACGTGTCGACCGGCGCGCAGCAGGACGCCGAACCGCAACCTGCGCGTCGGCCCGCGGTGATCAGGATGCCGAACCGCAACCTTCACGTCACCACCAGCGCCGAAACGCAAGACAGGTGTCGATCAAGGCCCTGATCGACCCTTATCTTGCAGATCGGCCACACGAGCCACGTGCAACTTGCGGCTCGGCACTCCAGAACTCACACGCGTCACGTGCAACTTGCGGCTCGGCACTCCACGACACACCCACGGCACTGACCGAACAGCCATCGGCACGACCCCAAACCAGCACCACCGCCAGCACCAGCACGCTCGAGATCCACCCGGCCGGGTCGCTGGCACCAGCCCCGGCGATTCGGCAGAGTGGGGCCATGGACTTCACTCGCCCCTACCCGCCGGACCCCTACACGCTGCTGCCCGCTCCCGCGACCTTCTCGCTGACGAGCAGCAACCTGACCGACGGCGAGCGCATGCCGGACGCACACGCCGCGCACGACCAGAACATCTCCCCCGCGCTGGAGTGGAGCGGCTCTCCCAAGGGCACCAAGTCGTTCGTCGTGACCTGCTACGACCCCGACGCTCCGACGCCGATGGGCTACCAGCACTGGACCGTCGTGGACCTCCCCGCCGATGTGACATCGCTCGACACCGGCGCGGGCGCACCCGACGGCTCGGGCCTGCCCGCCGGCGCGTTCCACACCCACAGCGACGGCCACACGCCGGGGTTCGAGGGCGCGGGCCCGCCGCCCGGCGATCACCCGCACCGGTACATCTTCGCCGTGCACGCCCTCTCCGTCGAACCAGGCGAGCTGGGGCTGGGCCCGGACAACACCAACGCGCAGGTGGCGTTCAACGTGTACTTCCACCTGCTGGGGCGCGCCACGCTGACGGCGACGTACAGCCGATGAGCGGGAACGCCACCCTGCCCACGCTGGGCGACCTGGTCTGGGCGCCCGCGCTGGAGCGCCCCGACCTCCTCGCCGAGCCGGTACGTGCAGCCCTGACTGCCTGGGCCGACGCCGACCCGCGGGTCGCCGGCCTCGTGGCCGTCACCGAGATCGACCCGGAGCACGCCGAGACGGCCACGCTCAACGAGCTGCACGGCCTGCCGCCGGAGGCGTCGGCCAACTGCGTGCTCGTGGCGGGCAAGCGGGGAGAGGACGAGCGCATCGCGGCCTGCGTCGTCCCTGCCAGCACGTTCGCCGACGTCAACAAGCGGGTGCGCAAGCTGCTCGACGTGCGCAAGGCGTCGTTCCTGCCGATGGACCGCGCGGTGGCCGAGTCGGGCATGGAGTACGGCGGCATCACCCCCGTCGGCCTGCCAGAGGGCTACCGCGTGCTCGTCGACTCCCGGTTCACCGAGGAGGGCACGATGGCGCTCATGGGCTCCGGCGTCCGACGGTCCAAGCTGCTCATGCCAGGGCCGTTGCTGTGCAGCATGCCGGGCGTCGAGGTGACGGAGGACCTTGGCACCACTCGCTGACGCCCCCGTGCTCGTGAGCGACCGTTGAGACTTCCTGCCCGCTTCAGGCGCGATGATCACGCCCACGACCAAGAGGGTCAGGCGGGGGCGACCTTGCCGCTCATCGCCGCGTCCATGCGCTCGGCGAACTCGGCGCCGTCGAACGGCACGTCGCCCCCGTCCGCAGACCCGCCCGGCACCAGGGCGGCTCGGACGTACCGGCGGAACTCCTCGCTGAGCTCGACGTAGTGCTGCAGGTGCGGACGAGGCGACGCCCCGTCCAGCGCCGACCGCAGCGTTTCGTTCGAATCACGCTCGGGGCCGTCTTCCACCGGTTCCTCTGACCCGGACCCCTCGGGATCGCCATAAGGGGCCGAGGGGTCGTGGTAGGGCGCCTCGCGGCTCGCGGCGAAACCACCGTGCTCGAAGAGCAGCTGGTGGCTGCGCTCGTTCGTGAGAAACTCGGCGAGCCGCCGGGCCGCCACCGGGTACCTGGACGCGGCGGACACGGCAAGGCTCTGCCCGCCGAGCACGCCACCGCCGGGCAGCGCCATGAACCCCACTTCGAACGGCACCGAGTCCTCGCCGCGCAGCAGGCGCAGCGCCCGCGGCCAGTGCCGCAGGAAGACCGCGCGCCCCCCGGCGAAGGCGGCCAGCGAGCCCTGCTCGTCGAACGCGAACGACGTCGCCGGGCCGCCCGACGGCGTGCGCAGGCCCTTCGCCAGGCTCGTGACGGCCGCACGGATCCCGTCGACGTCCTCGAAGACCGGTCGGTTCGTGGCGTCCACCGAGACGGCGTCCAAGCTCAGCAGGATCTCCCAGAGGTTGACCGTGAACCCCTCGTAGTCCGCCAGCTGCAGAGCGATCGGCGTATCCACGACCGGGCGGTCCAGCCCGCGCCGGTCGCCCCCGACCTCGGCGAAGACCTCGTGCGCGAACGTGTCCAGCTCGGCCCAGCTGGTATGCGCGGGGACCGGGCCGGTGCTGGGCGCCTCCTCACCCTTGGCCTTGTAGTACTCGTCGATCAGGTCGAGGTTGTAGTACAGCAGGCCGACGTCCGAGTTGAACGGCAGCGCGTACGTCGCGCCCTCCCAGGTCCCGGCGGCCCACGGCTTGCCAAGGAACCCGTCACCGGTCGCGCCGTCGAGCACCCGGAGGTAGCCGCTCTGCGCGAACTGCGGCACCCACGGGATGTCCAGGTTGTAGAGGTCGTAGCCGGGATCGCCCGCCTGCGCGGCAGACAGCATGGTGCTGTAGGCACGGTCTGCGTTGCTCGACACCTCGACGATCCGCGCGGGGTGGTCCACGTGCACCCGGTTCCAGAGGTCCACGAGCCGATGGCGCTGCCCACCTTCGGTCTCGTCGCGCCCGCTGAGGATCGTGAGCCCGTCCCCCAGCGAGAACGTCTCCAGGTCGGCAGCCCTGCCGAACAGCTGCTCGAACCCCAGCGGAAGGCCCGCGCCCACAAGGAGCCCGAGCGCACCACCGACGAAGAACCCGCGGCGGGTGGTCCAGGCGTGCGTTCCACCATCCGTCCCGCTGCCTGCCACACCGGAACCGTCAACGCCACCGGTCACGTCACCGACCTCCTAGCTGTCCGAACAGGCTGCCCAGCGTGCTCTCCAGCTCACCGAACGAGGTGTCCCAGCACTCGCCGTCCCACTCCGCCGCGATCTCCCGCAGCTCGCTCACCTGGCACGACGCCTCTCCCACCGCTACGACATAGACCCGGACGCCCGCTGCGGCCTCCGCGTGCGCCGAGCGCATCAGGTCCTGCGCCGACAGCTCGGCACCGGGACCTCCGCCCGGCCGGTTCTCCCCGTCGGTCAGGACGATCAGCGCGGTCAGGTGCCTGCGTGATGCGCCGTCCGGGTCCATACCGACCAGGTGGGACGTGCCGGCGTCGATCGCGTCGTACAGCGGCGTACGTCCGCCGGGCTCCAGCTCGCCCAGCAGCTCCGTCGCCTGAGCCTTGGCCTCGTCGATCCTGGTCAGGTCCATCTCGTCGTCGGGACTCGAACCGGCATCCCCGGAGAACGGCCAGATGCTCACCTCGTCCGACTCGTCGAGGTGCGTGAGCGCCCCCAGCACACCGCGCTTGGCGACGTTGAGGCGCAGCCGGTCGCCGTCCGCCGATCTGCCCATGGAGGCTGACGAGTCCACCAGCACCAGGACCCGTGCCGGACGCCGGGCTTCGTGGTAAAGATCCTCGATCGTTCCCATGCGCTCCGACCTCGCGCCCGGCTCGGCCGGCTCGACCACCGAGGCGTCCTTGAGGCCGGGCAACGGTCCGTCCGTGTCCGACGGCGGCTGCCCGTCCACGCCGCGCACCTTCGCCTCCTGAACGAGAGCCACCTGCCCCGCGTCCGTCTCGAGCCACTCGACGAAGGCGGTCGCCGCGTCGGCTCTGCGGTCGGAGGGCTGGGCGTCGGTCCAGGTGAGCCGCACTGCCTGGTAGTCGAGGCCGAGGGCGAGGGCGGAGCCGGGGTAGAACGGGACCAGGGCGGCGTCACCGTCGCCGCCCGCCGTGACGGGGCAGGCCGCGTCACGGTCGATCATCGCGCGCTCGCTGGTCAGCACCGCCACCCGAGGGGGCTCGCTCTCCGACACCTCGTCCAGCCGGCACAGCAGCGCGCCGTCGCTCCCGAACGGCAGGCCCACCCGTTCCAGGGCATGACCGAGGTCCAGCTCCAGCGCCTCGTGCGTCTCGGGCTCGGACCCTGCGTAGAGGAGCTCGGTGTGCAGCGCGGCGACGAAGGACGCGTCCGGGTTGGCCCGCACGACGTCGTGGCCCACCGTGCCGGCCGCGTCGACCAGCACGGGGACCGCGTCTTCGGGCAGCACGGCCGCGCGCAGCGCCAGCTCGTGCTGCTCCGGCACCGCGACGACCAGCGGCGAACGGGCCACGAGCGTCGGCTCGGCGATCGTGAAGCCGGTGCCGGCCCTCTGCGGGGCCGCCATCTCCACCTGGACCTCGGTCTCCGCCAGCCACACGTCCGGCCGGGGACCGAGCTCGAGCGTGGTCACGTCGTCGTCGCTCGCCGCTCCCCAGCCCGAGCCCAGCGCCGTGCGCAGCGCGGGCCACCCCATGCCGAACGTCGTCACGTGGTACCGGGGGCAGGAGAACGCCGTGGTCGAGTCCCGCTCGAAGGCGTCAGCGACCGCCGTGAAGCCGCCGACGCCGTCCTCCGGGACCACGACCGCCACCTCTGTCGGGTCCTCGCAGGACCGTGCGGACTCCAGAGCCACCGCCACGCCCGTCGAGCCGGCCAGGCCCACCACCGTCACCACGGCGACGACCAGCCGGTGGCTCCGCACCCACTTCCAGGCCGCCGCGAACCAGCGCGCATAGGTCCGCACCCGGACGAGAGCGGCCAGCCCTGCCAGGGCAAGCCCGACGATGACGACCAGAAGGACGATCTGGGTGCCCCGGTCCACGACGCCCATCGCGGCCGCGCAGATGCTGGCGGCCGCGCCGAGCACCACGACCGCCGTCGTCCGGTGGTCCCCCCACCACGGCCGGGCCCCGCCCTCCCGGCGCTCGTTCTTGTCTACCGGCTGCCCCATCGCACCCATACGTCCTCCCGAACGTCAGGGTCCGATATTTACCACATTGGCCTCGGCTTTTGCGGTCGAACGCGATATCGGGTGGGTGACGCGGGATGCAGCCGGACTCAGTTCTCCGCGCGGCCCTTGCGCCAGTAGCCCATGAACGCCACGGACTTGCGGTCCACCTGGCACTCGTTCACGAGATAGCGGCGCAGCGTCTTGATGACGCCTGCCTCGCCCGCGAGCCACGCGTACAGCACGGTGTCCTGAGCCAGGGGGCGGCCCGCCTCGTCGACCGGCACCTCCCAGAGGATCCCGGTGTCGATGTCGACGTCGTCCACCTCACCCGACAGGTGCACGCCGGCGGCGGTGAGGGAGGGCGCACTGTCCGACGACGGCCGCACACCCATCGCGAGCAGCCGGTCGGCGGCCTCCTGGACGGCGGGGACCAGCACGTCGCCGTGCTCCCGCCCGTCGCGCGCCAGCCAGTGCACGCGCACACCGTCGGGTGCGCCGAGCTGCCAGCCGTCCTCAGGGTGCGGCACCTCGAGGAAGATCTCTCCCACGGCGTCGGCGGGCAGGGACTCGCAGATCGCGGCGATGGCAGGCACCGCGGTCTCGTCACCCGCGAGCAGCAGCGCGTGGCTGGACGACGGCGGGGCGAACTCCACGCCCCCGTGCGTGCCCTCGTACTCGGCGTTGGGGCCCATGATGACCAGCGGGTCGCCGGCGGCAGCGTTGAGAGCCCAGCGCGACGCCGGGCCGGTGTCACCGTGCATGACGACGTCGACGTCGACCTCGCGCAGGTCCTGGCGCACCGTGCGGACCGTGTAAGTACGCATCGGGTTGCGCTGCTCGTCCGGGAGCGAGCGCCAGGCGGCGTACCAGTCGGGGTCGTCGCGGCGCAGGCCCTCCCAGCCGCCGCCAGGTGCCGGGAGGAGGAGCTTGATGCGTTGGTCGCGGCCGTTGTCCGCGAACTTGTGCAGGTCCGGGCCGCGGAACGTGAAGCGGACGAAGGACGGGCACAGGCGCGTCACGCGCGCTACCTCGACGTCGAACATTCGCGAGGGCTTGGCTTGGAGCCCCTCGGTCTTGGTGGTCACGACGGTGAGCCTAACCTAACTTTGTACCGCCTGTGCCACCCTCCATGCAGTGACCCTGGCCACCCGCACGGCCGCTCCGGCGCAATATCACGGATGGACAACGGAGGGGAAACAGGACGTCGGGGTTCCGGAGAGATCACCCCTTCCTCCGCAAAGTTAACCCTGTACAAAGGGTGCATCTTGCATCTCGGCCCCTTTTACTTGGAAGCGATCCCACGCAACGACCTTGCCCCTGGCGCGGCCGCCGTTCGCCGTCAGCGGCCGGCCGCACGCATACCTCGTACCCGCTGGAGAGCCCCCACCATGATCGACCACTTCGCGCTGGGCTGGGTCACGCCCATCATCTCGTTCCTGCTCTCGTGCGCCGGGTGCGCCGTCGGCCTGACCTGCACCGCCCGGGCGCGGGTCTCCCACGGTCTCGCGAGCACCGGCTGGCTCGCCCTCGGCGCCGTCTCCATCGGGGGCACCGGCATCTGGGTGATGCACTTCGTCGCCATGCTCGGGTTCCACGTGCGAGGCACCGAGACCCGCTTCGACGTCCCCCTGACGATCGCCAGCGGCCTGCTCGCCATCGCCGTCGTGGGCCTCGGCCTCTTCATCGTCCGCGCGGCGGGCGTCGGGCCCTTCGCGCTCGTCGGTGGGGGCATCGTCACGGGCCTGGGCATCTCGGCCATGCACTACCTGGGGATGCGTGCCGTCCACGTCGGTGTCGAGGTCACCTATGACCTGCCGACCGTGCTCATGTCGGTGCTCATCGGCATCGTCGCGGCGACAGCGGGCCTCTGGCTCTCGGCCAAGGTGCACAACTTCGCCGGGGTCGCCGGCGCCATGCTCATCATGGGCGTCGCTGTCTCCGGCATGCACTACACGGGCATGGCCGCCATGCGGGCCGAGGTCGTCACCGGCACGGTCATCATCCCGGACGGCGGCGTGTCCGTCGCCGCGCTGCTCGGCCCGCTGATCATCGGCGTCACCATCAGCACGATCCTGCTGCTCCTGGTGGTCGGCCTGGCACCCAGCGCGGCGGAGCTGGAGGCGCAGGAGAAGTTCAGGGGCTGGCAGGGCCGGCAGGAGGAGATCGAGCGCGAGGCCGCCGAGCCCCGACGCCGGTCCCAGCTGCTCTGACCGCCGGTCCCAGCTGCTCCGACGCGCTGCGCGGGTGACCTCGGGTCTCCCTGGAGAAGTCGTCCACCCGCGCCGTCGGCCACGCCATCTTCTGCGTGCCACGCCGTCCTCCACCGGATCCCGCTCGGATCGGTGGACCATGGCGTCCCTCGTGGACCATGGCGTGCTCGGGACCGGTCCCCGACCGAGCCCAATACTCTGCCCAAGGAGGTTGTGAGCCGCCCACAAGGAGGAAACTGTGATCTGGCCCCTTCGCTGGCGAACGCCGCGTGCGGCGATCAACGTGGGTGTACGCCGTGAGTCCCGAGGAGATGTCGCCGGGGCGCGGCGGGCGTTCCGGCAGGCGATCGACTCAGACAGTCACCACGGGACGCCCGCAGGCCTCTGGTGGATGGGAAACCTGTCGCGCGAGACGGGGCAGCACGACGAAGCTCGATCGTTCTTCCAGCGTGCAGTCGACTCGCGGCACGAGGCATGGGCACCACGCGCCGCAACCGAGATCGCGGACATGCTTGTTGCACAAGGCAAGACGTCCACGGCGCGCAGGTACTACCTCACCGCGATCGCATACGACACCCCGAGCAATGCTGGCGCCGTCTGGGCACAACGTGCTCGCGCGCGCCTCGACGCCATGCTGGATCAAGCTGGCCGCTGACGTGGGGCCTTCAGCCCGGCTGAACGGCGTCAGGCCGTCAGGCCACGGGTGCGGGTGGGAGTACGTCGAAGACGCTGGCCGGTTCATCGACGGCATCGAAGGAGAACCACGTCGCCGCGTGGACGACCTGCCGTGCGGTGGGCAGGACGGCGGTGAGCCGGCGTCGTCCGACGTAGTCCTCGAAGGCGAGAACATGCAGATACCCCGCGGCGGCCTCCTCGACCGGTGTCGGATCATCGGTGATGGCGGCCGTGAACGTGATCTCGACGCGCGGTGGGAGCGTCCCTGTCACCGGGACGACGCTCTGTCCGGTGCTGGAACGCACTCGTCCCGCGATGTGCTCGCGATCAGCCGCACCCAGGTGGGCCGGACCGGGGCGGGCCAGGAGAAGCTGCCCGCCCCCGCTCCTCGTGGTCGTCTCGGGGACCGCCGTCCAGCACACGTCAGCGGGCCCGACACCGAGGTCGGTGAGCGCCTCGCCGAACGCCTTGCCGACGGCGGGCGTCTCGACCGCCAGACCGGTGAACGCCTCGATCCTGCCGTCGATGTCCTCGGGGACGTCGAGGTCGATGACGACGCCGACCCAGTCGAGAGCCGGGGCCTCCGAGGCATGGGCGGTGAAGTCCGCCGGGTCGAACGTGGTGACGTGCTCGGCGACGGCAAGACAGAAGTCCTCGAGGTGCGGTCTCGTCTCGACCGTCTCGCGCCACTGGTCGAAGGGGAAGCTGGTCGCCGAGGCGAGCTCGGACAACGGGACCTGGGCGCGTCGCAGGAGGTCGGTGGTCATCCCGTGCTGCAGCTGGGAGCGTGCGTAGCGGCGGTATCCGGTGTCAGGATCGACCGATGCCGGTGCCAGGATGCCGCGCTCGGCATAGAGGCGGAGCGCCTTGGCGGTCAGGCCGGTCATCGCCTGGAAGCTGCCGGCGGTCAGGTCGTTCTTCTCGTTCGTCATGTGTCTCCTGTGCTGTCGGGGTATCGGCGTCCCTCAGCATGAGCGTCGCCCCTTGGGCGAGGTCAAGCAACGCTGCCCGGCGCGACGAAGGGCCCCTCGCCTGTCTGCGAGAGGCCCTTGCGCAGGCCGGCGGCGAGGCGTTGCCCGTGCCTTGCACAGAGAGCATCAGGTCGCCCGCACCGTTCACGCGTAGTCGACGGGGCCCTGGTTGGTTCAGCGATCGCCGTCCGGCACCCGCGTCGCCCAGGCAGCGACCGCCACGGCCGAGGCGACGTTCAGCGAGTCCACTCCCCCGGACATCGGGATCCGGACCGTCATGTCGCACCCGGCGATCGTGCGGGGCTTGAGCCCGTCGCCCTCCGTGCCGAGCACCAGGGCGAGCTTCTCGGGCGGGTCCGCCACCAGGTCGTCCAGGCTGATCGAGTCCTCCTCGAGCGCGAGCGCCCCCACCGTGAAGCCGTGCTCGCGCAAGGTCTGGATGCCACTGGGCCAGGGGTCGATCCGCGTCCACGGGACCTGGAAGACGGTACCCATCGAGACTCTGACCGCTCGCCGGTACAGCGGGTCCGCACAGCTCGGGGTGAACAGCACGACGTCCACCCCGAGAGCCGCGCACGCCCGCATCGCCGCGCCGATGTTGTGAAGGGTCACAATCCGCACAGGGGCGCATGAGAGGCGCGACAGCCTGCTCTTGACGCGCGCCGGCTGGGCTCGGCAAGACTCACCTTTCCCCGGACTACCAGGAGCGACACAGTCCGCGGATACGTCTGCGCCGGGTCCGCCGTGTTCAACAAACCTCCGCGCTCCCTGAACCCGCCGCTCGGTCGAGACCGTCATCGACACGTATCGTCGAGCCCCGTACACGGATGCTCGACATGGAGGCTGCGGAACACGGTGACGCTCATCGGCCTGGTACGGGTCACCGGCGACGCCCGCGACGCCGATCGGCAGCACGAGCTACTCGACCCGATCTGTGCACGCGTCTTCGAGGAGGAGGCGAGCCGACGGCGCCTGATCAAGAACCGCCCCCAGCTCCTGGCCGCGCTGGACCATCTGCGTCCAGGCGACATGCTCGTCGTCACGAGGGCCAAGCATCTCGCGCAGAGCATGCTGGAGGGCTTGAACGTGCTGAACGACCTGTTCGAGCAGGGAGTGGCGGTCAAGGTCCTCGAAGGCATCGCCGCTGGTGATCACACCAAACGCTCGCTCTTCCTGGACCAGGGCCGAGACATCGCCGAACTACGTCGCAGACTCCTCAGCCAGAGGATCAAGACCGGTCTGCAAGCGGCGCGCGAACGCGGTGATGTGGGCGGCCGACCGACAGTGGTCAACGACGTCAGGCGCGCCGGAATCCTGTCGCTTCGCAACCAGGGCGAGCCGATCCGCGCCATCGCACTAGCTGTCGGTGTCTCGGTCGGGACGGTGCACAACGTCCTCACCAGGGAGGAGTAGGGACACCGAGAGCCCTCTCTCAGTAGTTGTCAAGTCAAACGAGACGTGTACGTGTTGGTTATTTTGATGAGTGTGCTGTTCGTCTCATTGGGTCGTTGATCGCTGCTTTTTCGGGCAATCGTTCAGGACCTGCTGGCGCTGGGCCTGGACGGCGCCGGCGGTTCCGTAGTGGGGCATTCATGCCCGACGCTGTCGGCGCATATCGCTCCCGAGTCCGACGGACTCGTCACCGACGATGTCAGCTTCGGCAGCTCGCCACTACGTCGTTGCAGGTCAGTTCACCCGTGCAGATGCGTGACACACTCTCATGCGTCTCGTAGATTATCGCCGTGGCCGACGTCGTCGATGGCACTGATAAACCTACACAGGCGATCTTGTCGACCGCCCCGGTCGAAGACAGCGGAGCTGCGACCGCCGCACGGTATGAGTGGCAGGTCGCGATGGCTGCCGTTGATGTCCTGAGGGCCTATGCCGACTGGCTTGAGGCGAAGCGCTCGAAGGGCTTCAACTTCCAGCTGACCTGTGAGTGGCACGAGGACTGGATCGTTCATCGCGGCGGACAGGTCGAGATCGTCTCAGCAAAACATCGTGAACCGCAGGTTGGGGCTATCACCTCATACCGCAGCCTGCTGAACGACGCCGGTGTGCTGCACCTCCTGCGGAATTGGTTGTGCCACAACAAGGCGGTGACATGTCGGCTGGTCACCACTTCTGAGCTCGGGGGCGATGCCCGCGACGTAGGCAGGGCGTGCCACGACTTCAATACCCGGGGTGTCAACGACGTCAGCATCGGGGGGCACGCGGACACGCTCGACAAGTTCATCGGCGCCGCCAGGAGGCTTGACAACGGTCTGCCGTTGGATCGGCTCTCCACTGCCGAGTTCCTCTCTGGTCTCCACATCGACGGCAACAAGCCACACCGGGACCACGTCAAGTACATGGCGCCGTCTGCGTATGCCGAGCCAGTAGCTGCCCTGCTAGACCGGCCCGGATCGGGAGGGGCCATTTGGCAGGCGGTCCTGTCGGTGGTTCGACCAAAGATGCAGGGCGATGGCCCTACCCCTCGTGCGGCCCTGCCAACTTCGAGCAACGGGTCGCTCGCGGCAACGGTCGAGAAGCGCGTGGTGTCGCTCCCCGAGATCGACCTGGCGGTGTCCGTGGCGCTTGAGCGAGCCGATGGCTACGGACCGCCTCCACGCGTCTACGACTCGTCGAACCTCGGAATCAAACTGACCGTCGGGGAACTGTCCGACAACGTCATCGCGCACGCCCGACGTCTGCGTACTCGCTACTTCCGAATCCGGGATGCCGCATTCGATGTCCCTGGCGAGCAGGATCGCTTCGAAACCGTTGAACTCCGGCTGCTACGACTCGTCCGTGAGGTCGAACGAACAACCGGGACCAACTCCGCGCTGTGGCATGAGCTGGAACAACGGCTTGAGTCGCTGGCCGGCACCGTCGAGTTCAACGAGCTCGACATCGACAACCTGACTGGCGCTATCGCCGACTTGTGCGAACAGTGCGAGGTGTGGTTCTCGGACCGCTTCGACGTCGCCGCGGCTCGAGACCGAATCGCTGCGGGAGGTCGGCCATGACTGACGAATCGCGAGTTGTCGACGACACCGCCTATCACGAGGCGCGAGTGCTCCTCCTGATCGATGCCGCGTGTCAGGCGCCTGGCTCCAATGGCGTGCTGAACGGGCTGACCAAGCTTGCCAAGATGGACTTCCTGGTCCGCTACCCCCATGTCGTCGGGCGGGTGATCGACGACGCGGTCGACATCCCTGCGGCCGACGATGATCCTGCTGTGATCGACGATCCGATGATCCGGTACAAGTACGGCCCCTGGGACGACCGCTACTACGACGTGCTCGGCCGCCTGCTCAGCCGCGGTCTCGTCACCGCTACCAAGGGCCAGCGGGGCGCGCTCAAGTTCAAGTCGACCCACGCGGGGCATGAGACAGCGGGCGAACTGGCCAGTCGTAGCGAGTGGAACACCGTCATGCAGGCATGTACTCGCATTGCATCGCTCACCAGCACGATGACCGGGAACCAACTCAAGAACATGATCTACGAGCGTCTACCTGACCTCATGGACCGCAGCCATCGGGAGGTGATCGCATGACGAAGTTCCGTCTGGAGAGGATCCAGATCAACACCGTGAAGGACGAGTTCTTCTACCAGTTCGACCGCGACCTCACGGTACTGGCCGGTCCGACCGGTGTCGGCAAGACGACGCTGTTCGAACTCATCAAGCACGGCATCGGCGGCAACGCGCACCTCTCGCCCGTCGTCGAGTCGGTCACCGACGTGCACCTGACCATCCAGATCGGGGACCGCCGCCTGCGACTCTCGCGGGCCATCGCCAGCAAGCCGAGTAAGACCGTACGTGTCGAGGACCTTGGGCGCGGCGTCCGGCTTGACGATCACCGCGTCGATGCCGAGCCCAAGATCAGTGACCTGCTCATGGCCGCCATGGGCCTCCCGACAGACGCCCGGGCGGCGGCCAGTGGCAGCAGCATGAGGGCTGGCGACCTGATCACCTTCAACGACGTCTTTCGGTTCATGTACGTCTCCCAGGACGTCATGAACCGATCGATCGCCGGCTCGGACGAAGCCCCGCTCGACCTCAAGCGGCGCAAGACGTTCGAGCTGATGTTCGGCCTAGTCAACACTGAGATGCTCGCCTTCCAGTCCCGCATCAACATCATCAAGGGCGAGATCAACGAAGCGAAGAAGGCCCTCACGATCGCGAAGGACGTCGTGAAGTCGAGTGGTACCACCAGCCGGTTCGACGCTCAGATCGCCCTCGACAAGGCCAGGAGCGAAGAGGAGCAAGCCGCGCAGACTATCGAGCTGCTGCGCAACGAGCTCGACGAGTTCTTCGACGACCGCACACAGACACTTCGGCGGCTCCTCAGCGAGGCCGACCGTGACGTCACACATATCGCTGACACGGCTGCCGCACTCGCGGCGAGCCGCAGGGAACTGGAGCTGGAACGTCAGCGGCTGAGCCGCTCACGAGAGCGTCTGCTGCGCGCCTCCAGCGCGACAGAGCTCATCGGGCTCATCGAGTTTGTGAACTGTCCTCGATGCTCGCAGGCGCTTAACCAGCGCGAGGTGCCGCAGGACGCCTGCCCGGTCTGCCTGCAGGAAGACCCAACGTCAGTACGCAAGAAGCGGCCGGCCGAGGCTGAGATCAAGCGAATCGACGACCAGATCGAGCAGCTGGCGCAGCAGCTGAACATCATCACAGAGCAGACAGGGCAGGTCCGGCACACCCTACGCAAACGCGAAGGACTCGTCGCCGACCTGTCCCGAGAGATCGACGAGCGCACCAAGACGGTGGCGACGCCACGGCTTCAGCGGTACGCCGACGCCGTCGGCCAGCGCGAGAAAGGTCGCGCGAATCAACAGCGCTACGAAGCACTGCTCCGCCAGTGGGACCAAGTGCAGGAAATCGCCGACACAGCAGAACGGCTTCAACAGGAGCAGACGGAGGCCAGGGCGCGGCTCAGGGAACTTGAAGCCAACGCCGCTGAACGCCGCCAGCTGCTCGTTGAACTGCTCGCCGACCGCTTCAACGTCGTCGTTGGACACTTCGGCATCCCCGCCGTAGAGCGAGCCAAGATCGATCCGAAAACCTACCTACCAACCTTCGCTGACAAGACGTTCGCTCAGGTAAGCAAAGGCGGAGGGATCATCACCCTCACACAGCTGGCCTACTGGCTCGCGGTGAACACCGTCGCGCTCGAAGAGTCGAGGAACTGGACCGACGTCCACTACCCCTCGTTCCTCCTCATGGACACACCACGACTCGCACTCGGCGACCAGGAAGAACTAGCCGACCGCGTCTATAGCAGGTTTGAGATGGATGTCATGTCATTCGAGAAGAGCAAGGCGCAGATCATCATCGCCGACAACAAGCCACCCAGAAATTTGGACAGCCGGTTCCAGATGATCACCTTCGACTACAACAACCCCACGATCAAGGGGATCGCACACCCTGGCCCGGCCGGCGTCAAGCGAATCCCGCCGGAATAGCGTCAGGTCGACGGCCGGATCCCGCGGTGCAGCACGGAATCAGGATCGAGGTCGGCACCGGGATCCCACCACGTCCGAAGGAGCATCGGACCGCCGCTCCGGCGACCGCGGAGGACCACAAGGAATGAACGCGTACCTCTTCGACGTCGCCGCCGTGTTCGCCCGCTTCTACGACGCCTGCACCGTACTCAAGGCAGAAGACTCTGCTACCCGGGACAACCGGATCGCTCTGACCGACCTCACCGGCCGAACCCTGGCAACAGGACTCGACTACTGGGCATCACCGCGCCTGCATGCTGCCGCGCCGAATCCGGCGCGGCAGCATCCATGCCTACAGAAGTCCGTGACTTCCGCGGCCCGCCGCTAGTTCCCGACCCGGTCGGTCACGACGAGCCCAGTCCCCTCAAGGGGATCGCCGACGACCGCTGTGGTCCAGGAGGCGACCTGGTCGTGAGTGACTTCGAGCAGCTTTGCGATCTCGGTAGGCGCAGGAGACTCTGAGAAGCCGGCATCGAGGAATGTTGTCCCAGTCGACCCGATCGGGTAGCCCTCCTCGTCCACCTCGTCGGTCACCCACCGGCCCAGGGAGATCCCCCACCGGCCCTGGCCCGCATCGTCCTCAGACAGCAACGGACCGATCTCGAGATAGAAGCGGTCCTCAGCCAGCGGATCTCCGTCGATGGGCTCGACGAAAAAGTCGAACCCATCCAGTCCGAGTGCCACGTCAGCACGGGGGGAGCGCTGCTTGTACACATCAAGCATCATCCGAAGGTCGTCGACGGCTTGCTGACGCTCTGCGTCCGTGAAGGACGCTTCATGTCGATCGAGGTACATCCGGTCACGGTCGCCAAGGCCGTACTCAGCGGCGTAGACGAACGGCTCCTCGTGCTCCCAGATGCGCCGCTCGTCGTCTCGGGCAGGCGGCTCGGCACCCTCCCACTCTTCGGCCAGCCCAGACCGCAGCCAAGTGGCCTCGGTCTCAAGCTCCGCTTCGATTGCCGTCCGAACCGGAGGAGGCGCTGCCTCCAGCGCGGCATCGAGATCGGTCAGCGCGCTGTGCAACAGCCAGGTTGTCATGACGTACCAGAGGCTGTGAGCCCCCACAAGAAGGTGCTGACGTGCCACGGGATCGGTCAGCGCGGCGATGTGGTCAGCCGGGAAGCGGCCCACAGGTCCATGACGGGTGTCCCAGAAGCTCACAGGGATCGTCGCACTCGCCGATACCCTGTTCAGCGCCTCCACGATCGGCTCCGCCAGGTCGACGGACTCCACGCTCGTCACCGTGGACGAGGTGAGACCAGACTGCCCACGAAAGGTCGCCAAGATCTGCACCTTGCCCCGCTGGGGATGGTGGGAATAGATGGTCATCGCAAGTACACCCTTCCAGCCAGCGGCACAAGCGCACGCCAGCCAGCAACAAAGAAGATGGAAGAGCGGCGGTGGCGCAGGCGCGATCCAACGCTCCGTGCCGCGAGAACTGTCGGCGGTTGTTCAGGTTCGATCCCGAACTCCTTGCCCACCTCCACGCTACAACATCCAGCTCGTCTTAGACCAGGACGACGTGGTCTGCCCCAACGGCCCTCTGCAGCCTGACCACCACAGGTCTACGGCCAAGTCGCTCGCCCTCCGACCTCGATGGCGCGGGACTTACCGAACCGAGGCTAGGTGTCACCCATCCGTGCAGTAGTCCCGACGACGTCCCCTGCTCCGTCTGCGGCGAGTTAGTGGACGATCACTTTGTTTGTCGGTGAGGAGAACGACCACGTCTACGAGAGCACGATCTGACGCGAGTTTGTGAGTAGCTAGGGTGGTGCCATGGACCATAGCGAGGGCCAGCAACACGACGTGCGGGCGGAGATTCTGCGGGCGACGGTCGATGAGAGCAATGTCGCTGCTCGGAATAAGTTCGCATCGACAATCCTGGACGTCCTGATCAACGTCACGGACTGGATCGCAGTCGACTCCTGGATCGGCGGTGGAAAAGTCGAGGATCCTCACCACGACATGACGCGCGATCAAGAAACTCTGCTTGCGTTTCGCGGCGTGGCCACTGTGGCGTGCATGAGCGTTGAACTGGCAGAGGCGGCAGTAACCATGGCGGCGAGGCGGCGGTACTACGCAGTGGGGGCAGTGGTCCGCCAGCTGATTGAGTGCGAATACTTGCTAACACTTTTCTGCAGCGATCTCGACCACGCCCGCCGATGGGGCGAGAGCACTCCAACTGAAATCCGGAACTCGTTCTCGCCACAAAAGATGCGGAACCTTGTGGGCAAATTCTCGAATGAGGAGTACTGGGGTCACTGTGAGGTCGGTGGTCATCCGGCTCCCAACGGTGCGAGGTTGCTGGAGAAGCTGGATCCGGCTCGTCAGACCTGGCCGGTCGCCGGTGCTGAATTGGCGATCGATCTGGGTCTTCACCTCCGACGGATTTGGAGCGCAGTCGACGCGCTGTTGATTGGGCACCACGTTCGATACGAACGGGTTCGTGGCGATCAACGAAGACGTGCCGAAGAGGCCTGGGTCACTTGGCGTGCAAGCGATCCGGTCGTTGAGGCACTGACGGCCACTACGACCTCTACCTGATCGATGACGCCGGCGAGGCCATCGAGTAGCCCGAAGTCAGGCTTTCTCGTCACTGGTGTACGTCCATTTCTTTCCCGTCTGGCGATACTGCTCGACCGCAGCAGTCCCTAGAGGTGCTTTCGTACGTTGAATACTGCAGGTCCCCCTTTGAGGATGTTCTCGACGAGGGCGCGGATCGTGCGGTCATCAAGGGATCCGACGCCGTCTATTATCGGCCGTCCACGCTGTCCGTCACCTCCAAGAGCACGATCAGTTCAGCGTCGCCGAGGACGGAGACGTTGGCACTGCGGGTGCTCGTGATGATCTGCCTGGTTCCCCTTGAGCTCACGCAACTCGCTCACCACGCCGTCGTGCACGAACCGGTTGTCGAAGCCGTCTTCGGGCTGATCGATGACCAGCGGCGCAGCGGATGCGCCAAGGGGCAGCAGCGACACAGTCGCCCGCTGCCCCTTGGAAAGATCGTCCATGCTTCGGATGTGACTGCCGGTGTCACCCGTCCGGGCGGCAGCCCCGCCGGTATGCCACGGATCCGCTCAGGCCTTGGTGTTTGCCACCCACGACGTGGCGTGCTGAGCCAGCCAGTCTCGGAGGGCTTTCTCTGTCCACCGCGAGATAGGTTGTGGAGGTTTGCTGACGCTAGAACGCAATGGATCTGCTCTCCCGCTCGCAAGTACCCGCTTGTACGCGGCGTGGCCGGAAAAGTGGTACGACGGGTGACCATGCGTGTATGTGACGATCGTCGGATCCTGGCCGGTCGCGCGGTCTGGTACCCGCAGGCCTTGCTCTCGTGCGACTTCGCGCACTTGCTCACGTAGGACAACGAGTTGCAACGCCGCGTCGTCCCGGCTGGTCTTCTGCCTCAACGCAGTCGACTTGGCAGCAACACGACGCAAAGCGGCTGGCACGCGTTTAACGATCCAGGAGACGCCGACCACAATCAGACCGCCGACGACGGTCACGATCAGGCCAGCGAAGATGGCGTCCTTCACGGGCGCACCACGAGCGCGGACTCATCTTCCCCAGTGGTCAGAGGGTGGTCCTGGCGGCTGGCGGCCGACGGAAGTGGAGCGCCTTCTCGGCTCTGAGCGGCTGGTGTCATTGTCGAAGAACCCGGACCGAAGTCAGGCCAGCGCCTTGTTGGTTGTGGTGAAGAACTTCCTCACGGCTTCCTGCTCGCCGGCCGTCAGTCCGTCGAAGCCGTGCTCCCCCAGCCAGGACATGAATGCGCGAGCGAGCTTCAACTTCGAGAAGCCTGAGATCTCTTTGATCAGGATGTCGACGAGGCGTCGGTGCGGCTGGTCGGTCGCGATCTGCTCGACGTCCCAGCCGCACCGCTCTTTGGCGACGTTGACGAGGGTCTCTCGGAGAAGGTCCTCGATCTCGGGTCCCTTGACCGACCCTGCTATGAAGTCCTTGGTTCGTAGCAGCCGCTTCTTGTCGAGCATCGCGACAAGTTCGTCTTGCTCGGCTGCTTTGTCCCCGGCTTGGTCGGAGTCAAGCAGTGCGGCGACCTTGAAGTCCTGGCTCACCAGGACGGTCACGTAGTAGATGACCTTGCTGGCGCTGGATGCCGGTACGAGCGCGACTGGGTGTTTGAACCCGCTCCCAGCGTCGAAAGCTGCGGCGTTCAAGGACTCGACGTAGAGCATGTCGGTGTAGCCCTCGCACACCAGGTTGCGAGCCTGGGTGAACATCGACTGAGCCAGTTCATAGCCCAGCGCAGCCTGCAGGGGGTAAAGCGAGGCCGGGTCGTCGACCGCGATCCGCGTGTGGACCTTGGTGCCGATAGTCCGGTCTGGCATCTCGACGATCCGCACCCGGTCGAGTTCGTCGGAGCCGACCATGAACGGGGAGTGGGTCGTGTAGATGACCTGGTTTGTGCCGGCCAGCTCGCCGACGGTGTAACGGAACTGCTGCTGCTTGAGCGCGTGCAGGCTCAGGCCGGGCTCGTCGAGGAGAAGGATGGCGTTCTTGAGATTGCCCTCGGACTGGGCGCGGAACACGACGAAGAACGACACGAGCCAGCGGAACCCCTCGCTGCGTTGGTCGAGTTCCACCTCGACACCGAGGTCGTCCACCACGGTCACCTTGAGGTAGTGGCCGTCGGCGACGAAGCGCAGTTGCACCTGCTCGTCACCCCAGACCTTGCGGATCTGTTGGGTGAGAGACACGCTGGCGGCGTTGAGCCGGTTGTGACGGTCGTCCAGCTTGTCCTGGTAGGCCTTCACCGCCTCACGATACGCGTCGGTATTGTGGCCGTACTGCTGCTCCGTCGGTTGGCCGTCGGCTAGCTCTGCGAGCTCCTTCGCTGTGAGGCCGACGACCTTCAGTAGGCACAGGTTGCCGAAGTCGTATCCCTCTTCGGTGTCTCCGGCAGCCTCGCGCGCAGCGAGTGCCGTCAGGTTGATGCGGGGGTGGACCTGGAAGTAGGTCGAGTAGTAGACGAACTGAGGAAGCCTGTCCACCAGCACGCGCGCGGCCGCAGCACGCTGAGTCGAGATGGCGATCGCGCTGCGGATCTTTCGCAGGCGCGTGAGTTCTCGTTCGTTGCCCTCGTCGATCTCGGCAACTGCCTCGGCCAGACGGGCGTCGAGTGTCGTTGCCTTGCTTCCGGTCAGCCGTTCGGTCGGGGCAAATACCTTCACCGCGGCGTCGAATTTCGCGAGGATGGCCTCGCTCCCTTCGACAGCCAGCAACGCCTTACGAAGGCGCTGCAGGTCTTCTTCGACGTTGCGGAACAGCTTGTAGTCAGGGGCGTCGACGAGGTAGTGAGTCGACGTGTTGTCGAGCTTGCGCGTGACCTGGAACGTCTTGAGGTTCTCAAGGTCGGGTGCGACCTTAGCGACGGCACTGCGGTCGTCGTCGTCGAGCTGGAAGGTCGCGACCACGACCTCGACGTCACCCGCTGGGCGGTCGCCCCGCTGTACCTCCGTGTAGCGAGCGCGGGGGTAGTCCGTCAGCGCCTTGAACTTCGGCCGCGTGGCCGGCGCGTTCAACTGCTCCATCGCAGTCAGCAGACCCGTCTTTCCGGCCTCGTTGATGCCGACGAGGATGGTCTTGTCGTGCTCGATCTCGAACTCGCCGCTGTCGTTGACCGACCGGTAGTCACGCACTCGCACCCGCTTGAGGCGCATCTTGTCCCCTCTCGTCGCGCTCAGCGTAGTCACCCAGGCACCGCCAGAGGGATCGGTGGTTGTCGTGTCGCGGCGTTCGTGACCTGCACTGCTGGACGCAGGCGCACGCTGGTCGACCGACGTTTCTAGTTGCCCGAGATCCCGGACGAGTGACCGAACTGTCGCGTCGACGCGGGCGTGCCACTGATGGGGCCCGGGCCGACCGACGCCTTGCCGACAACAACATGGGTCGAACCGACATATTCGATGGATCCCTACAGATCGCTCGCTGTGCGCTGTGCCGTGCCGTGTGTCACTTCCCAGTAGTACGTGCCGCCGGCTCTTGAGCGGGACTGTCCGACCGACCAGCAGCCCGCTGACTGTTCTCGGCCTGAATCTGAAGTGCTGGTGCTACTATTCGTACAACCTTCTCAAGCCCTGGAGTGCACATGCACGAGTTGCCCGAAGCGTCACGGTGGATGGTCGAGCGGTTCGGCGAGCATGCGCACCAGGTCAGGGTCGCCCTGGCGGAGGCGGCACGTGCGTCGCAGGAGTACGCCCTGGACGCCAAGGCTGGCAGCAAGCTGGAGTCCAACGAGGCCTACGGCGCGCTCTGGCGGATCCTTGGCCACCAGGTCGCCACGCACATGAACTTTCTGCCGGGCCACGAGCAGGTCCACCCGAAGGACTCCCGCTTCCCACTGATCGTCTTCCGCGGGACGCTGGTCTTCCCTGTGCGGTACTCGAGCAGCCCGCACGGCGGTGACAAGATCCGGATCGACGTGTCCGAGTACCGCGCGCGCGTGTACGCCCTCAACGGGCGTGAGCCAGAGGCCGTCCAGGGGCACTTGGACCTGGGCCAGGAGTTCGACGCTGGCCGTGTGCGCGTGGTGCGTGACGGCTCCTTCGGTTCGGCAGAACGGGTCGTGACTGTCGCCTGCGCTGTCTCGGCTCGTGGAGGCCTCCAGCACGTGTATTACGGAGAGGCCGCCCCCGACGCTCTGGGGTTCCTCGACTGGACCCACCGCGAGGAACTGCCTCAGTCCCTTCTCGACAGCTCGATCACCGGGCTTGCCCTCAGCAGCGACCCCGGTGTTGGCGGCAGGTTCGACCAGGCGCCGCTGCCCGAGAGCCCGATCTCGCTGCGCACCGATGCGGAAGGTAACCAGGACCAGTCCGCCACCGGGGGCGGCGGTGAATGACAGCCCGGCAGAGAGCCGCCTCACTGATCGTCAGATTGCTCAAGTGTTCGACGGCTACCGGCTACGGCAAGCGCGACAGCTTGCCCTGCGAACCAAGCAGAGCCTGGCGGCCTCCCTCGGGGTATCAGCTACCGCCGTCGGGCAGTTCGAGTCGGGAGCGACGCCGCCACGCCCGGACCTGATCGTGCGCATGGCTACCGAGCTCGGCGTGCCGCGCCAGTTCTTCGCGGCCGGTCGCCCGATGGCGCGACTGGAGACGGCGGACACCTACTTCCGCAGTCTGCGGTCGACCACGGCGAAGCAGCGTGCGAAGGCGGTCTCCTACGCCGAGCAGGTCTGGGAGCTGGTGAACGCGATCGAGCGGCACGTCCGGTTCCCCCCAGTCGCCCTTCCCGGTTTCGTCGGTGGTGAGATCGAGCCAGGGACCTTCCCCGAAGACCCGAACGCGGCTGCGCGCGCCCTGCGCAAGGCGTGGGGACTAGGTTCAGGACCCGTCGCGCACGTCGTTCGGATCATCGAGAACCACGGGATCGCTGTGGTCTTCGCACCGCTGGCCGACGCCGAGGTCCGACGCATCGACGCCTTCTCGACGGTCGCCCTGTCTCGGCCCGTCATCGTGCTCGCTCCCGACCGGGCCGACGACGTGCTCCGGCACAGGTTCACGGCCGCCCACGAGCTCGGCCACCTGGTCCTCCACGCCGATCAGGTCGGCGGCGACCCTCAGCTCGAGCGCGAGGCAGATCGGTTCGCCGCCGAGTTCCTCACGCCGGGCCTGGTCATCCGCGACCGCCTACCCCGCCGCGTCGACTTCCAGCGATGGAGCCAGCTCAGCGACGAGTGGGGCGTCTCGATCAAGTCCCTGATATATCGCAGCCGCGAGGTCGGCCTGCTGTCGGACTCCACCGCGCGACGCGCCTACATCATGCTCAACCAGCTGCAGAACGAAGGGGCCTTCGCGCCACAACCGGTCGGCCAGTTTCCCGGCGAGACACCCTGCCTGTTACGCGAAGCCGTCGAGCTCGCGGACGCCAACGGAGTGACCGTAGCGTCCCTTGCCCAAGAGCTCGCATGGCCGGCAGCGACGGTCCGCAAGCTTCTGGGAGAAGCAGACGAGCGACCGGCGCTACGGCTCGTACCGACGTAAACCTCGGACGATCGGTGTCACCCACAAGAACTACGACACCGATCGACGGGACCGGCTGCGCCCGCCGCGGCGCAGCCGGACCGCACCAGGAAGCGGGACCGCCGTTCCTGACCCTCCAGTCATCGTTCTGCGGAATTCAGTCTCCGAACACACCGGGGCGACGCAGCAGGTCGTCGTCGGCTCCTTCCATGAAGTTGGTGAGCGATGGCTCTGAACTACGTAGACCTTGAACGCTTCTGGCTACCGGAGGACGGGACCTACACGCTCACCCCTGCCGGCTGGCTAGACGATCCCACCGATAAAGGCTTGTTCCGCGCGAACGCTGCGGCCGTCAGTACAGCAGCCCTGGCAGAACGCCAGTGCGTCGTCTTGCTCGGGGAACCAGGGATGGGAAAGACGAGCACGCTCGCTGCGGGAAGTGCTGTGGCACCGCAAGCGGAGGGGATCGAAGGACTGCACGTCGATCTGGGCCGCTACGGCAGTGAAGATCGGTTGGTCCGCGAGGTGTTCGAGAGCGAGCAGATTCGGACGTGGCAAGCGGGAAACCATTCGCTGTGCCTAACGCTGGACAGTTTCGACGAGGCCAAGAACCGGGTCGAGACGTTGGACCAGCTGCTCGACGAATTTCTGATGAGGTGGGACTGCGATCGCCTCTTCCTTCGCGTCGCCTGCCGCACCGCTGACTGGCCCCAGAGAATGCGGACCGTCCTGGAGAACAACTTCTCCGAGGTCAATATCCACGAGTTGCTGCCCCTGCGACGCTCCGACGCAGCCGACTTAATGCGAGCTGCGGAGCTGGACGCGGAGGAGATCCTGGCAGCAGTAGAACAGGCCCGCATCGTCCCGCTCGCGGCACGTCCCTTGACGCTGAAACTCATCCAGTCCTCGATCAGCCAACACGGATCGTTGCCCGGGAACGCTCGGGAGCTATACGAGCATGGTTTGACGGCCTTGCTCGACGAGATGAACCCGCAGCGCCAGCAAGCGATCGCGCCACCGGGTGGTGTAGCCGGTCGGATGCGTGCCGCCGAACGCATCGCTGCGCTGTCTCTGTTCGGGGGTCGACCAACCGTGTGGCGAGGCTCTGTCGCGACCGCCCCACCGGACGATCTGAGCGTCGACCAGTGCGTCGGACCGCCCGGGCGCGACGGACAGGGAATCTCCTCGGACGACGTGCACGCGACGTTGCGCTCGGGGATCTTCACTGGCGCAGGCGAAGCCCGTCTCGGCTGGTCGCACGCCACCTTCGCGGACTATCTCAGCGCCAGGTGGGTCCTGCATCAAAGCCTCGACAACGAGCAGGTGACGTCGCTCCTGGTGGCGAATGACGGGCGCATCTACACGCGCGCGCGGCAGGTGGCAGCCTGGCTGGTCGCTCTTGACTCTGCAAGGTTCCGACATCTCATCCAGAGCGACCCGGAGGCATTCCTCGCGAGCGTCGACCTGCCCGAAGGTCAGCTCCGTTCTGAGGTTGTCAGCGCCCTGCTCCGCGATGCGCAGTCCGGGGAACTCTTCGACGACTACGACGTGGACTACTCCGGCTTGCAGCACTCCGGGCTGGCAGAGCAATTGCGGCCCGCCCTGCAAACCCCGCAAGGAGAGGCCTGCCGAGTCGCGGTCCGCATCGCCAGAAGTTGCTCGCTCATGGATTCAGTACCGGACCTCACCACTCTCGCACTCAACGACAAGGCGGACCCGCACGTGCGGGCGTCGGCAGCAATGGCAATTCATGGCCTGTCGGCCGCGGCGCCGAGCCATGACCTGGCGACGCTCATCGGCGCTTCAACCGGGTCTGTCGCCGCGGATAATCAAGAATTGGAGGCAGCAGCGCTGCTGGTGTCCTGGCCACACGCTGTGTCGACCGAGAAGGTCTTCTCCGTGCTGTCACCATCGCACCCGCGCAACTACTACGGCCTGTACTCCGTCTTCATGGACCGTTTCGCAACGGAACTCCGGGCGTCCGACCTGAGACCAGCTTGCACGTGGCTTCTGGCCGATCTCTCCCGCATGGATGACTTTCGGCTGGCCAAGCTCGTCCGCGCAATCCTCAAGCTCTGCCTTGCACATCTCGATGACGATTCGGCACGAGAGGTCATCGTTGCTATGGCGCTCAAGAGCCTGGCTGACTCCCAGCCGCTCTTTGGAGAACCGGGGCTTAACGGTGACGAGATCGACCTGGACACTGACACACGGCACGCAGTGACTCGACTGCTCCTTGAGACAGTGTCCGAGGAGCAGGTCTGGTGGATCGTCGACGAGCAGCCCGGCCGGGGAATGGTACTCGTGTACGACGAGGACCTTGAGTGGCTCATCGACGTCTACGCCGCGGCCGACGGCACGCTCCGGGAGAATGCCGGGCGTGCCGCCAGGGAACTCCTCAAACCCCACCTGGTCGCGCACAGCAGCATCATCCTCGAGCTTCCCGAGGATCACGCGGCCGCGGAACTGTTCAGCGACTGGCGATCAGTGGTCGAGCTCGATTCCGAAGCAGCCGTCGAGGCCCGGCAGAAGTCGCAAGAACGCGCCCGACGACACCTTGAGATCTCGCGGCGACGCAAGGAAGAGCGCTCAGACGATTGGGTCAATCCGCGCATCGCTGAGGAGATCGGCAAGGCCGTTGACGGAAACACCTCCGCCTTCTGGCGAGCAGCTCACCTGGCGGTCATGCCCGGTATGCGAAGAGACATGGACGAGTTCCAGCCGGACCTGACGCTTCACCCGCGGTGGGAGACGCTCCCGGGCACGGTGAAGGCCGACTTCGTGACCGCCGCGCGCATCTATGTGGAGACCGGTGAATGCCAGCCCGACCAGTGGCTCGCCCGGAACATCGACTACCGCCCCGCGCGGGCCGGATATCAGGCGCTGGCTCTACTGTTGAAGCTAGACCCGCCGGCGCTGAACGCGGTCTCGCCCGAGGCCTGGCGTAACTGGGCTCCGATCCTGATCGCCTGGATCGCCACGAACAACGGAGCAAGCCATGACGACAAGCAACGCTTGCTCACGCTGGCGCGCCCGCATGCGGAGGACGAACTGCGCCAGACCATCCTGGTGCTGGTCGACAAGGCGATCGCCGATGAGGCGCACGTGTTCCTCAGGACCGAACTCGAGGTCCTTTCCACCGAGGTCCTAGCGCGCGAACTTCTCGAACGACTCACACGTCCCATGGCCCCCGACACGCGGGCGGGCATCCTGGACTTCCTTGTCGAACGACACCTGGACCTTGTCGCTCCCGTGCTGCACTCACGCCTTGGCGACGCTGAACGGATCGAAGACCCGGAGCTGGGGAAGGACGCCGCATGCCGCCTACTCCGCAATGATGCAACGAGGTCGTGGGTGGCACTCGGTGCCCTGATGAAGAACGACGCACCCTTCATGGAAGCGGTCTCTCTGCAGTTCGCCCAGGCCTTCGACCGACGTACTCCGGACCTTGCGCCACAAGCCCTGGCCGATCTGTATCTCTGGCTGTGCGAACGCTTCCCACGCGCCCAAGACACTGCCTCCGAGGACACTGACCGGGTCCGACCACGTGAGTCTCTCGCTCACTGGCGGGATGCCCTACTCACCGCCCTGTCACGACACGGTACGCGTGACGCTGTAGCGGCTATCGAGCGGATTGCACTGGCTCGGCCTGACGAGCCATGGATGGCACGTTTCCTGGTCGATGCCAAGCGCGCATTACGCGAACGAAGCTGGGAGCCGCTCACACTGGACGAGATCGACCAGCTCGCCCAGAGCCGCCGGACGCGCGTAGTGCGCTCGGACGCCGATCTGCTCGCCGCGACGCTCCACGCGTTGGACGAGATCGAAGCGCGCCTCCAGGCTGATACGCCGTCAGCATTTCTCCTCTGGGACACACACTCGAAGCGGCCGAAAAGAGAGGAAGAGATCTCCGACTACCTCGCCAACGAACTAGAACAGCACCTCAACGGCGTCGGCGTAGTGGTCAACCGAGAGGTGCAGGTGCGCCGTAGCGGGCAGAGCGGCCTGGCTGAGCGGACTGATCTGCGGGTAGAGGCGGTGCGGCCAGACTCGGGCGCCATAGGGTCGCCGGGGACGCTGCGCATTCCGGGGGAGGTCAAGGGCGTCTGGAACCCTGGGCTCATCGAGTCGCTCGAGACACAGCTCGTTCAGCGGTACATGGCCGACTTCCAGACCGATCATGGGCTTTACGTCGTCGCTTGGTTCGACCAAGAATCCTGGGCAACCGCGGACGGCCGACGCAGCAAGGCGGCACGCCAAGGCAGCGTCACGAAGGTGCGCACGGCCTTGGAGGCCGAGGCAGAGAAGCAGCGCGCCCAGGGCCGTGTGATCTCTGTCCGCGTCCTGGACTTCTCCCTTAAACGGCCGACCTCCAGATAGCGGCGCATTGTCCTGCCCGAGTTTGATCGGATGCTCCGGTCGAGAGTCTGGCCGAAGCTCGGCTTCTGGACGTACACGATCCGTACAAACAAACAATGCCCTCCGGTTCGCCGGAGGGCATTGTCGTCAGTGATCGTTGACTCAGGATGCCAGCGGACTCGCCAGAGCCCCCGTGCCTACTGTCCAGATCGTTACCAGCATCGACTGCGAGAAACTACCTAGGAATCGGCGGATTTGCTGCAACCTTGATGAGGTTTCACCTGTCATATTCTTCCTCCTTGCTGAGCGCTTTCGCGCCCGGGCTTCGCTCAACATGTGGGCAAAGGCAAAGGGGATGACGGCCGCGAGCGTCCCTATCAGAGTGAGGGTTTCGAACCCACCACCGCTGGCTAGCTCAACCAACGATCACTGTTCAATTATTGCGGTAAACACACCGCCCGTACAGACCCACCCCGAATTACACGACCCGGGTGTGCGTACTGCAACCACCCACACAACGCCCGGCATCTCGAGGATATTCCTGATGCGACGACGGGATGTGTCGCCTGCCGACAAAGGAGATGCACTGGCCCGCAATCGAACTCGAAGCAGGGCGAGTTTCCGTTCTACTGCTCGATCTGCACTGATGAGCTGGCTACCAAGATCAAGCCACGATCGAGCCACCTAGCCGGTGCGGCGTGCTGGACGTCGGAGGGACCACGTTCACCCTCGGTTGCCCGTGCTCCGGCTCATGATTTGTAGCGTGGTGATCGCATCGAGGAGTCTCCGACGCAGGGAGTCGTCCTCCCAGACGAGGCTGTCCCAGCTGCCGGAGGTGACGATGCGGGCATCCTGTTCCGCAAGAGCGCGAAGTCCGGGAACGGCGTCGGCGTCGCCCATCTCGGTGAGTAGGTCTACGCCATCGATGCTCCCCCACGGTCCCGCGATCTCCTTGAGGAGCAGCGGAACGAGACCAGCTGTAGCAGTACCGGCACGCCAGAGCGCGCGGGCCGCCGGAACCCGTGCAGCCCCGTGGAAGGGCTCAGTGCGTTCTGCGAGGCCGCGCAGCACTGGGACGAACGGTCCGAGAAGTTCAGGCGGAAGCTCCGCCAACAACTCAGCCGCTCGGGCCGCAGGCCTCTCCCCCGCTTTCAGCACCGCGTCCAGAGTTGGGGCCACCGCATCGATGTCCCCCACTGCTCGCCAGACCACGCGAGCGGCGGCGACTTGGAGCTCACGGTCCGGGTAGGTCTCGGCAGCACGTCCCGTCAGGTATGTGCGCAGGCGCGGGACCAGCGACGTCGCGTCAGGCCCGGCCTCTGCGACCAAGTTCAGATCCCAGTCGGTGAACCCATGACCGCTGTCCAGGAGCCCCGCGGCCACCGCAACGAGCGGCGCCGAATCCTCACGCAGCTGGCGCAGGGCGTGAGCAGCCCGCAGCGCGGGAAGCCCGTCGCCGGCAGCCGCCGCGCGGAGCGCGGCCTCTGCGCCACGGGCTGCCGGGCCGATCGCAGCCAGCGCCATGGGAACGGCATACGGAGCCACGGGGAGCGCGTCGACGAGGGCGTCGAGGGCGGGTGCCGCAGCCGGTCCCCAGCCCCTGAGGACTGCGATGAGCGGAGCAGGACCGTCCGGCCAGCCTACGGGAGTCGCCCACTCGGCACGCTCGCTCGCCGGGGCATCGAGCACGGTCACCAGTCGGGCGCGGACGACGGTCAGAAAGTCGGGGTCGAAGGACGGGACGTTGTCGCCGAGCAGCCGCAGCGCGTCCGGCGACTGGCCGCGTTCCCATGCAGCGGTCAGCGCTGGAATGACGCGGTCGTCCCGGAGCCGAGTCAGGACCGCGATCGCCATATTCGCGGAACCGCGGTGGTCAGTGACGTCGCCGAGTGCCAGGTGCGCCAGTTCCGGCGCCAGGCTCGACGCCGCGTGACCAGCATCGGCAGCTGCAGCGACAGCAGACGCCACGACGCCGGCGTCGTCGTCGGCCAGAAGCTCGCGGAGGTGCCCGACGGACTCCCGCGCAGCCGACCGGCTGGCACGCGAGCGGAGGGCGAGGTTCTCCGCCTGACGGACACGGCTCTCCGCGGAGCCAGTCCCCATCTTCGTGACAACAGTCCGCGCGGCAACGGCGTCGAGGCGTTCGATCACACCGTCGAACCGTGCGAGGGACTCCGTCCAGGCGCCAGTCCACTCCGCTTCCCGCTTGATCGCGGCCGCGAGGTGTTCCAGCGCCTCGCCAGGCACCGCGCGCCCGGCGTCGAGAAGCGCATGGGCCGCAGCAAGCGGGACCGGGAACGGATCACGCAACGCGGCCTCCGCCACTCGGAGGCCGGCAGCAGGCTCGACAGCGCACAGGCCCAGCACGATGCCCGCCTGGACCTGCGGGGCGTCCTCTACCTCCCGCCGTGCGGCCAGAGCCGACGCAGCTTTGTCACCGCCGCGCGAGTGGGCGACTGCGTAGGTGGCAGCCTCACGGACCGCCTCGTCGGGGTCTTCCAACAGCGGCAGGAGCCGGTCCGAGTGGGCGCGCAATGCCGCCCGCACCGCGGGCAGAGCACTACCGTCGCTCATGTTCGGATCTCCGAACCCGCCCAACGCGAAGCACAGAGCATCCCGGTGGTGAACAGCACGACCCGCGGCCAGGTCCACGATGAACGGCACCGCGACCACGGTCACGGGATAGACCGTCCCCTGGTGCCAGATCGAGGAAAAGAACGCATCGAGCGCCTCACCCGCAACCCGCTCGTCCGGCGAGGCAAGCCCTCGCAAGATCTCGGCCACATCGCCCGCAGGCCCGTAGGCCCCGCCCACGCCGTCCCAGTTGATCGCGTCCAGTTCCTCGAGCACTGCGCGAGCCTATCCGCCGACGATGGCCACGGTAGCCGTTCAGCTATCGCTGTCCGGCACCCGCGTAGCCCAAGCAGCGACCGCCACGGCCGAGGCCACGTTCAGGGAGTCCACTCCCCCGGACATCGGGATCCGGACGGTCATGTCGCATTCCGCGATCGTGCGGGGCTTCAGGCCATCGCCCTCCGTCCCGAGAACCAGCGCGAGCTTGTCGGGCGGGTCGGCCACCAGCTCGTCCAGCGTGATCGAGTCATCCTCGAGAGCGAGCGCCGCGACCTTGAAACCATGCTCGTGCAAGGTCCGGATACCGGCCGGCCAGGGATCGATCCGCGTCCACGGGACCTGGAAGACCGTCCCCATAGAAACCCGCACGGCCCGCCGATACAGCGGATCCGCACAGCTCGGGGTGAGCAGCACCGCATCGACCCCGAGGGCCGCACACGCCCTCATCGCGGCACCAATATTTGTATGGTCCACAATATCTTCGAGGATCACGACCCGTCGCGCCTCCGTTGCGGCGCTGACCTGCGGTTCCGGTGCTCGTGTTTTGGAACCGCCGACGTTCGTGTGGTCCACGATGTCCTCGAGGATCACCACCCTGCGAGCCCCCGCGCCGCCGCGCGCGCCGGCGAGCAGCTCGTGCACGGTCGGCTGCGGCGGGCGGTGCATCGCCGCCAGCGCGCCGCGGTGCAGGTTGAAGCCCGTGATCTCCTTCAGCAGCGGTTCCTCGGCGACGTAGACGGGCGCACCGGTCGCCGCGATCAGGTCGGTCATCGAGTCCAGCCACTTCGGCGCCATGAGGAACGACCGCGGCCGGTGCCCGGCCGCGAGCGCCCGCCGCATCACGGTCGAGCTCTCCGCGATGTACAGGCCCTTGGCCGGCTCGTGCTTGGAGCGCAGGACGACGTCCGTGAGGCTGTTGAAGTCGGCAAGGCGCTCGTCGGCGGGGTCATCGATGCGGACGACGTCGAGGGTGGTCACCAACCCATTCTCCCTCCCAGGGGCACGTGCCTCCATGCCATGTGGCCTGCAACACGCTCGTAGCCGGCCTGGAGCACGTCAGCGGTCGCCCCCGGCAGGGTAACCGGTGCGGGTGACAAACCTGATGCCACCGAGGAGATCGGCCAGCCCCGGCCTGCCGAACGGCATGGAGGTGAGCGCGGCATAGTAGATCTCCTGCTCAGCGTCGACCAGGAAGACTGCGGGCTCGCTGAAGTGGGCAGGCTCGTTGTCATTGCTGGCTGCGGAGACGAACAGGCCCCAGTCCCGCATGGTCTGCACAGAAAGGTCGTACCCGAGCTGCAGGGCCGGCAGGTCCCAGTCGTCGCGAACTCGCCGGGTGCGATGCTCGTCCTCTGCGCTGATGGCGATGACGTCGACGCCCAGGCTTTCCAGCTCGGCGCTGCTGTCGCGGATGGCCGCGAGCTGGTCGCGGCACACCGGGCAGTGCAGACCCCGGTAGAAGACGATCATCGTGAAGTTCTCGGGTCGCCGCCCCGCCAGGTTCCACCGGCTGCCGTCGAGGAGGTCGACGACGAGCTCGGGCGCGCGGGTGCGAGGACGAGGCGGGGCTTGGAGCTGCGTTGGCGACTGGGGTGCTCCGCTGGTGTTCGGGTTGGTCATCGTGCCCTCCGGGTGGTGGATGTTGCTCCCGTCGGCGGGATGACGACCGGATGGAACGTGCGGGGTGTGCTCAGGGAGCGGTGACCGGCACCGGATCGGCGCTGTCCCTGACCGCCGGTGCAGGACGGACGGTGGCGCACAGGATGGCGATGGCGAGCCAGAAGGTACCGACCAGCGGAATCGCGACGGGGCCGAAGTTGTCGATGAGATATCCGCCGAGAGCGGCGCCGACGGCGCTGCCACCGTAGAGTCCGCTGATCCCCAGCGACATGGCCAGCATCGGCTGGCCGTCAGCCACGCTCATGATTCCGGCCTGGATGACTGGGCTCAGCGCCCAGGCGAAGACCGACCACACCGCGATGAGCACGAACAACGCGAACCCGAACCCGGCTCCGAGCCCGAAGTAGGCGGCCAGTGCCCCCAGGGCGAGGCAGTGGCCTCCGAGGACGACCAGGCGTGCCGGGCGCGGGGAAAGTCGGTCGGTCAGGTAGCCGCCGAAGAACACCGCCATCACCCCGACGAGCCCGACCAGCAGCAGAGCCAGGGTGACGTCACTGCTGTCGGCGCCGAGCTGTTCGGTAAAGATCGTGCCGAGGTAGCTGTAGAACATGAGGCCGCCCGCACCGGACAGGAACATGGCCGCGACAAGGGCGAGCACGCGTGGATTGCGCACCGGAGCCAGCCGGGCGGCGAGGGCGGTGGGTGACCCCCCCGGCACCGAGGGGGCGAGGATTGCACTTAACACCGCAACGAGCGCCGCGACCACAGCGATGAGAACAAACGTCGCCCGCCAGGACAGCGCGTCGCCGAGGAAAGCCCCGAACGGCACACCGGTGAACAGGGCCACCGTGAGGCCGGCGGTCACGACCGCGAGATAGCGTCCGCTCTTGCCCTCCGGCGCAGCCATACCTGCGATCACCATGCAGGTCGGCGAGACCGCCGCCGCAGCGAGCCCCGCGACCGCCCTCAACACGAGCGTCAGGACGAACACGTCGCTGACCGCGACCGCCAGGTTGGCTACGGCAAAGATCACCAGCGCCCAGGTCAGGACCGCCTTCTTGTTGAGCCGATCAGTAAGGAAGGCCAGGATTGGCGCCCCGACGGCGAACGTGATCGCGAAGGCGGCCACCAGCAATCCGGCGGTCCCCGGCGACACGCCGAGGTCCCGAGCGACATCCGGCAAGATCCCCGAGATCACGAACTCGTCGGTGCCGAGGGCCAGCATCCCCACGAACAAGCACAGGAGCCACACCGGGTAGCCGGCCACTCGCAGACTAGTCATCTCTATCCCCTTCGATAATCGACGAACCTCGAACATTTAGGTCCTAGTATGATCTATCTCATGGCCGCCGCAACACACCCCTCGATGGACACCCTCAATCTGCCCACGGTGATGCATGCCCTGGCTGATCCCATCCGACTGGGCCTGGTGCGCCTGCTCAGCGACAACGAGGAACGCGCCTGGAGCGAGCTGGACGCACCGATCGCCAACTCCACCCTCAGCTACCACCTCAAGGTGCTGCGCTCGGCCGGGATCACCCGGACCCGCGAGGAAGGCACCCGCTGCTACGTGCGGCTGCGCAGCGACGACCTCGAGGACCGCTTCCCAGGGCTGCTGTCGACCACCCTCGCCCTGTCGTCGGACTCGTCCGCAGGGGTCGCTGACGTCGGTTTGCGCAGCAGGACCAAGGTGTAGGCCTGGTAGACCACGCGCTGTCGGCCTCAGCCGCGGAGCATCTCAGCAACGAGGAAAGCCATCTCCAGCGACTGCTGCGTGTTCAACCGGGGATCACAAGCGGTTTCGTAACGACCGGCCAGATCGAGGTCGGAGATGTCCTGCGCGCCGCCGAGACATTCGGTCACGTCCTCACCGGTCAGCTCGACATGAATCCCACCGGGGTACGAACCGAGCTCGCGATGCACCTCGAAGAAGCCGCGCACCTCGTCGATGATGCGGTCGAAGTGACGGGTCTTGTACCCGGTGGACGACTCATGGGTGTTGCCGTGCATCGGATCGCACTGCCAGATGACCTTGTGCCCTGACATCTCGACCTTTTCCACGATCGCCGGCAGCACCTCGCGCACCTTGCCGTTGCCCATCCGGGAGATCAGGGTCAGCCGGCCCGGCTCGTGCCGCGGGTCCAGCCGCCGCACGTACTCCAGCGCTTGCTCCGGGGTCGTCATCGGACCGATCTTTAGCCCGATCGGGTTGTGCAGCAGCTCGGCGAACGCGATATGGGCACCGTCGAGCTGGCGGGTCCGCTCGCCGATCCACAGGAAGTGCGAAGACAGGTCGTACAGCTTGGGATTCGCTGCCTCCGCGTCGTCCAACCGCAACATTGCTCGCTCGTAGTCCAGTAGCAGCAGCTCGTGGCTGGCGAATATCTCTGTCGAATGCAGTGATGTACCGGTCATCCCGCTGGCCGACATGAACCGCAGCCCTCGATCGATCTCCGTCGCCAGCGCCTCGTACCGCTCCCCCGCCGGCGAGGTACGGACGAAGTCCTTGTTCCAGCCGTGCACCTGGGCCAGGTCCGCCATCCCCGCACCGGTCAGCGACCGGATCAGGTTCATCGTCGCGCCCGCGTTCGCGTAGGCGCGGATCATCCGGCCCGGGTCCGGCTCCCGCAGCTTCGGCTCGGCGACCAGAGAGTTGATGATGTCACCGCGGTACACCGGCAGCCCCAGTGCGTCGTTGGAGCTTGATCGCGGTTTCGCGTACTGCCCGGCTATCCGGCCCACCTTCACCACCGGCAAGCTCGCCCCGTACGTCAGCACCACCGCCATCTGCAACAGCGTGTGTAGATTCGCCCGGATGTGCGGCTCGGTGTTCGACTCGAACGTCTCCGCGCAGTCCCCGCCCTGCAGCAGGAACGCCTCGCCATTTGCCACCATCGCCAACCGTTGCCGCAACCGGTCGATCTCCGCCGGCACGGTGATCGGCGGAACACTCTCCAGCACCCCGCGAGCACGCCGGGTCAGGTCCGGATCCGGCCACTCCGGCTGCTGGGCCGCTGGACGACGCAGTGCATCGTCCAGTCGGACACGAAGTGAGGCGCCCTACGGTTCTCGGACAGTTGGCCCCAAGATATAATTCTTGGGATTGACTGGAAGGAA
>NZ_JAMTCT010000021.1 GCF_024171995.1 Promicromonospora umidemergens | reverse complement strand
CGGATCGCGTTGTCCAGCGCCATGCCCGTGTAGTGCACCGGGTCCTTGGTCGTGGCGTAGGTGGGGGAGTAGGCCAGGTCCAGGTGGAACAGGTCGGCGACGTCGGCCCCGTAGGTGATCGCTGTGGCCAGCACGTCGATGCGCTTGTCCGCCCCGGACGCGCCGATGGCCTGCGCGCCGAGCAGCCGCCCGGTGGCCCGGTCGGCGACGGCCTTGATCAGCAGCGATTCGCCGCCCAGGTACTCGGGCCGGTCGGGCTTGATGTTGTGCAGCACCTCGACGTCGTACCCGGCCGCCCTGGCCTGGTCCTCCGTCAGCCCGGTCTGGGCCACCGCCAGATCGAAGACCCGCACGATCGACGTGCCGAGGATGCCTCGGTGCTCCAGCGTGCCGCCCGTGATCGCGTCACCGGTGATGCGGCCCATCTTGTTCGCCGTCGACCCCAGCGGCACCCAGGTGGGTTCGTCGGTGATCAGGTTGAACGACTCGGCCACGTCCCCGACCGCCCACACGTGCGCCACATCGGTGCGCCCCTGTGGGTCCACGGCGATCGCGCCCGTCGGGCCGATCGTCACCCCGGCCTGCTGCGCGAGCTCCAGGTTGGGTCGCACGCCGACGGAGACGATCACCAGGTCGGTGGGCACGGTGTCGCCGTCGTCCGCGGAACCGACACGCACCCCGGTCACGCCGCCGTCGTCGCCCTCGATCGCGCCGACGCGCGTACCCAGGCGCAGGTCGACGTCGTGCTTGCGCAGCTCGGCGTCCACCCGCGCGGACATGTCCGCGTCCATGCGCGGCATGGCGTGCTCCAGCGCTTCGATCACGGTGACCTCGATGCCGCGCTCGGTGAGCTGCTCGGTCATCTCCAGCCCGATGTATCCGGCACCGACGACGACGGCGCGGCGCACCTGGCGCTCCTCGATCCATTCCCGGATCGCGCGGGCGTCGGACGGGTTCCGGACCGTGAATACCCCGGGCAGGTCCACGCCGGGCAGCGGCGGGACCACGCTGCGTACTCCGGTGGCCAGGATCAGCTCGTCGTAGGTGTCCTCGAACGTCTCCTCGGTGGCGAGGTCGCGCACGGTCACGGTCCGGGCTGCGGCGTCGACCGCGGTGACCTCGTGGCCCGTGCGGACGTCGACGTCGTAACGGGCCTTGAACCACGCGGCGTTGCGCGGGGTGAGCTCGTCGATGGTCTCGACCTCGCCGCCGACGAAGTACGGCAACCCGCACCCGGAGTAGGAGATGTCGTGGTCGCGCTCGTACACGGTGATGCGGGCGGTCTCGGTGTTGCGCCGGGCTTTGGCGGCGGCGGAGGTGCCCGCCGCTACCGAACCGACGACGACGATCTTGAGGGGCGACGAGGTGCTCATGAGGTTCCTCTGCTCGGGTTCCTGACGGGGCTGGGCTCGCCCTGTATCCGACGGCCAGGCGTATATTGACCTATTTCTATTTTGACAGTTACCGATATAGGAAGCAAGCCAGTTCGACCGCCCGGCCCCATCGTTTCAACCTCGACGTCTGGCGAGACGGCGGACCACGTACGCAGCGTCACGGCCGGCACCACGGATGCTGGCCGAGGAGAAGCTGCGCTGCCACTCCAGGCCGACGTAGCCCAGGCCGGGATGCGTGGTGGACAGGCCACGACGCTGTCGCGGTGCGCCGTTCGCGTCGAGTGCACCGAGACCGCCGAGGTAGGAGATGTCAGGGCGGAACCCTGTGGCGAGCAGGATGGTGTCCACGTCTTCGGCGCTGCCGTCGGGCCAGGTGACGGCGTCGCCGTCGATCGCGGTGAACATGCGTCGCTGATCAGGCCGTCCCGCGTCGACGGCTGTCCGGTAGGTGCCGGTGTCCAGCACGGGCATGCTGGGCTGAGTGCCCAGCCACGGTCCGATCGGGAGCGCGTCGTACCCACTGACGGTCAACCAGAAGTGCGCGTCGCGACCCAGCGGCGTCTGGTTGGTGTACCGGACCGGTGCGCGTGTGGCGAGAGTGACACGGGCGTGCGGTGCGAGGTCGACCGCGATCTGGACCGCGGAGTTCGCCGCCCCCACCACCACGACTCGCTGCCCGGCGAACGGCGCCGGGTCCCGGTACTCGCTCGAGTGCAGGACTGCACCGGTGAATCGATCGAGGCCAGGAAGTGAGGGCTGGTGGGGCGAGCTGAACGCGCCGGTCGCGGCGATCACGATCGGCGCGGACAGCGGCTGCTCGTCCGGCACCTGCGTGGTGAACCGGTCGCCGTCGTGAGTGATGGCCGTGACACGGTGGCCGGTGCGGATGTCCGCGTCGAGGCTCTTGGCGAAGGTGCGCAGGTAGTCGACCACCTCGTCGCGGCGCGGGTAGCGGTCCGGGTCACCAGGGAACGCGAGACCGGGCAGGGTGCTGTACCGGGCGGGGGAGAAGAGGTGGAGGCTGTCGTAGTAGCGCGGCCACGAACCAACCGGCTCGTCGCCGGCTTCGAGGAGTGTGGGACGCAGTCCTTGGGCGAGGAGTGCGTGGGCGGCGGCGAGGCCGGCCTGGCCGCCGCCGATGACGATCGCGTCAGTCATGATCAGTGTCCTTCCGAGACGGTGCTGGGCGTGTGGCGGGTGTGGTGGCCAGTGCGAGGAACGCAGCGGCGCCACCGACCACGGCCAGCAGCACGAAGGTGCTGGAGTACCCGCCGAAGCCAGCGGCGATTGCGGCCCCCGCCCACGGGGCGAGGGACATGGTGATCGCGAGCGGGGCGGACATCAGACCGGTGAGGCGGCCGTAGTGCACGGCGCCCCAGCGGTCGGTGACGGCAGTGGCCTGCAGCAGGGTGAACACCCCGCGGGCCATGCCGGCGATCACCGAAGCGGCGATCAGCACCGGCGTCGAGGTGACCAGCCCGAGAACCGCGGTGGTGAGAGCGACCGCGCCGACCACCACTGCGGTGCGGGTGCGGACGCTCGTGTGCCTCACCAGAGTGGTGTAGCCGAGGCGGCCCAGGACCTGTCCGGCGCCGCCGAGCCCGAGCGCCACTGCCGCGAGGCCCGGGGTGAGGCCGCGTTCGGTGAGCAGCGGCACCAGGTTGATGATGACCGCATAGGCCGTGAACGCGGCCAGGCCGAACGTCACCACCAAGAGGACGAAGGCGCGGGAGCGTGCCACCTGCCCGGGGTTACGGTGCTCGGCCGGCTGTGCGTGATCGTGCGGCTCGGGGTCGGGCCACGTGCCGCGCAGTCCCCACAGGTGTCCGGGGATCGTGATGACCCCCAGGATGGCTGCGAGCACGAGGTAGGTCTGCCGCCAGTCCAGGTGCGCGGCCAGGAGCGCCGTCAGTGGCGCGAAGACGGTGGACGCCAGGCCGGCAGCGAGGGTGAGCACGGTGAGGGCGAACACGCGCCGCGGACCGTACCAGCGAGTCAAGGCCGCGAACGCGGGTGGGTACAGGGTCGCGCCCATCGCCAACCCCATCAGCGCCCAGGCGGTGATGAACCATGCGAGGTCCTGTGCCGTGGCGACCAGGACCACTGAGGGGACCGCGAGCAGCGAACCGCCAGTCATCAGCCAGCGCGGACCGATCCGGTCCAGCCACCGACCGATCGGGATCCCCGCCAGCGCCGCCACCAGCTGCCCGACCGAGAAGCCGGCGATCACGGATGCCCCGGACCAGCCGGTCGTCCTCGTGATCTCGACGGCCAGCACGGGGAAGGCGTAATACAGGATGCCCCAGCTGGTGATCTCGGTGACGCACAACGTCACCAGGACCCTGCGCAGCCCGGCCGGCGACAAGCCGGGCTCCGCGACCACCTCCGCCCTCATGGCTCGCACCTCAGCGGCCGGAGGACGGCACCGACAGGGGGCAACGTGCTCATGACAGTTCTCCCATCGATGTTGTTCGATCTGACTGGTCGGGACTCTATCGACCGTCGTCGATTGACGCAACCATCGAGTCTGATCGATCATGATGTTCATGACGACGACCCTCGAGGCCCAGGTCCTGCCCGACGCCGAGGCTTCCACCTATGCGGCCTGGTTCGCCTGCTTGGCCGAGCCGACCCGGGTCCGGTTGCTGCATGCGGTCGCTACGGCGCCGCAGGGGATGACGGTCGGCGCGCTCACGGAGGTCCTGGGCATCAGCCAGTCCACCTGCTCCCACCACGTACGCAAGCTCGCCGACGTCGGGTTCGTCCAGCTGCACAAGGAGGGCACCGCGACCCTGGTCACGATCAACCCCGCGTGCTGCGTGGGGTTGCCGCACGCCGCCGACGCCGTGATGGGCCTGCTCGCGCCCCGCCCATGCTGCCCTGAGGACGTCCCGGCCGACGTGACCGTACGTGCGCTGCGGGACCTGGACTGGGCCGCTGTTCGTCGCATCTACGGCGAAGGCCTCGCGACCGGCCTCGCGACCTTCGAGACCGCCGTTCCGAGCCGCGCGTCGCTGGACGCGAAGTGGCTGCCGGACCACCGCTGGGTCGCCGAGATCGACGGCGAGGTCGTCGGCTGGGCCGCCGCAACCCCCGCGTCAGCGCGCGAGGTCTACTCCGGTGTCGCCGAGACCTCGATCTACGTCGGCCACGGGTACAGGGGCCGTGGAATCGGCAAGGCATTGATCCGCAAGCAGGTCATGGCCGCCGACGAGGGCGGCCTCTGGACGCTGCAGACCTCGATCTTCGCCGAGAACCGGAGCAGCGTCGGCCTGCACCACACGGCCGGGTTCCGCACCCTCGGCATCCGCGAACGCATCGCTCAGCGCGACGGCGTCTGGCACGACACCGTCTTCATGGAACGCCGCAGCGTCGTGAACTGAGCCCGGTCTGCAGGGCTGTCCGCAGACGGCGACGCCCGCCGCCCCGAGGGCGACGGGCGTCGAGGTAACGGCTCAGCGGTGGCGTGAGCCCTCCCGCCACACCTGGACGACGGACGGCCGCGGACCGCGCCACGCACCGGCCTCGGCCGGCTCACCCGGCGCGAGGTAGTCAGGGAAGTACGACTGCTGCGCGGCGAACGAGCCGTCCTCGCCCGGGTGCTGCACGGCGACGTAGACCATCCCGTCCTCGTCGTCGATGATCGGCCCGCAGGTCTCCGCCCCGGTAGGCACGGACAGGAACTGCTGCACGTGCCCGCGCTCGCGGCCGGTGAGCGGCACCTTGAACAGACCGTCGCAGCGCCCCATGGGGCTCGACGCGCCGTCCGTCGAGATCCACAAGTTGCCCTCGGAGTCGAACGCCACGTTGTCCGGGCAGGAGATCGGCGAGACCCGGTCCACGGGGAACCCGGCGAAGTACACGGACTCGTTGACCTCTGGGTTGCCGCACAGCAGCAGGATGTTCCAGCGGAACGTGGTGCCGGTGTGGTCGCCGTCCTCGGTGATCTCGATGACGTGCCCGTCCCGGTTGCCGGTCTGGGTCTCTCCGCTGACCACCCGGCGGTCGCGCGGGTTGGCCTCGTCGACGGCGCCACGCGCCGCGCCGGGCACGCGCTCGGAGTTGTTGGTGCAGGCCAGATAGATCTTGCCGGTCACAGGGTTGGGCTGGATGTCCTCCGGACGGTCCATCTTCGTGGCGCCGACGGCATCGGCCGCCTGGCGCGTGAACACCGCGACCTCCTCGGCAGACATCCCGGCCACCGCGCTGCGCCCGTCGATCAGCAGCGGCATCCAGACCCCACGCCCGTCGAACGCTCCGTCGGACGGCAGGTCGCCCGACCCGTCGATCTCCCCGGTGCTGTCGCCCAAAAACTTCGCGACGTAGAGCGAGCCGCGGCTGAGCAGGCCCATGTTGTGCCGCCGGGCGCCCAGGCTGTCTCCGTCCCGGAACCGGTCGGAAGAGACGAACTTGTAGACGTACTCCCAGCGCTCGTCGTCGCCCATGTACGCGACGGCGTGGCCGTGGCGCGACAGGATGACCTCGGCACCCTCGTGCTTGAAGCGGCCCATCGCGGTGTGCTTCACGGGCGTGGATTCCGGGTCGTAGGGGTCGATCTCCACCATGTACCCGAAGCGGCGTGACTCGTTCTCGTAGCCCTCGTTGTGCCCGGAGAAGCGCGGCTCGTCCAGCTCCCAGCCGTAGCTGGTGGGCGACGTCGAGCTGCTCAGCCCGTAGCGCGCGTCGCGCGGGTCGGTGCCGTCCACCCGGAAGTAGCCGTGGAAGTTCTCCTCGCCCGAGAGCACCGTTCCCCAGGGCGTGGTCCCGCCGGCGCAGTTGTTCAGGGTGCCCAGCACGCGGGTGCCGGTCGGGTCGTCGACGGTCTTGAGCAGGTCCGACCCGGCGGCCGGGCCGTCGAGCGTGAACTTGGTGCCGACGTGCACGCGGCGGTTGTACCGGCTGCGCGGCTCGTACTCCCACGGCTTGCCCTCGCGGCGGCGCTCCACCTGCACCACGGACATGCCGTGCGCGGCCCGCTCGATCGCCCGACGCGTCGCGGCGTCGTAGGTCTCGTCGAACATGATCCCGGCGTTGGTGTACTCATGGTTGGACACCATCAGGGCCGAGGTGCCCAGGTCGCGGCCGCGCCGTCGGCCAGTGCGGCCCTTGCCGGACCACACGTGCCGACCACGGCCGAGCGGCAAGAGCTCCAGGTAGTCGCAGTTGTACCCGAACGCGCGGGCCTGCTTGGCGGCGCTCTGTGAGCTGACGTCGAACGGCTCGGCACCGGGCAGGATCGGGTCGCCCCAGCGGATGATCGGGCTCCACGTGAAACCCTCCGGGACCACCAGGGCATCGACGTCGGCTGCCTGAGAGGCGACGGGCCGGAACGAGAGGCCGCCGCGCCCGCCGTCGTGCCCGTGACCCCAGCCGTGCGCGGTGGCCGACGGCGCGCCGACCACCTCCGTACCGATCACGACCGCACCGGTGGCGACCGCGATGCTGCCGAGCATGGCGCGGCGGGACAGTGCCGCGCTCACCACGTCCTTGAAGTACTCGTTGGCGCTCTCGTTCGGAGCGGGATGGGAGCAGGCGTCCGCACACTTGAGGCGGCAGGTGACCGGGCTGCGCTTGCCACGCGCATACGGCGCCATCTGCAGCAGCTGGCGAGATTCGGGGGCGATCGTCATCGGAGGTCTCCGTGTACGTTCGGGGGTTCTGATATTCGCAGCGGGAGCTGGGTGGTGTCCACGCTAGGAACGGGCGGTGTCCACGTCTCGACGATCCGGAAACGTGGCAATGAACGGAAAATGCATAAATCGCTGTCTATGTTTACGGTTCGGACCTGAGGTCGCCACCCTCACCGCCCGTTGGTCAGTGCAGGACGGTCAGCCAGGCCACCAGGCCCAGCAGCGTCACGGCCAGGACCGGGATGGTCAGGATGATTCCGATGCGGAAGTACTGGCCCCAGCCGATGTGCATGCCCTTGCGGTCCAGCACGTGCAGCCACAGCAGGGTCGCCAGCGATCCGATCGGCGTGATCTTCGGGCCCAGGTCCGCGCCGATGACGTTGGCGTAGACCATGATCTCGTGGACGATGCCGGTCGCGTCGGCTGCATCGATGCCCAGGGCTGCGACCAGCACCGTGGGCATGTTGTTCATGACCGAGGACATCCCGGCCACGAGGAATCCGGTGCCGACGCCGGCCGCGAGCGTGCCCTGCCCGGCCATCGCGGCGAAGACCTCGCCGAGGGCATCGGTCAGGCCCGCGTTGCGCAGGCCGTACACGACCAGATACATGCCGAGGGAGAAGAGCACGACCTGCCAGGGCGCGGACCGCACGACCGGCCACACGGCGATGGGCCCACGGCCGACCGGCGCCGAAGTCGTGCCGGTGACGGGCTCTGGCCGCCAGGTTGCGCTGCGGAAGAGGAAGACCGGACGGCGGGCCGCGACCACGATGATCGCCAGGGCCGCGAGGGAGGCGACGGCGGACAGCGGCACGTTCAACGGCTCGGCAACGAAGTAGCCGACGAGCAGGACGGCCAGGACCACCCAGCCGGCACGGAAGGTCAGGTGGTCGCGGATGGCGTCCTCGGGGCGGCCGAGCTCCGCGACGTCGTAGCGGTCGGGGATGGACTTGCGGAAGAAGAACCGCAGGACACCCAGGGTCGCGGCGAGCGAGACCAGCGAGACCGGGACCATCACCAGCGCGTAGCGGGCGAACCCGATGCCGAAGAAGTCGGCCGAGACGATGTTGACGAGGTTCGAGACCACGAGCGGGAGGCTGGTGGTGTCCGCGACGAAGCCAGTTGCCATGATGAACGCGAACGACGCGGCCGGGCTGAACTTCAGCGCGAGCATCATCTGGAAGACGATCGGGGTCAGGATCAGCGCTGCGCCGTCGTTGGCGAACACCGCGGCGATCGCCGCGCCCAGGATCACGATGAGGGTGAACAACCGTCGACCGTTGCCCTTGCCCCAGCGCGCGACGTGCAGGGCCGACCACTCGAAGGTGCCGGCCTCGTCAAGGACGAGGGAGATGAGGATCACGGCGACGAAGGTGAGCGTCGCGTTCCACACCAGGGCCCACACGTCGGGGACGTCGCTCAGGTGCACCACCCCGGTGAGCAGAGCGACGCCCGCGCCGGCCAAGGCGCTCCAGCCGATCCCGAGACCGCGTGGTTGCCAGATCACGAACGTGAGCGTGACCAGGAAGATGATCAGGGCGAGCAGCATGGGTTCTCCACGAATCGGGCAGGCATGGATGTGGCGCCTGACGGGCTGCCGGGCGAAAGCATTACATCGATGCTCGTTGATATCAACCGGCGCTGATGTGTAGCATCACTGCATGCCAAGCGCAGTCCGACCGCCGACCGCCGAGCTCGCAGCGGAGTTCGCGCTGCTCAGCGACCCGCTCCGCCTGCAGATCGTGCTCGCTCTCACCGAGGAGCAACTGTGTACCTGCCACCTGGTGGATCTCACGGGCGCGAAGCAGACGACCATCAGTCACCATCTGCGCCAGCTGCGTGACGCGGGGGTGATCGTCGGGGAGGCCGAGGGAAGGTTCACCTGGTATCGCCTGACGTCTGGTGCGTTCGCCGCGACACTGGGCGCCCTCGTCGGCCTCGCTGCCGTTGAGGGCGCCCCGCGGCTACGCCCCGCCTGTGCGGACTGACCGACTTCACCCCCGGTCTAGCCCCTAAGCATCGATCGTGATTGATTGATCACGACGGGTTGGGCAGCGGTTCACCTGGCGTTCACATAGACCGCGTTCTATCAATCTCGTCCGACAGACGATGTAGGCGGGAACATCTCGCCTCCACAAGACGGGATCCCACAGGTGATGAACTTCCCCCAGCGCACCGCAGCGGCGGTCGGCGCCGCAGGCCTCGCGCTCTCCCTCGCCGCCTGCGGCGGCGGTCAGCAGGCGGCCGACGACGGTGGCCTCTCCGGCACCATCGCCGTCGACGGCTCCTCCACGGTCGCCCCCCTGACCTCGGCCGCCGCGACGCAGTTCGCCGACGTCGAGCCGGGCGTCCAGGTCACGGTCGCCACCTCCGGTACCGGCGGCGGCTTCAAGGCGTTCTGCGCCGGCGAGACCGACATCTCCGACGCCTCCCGTCCGATCAAGGACGAGGAGATCGCCGCCTGTGAAGAGGCCGGCACCGAGTACACCGAGATCATCATCGCGAACGACGGCCTGTCCGTCGTGGTCAACCCCGAGAACGACTGGGCGCAGTGCCTCACGGTCGAGCAGCTGGGCACGATCTGGGCCCCTGAGGCCGAGGGCAAGGTCATGAGCTGGAAGGACGTGGACCCGTCCTTCCCGGACGAGCCGCTGGACCTCTACGGCGCGGGCACCGACTCCGGCACCTTCGACTACTTCACCGAGGCCATCAACGGTGAGGAGGGTGCCACCCGCGCCGACTACACCCCCACCGAGGACGACAACGTCACGGTCCAGGGCGTGCAGGGTTCGCCGGGTGCGCTGGGCTACTTCGGCCTGTCCTACGCCGAGGAGAACCCGGACGCGGTCAAGATCCTCGACATCGACGGCGGTGACGGTTGCGTCACCCCGTCCTCCGAGACGGTCCAGGACGGGACCTACACGCCGCTGGGCCGGCCCCTGTTCATCTACGTGAACAACGCCAGCTACGCCGACAACGAGGCCCTGCAGACCTTCGTCGACTTCTACCTGGAGAACGAGGCGTCGATCGCCGAGGAGGCGCTGTTCATCGGTCTCACCGAGGAGCAGGCCACCACCGCCCGCACCGAGCTGGACAGCTTGAAGGGCTGACGCGTGAGCTCAGTCTCTTCCACGCCGACCGGTCGGGCCATCACGCCCGGCCGGTCGGTCGGCCCGCCGTCGGGGCCGCCCTCCGGTGCCTCCTTCGACACGTTGGAAGCCGGGCCGCCCCGATCGTCCGACCTGCGCGGCAGGCGCCGACCGGGCGAGCTGATCGCCCGTGGGCTGCTCGCCGGTGCCGCGATGCTCAGCGTCGTCATCACCGCCGGCATCGTGATCGCGCTGCTGGTTCCCGCGCTCACCTTCTTCGAGCAGGTGCCGATCCTCGACTTCCTGACCGGCACCCGCTGGACCCCGCGCTTCGCGGACGCCTCCTACGGTGTGCTGCCGCTCATCACGGCGACCGCCTGGACCGCCCTGGTGGCCCTGGCCGTCGCGGTCCCGTGCGGCCTGGGCTCGGCGATCTACCTCTCGGAGTACGCGCCCGAACGGCTGCGCCGCATCCTCAAGCCGATCCTCGAGCTGCTCGCGGGCGTACCCACCGTCGTGTTCGGCTACTTCGCCCTGCTCTGGTTCACACCGTTCCTCCAGGACCTCGGCCTCGAGGTCGGACCGTTCAGCCTGCTGTCGGCCGGCATGGTCATGGGCGTCATGATCATCCCCACCATCGCATCCGTCTCCGAGGACGCCATGTCCGCGGTGCCGAACGCACTACGGCAGGGCTCGGCCGCGCTGGGCGCCAACCGCATGCAGACCTCATTGCGTGTGGTCTTCCCCGCAGCGTTCTCCGGTGTCGTGGCGGCCGTGGTCCTCGGCATCTCCCGGGCCGTGGGGGAGACCATGATCGTCACGATCGCCGGCGGCCAGATGGTGCAGATGGTCAGCAACCCGCTCCAGCAGGGCGCGACCATGACGACCTTCATCGCCAACGCGGCGCTCGGCGACTCCCGGGTGGGCTCGCTGGAGTACAACACCCTGTTCGTCGTGGGCCTGCTGCTCTTCCTCCTCACCCTGATCGTGAACCTGATCGCGATCGAGCTCGTCCGCCGCTTCCGGCAGGAGTACTGATGTCCCTCTACACACCCGCGGCCTCGGGGGCCGACGCTCGCCGCGCGGTCCTGTCGACGTCGGGCCGCAGCAAGGAGCAGACCCCGCAGTCGGTGCTGTTCATCGTTCTGCTGTGGCTGAGCCTGCTGATCGGCTTCGTCACGCTCGCCGTGCTCCTGGTGGACACCTTCGCCGACGGGCTGTCGCGACTGGACGGTCGGCTGTTCACCGGCTACCCGTCCTCGCGTGCCGAGGAGGCGGGCGCCCGCCCGGCGATCCTCGGGTCGCTCTGGGTGGTCGGCACGACGGCGGTGCTGGCCGTCCCGCTCGGCGTCGCGGCCGCGGTACACCTCGAAGAGTTCGCCGACCGCAAACGCTGGTGGAACAGGCTGGTCGAGATCAACATCTCCAACCTGTCCGCCGTGCCCGCGATCATCTACGGCATGCTCGCTCTGGGCGCCCTGGCGCTCATCGGCGTGCAGCAGAAGAACATCGTGATCGGCGGCGCGATCGCACTGGCCATGCTGATCCTGCCCGTCATCATCATCTCCACCCGGGAGGCCGTCCGGGCCGTCCCGCGCGAACTGCGCGACGGGTCGCTCGCGATCGGGGCCACGCCGCTGCAGACGACCTGGCGCATCACCCTGCCCGCAGCGCTGCCCGGCATCGCCACCGGCACCATCCTCGGCCTGTCCCGCGCGCTGGGGGAGGCCGCGCCGCTGCTCCTGCTCGGCGGGCTCGTGTTCCTCCGGTTCGACCCGAACGGCATGCTCAGCCAGTTCACCACCATGCCGATCCAGATTTTCAGCTGGACCGCGCAGCCCCAGGCCGAGTTCCACACCCTGGCCGCAGGCGCCTCCATGCTCCTCATGGCCCTCGTGCTGCTCATGAACGGCGCCGCCATCTACATCCGCAACCGCTACCAGAAGCGCTGGTGACCCCATGCCTGAACCCATGCCACAAGTCCGCGACGCCATCGAGATAGAGCTCGAGCACCACCAGCAGGCGACTCGGGACGTCCCTGACCGCCCGGAGCGGGCAGTCCTTGAGGTGGACAACGTGAACGTCTACTACGGCGACTACCTCGCGGTGCGGAATGTCTCCGTCGACTTCGGTCACAACGAGATCACCGCGCTCATCGGACCGTCCGGGTGCGGCAAGTCGACGATCCTGCGCTCGCTCAACCGCATGAACGACCTCATCGTGGGCGCGCGTGTCGAGGGGCCGATCCGGTACTGGGGCCAGGACATGTATGCCCCGGGGATCGACCCGATCGAGGTGCGCCGCCGGATCGGGATGGTCTTCCAGAAGCCCAACCCGTTCCCCAAGTCGATCTACGACAACATCGCCTACGGGCCGCGAGTCACCGGCATGAGCGTCGCCAGCATGGACGACCACGTGGAGCAGGCCCTGACCAAGGCCGCACTGTGGGACGAGGTCAAGGACAAGCTCAAGCAGTCCGCCTACGGCCTGTCCGGTGGCCAGCAGCAGCGCCTGTGCATCGCGCGCACCATCGCGGTGCAGCCGGACGTGATCCTGATGGACGAGCCCTGCGCCTCCCTGGACCCGATCGCGACCCTCCGGATCGAGGAGCTCATGGCCGAGCTGCGTGACCAGTACACGATCATCATCGTCACGCACAACATGCAGCAGGCCGCCCGCGTCGCGGACCGCACGGCCTTCTTCACCGCGGCCATCGACCCGGACACCGGAGAAAGGCACGGCGAGCTGGTCGAGTACGACAAGACGACCAAGATCTTCGAGAGCCCCGCGGACTCGCGTACCGAGGGTTACATCAGCGGCCGCTTCGGCTGACGCCCGCACACCAAGGAGCGTCATGGCAACCATCACCCCCGGAGCGCCCGGCGTCGGCAGCCGCAAGGAACGTGGTCGGGGCGACGAGCTGCGCCGCGGTACGCACACCGTCGTCCTGGTGGACGCCGCCCTGGACCGGGAACGCTGGCTCACCTCGCGCCTGCGCGAGCGGGGCGTGAGCCTGCTCGTCTACCGCGACGTGCTGCGCGGCCTGGCGCGTGTCGGCGCGGGAGGCGTGGACGCGCTGGTCCTGTCCGCACAGCTGGGCAGCGACACGCTCCTGGCGGTGGTCGAGGTTGCTCACGAGGAGCTCGGTGTGGCCGTGCTCGTAGCGCACGGGCCGGGTGAGACCGACCTCATCGGCCCTGCGGTCCTGGCCGGTGCCCGGCCGATGCTGACCCGCCCCTACGGGCCGGCCGCCCTCGAGTCCGCCGTGCGAGAGGTGCGCCAGGGGCCGGTCCGGCTGCCCACCGTCCAGGTCGGCCGGCTCCGGCTGGACGTGACGGGGTACGACGCGCAGTTCGGCGACCAGGGGATCGACCTGGCCACCCTGGAGTTCGAAGCCCTCTACGAGCTCGCGTCCCAGCACGACCACGTGGTGGAGCGCGAGGCACTGCAACGGCGATTCTGGCCGACCTCGTCCGACCCGAACGCCGCGCTCATCGCCGTCATCTCCCGGCTGCGCCGCAAGCTCGACCCCTTCGGCGCAGCCGGCGCCCTGCACACCGTGCGAGGCATCGGCTACCGGCTGGACTCCACACCGCTCATGACGGTCTCCGTGTCCAGTGATTAATAGATGAGGACCTATTAATCGAGTCCTGCGTCGATCTCAGCGAGCAGTACGTGGACCCGGTCGATGATCTCGTCCGCGATGCGGCGTACCTCGTCCGGCGACCGCCCCGCGGGGTCCTCCACGGGCCAGTCGACGTAGCGGCGGCCAGGTAGGACGGGGCACGCGTCCCCGCAGCCCATCGTCACGACCAGGCTGGAGGCCCGTACGACCTCCTCCGTCAACGGCCGCGGAATCTCCGCCAGCCGGTCCAGGCCGCGACGAGCCAGCTCGGCCCGGACGCCCGGGTCGAGCATGCCGGCCGGCGTGGAGCCTGCCGTGCGTACCCGCACCCTGCTCCCGACCAGGGACCGCAACGCCGCGGCCGCGATCTGCGAGCGACCCGAGTTGTGCACGCACACGAACAGGACGTCACTGATGGCCTTGCTGCCCGGGGCATCAGCACTGTTGAACGGCGCCGCCAGTGCCGTCAGTCGGTCGGTTGCGAACCGCGCCGTCAGGGCGGGCAGGTAACGCTGCACGGATGCCCGGTCGGCGAGCAGGCCGTAGCTTTCCCGGACGAACCGCTCGACGGTCTCGCGGCCGAACGTCTCGGAAAACCTGTCGGTGAGCTCGTCCACCACGCGGTCCATCAGCTGCTTGTGGTTGCCGGCGTCCACGACCGGCCGGTCGTGGTCCGGCGCGGCGCCGATCGCTGCGCCGCCGAACCTGACTATCGCGTCCGCGGTGGGGCGGTAGCCCGGCGTGCGCGGGTCGCCGACGCGAGCCAGCAGCCACACGTCCGCCATCGCCTCCAGGTGCCTGACGATCGCGACCCGGTTGCCGAATGAGCCTGCCAGGTGCGCCGCCGTCGGCTGGCTCGACGGATCGGTCAGGACCAGGGCGAGGAGCCGCAGCCGGTCCGGGTGAGCCATGGCTGCCGCCTGAGCGGCGAGCAGGCGAAGATCCGTCAACGGACGCACTTCCTGGAACTCTGACGAGAGGAAGCCGTTAGCGCAGCAGGTCGGCGATCATGTCCAGGCGCTGCGGCACGATCGTGTACCAGGCCTCGCGGCCTACCGGGTCGCGCGAGACGATGCCCGCCTCGTTCATCACCTTCAGGTGGTACGAGACCGTCGGCTGGCGCAGACCCAGCGCGCGCGTCAGGTCGACCACCCGGATGCGCTGCTCGTCGCTGTGATGGATCAGGGAAAGAATCTGCAGCCGTGTCGGGTCGGACACGACCCGCAGCACCGCAGCCGTGTCCTCGGCCTGCCCGCGGCTCAAGGTCGAGCGCAGCGCGGGGTGCGGCGTCTGCTCTACCGCCCCGTACTGCCCGCTGTCCCGGGCAACCCACTCGCTCATGCGGCGAGCCTACCGTTCGATCCATCGCGATCAATTCAATGACCACCGGCGTCGCCACGTGTTCCCCTACGAGACAGGCTGAACGCCGAGCTCGACGAGCAGGCCGCGCACCCGCCGCTCGATCTCGTCGCGGATGGGGCGAACAGCCTCGATGCCCTGACCCGCGGGGTCGCTGAGCTCCCAGTCCTGATAGTTCTTGCCGGGGTAGTACGGGCAGGCGTCGCCACAGCCCATCGTGATGACGGCGTCAGACGCCTCGACGGCCTCGTTGCTCAGCACCTTGGGCTTCTCGCCGCGGATGTCGATGCCCTTCTCGAGCATGGCCTCCACGGCGGTGGGGTTGATCATCTCCGCAGGCATGGAGCCGGCGGAGCGCACCTCGACGGCCCCACCGGACAGCGCGCGAAGGAAGCCCGCGGCCATCTGGGAGCGGCCCGCGTTGTGCACGCAGACGAACAGGGCCGACGGCTTGGCAGACTCGGTGGGTTCGGTGACGCTCATAGGGTTCTCCGGTTCAGTGTGAATGCTTTGGTCAGGCAGATGTCGGTTGGCCAGCAGGTCAGGTGGTCTGGGGCACGAGGTCGGCGAGCAGTGCCCGGACGCGCTCGTCCAGGTCGTCGCGGATCGCCGCAACACCGGCAGGGGAGGCCAGGGCCGGGTCGCCCACCATCCAGTCCTCGTACCGCTTGCCGGGCAGCACCGGGCACGCGTCGCCACAGCCCATGGTCACCACGACGTCGGCGGCCCGGACCGCGTCGTCCGTCAGGGGCTTGGGATAGAAGCGGGTCACGTCGTCCACCGCGTCGGCCGCGGCGGAGTCGTTCAGCTTTTCCAGGAGCGCGCGCACTCCTGCGTGCACGTCAGCCGCAGGCGCCGACCCGGCGGAGCGGACCACTACGCGGTCTCCCGCATAGTGCCGCATCAGTGCAGCGGCAAGCTGCGACCGCCCGGCGTTGGCGACGCACACGAACAGCACCTGCGGCAGATGTCTGGCACCCGCTGCACCGGACTCTTGGGCGTGCGCCTTCTCCGCGTCGATGATCCGCTGCCGTGCGAACTGCTCCGTGAGCGGGACGAGGTGGGTGGTCGTGCCGCCCCGGCGGACGAGCGCGGCGTAAGACTCGCGGACCACCCGGACGCATTCGTTCGGGGGCGTTCCGGGGAACCGTTCGGTCAGGGAGGCGGCCATCCGGTCAAGGGCGGGCTCTGCGTTCTTGAGCCCGACCAGGTGCGGGGTCTCCAAGACGTCGACGGCTGCCGGTGCGAACCGGTCCAGCAGCGTGTTCACGGCGCCGCGGTAGGCGGGCTTGATGCGGTACCAGACCGAGGTGCCGCGCCGGTCCGCGGTGAGCAGCCCGACGTCGCGCATCACCTTGAGGTGGTGCGACACCGTGGGCTGAGAGACATCGGTCAGCGAGGCGAGCTCGCCGACGGTGATCTCACCGGCGGGGCTGGTGGCGATCGCGGACAGCATGCGCAGCCGCAGCGGCTCGGCCAGGGCCTTGAGCGTCATGGCTACGGTGGTCGCAGCGTCCACACTGATCGCGTGGGATTCCACCTCGCGAGCACTCTGCTGGGCAAGAGCCGTCATCGTCGACCTCCGAGCTCATCGATGGGTCTCTATGTTGACACCCATCAATGTTGAGCGCAACTGCTTGGTATGCGGCTTGACCTTCGAGTCGGCTCGAAGGTTTACCGTCGAGGTCATGGACGCCATGAGGATCGGTGAGCTGTCACAGCACAGCGCCGACCTGCGGACCCGAACGGGCTGGAGCCTCCGCAGAGTTTTCGGTACGTCACCGCGAGCAGGTACAAGTCCTCCAGCGTTCTGCGACGCTGCAAGTAGCGACCCAGCAACCACGGCCGAGAATCGCGGCGGCCGCTCAGTCGGACACACGAACAAGCTCACGTGGGCCGAGTTGACCGAGCGCGTGCGGGACCAGTTCCGGGCGCACAACCTGAAGACGTACTGACGGGACTGCCCCTAGATGGACTGTCGATAGCCGAAGAACTCATGATCGTTGTTGTACCCGCCCAGTCCGCCGCCCACTTCCGAGAAATGCTCGACGAACTCGATTCCCTTGATCCATTTGACCAGCTTGAAGCCGAGCTGGACCTCGTTGCGCAGTCGAACGGGTGCTCCGTGACCGAATGACAGCGTGTCGTCATTCATGTCGTAGGCGAGCATCGTGAGCTTGTAGCTCATCTGCTCGATCGGCTGGGCGTCGTAGTAGATACCGCCATCCGGCCCGACGGCGTACGAGTAGAAGATCACCCATTTTGCCTCCGGCTTGGGTTGGACGACATCGAGGATCGACTGCATCGACACCCCGCCCCACTTGGCGACACCGGACCAGCCCTGGATGCAGAAGTGTTGGGTGATCTGCTCGTGGTTCGGCAGTGCCCGCAGCTGCTCCAGGCTCAGGTCGACGGGGTTCTCGACGAGACCGTTGATGCGAAGCTTGTAGTCGGCGAAGTTGCCGGCCTCGAGCCGCTTGTACTCGTCGGTCTCGGGGTACTTGCCGTTGTGCCAGAAGTACGGGGAGATGTCCTTCTCCGAGTACTGGCCCGGCTTCGAGTCGAGGTGTTCGAACAGTCGTTGCGCGGGGCCTATCAGCGCGTAGCCGACCTTCTGGACGACCCGCGGGTGCCGGTACGTGAACGGGGTTGCCGCCACCCAGCCGACGATGACGACGACCATGGAGGCGGCGAAGATCCCGAAACCTACCCATGAGCCGTCGTCCCGGGCCGCATACATATGGTTCAGGTTGCGGAGGGCTCCGGTGGTCAGCACCAAGGTCACGTGCATGATGATGAACATGACGAACCAGCACAGCACGAGGAAGTGCAGCGACCGGGCGAGCTGGATGCTGAACACCGAGCTGACCCGGCGGAACCGGGTGGACAGGGCTGGGGACATTCCCAGTCCAGTGATCAGGGCCGCCGGCGCCGCAATGAATACGGTGACGAAGTAGGCGATGATCTGCAGGCTGTTGTAGTTGACCCAGCCGTTCTCCACCGGCCAGTCCAGGGAAAGGTACTGAATGGCTACCGAGATGGAGTTCGGGAATACGTCCCAGCTCATCGGGACCAGACGCATCCACTGGCCGGTGGCAAAGATCAGGATGTAGAAGACGACCCCGTTGAGCAGCCAGAGGGTGTCGACACCGAGATGCCACCAGCGGGCGAGGCCGATGGAGTGTCGGCGGCCAGGCAGTCCGACGCCGTCAGGCAGGGTGATCGAGTCTTGCTTCGCGGTGTAGAGCGGGTCGGAGGGCACCGGCTTCTGCATCCGGAACCAGTCTTTGCCCGGGGTGGAGTGCCTGGTCCAGTAGAACCGGGGATGGTCAGCGATGATCGTGACGCCGGAGCGGATGATGAAGATCATCAGGAACAGGTTCAGGAAGTGTTGCCAACCGAGCCAGGCGGGGAGGCCGACCGGTGCGCTGTCCGGAAGCTCGGACTCGCCCGGATACTGCCGGATGAAGTCCTGCACGGCCGGGAGCTCGCGGATTCCCCTGGCGACCGCAATGCCGATGACCAGGATCAGAAGTCCGATCGGGATCAGCCAGAGCAGGTTGAACCATTTGCTCCGGCCGATCCGCACGCGGGGAGCAACACCGTACTGGGCGGGAAGCCCTCCGGCCCAGTGCTCGTCGACGGCGGTGTAGTGCTTGCTGTCGAGCTCGGACCGGAAGCTCGACTGTGCACCGTCCGGCCCGATATCCGGTGATGGCACCTGCTGATCTTTCGAAGTATGGTCCATTTCGGGAGTGTAGCGCCCGGTTTTCAATGAGGACGAGAAATTGCGCCGTCGAACAGAATGGGTTTTCGGCCCGTGATCTTCTCGCTCGACGACAATCGACGACCCAGGTGGAGACAGCGCCATGTGGGAAGGTTGCTCATGCATACTCGACGAGCACAGCCAAGCAGCTCACGCGCCATGCTCATGCTCGTCGTGGCCGCGGTGGGCTACGCGCTGAACTTCTGGGCCTGGGCTCTTCTCAGCCCGCTCGGCCCCCTCTACAAAGATCTGCTCACATTATCGGGTAACCAGCAGGCACTTCTTGTTGCGATTCCAGTGCTCGTCGGCGCACTGGGCCGAATACCGGTGGGAGCGCTCACCGATCGGTTCGGCGGTCGGATCATGTTTCCCGCGATCTCGGCCGTATCGATCATTCCTGTTCTCTTTCTCGGCTTCTTCGGAAGAACGTCGTACGGCGCCCTTCTCGGCGGTGCTTTCTTCTTGGGCGTCGCCGGCACGATCTTCGCCGTCGGTGTGCCGTTCGTCAACGCGTGGTTCCCGCCCGAACGGCGAGGAACGGCGGTGGGCCTGTACGGCATCGGGATGGGCGGCACAGCGATCGCGGCGCTGACCACGGTCCACCTCTGGGACGCCGTGGGAAGTGCCTCTCCCTTCCTCATCACCTCGGTGGCGTTGGCCGTGTACACCGTCGTGTCGTGGATGCTCCTTCGCGACTCACCCGATCGCACCGTCCCGACGACGTCGTTGCTGAGCCGGCTCACCACGACGGCACGAAGCGCCGTCACCTGGCAGACGTCGTTCCTCTACGCGTTGAGCTTCGGCGGATACGTCGCATTCTCGATCTTCCTGCCCACCTACCTGCAGACCGCATACGGCCTCGAGCTGGCCGACGCGTCCAGCCGGATGGCGGGCTTCGTCGTCGTCGCCGTGTTCTGCCGCCCGCTCGGGGGGATCCTCTCCGACAGGTTCAGCTCCATCTCGGTCCTCGCTGCCGGCTATTCAGTGATCGCGACCGCCGCCGTGGGCCTGGCATCCACTCCGCAAAGCCTTCAGGACGGATCGATCCCGCTGGTCGCGACCCTCTGTTTCCTCACCATGGCGGCCGCCCTCGGTGCGGGGTCGGGTGCCGTCTTCGCGCTCGTCGCGGAGATCGTCGACGGCGACAGGATCGGATCGGCTACTGGCTTCGTCGGTGCCGCCGGTGGTCTCGGTGGTTTCGTTCCTCCGCTGTTGCTCAGCGCCCTGTACGAAAGGACCGGCGGCTACGGCGTCGGGTTGATCCTCCTGGCCCTCACGTCGGTGCTGTGCCTGCTCGTGACGCTGACGCTGACACGCACGGCACGAAAGACCCACCTGGAACGTGTTGCGCGGGCGAGCGCCTGACGGCAGCGAGCGGCACTACCCTGCGTGACGACGATCTTGATCCGGCTGCCCAGCGGGCATTGCAATCCGTGGCGAACACCGTGCTTGAGCATGAGTGGGGTCTCAAGGGGACGTTGACGACACGCGCTGGCGATGAACGCCGGGCGCATCTGTCTCGTTCCGCGGCGCAGCGTCTCGTCGACAGGATCGGCCACGCGCCGACCCGTGACTACAAGATCGACGTTCCAGGAGTTGTGGATGGTTGGCGTTGGTCGACGTCGATCATGCGACTTGCGCCGGATCAAGGCGCTGCGATCGAAGCGCACGTACCTCGCAGACTCCAGACTGCCGTTGCGGATGCCAACGTAGAGAGAGGCCGGCGAGTATCCGCGTCGTTCCGTGTAGTCGAGACTGCGTCCTCGGGACGGTCCGGTGCGATCAGGAAGTACGAGCTCGAGGAATTTGAGTTGCTCGCGTCGCTCGATGACGAGTAGCGACCACATAGCCAGGAGTTGAAGCGGCGCATGTCGTGACACGATTCCTGACACGGTTGCTCGCCCTGACACGCGTGGTGACACGGGTTCTATGCCCACGAACGCCCGCGCTTGCCGATGGTTGCCCGTCCATGTGAGGCTGGGCTTGGGCCCCCAGGAACGGCGAGATTTCGCCGTTTCCGACGCTCACCAGGGCGATCGCGATCGCCACGTCAGATGGCTCTGCGTGCGTCGAAGAGTTTCGCTTCACCGGGAAGAGGTCGGGGGTTCGAATCCCCCTAGCTCCACCGATTGAAAGGCCGCTGGCCGGGCATCAGCCCAGGTCGGCGGCCTTTCTCGTGCGGGAGGGCACCGACCGGAAGGCGCGGTGCTGACTGAGTCCTCAGCGGGATGCGAACAACACCTGGTTCGCCGACTGGTTGTCGCTCAGCGGTGGTGCGGTGGGACGTCGTAGAGCACGTGCTCTGTGTGCTGCAGGACGCCTGTGACCAGGGCGGCGACGTGTGCGTCGGGTTGCCCGTAGTAGATGGTGGTCCCGTCTCGGCGGGCCGTGACGAGGTGGCCGGCGCGCAGCTTGGCCAGGTGCTGCGAGACGGCCGCGGCGGGGCGGTCGAGGGTCTCGGCGATGGCCGTCACGGACATCTCGGTGCCGTCGAGCATGGCGAGGATCGCCAGGCGGGTGCGGTCGGCGAGCAGCCGCAGGACCTGGACGGCGTGGTCGAGGTCGGCGTCCGGGGTTGTGGTGCGCTGGCTCGTTCGCGGGGTGGTGGCCACGAGCGTCATCATCGCATCCGTGCTCAGCCGGGGCTGGTGTTCCGCGACGCGGTGGCGGCCACGGCGTCGCGGGGCTCCTTGGCGGGCCACAGGCGCACGGCGCCGAGCGTGGCGGCGCCGGCGACACCGGCCAGCACCAGGGCGGTGCTGCTCAGGCCGGTCGCGCCGAGCCAGCCGGCCAGCGGGTAGGTGATCAGCCAGCAGGCATGGGACAGGGAGAACTGGGCGGCGAAGACGTCGGACAGGTCAGCGGCAGGGACGTTGCGACGGATGATGCGTCCGACCGGGGTCTCCACGGTCGACCAGCCCAGGCCCACCAGTACCCAGAGCACACCGACGGCGACCAAGCCCCACACCGACCGGCCGATGCTGAGCGCGAACGGCACCAGTGCGACCGCGGCCGTCAGCGCCACGGCCCCGGTGAGCATCACCCGCCGCTCGGGCACGCGGCGCAGGACCAGTGGGAGCGCGAACGCGGCGACCATGGAACCCAGCCCGCTCGTGGCCAGCAGCAGCGGAACGACGTCCTCGCCCTGGCCGAACGTCGTGCGCACGATCACGACGGTCTGCACCAGCACGAAGGCCCCGGCCGCGGCGACGGCGAGGTTCAGCAGCAGGACAGGGCGCAGCGCGCGGGTGCGCACGAACAGCTCGGCACCGCGCCGCGCACGATTGCCGAAGGGCAGCTGTGGGCGCTCGCCGGAGCTCTCACCGCCACGCCGCGGGATGACGGCCGCTACGACCAGCAGCGCCGAGCCGGCGAACCCGATCGCCGTGCCGAAGAACAACGTGGAGGAGGGCACCAGCAGCAGGAGCACGGCGGCGAAGACCGGAGCCAGGATCGACTCCAGGTCGTAGGCCAGCCGGGACAGGGACAGGGCGACGGTGTAGTCGTCCTCGTCCTTCAGGATGTCGGGGATGACGGACTGGAATGTCGGAGTGAAGGTGGCCGAGGCGGCCTGCATGACGAAGATCAGTACGTATACCTGCCAGACCTCGCCCACGAACGGGAGCGAGGCCGCGACCACCAGGCGCAGCAGGTCGGCGCCGATCAGCACCCACTTGCGGGGCAGACGTGCCACCGCGGCGACGGCCAGCGGTGCCACGACCACGTTGGCGACCATCTTGATCGCCAGTGCCGTGCCGAGCACCCCGGCAGCGTTATCGGGGTTCAGGTCGTACGCCACCAGGGCCAGCGCCACCGTGGCCAGGCCAGTACCGAGCAACGCCACCACCTGGGCTGTGAACAAGCGACGGTAGACAGGGTGGCTTAAGACGCGCAGCATGTGGCAATTATCCCCGTACCTGCGTCACTACGCAAACACGCAACCATGCGGCGAAGGTGCTGTTTGCCAACCGCACTGCGAACCGGCGACAATGATTCTCATTATGAGTAGCGACATCATCCAGCCAGCGCGCGTGCATCCGGTCGCTGCCGAAGGACGGGCCTCGGAGGACCTCCTGGTCCTGTCCTTGCGTGACGCCGAGGTGCGCGCTGCCGACGGCAGGACACTGCTCCGCGCCGTCTCCCTCGATGTCCTCGCAGGGCAGCGCATCGTCGTCACCGGTCCGTCCGGGAGCGGCAAGTCCCTCCTGCTCAGCACCCTCATGGGACGGTGGCCGGTCGGCCTCCGCTTCACCGGAGAGCGCGCGACGTCGGCCGACCGCATCGGCTTCGTCCCTCAGCGCGGTCTCGACGCCTTCCATCCGCTGATCCCGCTTGCTCGCCAGCTGCGCCTGGTCACCGGTGCTACCCCCGGCCGGATCGTCCAGGTGCTCGAATCGGTCGGGCTCGACGATCCAGGGCTTCATCGACGTCGCCCCACCGAGCTCTCGGGCGGTCAGGCGCAGCGCGCGAGCGTCGCGCTCGCGGCGCTGACGAACGCGCCGCTGATCCTCGCCGACGAGCCGACCAGTGCGCTCGACCATGAGTCCCGTGACCAGACGCTGCGCCTGCTGGAGGAGATAGTCGGTCCGCAGCAGACCCTTGTCGTCGCCACCCACGACACCGCGGTCGCCAGGGCGCTCGGGGCTCGCCACCTCGTCGTGTCCGACGGCGTCGTCACCGAGCTCTTCTCCCGGGCCGAGCGGGACAGCGGCGCACGATGACCACGCGAACTTCTCCGGCCCTCACCATCGCGGGCGTGACCGCCGTCCACGGTCGTGGCGCCAAGGCTCGTGCGACGCTCGCCCCGACCAGCCTCGACATCCGCCCCGGCGAGTCCGTGGCGGTGGTGGGCCGATCCGGTGCCGGAAAGTCGACGCTCGCCGACATCACCCTCGGCCTGCGGCTGCCGGCCGAGGGCCGTGTCCTGGTCGGCGGTGTGGAGTGGTGCACGCCGTCGGCCCGGCCGCCCCGTGACAGGCGCCACCTCGTCCAGGGCGTCCCGCAGGACCCGCTCGCCGCCTTCGTGCCCAGGTGGACGCTCCGCCGGTCGATCGACCAGGCAGTCCGCAGACTCACCGGCGAGCACGACACCGAGTCCCGCGTACGCCGGGCCGCCGAGCTGGCGCAGCTCGACCTCGAACTGCTCGAGCGCAGGCCGACGGAGGTCTCCGGCGGTCAGGCGCAGCGCGCGGCGACCGTCCGTGCGGTAGCACCGGGCCCGGCCGTTCTCGTCGCCGACGAACCGACCAGCGCGCTCGACGCCCGTACGGCGGACGCCGTGTCGGCGGCACTGCTGTCCGTCACCCAGGAGCTGGGTATCGCCCTGCTGCTGGTCACCCACGACCCGTCGGTCGCAGAACGCTGCACCCGCACCCTCAGGATCAGCGCGCCCCGCTAGCGCCGCCCGCCGCCGCCCGCCGCGGTTCGGTCCGGCGGCACAGCGCCACGCTCCATCGCCACGGCACCAGCCGATCGCTGGTCCTGCCCGACTACTCCTTGTGCCTGATCCCCCTCTGACCGATGAACGGAACCCACCTGATGAACCCTCGAAAGCGCCACGTCCCTGGACGGTTCCTCGCGCTCGCGACGATTCCCCTCTCGCTCTCCCTGCTCACCGGATGCTTCTCGGAGGCTGCTCCGGCCAGCAGCAGCGGATCTGGCGAACGCCTCTCCGTCGCGATGCTGCAGCCACCACGCTCCGGTCTCAGCCCGCTGAGTGACGACGCCTTCAAGCTCTCGCGCTGGGCCACCGCCGAGACGCTCGTCGTCCTCGACGACGAGGGGGAGGCGCTCCCCGCGCTCGCCACCGAGTGGACGCAGGACGACGAGACCACCTGGCGGTTCACCGTCCGGCAGGACGTACGGTTCCACAACGGCAACGAGCTGACGGCCGACTCGGTGGTCAACTCGCTCCAGCACGCGATCGACGCGACCCCGGTCCCGCGCATTCTCGACGGCGTCGAGATGACGGTCCGGGCCGACGGCGACGACGTTGTGATCACCACCGCCGAACCCGACCCGCTGCTCCCGCACCGCCTGTCCAGCCCGCAGCTCGCCGTCCTCGACGCGGAGGCGTACACCGACAACGGGGTCGACCCGGCAGGGACCGGCACCGGACCGTTCGAGCTCACCGCCGTCGACGGCGTCGTCGGAGCGACGCTCGACCGCTACGACGACTACTGGGGCGAGGCAGCGCACGCGGCGGGGATCGACGTGAAGTTCGTTCCCGACGGCACGGCCCGCGCCGCCGCGTTGCGCACGGGTGAGGCAGACATCGTCGAGGCGATCCCGGCAGGGCAGGCCGCATCGATCTCCGATGACCTCATCATCGAGGTGCCCATGCCGCGCACGAACACTCTCTATCTGAACACCGAGACCGGTCCGTTCGCCGATCCCGCCGTGCGGGCCGCCGCGCGCGAGGCCATCGACCGCGCGGCGATCGTCGAGTCGGTCTATGAAGGACGGGCCGACGTCGCGGAGGGCCTGCTCGGTCCCGCACTGCCCTGGGCAGCCGGCTACCGCGACGACCCTGACTACCAAGAGGTACTCGAAGGGCGCGCCGAGACGGCCGACGTCGACGGTACGAAGATCACGCTCGGCACCTTCACCGACCGGGCGGAGCTGCCCGAGGTCGCCGTCATGATCGAGCAGCAGCTGGAGGCCGTCGGCTTCGACGTGCAGCAGGACGTCCGCGAGTACCAGTTCATCGAGGCCGACGCGCTGGACGGCAAGTTCGATGCCTTCATCCTGTCCCGTGCGACGGTCCTCGACTCGGGTGATCCGGTCGCCTACTTCGCCTCCGACTACACCTGTGAGGGTGGCTTCTCGATCGCCCAGCTGTGCAGCCCGGACGTCGACACGGCTATCAGCCAGGCTGCGCAGACCGAGCCGGGCGAGGACCGGCAGCGCGCGAGCATGATCGCGGAGGCAGAGGTGCTCGCCACCGACGCCGCGATCCCGCTCCTGCACGAACGCGTCATCCAGGGCGAGACGGCGCGAGTGACGGACGCCGCCAGAGACCCCCGCGAACGCATCCTCGTCACCGCTGACACCCGCCTCGATGCGGCACAGTAACGCCCTCGGGATCGCCTCCCGGCTCGTCAGCGGGATCGCGCTGCTGCTCGTCGCCGGGGCGCTGCCCTGGCTCTCGCAGCGAGATCCCGCCGCCTCGGTGCTCCGCGCCCGTTACGCGGAGCTCGAACCGACCCCGGAGGCCCTCGCGGCGATACGCGCCGAGCTGGGGCTCGACGGCGGGCCGGTAGCCACCAGCATCCGCTGGTGGTCCGGCGTGCTCCGCGGCGACCTCGGCAGCTCCTGGGTGAGCGGCAGCGAGATCGGGCCGGGCGCGTGGAGCGCACTCGGCGTCTCCGTGACGCTCACCGTGTTCGCGGGTGTCGTCGCGCTCGCCGTCGCCGCGGCGATCGTCACGCCGGCCGTGCTGCGGGTGCTGCGCGACCGCCCGCAGCGCGGCTCCGGGCCCGTCGGGGTCGCCCTCACCGCGCTGCCCGAGTTCCTGCTCGCGAGCGTCCTGCTCGTCGTGGTCGCCGTGCAGCTGCAATGGCTGCCGCCCTACGGATGGACCGGTCTGCGCACCGCGATCCTGCCGGCGCTCGCCCTCGGCATCCCCGCAGGCGGCCTCCTCGGCCGCCTCCTGGCCGACGCCGTCGCCAGCGTCACCGAAGAACGCTGGGTCACCGTGTGGCTGCTCGCGGGCGCTCGGCACCGCGTGATCCTCGCGGGCGTCCTCCGCCGCGCAACGGCCGCCGTCGTCGACCAGCTGGGCCTCGTGCTCATCGGCCTCCTCGGCGGTGCCGTCGCCGTCGAACAGGTCTTCGCCATCCCCGGCCTCGGCCGCTACCTGCTCGGCGCCGCCAACGCACAGGACCTCCCCGCACTGCAGGCCGGCGTGCTGCTCATGGCGCTAGCGGCCGTGCTCGTGGGGTTGGCCACCGGCCTCGCCCGCCGGGCACTTCGCGGAGGGCCGATCCCACCGGGGACACTCCCGCCGCCGCCCGAGCGCCGCGGCGACGACCGGGCCGCCCGCTGGACCGTCGGGATCGCGCTGAGCCTGCTGCTGCTCATCCTTGCCTTCGGTCTTCCCCGCGACCCGTACACACTCGCTCACGAACGGCTCGCACCACCCAGCGCCGACCTGCCCTTCGGCGCGGACGCCAGCGGGCGCGACCTCCTCGCCAGGGTCGCGCACGGGACGCTCGGCACGCTGCTGCCCTCGGTGGGCATCGTGCTGGTCGCCGTGCTCGTCGCGCTGCTCCTGGCCGTGCTCGGCGAGATCGCGCGCGGGCCCGCCGAGATCGCCAACGCGACGCCACCGATCCTCGCAGGCGTCATCATCGCGGCCCTCCTCGGCCCGTCGGTCGGCGGCGCGGCACTCGCGGTGCTCTGGGTCACCTGGCCTCCGCTCACAGCCCACGCCGCCGCACTCCTCGACGAGGCCAGCGCCATGCCGCACATCAGATGGCTCCCGCTCGCAGGAGTATCCCGCTTCGAGATCTGGGTGCGCCACGTGCTGCCCGCCACCGTTCCGCCGCTGCTGCGCCACGGCATGCTCCGGCTCCCCGGCGTCGCCCTCGCGCTCGCGGCGCTGGGCTTTCTCGGTCTGGGCGCCCAGCCGCCGCTGCCCGAGTGGGGCCTGCTGCTCGCCGAAGGTATCGACTACGTGGAACGCGCCCCGTGGACCACCCTGGCGCCTGCCGTGGCACTGGTCCTGACCTCGGTGCTCGCCGTCGCGGTCGCCGGTATCAGGAGGAACCGCAGGGACGGCGGCGCGATCGTCGGTCCGAAGTCGCTGCGCTGACACCCGGTCAAGGAAGTCGTGCTCCTGGTGAAGCTTCCGCCGTTCGTGAGCAGGCGGTGCTGCTCAGCCTCGGCAGCCTCAGTAGGTTTGCGTGCATGACCGGTGACGACGTTGCCCGCCAGGACCTGACGGTCGACGGCGGTTGGCGAGAGAACAAGTTCTTCCGACGTCGACCCTCCACCGAAGCTCTGGACTGGGTGGCCGCTTCCATGGGCCGAGGTAGTCGCGTCGTCGGCCACCGTCGGTTGACCGGCGGCGCCAACTCCGCTGTCCATCGCCTGACAGTTGAGCGACGCGGCACGCGAACGTTCGTGGTGTTGCGGCAGTACCCGGCGGGAAGCATCGCGCTCCGGACCGCCATGGAGGAGGAGATCGCCAACCTCGAGGTGGTGGCAGGCAGCGGGCTTCCGGTCCCGACGGTCTTGGCCGCTGACGTTGCCGGCGCTGCTACCCGCGGAGCGCCGTCGTTGCTGATGACACGGCTACCCGGCCACGTCCACCTCAACCCAGCCGAGCACCGACCGTGGATCGAGAGGATCGCCGAGTTCGCTGCCCTGCTCCATTCCGTTGACCTCCCAGCCCCGATCTTCCGACCTTGGGCAGACTCATGGATCACGCCTCTTGGCCAGTTTCAGGTTCCAGTCGGCGCGCAGAGACCTGCGGTCTGGAAAGCCGCCTTCGATGCCATGGAGCTACCACCACCTGAGGATGATGCCGTCTTCCTGCACTGCGACTACCTGCCCGTAAATCTGCTGTGGTCGCGCGGGAAGATCACCGGACTCACCGACTGGAACAGCATCCACCGAGGGTCTCGCGCAATCGATGTCGGACAGTGCCGGCGGTACCTGGCGTCGCTCTACTCGCCCGATTGGGCGGAGGAACTCCGCTCGCTCTACGAATCGATCGCGGGTGTCCCTCTTCACCCGTGGTGGGACTTGTACAGCCTCCTTCACCACGACGACAACGGACCGCGGTCGATCTCCCGCCAGGTCGCTGGGCGCCGCCCGGTCGACGTGTCGGGCGTGACAGCTCGTGTCGAGATCGCCGTAGGACAAGCGCTGCAGCGCCTCGGCTGAACAGGACATCGTTTCACCGTTCGTCTCGTGATTCACGAAGCCGGTCACACGGTCGTGCACGTTGCCGCAGTGGCATGTGATCGTCTGGAGCGGGACGGTAGGTTCTGGCTGTGTATCCCTGGACGTACTGGCGCAGCTTCGGTATCTACGTCAAAGGACTCGCGCCAGAGGCGAGTCATCCGGCGTACGTGGCCATCGTTCCGGAGTCGTTCTACTCCGAGTCCGACGGGTTCGCGCCGTTCGGCAACGACGGCGGCCACGACATCCTCGGGTCGCTCGAGGACTGGTACGTCGCCGGCGGACGGGACGACGACGTACCACGCTTCCTTACTGAGACCTTCGTCGACTACCAATACGACGTGCCGACCGACTTGTGGTCTGCGGACTCCGACGACGCTCGTGCCTGGGCCAAGTCGGTGCCCGGCGAGGCCGACCACATAGTGGACGCCGGGGCGCAGACGGCGATCGGTGTCGCGATCGGGCAGCTCAAGATCCGGGGTCACATCACACCGGCAGTGCGTCGCATCGGGTGGCAGGCCATCACGCTGCAGCGCTTCATGCTCGAACGAGCATCTCGGACGTATCCCGCCTGGGCGCACCGGGACGATGCGACCGACGGCGTCGATGCCGTCGTGCGTGTGCTGTCGCGTGCGCCGTCGGTGAGATGACGAACGGGCCACTCCCAGCGGAGTCGTCGTAAGCGCGGGTACTGCCCAAGCGGTCGCTCAGGCAAACGACAGGAACAGCTTCTCGAGCTTCTGCAGGTCGGCCTCGCCGTTCTCCTCGTCGGCCAGGCACTGCTTCAGGCCCGAGGCGATGACGGCGAAGCCTGCCCGGTCGAGCGCCTTGGAGACGGCGGAGAGCTGCGTCACGACGTCCACGCAGTCGCCCCCCTCGTCCACCGCGCGTACGACGGCGGCGAGCTGGCCCTGGGCTCGCTTGAGGCGGTTCGAGACCTTCTTCATCTCGTCAGGGTCGAGGTCCATGATCGATCCTTCCGCTCAGCGCCCGAAGAGGCGCGACAGGAACGAGCCCTTGGCGGGCTCCTTGGCATGTCCTTCGCACTGGTCGCGACGCGGCACGCCACCCATTACCTGGTCGACGTGCTGGCCGCAGCCGGCCCACGTCGTCTTGCCGCACGTCTTGCACGTCTCAGCTCTGCACACGGTGGTCTCCCTCGCACTGTTCGACAGAGGATACCCCCCGGGGTATCGTGAACGTCAAACCCAAGGAGGATCCACATGAAGATCGTCATCGTCGGAGGGGTGGCAGCGGGCATGTCCGCGGCGACCCGGCTACGTCGTCTGGCCGAGGATGCCGAGATCCTCGTCCTGGAGGCCGGCGACCACGTCTCGTACGCGAACTGCGGGCTGCCGTACTACGCGGGCGGGGTGATCGAGGACCGCGAGGCGCTGCTGCTGCAGACCCCGGTGTCCCTCGCCTCGCGGTTCCGGCTGGACGTGCGCGTCCGGAACCGGGTGACCGCCGTCGACGCCGCTGCCCACAAGCTGACCGTGCGGGACCTCGGGACCGGTGACGAGTACGCCGAGACCTACGACCGGCTCGTGCTGAGCCCAGGTGCCCGCCCGGTCGTGCCGCCGGTCCCCGGCATCGAGCGCGCGCTCGTGCTGCGCGACGTCGCCGACGCCGACCGGCTTGTCGCCGCGATCGACGGGACGGCGGACGGCGGGGTGGCGGGCGCCGAGCCCGCCCGGACCGCCGTCGTGATCGGCGGCGGCCTCGTCGGCCTGGAGGTCGTCGAGAACCTCGTTCGCCGCGGCCTTGCCGTCACCCTCGTGGAGCTGGCCGACCAGGTGCTCCCGCCGCTGGACCCCGAGCTGGCCGTCCGTATCCGCGACGAGCTGGAGTCTCACGGCGTCGACGTCCGGACGTCGACGCAGGTCTCCGCGGTCACGTCCACCACTGCGGTGCTCTCCGACGCCTCGGGCGCCGAGGTCGGCGACGTCCCGGCGGACCTCGTGGTAGCCGCCGTCGGCGTCCGCCCCGACACGGAGCTTGCCGTGCTGGCGGGCGCCACCCTTGGCCCGCGGGGCGGCGTCATGGTCGACGAGGACCTGCGCACCTCGGTGCCGGACGTGTTCGCCGTCGGCGACGCAGTGGTCAAGCGCGATGCCCTGGCTGCGCCCGGCGAGCCGGAGCCCTTCGCGCTCATCCCGCTCGCGAACCTCGCCAACCGGCACGGGCGGCACGTCGCGGACGTGATCCTCGGCCGGACCGGCATGCGCCCGTCCGTCGGGACCGCAGTGGTCGGGGTGTTCGGCCTGACCGCCGCGTCAGTGGGACGCAACGAGAAGCGGCTGCGCGCCGAGGGCCGCCACTATCGCGCCATCCATACCCACCCGAGCCAGCACGCCGGCTACTACCCGGGCGCCAGCCCGCTCGCGCTCAAGCTCCTCGTCGACCCGGACACCGACCTGATCCTCGGCGCCCAGGCAGTGGGTCGCGACGGCGTCGACAAGCGCATCGACGTGCTCGCCACTGCCATGGCGGGCGGTCTGACGGCGTCCGACCTCGCAGACCTCGAGCTCGCCTACGCACCCGCCTACGGGTCGGCCAAGGATCCGGTCAACATGCTCGGATACGTCGCGGACAACCTGCGTACCGGCGACACGCGCAGCGTCCAGTGGCACGAGCTGGACGATCTCGTCAGCGGTGGTGCGACGCTCGTCGACGTCCGCACTCCCGCCGAGCACGCGCGCGGCACGGTCGAGGCAGTCGTCGACGGCGCACCCTCCCGGGCGCGGAACGTCCCGCTCGACGAGCTCCGCGCCCGCGCGCACGACGAGATCCCGGCCGGTACCCCCGTCGTCGTGCACTGCCAGGTCGGTCAACGCGGGCACACCGCAGCACGGCTGCTCACCCAGCTCGGCTACGACGTCCGCAACCTCGACGGCGGCTACCTCACGTGGCGGGACGCCGCTCGCGCGGCGGTGTCGGGCAGGCACGCGCAGGGTCGATGACCTTCGGTGACATACCCGGTGCCCAGGAACGCCATGGCCTCATCATGTCTCCGGCTCGACTATTGCTAATAGTCGACTATGTGTCATAGTCGCCTTGTTGGATGTCGAGAGCGAGGGAGTGACAGCTGATGGGTGCGCACACCGGTCGGGCAGCGACGCGTCCACGGACGGTGACGGTGGTGGTTCTGGCTGTCGCGGCGCTGCTGGTCGTGTTCGCGCTCGCGATGGATCCAGGGGAGGTCAGCGGAGAGCGCGTGGCTGAGCGTGCAGCGGCGGTGGAGGACGCGCCAACGGGTATCGAACAGCCCGCGCAGCCGGAGAGCGACGTCGGCTCCGCCGAACGCCACGACCCCGACGACCCTTTGGCGGCAGGGCCGGTGGACGCACCAGTGACGCTCGTCGTGTTCTCCGACTACCAGTGCCCGTTCTGCGCGCAGTGGAGCCACGAGACCTTGCCACTGATGATGGACGAGGTCGAGGCGGGGAGCCTGCGGATCGAATGGCGCGACGTGAACGTCTACGGGGCCGCATCCGAGCGCGCCTCGCGCGCCGCCTACGCCGCCGGGCTGCAGGGGGCGTTCTGGGAGTATCACGACGCGCTCTACGAGGGCGGGGAGAAGCGTTCCGAGGCGGGCCTCGGGCAGGACGCGCTCATCACCCTGGCCGCAGAGCTCGGCCTGGACACCGAACGGCTCGCCACAGACATGGAGTCGAAGGAGACGGTCGCTCAGATCGCCGAGAACCAGCAGCTCGGACTGGATCTCGGGGCGTTCTCCACCCCGATGTTCCTGATGGGGGGGCAGACGCTTGTAGGCGCACAGCCCTCGCAGGTCTTCCTCGACGCGTTCGAGCGGGCCCTCGCCAGCGTCGAGACGGGGGAGCGGTGAGGCGCCGGCGCACGGCCCGCGCCGGTGTCGCAGCCGTGGTGGTCGTGGTGGTCGCCCTGGCAGGATGCGGCGCCACCGAGCCGGAGCCGGTCCGGCAACCACGTGCGCTCGAGGAGGGGCTGCCGGAGGTCGACAGGAGCGGGCTGCGGCTGCCCAGCTCGTTCGAGGAGCAGCGAGTCGTCGACCCAGGATGGGAGACGACGTCGGAGTACGCCGATGGTGTCTTTCTGGGTGCCCGCGAACAGAACGGCGTCCTCGAGTTCACGGCCGTCGACGTCCAGGGCGAGGTGCTCTGGGCCGCGCAGCGCCCCGTCAGCTGCAGCGGCTTCACCGTCACCACCGGCATTGACGGACGCGCACTCGCGATCCTCACCGACACCGAGACGACCAGTGACGCACTGGCAGGTGTCACTGCCACCGCGTATGACCTGACCACCGGCCACCAGGTCTGGGGACCTGTCCATGTGCCCGGCCCTTCTCAAGGGCCTGGAGCGGTCTTCGCCGCACCGCCTGACGGTCCGATGGGTGACACCGGGCCACGAACCGCCCTCGACCCCGCTACGGGCCGTATCTCCGGCGCGGAGTCCGATGGGGCAGGTGAACGGATCCTCGGCGAGTACCGCGGCACCCTCCTCGTCGTCGACGAGGATGCACTCGTCGCCCGCGACTCCGCCGGTGAGCACGACCTCTGGCGCATCTCACTCGCTGAGTACGGCTGGACCGCGGCCTCGCTCGGCCCGTCGTCGAGCCTCTCGCCCGGAGACGGGCTCGCGCTCATCAAGACGTCCGGCTCCACCCAAGCGCTCATCGATCTCGACAAGGGCACCGTGCTGAGCGATACCGCACTGGACGCCGCGGTCGACGTCGCCAGCAACACCCTTGTCGTCCTCGACGACGTGGGCCTCCATGCCTACGACGCCGGCCACGAGCGTCTCTGGTCGTCAAGTGTGGCTCCCGAGACGACCATCGCCGCTCTCGGCGGCGTGTTCCTCTATCTCCGCGAAGGCGGCAATGTCAGGGTCCACAACGTCCTGACCGGTGACGTGGCGCAGGCTTATGACCCTGAGGGCCGCGGCCCGATCACCGTCCCCACGCAGATCACCAGCAACGGCGCCGCGATGCTCGGAGACGGCCGACGCCACCTCCTTGCGACGATCGGAAACGCCCCGACCACCGACAGGTCAAGCCTTTGAGGCGAGTGGTCGTGACGGCTGTCGCGCCCGGTCCCGCCGGACGCGGGTGTCACGGAGCCGCGGGCGAGAAAGCGCGCGTGGCCGTCAGCGCGATCAGTGGTACGAGGACCGCGATGGAGAGGAGCGCGAGGACCGAGAAGCTCGTCGCCACCAGGAGAGGGCCGGCGGCGAACGCAGCGGCACGCCTGTTCGTGCGCATCTCCGCGAGTGCGTGCCGGATACGCCGGGGTCGTTCGGCCGGGCCGGTGCGCGGCCGAGCGGGAGAAGGGGGTCGGGGCGCAGCCGGACGAAGATGATCGTGCCCGCGAGGGCGAGGCAGACCGCTGCGACGAGGAAGGCGCTGGCGAGGACGGTGAGCCCGGTGGCCGCACCGATGATCTCGCCGGGGACCCCGAGGTTGGGGCCGAGCACGGAACCGAGCGTGCCGACCCAGACGACGAGGGCGAGCGAGCGTGCCCTGTGCTGGGGTTCGGCGAGGTCGGTCGCGGCGAACCGGGACTGCAGGCTGACGGCGGATCCGGCGCCGATGAGCAACTCCGACGGTGCCGACGATCTGCGTGATCACGAGCACCGTCATGGTGCGCTGCTGCACGGTCCGGGCGGGTAGGGGGAGCGTGCCGGTCATGCGCAGCCGGTGAGCACGGTGATGAGGTAGGGCAGGTGCACGGTGGCGGCCAGGAGCGTGAGGGCGGTCACGTAGGACGTCGCGGCGAGCGCGGGGAGCACGCCCGCGGTGCCTGGGCAGGGCTGTACGAGGTGGCGGATGCGGTCGGGTCCGAGCATGTGCAGTGCACCGTCCATGACGGTGTTCGCCGGGGTGGAGTGGCTGTGCTCTCCGAGGGCCAGCAGCGCGCCGGCCAGCGCCGGGGTCCCCGCACGCCTGCGGGCGGCGTCGTCCGCGGCGATCTCGAGGTAGTGCCCGAGCGCAGCCTCCGAGGCCGCGACGAGCGGAACCCACCGTAGGTACCGCGAGACGCTGGCCATCGCCGTGGTGACGAGGTGGTGGTGCTGGCGGAGGTGCGCATGCTCGTGCGCGAGCACCGCGGCCAGCTCGTCCGGAGCCAGGGCGTCCAGGGCTCCCGCAGAGAGGGAGATGCCGCCGTGGCGACGGGGGAGAGTCATGGCGAAGGGGTGCGGGTCGTCGACGACGAGCACCTGGTAGCCGAGGATCGCACGACGCTCTGCCTGGTCACGCAGGAGGCGCCCGGTGCGCGCGGTGGCGTGGCGCCGTCGCAGTGCTTCGATGGTGATCGCGACGCCCAGGGCCACGGTCCCGAGTGCGGGCAGAGCCAGCAGGAGGACGACGGGCACAGCGCTGTCGAGCGGCGTGGTCGGGAACGGGTTCGCGGCGTCGAGACAACGCTGGCAGGTCTCCGCGGCGCCGTCGGGCAGGAGCGACGGGCCCGACATCGTCCAGGCCAGCAGCGGTCCGAGCGCCAGTGCTGTGCACAGCCAGCCCAGGACGCTCCCGGCCAGCAGCACCACCGCGGCGCGGGGGACACGGGCCAGGGCGGGCGCCGCGTGCCGCAGCACCCACGGCCCGGCAACCGCCGACGCCGCCAGCGACGTGATCAGCAGGACGACGAGGGCTCCCACGGTCACGAGGCGGCTCCGCCCTCGCGCTGCCGCAGGTAGTCGCGCAGCAGATCGAGGTCGGAGGCCGGGATCGTGTCGACGAAGTGCAGGATCGACGCGGCCCGGTCACTGCTCGTCCCCAGTGCGTGCCGCATCACCGCGGCGACATGCTCCTCGCGCCCGGCTCGGGCCGTGTACAGCGTCGAATGATGCTCCTTACGAGCGGAGACCAGCTGCTTGCGGTCGAGATTGGTCAGCACCGTGGCGATCGTGGTGTAAGCGAGGTCGCCGGGGAGCTGGTTGATGATGCCCCGGATGGTGGCCGGCCCGTGGTCCCACAGCACATCCATGACCTGGGACTCGAGTGCGCCGAGCCGTGGCGGCTCCGGCGCCCTGTTGCTTCCGTTCAACGGACTTTCTCCTTCTCACGACCTGGGACCGGACAGGCGATCTGGCCGCGCAACCGCCAGAGGAGGGCGGCACCGGTGAGCAGCAGCGCCCCGACGGCGAGGAACGGCTGCACCGGGGCGAACCACGTGATCGCCCCCGAGTATCCCAAGGCCAGCAGCGCGAGCTTGTTGCACACCGGGCAGCCGACCGCGAACCACGCCAGCATGCCGCCGGCCATGCCGAGCCGGCCGCTCCGGCGTTCGCCGGCGTCCGCCGTCGGGCCGTCACCGACCCGGTCGTCGGACGGGACGAAGGAGGGCCGCACGTAGGTGGCGAACAGCATGCCGGAGAGCAGGGAGGTGAGCACCCACACGGGGTAGTTCCACCAGACCGGGGGGATGTCACGGGCGAAGACCGGATTCGGGATCAGCACCGTCGCCAGCCCGAGCAGCAGCCCGAACGCCACTGCCGCTCCGGCCGCTGCGCCGACCTGGGGCATCTTCCAGGCGCGCAACGCGTGGACGGCCAGCACGGCGGTCTGCGGCCACGACGACAGCGGGCCGGGAGAGGACGTCATGCCTCCATCATGCACGAGATCGACTATTAGACATAGTCGACTATGTGCCATAGTAGGGCCGTCAACCACGCGAACGAGAGGGACGTCTTATGTCTATGAGGACCCGCCGCCGGTCGACGCGAGGCTGGATGACGCCAGTCGTCGTGACCGGAGTAGCGGCCCTGCTCGTCGGGCTGGTCGTCGCGCTGACGCAGACCGGTCCCGATGCGGCAGGGGAGCCGGCGCCGACCGGGGACGTTCCTGCGGTGATCGAAGAACCCGAGCAGTCGGCCCAGCCGGACCTCACCTCCGCGGAACGTCGTGACCCTGACGACCCCCTCGCGGCGGGACCGGTCGACGCACCGGTGACGCTCGTCGTCTTCTCCGACTACCAGTGCCCGTTCTGCGCGCGCTGGAGCCACGAGACGCTGCCGCTGATGATGGAGCACGTCGAGACCGGCGACCTGCGGATCGAGTGGCGCGACGTGAACGTCTTCGGGCCGGCCTCCGAACGCGCAGCCCGGGCCTCGTACGCGGCCGCGCTGCAGGGGCAGTTCTGGGAGTACCACGACGCGCTCTTCGCGGGCGGGGAGAAGCGCGCCGAGGCCGAGCTGAGCGACGAGGCACTGACTGCCCTGGCGGAAGAGCTCGGCCTGGACACCGAGCAGTTCGGCACCGACATGGAGTCCTCGGCCGCTGCCACGCAGATCGACAGGAACGCGCAGCTCGGCCTCGACCTGGGCGCCTTCTCCACACCGGTCTTTCTCATGGGCGGGGAGCCGCTGGTCGGCGCGCAACCCTCGCAGGTGTTCGCCGACGCCTTCGAGCAAGCGCTCGCCGCGGCGGAGTGACCGCGATGGACATCGGACTGCTCAGCGCCTTTGTCGGCGGGATCCTCGCTCTGCTCAGCCCCTGTGCGGCACTGCTGATGCCGGCCTTCTTCGCCTCCACCGTCGGTGCCGGCCCGCGCCTGGTCGCCCACGGCGCCGTCTTCTACGCCGGGCTGCTGCTCGTGCTCGTGCCTCTGGGCGTCGGGGCAGGTGCGGTCGGAGCGCTCTTCGCGACCCACCGTCAGGTGATCGTGCTGGCCGCCTCCGTGCTTCTCGTGGTCCTGGGTGTCGCGCAGATCCTCGGGTTCGGGTTCGACCCCGCGCGCCTGCTTCCGGGCGTCCCCAGCCTCCAGACCCGTGCACACGTCGCGACCGGCTGGGTGAAGACCCTGCTGCTCGGCGCCGCCAGCGGCGTCGCAGGGTTCTGTGCTGGTCCGATCCTTGGCGCCGTCCTGACCGTCGCCGCCGCGCGGGGCGACGTGGTCGCCGCCGGCGGGCTGCTCGCCGTCTACGGGGCAGGGATGGTCGCGCCGCTGCTGGTGATCGCCGCACTGTGGGGACGGCTCGGCCCACGAGGCCGCAGCGCCCTGCGCGGCCGGGTCCTCACCGTCCTCGGACGCGAGCTGCACACGACGTCCATGCTCACCGGGCTGCTGGTCGTCGGCGTCGGCGTGCTGTTCTGGACCACCAACGGACTGGTCGGCGCACCAGAGCTGCTTCCCGTCGATGCTCAGGCCTGGCTCCAGGAACGCTCCGCCCTGCTCGCCAACCCGGTCCTGGACATCCTCGCCATCCTCGCGGTCGCCGCCGCCATCATCATCGTGTCGATCGTCCGCCGACGGAACGCACAGGCCCAGGCGGTCGCGCGGGACCAGCAGTAGATCCGGTTGCAGGCCCATGCGGTTGCGACGGCACGGTCTGTGGTGGAGCGAACTGGAGCTGGTGGCTGGGCTATGACGGCTCGTCCGAGGGCGTCTCGGTCCGTGTGTGGAGGATCTCGCGAGCTTGTTCCGCTGCGCGCACGAGGCTCTCGCTGATGAAGTCCATGAAACGGGCGATGTTCTCGAGCCGTTCGCCGGCCGGGGTGCCGCGGCCGAGGACGCTGACGCCTTGCCGTGCGGACTCGGCGAGCTGGGCGTTGGACTGCGCAGTGCCGATTATCGACTGGAACCAGACGTCGTTGTCGGCGAAGTAGCGCTCGCGGCGACCCTCGCCGGGCTCGCGGCGGACGAGGCCCTGGCTCTCCAGGAACGCGACTGCCTTGGAGACGGATGCGGGGCTGACGTCCAGACGCTGGGCCAGCTCGGCTGCGGTGACGCTGCCCGCGTCGGTGGTCAGGAGGCAGGTCAGCGCTCCGGCGCCGATGCGGGGCAGGCCCGACTGCATGAAGAGGGTGGTGAAGGCCTCCTCGAACTCGCGCACGGCCTCGGCATCGCGTCCGTGGGCCTGCGGGAGTGCCTCCTGCCCGCGGCGTGTCGTCTGCTTGCGCCGGTGGGTGCGGCGGTCGGCGGCCCGGTGGGCCAGGTCGGCACGGTAGTCGACGGGGCCACCATTGCGCAGCACCTCGCGCGTGACCGTCGAGGTGGGCCGGTCAAGGCGTCGCGCGATCTCCGCATAAGCGAGGTCGTCGGCCAGACCCAGCGCGATCTGCTGGCGTTCCTGCTTGCTGAGCCTGCCACCCGGCATAGCGATCTCCTTAGTGCTCCATGAGGTCCTTCAGAATAGCGTTCGTTCTCAACTAGTGCAACGCTCCGCAGCAATCGTGTTGCGTTAAATTCCAACCCAGAGCAACGATTTATACGATCTGACCTGCACTGACGCTGCTCCAACGCAACGCTAGCGTTGCCTGATCCGCAAATGCAACGTAGCGTTTGCGACATCAGAAACATGAGCACCACCGAGCACAGGAGCCGATCACCATGTACAACTTCGACACCCCGAACCCGATCTCCACCGTCCTGAACATCCCCGCAGCGCGTGTCCAGCTCATCGCCGCGGACCGGGCCGACACCGTGGTCGAGGTCCTGCCGGCGGACGCCTCCAAGAGCCGGGACGTGAAGGCCGCCGAGCAGACCACGGTCGAGTACACCGACGGCGTCCTGCGGATCGTGACCCCGGTGAAGCACGAGATCCTCGGCGCCTCCGGGGCCATCGAGGTGACCGTCCAGCTCCCCTCGGGCTCCGGCGTCGAGGGAAAGACGGCCACCGCCGAGCTGCGCGGCGTCGGCCGGTTCGGCGAGGTCACCCACGAGGCCTACGGCGCGATCAAGATCGACGAGGCGGCGAGCGTCCGCCTCACGGCTCAGGCCGGTGACGTCTCGGTCGGCCGCCTTACCGGTCCCGGGGAGATCAGCACCATGCAGGGCGACATCACCATCACCGAGGCCGTCCGCGGCAAGGTCGTGCTGACCACCCAGGCCGGCAACGTGACGGTGGGTGCCGCTGCCGGTGTCTCTGCCTCCCTGGACGCCGGCACCACCTTGGGCCGGATCCAGAACGCGCTCAAGAACACCGGCGCCGCTGACCTGGAGATCCACGCGACCACCACCCAGGGCGACATCGCCGCCCGCAGCCTCTGACAACAGCCCGAGCCCGGCCCGGCCGCCACGGCGACCGGGCCCGGCGGCGGGGTGATCCGGATCTTCGAGAACGTGACGAGAGGGAATCAGATGAGTGCCGAGGCAGCGACCGGAGCAGGGCGTGAACCTGCGATCCGCGTGCAGGGCATGGAGAAGTCGTACAAGGAGCTGCACGTCCTGAAGGGCGTGGACCTCGAGGTGGCGCGGGGCAGCATCTTCGCGCTGCTGGGCTCCAACGGCGCAGGCAAGACGACGATGGTGCGGATCTTGTCGACGCTGCTGCGGCCGGACGCCGGCACGGCGACCGTCAACGGGTTCGACGTCACCGCCGACGCGCAGCGCGTCCGGGAGTCGATCAGCCTGACCGGGCAGTTCGCGGCGGTCGACGAGGTCCTGACCGGGCGGGAGAACCTGATCCTGGTCGCCAAGCTGCGCCACCTGAAGGACCCCGGCACGGTCGCCGACGACCTCCTGGCCCGCTTCGACCTGGTCGACGCGGGACCCCGGAAGGCGGGCACCTACTCCGGCGGCATGCGCCGCCGGCTGGACATCGCGATGAGCCTGATCGGCAACCCGCCGATCATCTTCCTGGACGAGCCCACCACCGGGCTCGACCCCGAGGCCCGCATCGAGGTCTGGCAGGTCGTCGCGGAGCTCGCCAAGCAGGGCACCACCGTCCTGCTCACCACCCAGTACCTCGACGAGGCCGAACAGCTCGCCGACCGGATCGCGATCCTCCACCAGGGCCGCATCATCGTCAACGGCACCCTGGCCGAGCTCAAGGCCCTGCTGCCCCCGGCCAAGGTCGAGTACGTCGAGAAGCAGCCGTCTCTCGAGGACATCTTCCTCACGCTCGTGGGCACCAACGGCAAGGGCGGCAAGGACACCAACGACGGGTCGGGCAAGAGCTCGCCGGTCACGACCGAGTCGAGCAAGGAGCAGTCATGAGCAAGCACTTCTTCGGTGACACCGCCGTCCTGACCGGACGCTCCCTGAGCCACATCCTCCGCAGCCCCGACACCATCATCACCACCGCCGTCACACCGATCGCCCTCATGCTGATGTTCGTCTACGTACTCGGCGGCGCCATCAACACCGGCACCGGCAGCTACGTGAACTACCTCCTGCCCGGCATCCTGCTCATCACCATCGCCTCCGGCATCGCCTACACCGCCTACCGACTCTTCCTCGACATGCAGGGCGGCATCTTCGAACGATTCCAGTCCATGCCCATCGCCCGCTCAGCAGTGCTCTGGGGACACGTCCTGACCTCCCTGGTCGCCAACCTCGTCTCCGTGACCCTCGTCGTCCTGGTCGCCCTGCTCATGGGCTTCCGCTCAGGAGCCGGGGTACTGGCCTGGCTCGCCGTCGCAGGCATCCTGACCATGTTCACCCTCGCCCTGACCTGGCTCGCCGTCATCGCCGGCCTGTCCGCCAAGACCGTCGACGGCGCCAGCGCATTCTCCTACCCCCTCATCTTCCTGCCGTTCGTCAGCTCGGCGTTCGTGCCCACCGAGACCATGCCCGGCCCCGTACGCTGGTTCGCCGAGAACCAACCCGTCACCCCCATCGTCGACGCCATCCGCAGCCTCCTGGCCCAACAGCCCGTCGGCACCGACATCTGGATCGCCCTCGCCTGGTGCATCGGCATCCTCGCCCTCGCCTACGGCTTCGCCATGGCCACCTACCGACGCAAGATCAGCTAAGATCTGCGCCGCACGAAGCCCCTCCGTCTCCAGCGAGACGGAGGGGCTTTTCGTCCGTACGCTCTGGCGGCCCGACCGAATGACGACACGGCGATATCTGTCCGGCATGCACGTGGGGACGTTCGGTGCGGCCGGGCTCCGCCCGCCGCAGCATCTCGCGGGTCACGGGTGATCGCAGCAGGTGCTCCTCAACACCGCTACTGACAGTGAACGCCGAACCGCTGGGACGCGTCACGCGGGGGGCGAGCAGTGTTCGGCGTCCTCTCCGGCGTGTCCGCCGGCGTGGTCGTCGGTGTGGGGCTGCGACGGTGAAACTACTATCGGTCGTAAAAGGGAGGCAAATGATGAACGGCCTGTTCGAGGAGGAGATCCGCGGGCACCACAGCATGCGAGACCATCTGCTCACTGTGGTCTCCGACGACGACCTCTCCTACGAGCTGCCGGGTGCGAATCCCACGCTCGGCCAGCTGCTCATCGACCTGGGAGACCTCCAGGGCGTGTACACCCACTCGTTCCGGACGCTCGAGCTCGACTGGGCGCACCGGCAGCTACCGCCGCCATCACCCGTGACGGTCGCCGGCCTCCGTGCGTGGTTCGACGAGCAGGATGCCGCGATGAAGGCCGCCCTGGATGCGTTCACGGTCGACGAGCTGCAGGTCGATCGGATCGACCGAGGCGGCGGTTTCATCGCCTCACCCTTCGTCCAGCACGAGATCTACCGTGAGGCCGTCTACATCTTCTACGGCAAGCTCAGTGTCTATCTGCGCGCGCTGGAGCGCGACGCCGGGCCGAGCTGGACAGCCTGGGTGGGATGAACCAGCCACAGGGTGCCGGTCACTGCCGCGCGGGCGTCGGGCTCCGCGGGCAGCAGCCCGGCCCGCACGGTCACCCGGTCGTCGGGTGCGGCTCGTCGGTGGTCGTGGTGAGCGTGGTGCGCAGGTAGCCGACCGGTAGCTGGAAGCCGTCGCCGGTGTGGTCGCCTACCGCACGCACGGTGTCCAGGAGCCGTTCGCGCGCCTGCGGCCACACGGGTCCGAGGCTCGCTGCGCCCAGCACGACGGGCGCGCTGTGCTGTTCGAGCTGGCTGACGAACTGCTCGGGTGACTCCACGGTCATGACGAACGATTCCTCGGTGACCTGTGCGTCCCTGCCCGCCACGGCGCGGATGTCGTCCGCGGTCTCGTGCCACGGCGCGGGTGCCTCGGGGAAGAAGGACGCCAGCGCCTGCCGGATCTTCCCGAAGAGGCCGGCAGCGGACCAGCTCGTGAAGACGATCTGGCCGCCGGGCCGGGTCAGGCGCCGTGCCTCCGCCAGGGCGGTGTCGGGGTCGGCGGCGAAGACGATGCCGAAGGTCGAGGTCACCAGGTCCGCGCACCCGTTCGGCAGCGGCACGGACAGGAAGTCGGCGGTCAGCCAGGTGATGTGCACGCCTGCCTCGTCGGCACGCCGCGTGGCCTCCCGGAGCAGCTCGGGGGTGACGTCCACGCCGACCACGGACCGTGCCCCGTGCGCGGCGGCGGCGATCGCCGTCACGCCGGTTCCTGTGGCCAGGTCGACCACGTCCCGTCCCTCGACCGACAGGGACGCGGCGAGGTCGCGGCCGGGCTGCGCCCAGAGGTCGCCGACGACGGCGTAGTCGCCCGTCGCCCAGAACTCAGCGGGATCCATGTGTTCCTCCTGATGGGTTGACCGTGGCAGGCCGAGGGCCTGCGGGTATCGGATGCGGTGTGCGACGGAGCGCGATCAGGTCGTCCGCGACGACGGCGGTCGTGCCGTCCGGTCCTCTCGCTTCCCGTTCGCTGCGCTCGCAACGTTCCAGGCGCCAACCGTCATCGAGCGCCAGCGCGTCGACGGTCTCTTCCGGGCTGGGGAACACAGGTTCGTCGTCGCTGGAGCGCCAGGACCACGGTGCAAGAGACGCGTGGTCGATCAGCACCAGGTACCCACCGGGCGCCACCTGCTGAGCGGCCCGGCGGAGCAGATCGGTCCGGTCGAACGTCACCGGGCTGTGCAGGTAGCACGCGTAGACCAGGTCGAACGGGCCGGTCGGCACACTGCGCGACAGGTCGTGCTGCTCGGTCCGGACACGGTCCGCCAGGCCCTGGTCGACGGCTGCGGCCTTGACACGGTCCACGGCAGTCGCCGAGACATCGACCGCGGTGACCCGCCAGCCGAGAGCGGCCAGCCACAGCGCATCGCCACCGTGCCCGCAGCCCAGGTCGCAGGCACGACCCGGTGCCGGCGCGAGACCGCTGACCACCTCGGTGAGCCGGACGTTGGGCGCTACGTCCGTCGGTGACGGGGCCGACCGGTAGAGCGGCTCCCAGAACTCGGCACCTGAGAGCGCCGGGTCGACACGCACCTGGTCTCCCGGGCGACGTACCGCGGCGTGCGACCCCGCACGCGGCGACGGCGCCGTCGGAGCATCGAACCTCGCCGTGGCCGACAGCAGCTCGCTGACGTCGCCGCTCACCTCCAGCGGTGCGTCCCAACGGGTGAGCACGACGGCCGGACCAGGCGCGGCGTCGCCCACGGCGGTTCCGCCGATGCGGGCGGTGCCGTCCGCGACGGTCAGCCAGGTCCCCTCGCGCAGGCCGAGTACCGGCACGTCGTTGACCTCGAGGAACTCCTTCAGACGCTCCTCGCGGGTCTCACCGCCGTGCGTACTGGCGGGGTCCGCGTCGACGTAGTGCGCGTTGAGCTGGACCGGGACCAGGCCGAGCGCCTCGAACGACGTCGGCTGGGTGATCGGCATGTCGTTCGTGGTGCGGATGGTCGGGCTCGCGATGGCCGTGCCGGCGCTCGCGCCCAGGTACGGCAGCCCGTCGCGGACGCGCGCCGCGAGCGGGGCGAGCAGGTCGAGGCGCTGCAGCGTGTCCAGCAGGCGGAAGGTGTTCCCGCCACCCACGAACACCGCCTCGGCCTGTTCGACAGCGGCCCAGGGGTCGCCGGCGGCGTGCAGCCCGCTCACGCGGATACCTCGGGACGCGAGCACCTCGGTGACCTTCGCGGTGTAGCCGTCGTGGTCGGCGAGCGCGTACGGGACGAACGTGACGGTCGCGCCGTCGAGGAAGCCGACCACCGTGTCCAGGGCGTGCTCGAGGTAGCCGCCGGCGTGGTTGGTGGAGTTGGACAGGAGCAGCAGTCGCATCGTGCCTACCTTCCGTGCAGTGGAGCCGGCGTGGTCAGGTCAGCCTTCGCACACGAGCCCGCCCTCCAGGGCTGCCAGGTTTTCCCGCATGACGTCCATGTAGTCGGCGTCCGGGTCGGACCGACCCTCGATGGGGTCCAGCTTGGCGGAGTCGATGCCGAGGTCCTCGGCGAGCGCCTTGGCGACCTTCGGGCTGGTGATGACCTCGAAGAAGACGGTCCGCACGTCGTCGGCCTGGACCACGGAGCGCACGGCGCGTAGCCGGGCGGGCGAGGGTTCTGCCTCGGGGTCGATGCCCGAGATGCCGACCTGGACGAGGTCGTACCGCTCGGCCAGGTAGCCGAAGGCCTCGTGCGAGACGACGAGAGTCGCTCCAGCGCACTGCGCGAGCCCATCGCGGTAGTCCTGGTCCAGGGTGTCGAGCTCGGCGACCAGTGCCTCGGCGTTGGCGGTGTAGTCGGCCGCGTGATCAGGATCAGCGTCGGAGAGCTCGGCGGCGACGCCCTGGGCGACGTCGGAGAGCCGGGCGGGGTCCTGCCAGAAGTGCGGGTCGAGCGCGGCGGAGCCCGACGGCGCTGCGGCGGCGCCGTTGGGACCGGCCTCCAGCCCGGCCGCCTCGGCGGTGTCGAGCAGGCGGTCGGGCGGGTTGGCCTCCAGGGCCTCGTCCGTCGCGGCCTGCATCCCGGAGAGGTACACGACAAGATCGGCCTGGCCCATCTCGCGCACCCGGGCCGGTGAGAGCTCGACGCTGTGCGGGTCGGCCGCGGCAGGCGTGAGGTTGGTGACGTTCACGTGCTCGCCGCCGACCTCCTCGGCGACGTACTGCAGCGGGTAGAACGACGTGAGGACGTCGACCGTGTCGTCCTGGACGACGGGTGAGCACGCGGTGGTGGCGGTGAGGACCAGCAGTGCAGCGGCTGCGGCAGAGAGAGGTCGGGCACGGGGGCGTGCGGGGGGCATGAGGCTCCTCGGCGTCGTGGTGAGAGGCAGGGTCGTGCACGGGACAGGGCGTGGCCGCGACACCGGCGGCGTCGCGGCCACCACGAGCTGCGGGGGGCGCCAAGGTCAGCCCTGGTCACTCGTCTCCGAGTGGTCACCCTCCTCCTTCGCGTGCTCGTCCTCCGCGTGGCCGTCCTCCGCGTGGCCGTGGTCCTCGCCCTCGCCGAACTCGGTCGACCCCTCCTCGACGTTCCCGGAGATGCCGTTGATCTCGTTGGGCTCGACCTCGAGCTCGGTGCTCAGCCAGACCTCGCCCGTCTCGATGTCCACGGCGTGGATCGAACGGGCCGCGGGGTCGGTGACGTACGCGGAGCCGTCGAGCATGAAGATCGCGGGGCGCGGCGTCTGCCACTCGTCCGGCTCCTCCCACTCGTCGATGACGGGGACCGACTTGACCAGCTTCTTGCTGTCGGGGTCGATGACGTGGATCTGGCCGTCGGTGCCCAGGACGAGCGCCTCGCCGTCGTCGCCGCGCGCGAGCGACCGGAAGGTGTAGCTCGAGGGCAGGTCGACGAGCGTCATCTCGCCGGTCTTGGTGTCCGTGAGCGAGACGCGAGTGGGCCGCTCCAGCTCGGCGTCCGGGTCGGACTTGTAGTCGCCCAGCACCACGCTGGACTCCTCGCTGCCCGCCTGGTTGCCGATGCGGCCGTAGTCGTCGGGGCTGTCGACCTTGGTGATCTTGCCGTCCTTGTAGACCAGCACCCCGTCCTCGCAGCCGATCAGGACGGCCTCGTCGGCGGCGACCGCCTCGCCGTGCACCCCCGGGCACTCGTCGGACGACGCGATCTCCTTGTCGTCCTTGTCGAGCACACGGATGCCCGTGCGAGCCTCTTCGGTGCCCTCGGAGAGGACGAGCGAGCCGTCGTGCAGCTCGACCGCGACACCGTGGTGGGCCTCAGGAGTGCTGAGCTGCCGCGTCTCGCGCTCCGGGTCGGCGACGTCGCCCGCGTCGAAGACCGTCACCTCGCCCGTGCCGTCGTCGAACAGCGCGACCCGGCCCTCATGGGGGACAGCGTGACCGGGCGTCTCGGCGTCGAACCTGACGTCGGTCAGCCGCGGGTCGGCCGTGTAGTAGTGCGAGTGGTCACCGTGCGGCTCGGCCCACGCCGCGGCGTCCAGGACCTGGAACCCACCCGACGTGGAGACCAGGAGGTGCCGTCCGTCACCGACGCCGCCCAGGCGGTTGAAGCCGTCGAGCTCGAACTCGCCGACGCTCTCCAGGGTCCCGGCGTCGAGCACCTGGATCCCACCGTCGTAGGTGATGGCGATGCGTGGTGTGTAGGTCGCCTCCTCCGTCGCCGGGTTTTCCGGCGCTTCGGTGGTGGTCTGCGAGGCCGTGCTGTCGGTGCCGGCCCCGGCCTCGCCCGAGGAGCAGGCCGCCAGTGCCGTGAGGGGCAGAACGAGGCCGAGAGCGACCAGGCTCCTCGACCGTGAGCGGGTTCGTGCGGTGAGTGTCATGTGGTTCTGAGCTCCGCGAGGGTGTCGCGAGGGCGGAGCTTGCTCCTTTCGAGAACGGTGCATGGGGCGGCCTTGGCCGCGGCGCAGACCATATCAGAACTGAGAATCATTATCGTTAAGCCCTGTCGGCAGCCCTTGCCGGCAGGCCTTGCACCGGCCCCAGATCTCGATGCGGGCCTCGACCTCGGTGAAGCCTTGCCGCGCTGCCGTGGAGCGGAACCACGGCGCGAGATGGGCCGTAGGGACCGGCGCCGCCGTGCCGCACCGCACGCACACGAGATATGGCCCGGCCGCCTCACGAGGCCGCAAGCGGTAGGCGGTTCCCGCCGCGGGCAGGTAGACCGTCTCGGCGAGCTCGGAGTCCGCGAGCGCGGTCAGGGTGCGGTAGACCGTCGAAAGGCTCGCTCGGTGTCGCTGCTCCGCGAGCGTGAGGTAGATGTCGTTCGCGGTGCGAAACCGATCGCTGGTCGCCAGCTCGCGACGAACCAGCGAACGTGGTGACGGTCGCCGTGCCGGCCCGGTCATCGCGCCCCGGCGTCCGGCGCGCAGTGGTGGACGGGCCAGTCGCGAGTGATAACCATTCTCATCCGACGCAGACAACCAGTTTCGCGGACCGCCCTCAATCCACGGGCCCGGTGTCGGTCCCGCCACGGCTTCGATGAGAACCATTCTCGCCAGACCGTTGACACCGGTCCGGGCGGCCGCTTAGATCGGTGCGAGAATCATTCTCAATAAGGGGAATGTTCTGTTGCTCCTGCATGTCCGGGCTGTCCGTCTCGCTCGCCGTGCGGGAAGTTGTCTCCGGCTGAGTCCACCTCCATCGAACCGGCACGAAGGAGAAATGATGTCCACGAACCTCATCCACGACCGCAACGGCGCTACCGGCGCCCGCACCACCGGCATGCCGCGGAACGCCGCCAGGGCGGGGGTCGCCCTGGGTGGTGCCGCGCTGCTCAGCCTCGGGGCGGCGCTGCCCGCACAGGCAGCGTCCGACGTGACGTCCGGCCACGCCGACGTCGTGGCGGTCAGCAGCACCCACGAGGTCGGCTCGATCTACGACCAGTTCGGCGGCAGCTTCTCGTCCTGGGGCTCCTCCACCTACGACTACCGGCTGGTGTTCGACGTCGCCGGAACCGACGTGACCTGTTCGAACGGCGTCTACACAGTGCCGAACAACTTCAACATCGAGGGCGACGTGCCCTTCATCGGCTTCGACAACGACAGCGCCAGCGACTATGAGATCACCCTCGGCCTCGTGAGTGGCCCGGGGGACGTCGCGTACACCTCCTCGGCCGGGGGGCTCGACACCGCCGACGGGCAGGTCCTGACGGTCGGCTCCGGCACGCACCAGCACGGCGCATGGGCGTTCGACGCGGGATCGTGCGGCGGCAGCCACTCCTTCGTCCTGAACTTCGACGTCCTTGAGGCCTCGCCGGGCACGAACGGCGCCGACCGCGACATCGAGTTCGTGATCAACGGCTGATCCGTGCCGGGGGCGGTCGCCGGTCGGCGGCCGGCGGCCGCCCCCGGCGTGTGATCGGTCGGACCACCAGCGGACGAAAAGAGAAGGACCAGTGCGGAACAGGACGACAGCTCGGTGGCGGGCCCGCGGTACCCGGCGCTCGAGACACCCGGCGATGCTCATCACGATCGCGGCGGTCGCCGTCACGGTCGTGCCTGCTGTCCCGGTCGCCGCGGACACGACGGCGGAGTCGAAGCTCGTCAACGTCGCGGCGAGCCTCACGGGCGGCACCGGGGCGCTGCGTGGGAGCGCGTCGCCGAACGGTACGGCTCCCGACCTGCAGCTGCGGGTGCCGTCGCGGTTGGCCCAGGAGGTCCCTGCGGACTCGTCGTTCTCGTGGCTCGGGCCGACCGGCGAGATGCGCTGGAGCACCGTCTCGCTCCTGGACTACGACCAGACCCAGGACGTCGCCGCGCTCCGGCTCAGCACCCGGTCCGTGCGGCCGACCACCCTCGCCACCGAGGACCCGAACCTCCACTTCTCGATGCCGAACGTCGTCGCGCCCGGCTCGTTCGCCCTGTACGGCCTCCCGGAGAGCCGGCAGGACGGAGCGACGGGCCCAGACGCGCCGACCGAGCTGTTCCGCTGGGGTACGGGGGAGCAGCGGGACGGTTCACCGCAGGGGCTCGACGCGACCTATGCCCTCCCGGCACGAGAGATCTTCAACACCGGGGCGTCGTTCGGCGCCTCCGGCATGTACTGCTTCGACCTGGGCTTCACCGCGACGCTCGCCGACGGCACCCCCGCGGGCGCCGTCGGGACCATCCGGATCGCCGTCGGCGACACCGTCGCCGTCGATGCGCCGTGCGGCACGGCGACCGGAGAGGTGCCGGGCGAGGCGCCCGGGCCGGACCCCGAACCCGATCCGGAGCCGAGCCCCGACCCCGAGCCAGACCCGGAGGTGCGCGTGATCAGCGACGGTCACATCGACGCGATCGCACCCGAGGTCGACACCGACGAGTCAGGAGCCCAGTCGCTCGCCCTGCGCGCCCATCACGACACGCTCGGCTGGCTCGACTGGGATCGCTTCGTGCTGCACTCGGACGACACCGCACGCCTCACCCTCCCCGCGACGTTCACCCCTGCGAACGACTGGACCTTCGTCGGAGAGCCCGGGCAGACGATCTGGAACAGCCCCTACTCCCAGGTGCCAGGTCTGCCCTGGGTGGGAATGAGCACCCAGTCACCGACCCTGCGGGCCTCCACGGCGGACGACGCCAGCGTCAGCGTGCGCATCGACGCGGTCACCGGACCCGGCGGGACGCAGGCCCCGGGCCACCTCGCCCTCGATACGGGCCGGGCCCACAACTACGGCTCGGAGAAGAACGGCGCCGGGCTGCTCGCGAACACGAAGAACGGCCTCCCTGCCGGATACCTTCTCCCGGTAGGCACCCACGTCCACTACAGCTGGTTCTTCGACCAGCCGGGCGTCTACTGCATCGCGATCACCGTCGGCGCAGAGCTGGCGGACGGCACGCTGCACACCGCCGCCGAACAGCTCACCCACGTGGTCGGCGAGACCGTCGACCCGGCCACCGTGCAGCCGTGCGGCACGACGGCGGACTACCCGGCGGTCGACGGGCGACCGAGCACCCTGCCCGCCGAGCCCGTCGACGGACCGGTCCTGGTGGAAGGCTCGTTCTGGGACGTCTCTCTCGACCTCGACGGCTCCGCCCTCCGCGCGGACCTGCTGCGGTCCAGCAGCTACCGTGACGCCCTCCCGGAGCGACTGGAGCTGGAGGACGCGATCTTCCGCGGCTCTCTCGCCGACGACGGCGCCTACTGGTTCGGGCACGACGGTGGCAAGTTCTCCTACCGATCGCGCGACGAGGTGCCCTACCTGCGGTGGAACACCCTGGGCGTCCCTCAGGACGAGGTGACGGGCGACGTCACCTGGACGATCGACCGGGTCGACGGCCCGGGTGACCTCTGGGTGGAGCAGGAAAAGCCCCGGCGGACCGTGTTCGACACCGCGGCGGGGGTCACCACGGCGAGCGTGTGGCCGCAGACCGACACATCGAACACGTCATGGGCGGTCACGCGGCCCGGGAAGTACTGCGTCGAGACGACGTGGTCGGTGCCAACCCAGGAGCACGGAACCGTCTCGACCACGCGCACCCTCACCATCGTGGCCGACGGCGACGGCGACGGCTTCGAGCACGACGCTGGCACCCTCACGGAGACCTGCGTCGACGAGACCCCGCCGGACCCGGACCCTTCCGACCCGGACCCTTCCGACCCGGACCCTTCCGACCCGAGCCCTTCTGATCCGAGCCCTTCTGATCCTGGTCCTTCCGACCCGAGCCCTTCTGACCCGGACCCTTCCGACCCGGACCCTTCCGACCCGAGCCCTTCTGATCCGAGCCCTTCTGATCCTGGTCCTTCCGACCCGAGCCCCAGCGGCTCCCCGACGCCTGGAGAGCCAGGAGGCAGCGACTCCCAGGACCCGCCGGAGCCAGACAGCGGGACGCCCGATGCTGGTCCGGGAGGCGTACTCGCGGCCACCGGTGCGGACCCGCTGGCGGCCGTCGTTGCCGCGGTCTTCCTGCTGCTGGTGGGGTCCGGCCTGCTGGTCGCCCGTCGCCGCTGGGTCGCCGCGGTGAACGGCGCTCCCGCTGAGAACTAAGGCCTGTATGGGATTGGTGTCCTGACCTGCGTGCTCGCCATCGCTACCCGGGTCGGACTCGTCTCGGCGACCAACCTGCGCCGCCGTTTCCGGGCGCATCTTGGCACGACGCCCGGCACCTACCGACGGACCTTCAGCGATCCACGGTTGGCGCACCAGGACGACGAGCCGGCGCCGGAGACGTCGAGAGAGGCCATGCCGGACCCGAGGCGACCGGGCGTCTTCCGCGACGACGGGAGAAGGAGGCTCGGCTGATTGCGAGTCGCGAGGTGCGTTCCTACCGTGAAGACGAAAGCGGCGACGTGGCCCGACGGCAGCGACGCCTCAGAGCACCCTCAGGAGAGACGCCATGAAGACCAGCGAGATGCTCGAGACCTATCCGAAGTCGATGAACCTCGACCGTACGTTGCTGGCGAGCGCGATCGAGTCAGTCGTCGAGTGCTCCCAAGCGTGTACGGCGTGCGCGGACGCGTGTCTGAGCGAGGAGATGGTCGCCGACCTGCGCAAGTGCGTCCGGACGAACATGGACTGCGCCGACGTCTGTGACGCGACTGCTCGGGTGCTGTCGCGGCACACCGGCTATGACGCGAACATCAGTCGCGCGCTGCTGGAGGCATGCATCGCCGCGTGCAAGGCGTGCGGGGACGAGTGCGAGCAGCACGCGAGCATGCACGAGCACTGCCGGGTGTGCGGCGAGGCCTGCCGCGCCTGCGAGACCGCCTGCCGGGAGCTGCTGAGCACCATCAGCTGACCCGCGTCCCGACAGGGAGGTCGGCCTCGGCGGTGGCGGCGTGGAAACTAGAGCATCGACCGTTGTGCCCGGTTTCCTACACACCGGCGGTGGGATAGCCTCCGTGCCGTGCGCGTGATCTCGCTCCTTCGTTCGGCGGTCGCCGGTCCTCGGCAACGCCCGATGGGCGCGTTGGCGATCCTGACGGTGATCATCGGCGTCGTCACGATGCACTCGATGAGCGGGTCACCGACCTTGCACATGCACCACGTGCCGCACGAACCGTCGGTCGCCGCCGCTCAGCACGCCGCACCGCTGGGTCTCACACCGGCGCAGGTCAGCGGCGTCGTCGACAGATCGGCGGCCTCGCCGTCGTACAGCGATACCGCCGGTCAGCCAGGAACGGGCGTCTGCCACGACGGGTGCGGCGGACACGACCTCGCCACGGCGATGTGTCTCATGATCCTCGTCGCGCTCCTGGCCCTCGTCGTGCCCGCACGACGACTCCTGTGGCGCGCCCCGATCGAATGGTCGATGCCGCTGCTGCTGGCACCCGCCGGCGCCGACGCCCTCGGCGCCCCTTCCTTGCACGAGCTCTGCATCTCCCGGACGTAGAACCAGGCTCGGCGCCCACCCGCGCCGATCCAGCAGCCTGCCGTGCCCCAGCGCGGTCGGGCAGTGAGTGCTACCCCGAGACGAGCTAGAGGAAGACCCCATGAAGCGCACCCTTATGTCTGCCATCGCCCTGGCCGGCGCCCTTGCCCTCGCGGGCTGCTCAGGTTCCGAGGAGCCCGCGCAGGACACCGCTACCGTGGCCGGCGAGCAGGCGGAGCACAACGACGCGGACGTCATGTTCGCGCAGATGATGATCCCGCACCACGAGCAGGCGATCGAGATGGCTGACGTCGTCCTGGCCAAGCCCGACGTCGACCCCCAGATCACCGAGCTCGCCAACCAGGTCAAGGCGGCGCAGGGACCCGAGATCGAGGTGCTCGGCCAGTGGCTGGAGGCCTGGGGCGCCGAGCGCAGCTCGGAGCACTCCGGCCATGCCGGGATGGACGGCATGATGTCGGAGGAGGACATGCAGATGCTGAGCGACGCCGCCGGCCCCGAGGCGAACCGCCTGTTCCTCGACCAGATGATCGCGCACCACCAGGGCGCGGTCGAGATGGCCGAGACCGAGATCGAGTCGGGCCAGGACGCGGACGCCATCGAGATGGCGCAGACGATCGTCGACACGCAGCAGACCGAGATCGAGACGATGGAAGCCCTCCTCGCCTCGATGTGACCGACGGGTGGTGCGCCGGCGAGAGCCCGGCGCACCACCCCTGCTGTGAAGGAGTCTGCACATGCGCCGAGCCCTTGCTGGTGTGCGGTCCGGCGCCGTGGTGAGCCGAGCAGCCGTCGCGATATGTGCGGCGCTCGTGCTCGCACTGTGGTGCGCACCGTCCGCCACCGCACACACCAAGCTGGAGTCGTCGGCACCCGCCGCCGGGTCGACGTCGGACAGCCCGGTCGCCGAGGTCACGCTGCGGTTCACGCTGCCGGTGAGCCTGCTCGGCGACGGGATCGTGGTCGACGGCCCGGGAGGCACCGTCGCGGCCGACGTCGCAGCGGCCGAGGACGGCCTCGTCCTGGTGGCGACGCCGTCCGACACGCTGACCGCCGGCGACTACACCGTGACCTGGACCGTCGCGGCCCAGGACGGCCATCCGCTGGAGGGCACCTTCGGCTTCACCGTCACCGGTACGAACCCTGGCGAGCCCAGCGGAGGCACCGGCACACCGTCGGCCGGGGCGACGACGACTCCCGGAAAGACCGACAGCGACACCGGGTCGGACTCCGGCACGGAGCATGACATGAGCGGCATGGACCACGACATGGGCCACGACCCGTCCGCGATGGAGGGCCCAGCGACCAGTGTCGCAGGGGCGGTTGCCCGGCTGGGCGGCGCGGCCGCGCTCTGGGGCGGTCTGGTCGCCGCCGGTGGTCTGGCGTTCGTGGCCTTCGTGCTGCGCGGGCGCGACGAGGTGGACGCGCCGGTCGTGCTGCGGCTCGCCCGCTGGGCGGGGGTCGTCATCCTGGGTGGGCTCGTCGTCCGCGTGCTGGCCGGATCGGTGCTCGTCGCCCACGGCGACCTCGCGGCGGCAGTCTCGCCCTCGGCGATCGCCGGCTCGCTCACCGGCACCACGCTCTGGGACGTCGGCCTCCAGGCCGCCGGCGCGGTCGGGCTCGCAGCGGGCGCTCGGCGGACCTTGCACGGCTCGTGGCTCGCGGTCCTCGGCGTCGTCCTGGTGGGCGCCGGACAGGTTCTCGGCGGCCACAGCAACACCGTCGAGCCGCGATGGCTCGTCGTGGCTGCCGACGTCGCGCACCTCGCGGCAGCGGCCACCTGGTTGGGCGGCGTCGTCGCGATGGGGCTCCTGCTGCGAGCCCGGCGCCGCGACGGGCGTGATCTCGACGCCGCACTGATGGGGGCCCGCTTCTCCGTCGTCGCGGCCCTCTCCGTCACCGTGGTCGGCGTGGCCGGGGTGGTGCTGGCGGTCGGCATCCTCGACCGCCCGGAACAGCTGTGGGAGAGCAGCTGGGGGCTGCTCCTGCTGGTCAAGGTCGGCGTCGTCGGGGTGGTCGGCGCGATCGGCGCGTACAACCACTTCCAGGTCGTCCCGAGGCTCACGGCCCGACGCCGCGCGGTGGTGCGCCATGCCGGACGCTCCCACACGGCGGGCGGCATGCTGCGGCGCAGCGCCGGCCGTGAGACCACGCTGATGGTCGTGATCGTGCTACTGACGGCCTGGCTCGTCGCCGCATCGGTAGGGCACTGAGCCTCGGCGAGCGCTCGCCGCACGCGGCTACCGGTATCACCCTCGAGCCCTCGCCAGCCGGCGGGCCACGTACGCGGCATCGCGGCCCACGCCACGGATCGTCGCCGAGGAGAAGCTGCGCTGCCACTCCAGGCCGACGTAGCCCAGACCTGGATGCGTGGTCGACAGTCCACGACGCTGCCGTGGTGCGCCGGCTCGGTCCGACGCGCCGAGGCCGGCCAGGTAGGGCAGGCCGGGGCGGAAGCCGGTGGCCAGCACGATGGTGTCCACCTCGTCGGCGCTGCCGTCGGACCAGGTGACGGTGCTGCCCTCGATCGCGGTGAACATGCGCCGCTGGTCGGGCCGGCCGGCGTCGATCGCGGCCTGGTACGTGCCGGTGTCCAGCACCGGCAGGCTCGGGGGCGTGCGCAGCCACGGTCCGATCGGGAGGGCGTCGAGACCGCTGATGACCGACCAGAAGTGCGCGTCCCTGCCCAGAGGCCTCTGGGCCGTGTAGCGGATCGGTGCCCGGGTAGCGAGGGTGGTCCGGGCGTGCGGGGCGAGGTCGACCGCGATCTGGATCGCGGAGTTCGCCGCCCCGACCACCACGACCCGTTGCCCGGCGAGCGGCGCTGGGTCGTGGTAATCGCTCGAGTGCAGCACGCGGCCGCTGAAGTGTTCCAGGCCAGGGAGCTCGGGCCGGTGGGGCGAGCTGAAAGCGCCGGTCGCGGCGATCACGATCGGCGCGGACAGCGGCTGTTCGCCGGGCGCCTGCACGGTGAAGACCTCGCCGTCGTTGGTGACGTCCGTGACGCGGTGGCCGGTGCGGATGTCCGCGTCGAGGGACTCGGCGAACGCGCGCAGGTAGTCCACGACCTCGTCGCGGTGCGGGTAGCGGTCGGGGTCGCCGGGAAAGGCGAGGCCGGGCAGGGTGCTGTACCGGGCGGGGGAGAACAGGTGGAGGCTGTCGTAGTAGCGCGGCCATGAACCCACCGGTTCCTCGCCTGCTTCGAGCAGGACAGGGTTCAGGCCACGGGCGAGGAGGGCGTGGGTGGCGGCCAGGCCGGCCTGCCCGCCACCGATGACGATTGCGTCACTCATGACTACCTCTCTATCGATCTGCGTCGATCAATCTCGCCGGACCTTATCGACCGCAGCCGATTGACGCAACCATCGATCCTGGTCGATGCTCTACCCATGACGACGATCGCGACCGGCCAGGACCGGGCCCCGGTCCAGGTTCTGCCTGACGCCGAGGCCGCCACCTACGCGGCCTGGTTCGCCTGCCTGGCCGAGCCGACCCGGGTGCGGCTGCTGCACGCCGTGGCCGCCGCGCCGCACGGGATGACCGTCGGCGCGCTCACCGAGATCCTCGGCATCAGCCAGTCCACCTGCTCCCACCACGTGCGCAAGCTGGTCGGTGTCGGGTTCGTCCACGTGCAGAAGGAAGGCACGGCGACGCTGGTGACGATCAACCCGGCCTGCTGCGCCGAGCTGCCGCATGCTGCCGACGCCGTGATGGGCCTGCTCGCACCGCGACCGTGCTGCCCTGACGACGTCGCCACCGATGTGGGCGTGCGGGCGCTGCGTGACGAGGACTGGGCCGCGGTGCGCCGCATCTACGGCGAAGGCATCGCCACGGGCCTGGCGACCTTCGAGACCGCCGTGCCCAGCCGCGCCTCGCTGGACGCGAAGTGGCTGCCGGATCATCGCTGGGTCGCCGAGATCGACGGGGAGGTCGTCGGCTGGGCTGCGGCGACCCCGACGTCAGCGCGCGAGGTCTACTCCGGCGTCGCCGAGACCTCGGTCTATGTCGCCGACGGGTACCGGGGCCGCGGTATCGGCAAGGCGTTGATCCGTCAGCAGGTCACGGCCGCCGACGTGAGCGGGCTCTGGACCCTGCAGACCTCGATCTTCACCGAGAACCGCGCCAGTGTCGGCCTGCACCACGCCGCCGGGTTCCGCACGCTCGGCATCCGCGAACGCATCGCCCAGCGCGACGGTGTCTGGCGTGACACCGTCTTCATGGAACGGCGCAGCACCGTGAACTGAGCACCACGAGGTTCGCTACCTTGTTTCGCAAGGGACCTGCTATCGTGTGACGCATGATACCGACATCGGACATGGTCCTGACGCAGGTCCGCAAGGGGGTCGTGGAGTACTGCGTCCTGGCTTGCCTGCGCTCGGCGCCCGCCTATGGGCTCGAGCTCGTCGAACGTCTCGGCACCAACAGCTCCCTGCTGACCAGCGAGGGCACGCTCTACCCCCTGCTGTCGCGTCTGCGTCAGCAGGCCTGGGTCACCACGACCCAGGTCCCCTCCGCGGCAGGCCCCCCGCGCCGGTACTACGAGATCACCGACGAGGGCCAGGTGGCGCTGGAGACCTTCACCGCCACCTGGTCCCGTTTCACGACAGACGTCCGCACGACCCTGGAGTCCTGATGACCGCAACGCCCGCCTTCCCGCCCCTGGTCGATGCCTACCTCGCCGACCTGGACCGCGCCCTGGCTTCCGCCGACCCGCGCGAACGTGCCGAGACCGTGGCGGCGGTGCGCGAGCACGCCGCCGAGTCGCTCGCACGGCACGGCACCGACAACGAGTCGGCGCGCCGCGTGCTCGACGAGCTGGGCCCCGTGGAGACCATCGCCGCAGAGGTGACCCCCGCCCCGGCGCCCGCCGCCCCGGCGGGAACGATCGAGGCCAGGGACGTGGTGCTGGCCGTGCTCACCGTCGTGCTCTGGCCGCTGGCCCCGGTCGCCCTCGTGTGGACGATCGTGCGGCTGCGCTCTGGCGTGGGCAACCGCGTCCTGCAGTGGTTCACCATCGCGCTCAGCGGCATCATCACCTTCGGTGGCATCGCGCTCCTCGTGATGCATGCCGTGAACCTTCTTGGGTAGACCGGACCAGCACGTTGCCGACCTGACCCGAGTCGCCCACAGCGACCGGCACCATGCTGGCCCGGCGCACCTCCAGGTGCGTCGGCCGACGTCGTCGACGGGACCGCGCACCCTGTGCTTCCGGGGTCCGGTACGAGGGCCGGTCAGATGGTGTCCGGGTAGCTGCCGTCCCCGAGGTCGGGGTCCGGCAGCACGCCCGACGGGTCGCGTACGGCGACCTTGTGCCCGTCGAGTCGCAGCCGGCGCAGCCCTTCGAGGGACATGCGACGGCCCAGGTCGGTGAAGGAGTGCACCCTGGTGACGTCGAGAACGACGTCGGCCTCGCCGCCCGAGTCGGCCATCAGGTCCAGGAGCTCCGAGGCGGCGGTGAGCTGGACGCTGCCCCGCAGCGCGAAGGTGAGCGTGCCTCGTGACTCGCTGACGTCGACGGCATCGATCCTGCCCTGATCCGAGGCGAACAGGTGCAGGCCCATGTCCCGGGAGAGTCGCTCGAAGACGAGACGTCCCCTCCGGCTGTTGCCGTGCGAGTCCAGGCGCGGGGAGAAGGTGCCGACACCCGCCCGGTCGGGGAGCACCCCGACGATTCCCCCGGCGACGCCGCTCTTGGCAGGGATGCCCACGCGGGTGAGCCAGTCGCCCGCCGCGTCGTACATCCCTGCCGCGGCCATCACCGCCATGACGTGCCGCGCGACGCCCGGGTCCATCAGTCGTTCGCCGGTGACGGGCTGAATACCTCCGGTAGCGAGCGTCGCGGCCATCACGGAGAGGTCCCGGACGCTGACCAGGATCGAGCACTGGCGCGTGTACCCCTCGACGACGGAGGGCACGTCCCCGTCGATGATGCCGTAGGTACGCAGCATGTACGCGATGGCCAGGTTGCGGTGCGCGGAGCCGAGCTCAGACGCGCACACCCGCTCGTCGACCCGCAGGTCCCGGCCCGCGAGGCGGGAGAAGAACGTCAGGGCACGGTCGACCCGATCGCCCTGGCTCGCCTCGGCGCCGACCAGGAGCGAGTGCGTGGTGATGGCTCCCGCGTTGATCATGGGGTTCTTGGGCCGGTGGGTATCTCCTTCGAGGGAGAGCTCGTTGAAGGCCTCGCCGGACGGCTCGACCCCGACGAGCTCCAGGACGTGGTCGAGTCCGCGGTCGATGATGGCGGCCGCATAGGCGAACGGCTTGGAGATCGACTGGATGGAGAACTCCGTGTCGGCGTCGCCGGCGGCGTAGGTGCGACCCAGCGTCGTGGTCAGCGCCATGCCGAAGCGTTCAGGATCAGCCTCGGCGAGCTCGGGGATGTAGTCGGCGTTGGCGCCGCTGGTGTCATTGCGCAGGCTGTCGAGCACTTCGTCCAGGTAGTCGGGCACGGGAGTCTTCATGAGGCGGGTCCCTCTGTCGCAGGCACGGTTCAGCCGAGGGACCGGAGATGCTCCGGACCCGCGGCGTCGGTGGCGTCGTCGAAGTCGTGGTGCGTGGAGAGCCACCTCGTGACGTACGGGCAGACGGGCACGATGCGACGACCCGCCTGGATGCTGGTGTCCAGGGCGGTGCGAGTCAGGATGCCGGCGAGACCGCGACCTTCGTACGCATCGAACACCACGGTGTGATAGAAGATGCGCTGCTGCGTCGGAGCCTCTCCGAAGTCCTGGTACACCGAGAACCCGGCGGGCCTGCCGTCGACGAGGACGTCGAAGCGGCTCTTGTCCGGGTTGTCGCGCACGGTGATCTCTTGCTGGTCCTGATCATTCATGGCTGTGATCCTCTGCTCAGAAGCGCGCGACCGCTACTTCGCGCGGTAGGGACAGCTGAACGGTTGCCGAAGAACTTCACTTCGGCCGTGCAGCCATGCGGCTCTACATCGCCCAGCCGTCCCTGAGCCATCAGATCCGCAAGCTCGAGGAGACCTTGGAGACGCCGCTCTTCGTCCGCTCGAGCCGTCGGGTGCAGCTCACCGCAGCGGGCCGGACACTGGTTCACGAGGCGCCGAAGGCGTTGGCCGCTCTGGAGCAGGCAGTGCAGCGCACCCGGCTTGCGGGGTCAGGCATCGCGACGACGATCCGACTGGGTTACACCCCGGTCGCGAACTTCGGCACGTTCACCGTGCTCCTGGACGCGCTCCAGGAAGAGCACCCCGACCTCATGTTCGATGCTCGAGAGACCTTCAGCGCCGAGATCCCCGAACGGCTCTGCGCCGGCGACCTCGATATCGGTCTCGCCCTCTCACCGCAGCCCCTCGACGGGGTAGGCGGTGAGATCCTGCGCCGGGAGGCTGTCTCCGCACTCCTGAGCACGCGTCACCGTCTCGCCGTGGCGCCGAAGATCCCGCTGGCGGACCTGCGCGACGAGACGCTGCTGCTCTTTCCCCGCCGTCTGGCCCCTGCGTACTACGACCGCATCGTCGCCGCGTGCCACGAGGCGGGCTTCGCACCCGAGATCTGCGCGTTCGAGGACCCACCGGTGAACGCCATGCTCGCCCGGCTCTCCGGCGGGCGCGAGGTCGGGCTGGCTCCCGCGTCGTTCGCCGAGCACGCCGCGATGGCCGGCACCAGCGTCACCGCTCGCGACGTCGTCGATCCGCAGATCGCCGCCGACCTCTCGGTGCTGTGGCCGACGAACGACATGTCGCCCGCCATCGCGAGCGTCCTGGCCACCGCCCGACGGTGCGCCGAACGCCATGGATGGCTGCGCAGCCCCACCATGTAGCAGGACGCAGAGGGTCACGGCGGTGTGTTCCCCAGCACCGTGTCCATTCCGTTACTGTTGGGCACGCTATGACCCTGACACGTGCCGTTCGCTCGCAGCTCGCCGATCCTCGGCGAGAGCCGGCGAGCATCCTGGCGGTCATTTTCGTCGTGCTCGCCGTCCTGGGCTTGCAGGTCCTGTGCGGCATCCATCTGGACGCCGCACACCACGGGCCGGGCGAGCCCGGCCACCATGGCGGGCACGTGGACGCAGCGGTCGGGCAGCAGGCGACCGCAGCCGCTGTAGGCACCCCGGACCGGGTCACGGGGGCGGACCCCGGACACCACGGCGGCCACCACGGTGATGGCGGGAGCCACTGCTCGGAAGACCGCACGGCGACCGCTCGGTACGAACGGACACTGTCGCCCTTCCCTGACCTCACCGGAGCCCCGGATCTCGCCCAGCAGTGGCTCGTCCCCGGCATCACGCACGACGCCCCTCGGGTTCCGTCGGGCGTGGCCGTAGCGGACGCGCCGTCACTGCACGCCCTGGGGATCTCCCGGACGTAGACCACCACCTCCCGTCGACACCATCCCATCAGGGTGTCGACCCGGTTCAGCGCGCCCCGAACCGAGGTGCGCGTGTGGTTCTACTCCGATCCGAAAGGTCCCAGCTTTCATGGAGCCCAGCTTCAACCCGACCCCGACCGTGCGCGGCCGTGGTCGTCATCGGGCGGCACACCGCCCCGTCCTGACCGGCGTCGCCCGGGCCGCCACCGAGCAGGCCACCGCCTTCGCGGGCCGCACGGCGGTGGTCGCAGCGGCCGGTTCCGGCGTGCTGCTGTCTCTGGTCGCCGCACCGGCCCACGCAGCGCCGGCAACCTCGTCGGTCAGTGCCTCGCTGGCCGGCAGCCCTGTCAACGGCGTGCTCGACGCGAGCGAGCTCAACGCCCTCACCGACCAGGCCCGCCAGGCGGTAGCAGCGGCCACCGTGGTCACCGTCGCGCCCGACGCCGAGCTGAAGGTCGAGACGGCTGCCGTCTCGGTCGTCTCGGCCGAGGAGAACGAGGAGTACCAGGCGGAGCTCGCCGCAGAGGCCGAGGCAGAGGCCGAGGCGGAGGCTGCAGCGGAGGCCGCTGCCGCCGCCGAGGCCGCTGCCGTGGACATCCCCGCCTCGGCAGCAGGTTCGGCCGTCGTGTCGATCGGGATGCGGTACCTGGGTGTGCCGTACCTGTGGGGTGGGTCGACCCCGTCGGGATTCGACTGCTCCGGGTTCACCTCGTACGTGTTCGCGCAGGTCGGGATCGACCTGCCCCGCACCTCTTCGGAGCAGCGGTACGCGGGGACCGAGGTGCCCTGGTCCGAGGCGCAGGCCGGCGACCTGATCTGGTCGCCCGGCCACATCTCGATCTACGCCGGTGACGGCATGCAGATCGAGGCACCTGTCCCGGGCCAGTCCGTCCGGTACACCGAGGTCTGGCAGTCCAACCCGATCGTCCTGCGGGTCGGCTGACGCCTCTGGCGTGAGGGGCGGGCCCGCGCCCGCCCCTCACGCCAGACGGCCGACCGCGTAGTGGGCCGTCTCGTGCTAGTTTCAGGGTCCGCCGTGCAGCACCGCGTACCGAGGAGGTGAGACCGATCAACACACAGACAGGTCGGAGCTCCCTCCCTCGCATGGCCTAGGGAGCGCCCGCAGAAGGCTCTCGAAAGGCTCGATCGCTATGCGCTTCAACTCTCCGACGTCGTCCGACGGCGTCCGCGAACAGATCTTCCAGCTCGGTGACGTCCCCGGCGTGCTGTGGACGCCGCAGGACGCGATCGGCCCACGTCCCCTGATCCTGCTGGGGCACGGTGGTGGCCAGCACAAGAAAGCACCGGGTGTCGTGTTCCGGGCCCATCGGTTCGTCACCGAGCTCGGCTTCGCCGCCGTCGCCGTCGACGTGCCCAACCACGGCGACCGGACCGACGAGCAGTACGACCGCGTCGTCGACGAGAACCGGGCGCGCGTGGCGGCGGGCGAGGATCCCTCGTCCGTGATCGCCGGCTTCCAGGAGCTGGCCGCGCGTCAGACCGTGCCCGAGTGGCGCGCGGTCCTCGACGCCGTCCAGGAGCTCGACCACGTGGGCACCGGCCCGGTGGGCTACTGGGGTGTCTCGCTGGGCTGCGGGCTCGGGGTGCCGTTCGTCGCCGCGGAACCGCGGGTGACGGCAGCCGTGCTCGGCCTCGGCGGTGCCTTCGGGGCAGCGGCCGACCTCGCGCGGAGGATCACCGTGCCGGTGGAGTTCCTCGTGCAGTGGGACGACGAACGCGTCCCGCGCGACCGGTCCCTTGCCCTGTTCGACGCGCTGGGATCGGCGGAGAAGACCCTGCACGCCAACCCGGGCAAGCACGCGGACCGGCTGCCGCTCCACGAGCTGGACAGCACTACCCGGTTCTTCGCCCGGCATCTGACTCAGCAGGGCTGAGCACCGCCGGGGTGCTCGGCCCGGCGCAGGCGATGCCGGGCGCCATGGCCCCCAGGCCATGACACCCGGCACCGCGGTCGGAGCCGGCGTCGCCGTTCTCGCCGGTCAGTCCTGCACGAGCTTCGCGAAGACGATCACGTTGTCCAGGTGGCGCCCCGCGTCCTTGTCGAAGGTGCCACCGCAGGTGATGACCCGTAGCTCCGGGCCATCGGTCGCGCCGTAGACGTCGATGCGAGGGAAGTCGTCCTTCGGACTGCTCTTGACCTCGGTCACCTCGAAGGTCGCGGTGGTGCCGTCGGCCCGGTCGACCTCGATGAGGTCGCCCTTGCGGGTGTCGCCCAGCTCGAAGAAGACCGAGGGAGCGTAGCCGGTCCCGGTGACGTGCCCCTCGAGGACGGCGGGGCCGACCTCTCCGGGCGTCGGCGACCCGTCGTACCACGCGACCTCGTTGTAACGCTCCCCGGTGGGGACCTGGAGCTTGCCCTCTGCGTCGAGGCCGAGCCCGTGGACCGGTGACTCGACGTCGATGCCCGGGATGCGTACCGCCACGGGCGGTGAGGCCGACAGGGGCTGCACCGCGGACGCAGGGGACGAGCCCTCAGCGTCCGGCTCCGGCGTCGATGACGCCGACGGCTGGGTGGCCCCGTCCTTCGGAGCCGTGCTCGACGCGGGCGGCTCCTCCTGCGTCGTGCTGCTCGCCGCTGGGGGTGCTGGTGGTGCCTCCACCTGCTGGGTCGCGGCCCACGTGACGGCTCCGCCACCGACGACGATCAGGGCGGCGCACGCCGCCACCACCACTGTGTGGCGGCGGCGGCGTGCGCTGTGCTGCCCGAATCCCATGTGCGTCAGTTGGTGGCGCGGCGACGGGCGGCGAAGAGGCCGAGACCGCCGAGGCCCAGGGCCAGGGTGCCGAAGGCGAGCGCGGTCGGGTACTCGATGCCCGCCGTGTTGGCGCCACCGGTCTCGACGCCACCGTGCGGCATGCTCATCTGAGCGGCGTTGAGCTCACCGCAGGCGGCCGGGTCGGTCGCCTCGGACGGAAGCTCCGGGTCGAGGTCCGACTTCGTGTCGCCGTCGTACTTGCCGGAGCCGTCGTGGTCGACACCGTGGACGACGACCACGCCGTCGCCGGCGGCGATCTGCTGCGCCATCTCCTCGGAGACCTCGATGGTCCGCGAGTAGGAGTAGCTGCCCTCGGCGGGGAAGTCCGCGACGTCGAGCCCGTGCTCGGCGCCGGTCATGCCCGGCTCCTTCGTCAGCGACACCGCGACGGCGCCGTACTGGTCGGCCGCGTCGCTGACCTGCAGGGCGCCCTCGAAGCCGTTGCCCTCCTGGTCGTTCGCCGGGCAGACGTTCTGCCCACCGATGTGGATGTGCTGGGCGTGCGGTGCACCGTCGAGCAGGCCCTGCGTCTCGAGGCTGATCTCGACGTTGGTGCCGTCGACCTTGGCCCACGCGGTGCCGGAGGCACCCGAGTCGTTGAGCTGGCTGAGCTCGGCGGTGAGCTCACCGCCGTGGTCGTCGGCGCTGGCAGGCCCGGCTGCCAGGGGCAGGCCGACGAGGGCGACGCTGGCCGCGATGGCCGCGAGTCGTGTCTTACGCATGAGGAATCCTCCTGTGTACCGGCGACGAGGTGCCGCCTGTTGTTGGGCATCGGGGGTTCGGAGCGGTGGGCCGGTCCGGATGGGTCCAGGACAAGAAAAATGTGACGAACCTGCCTTAGGCCTGGTCAGGGCGCTTTAATCCGATGTGGCTCTGGCGTCGCGCGCGGGGCTAGGCTGCTTCCGACTCGAGTCCGCGACACCGTCTCGTCCCGAGATGACGGCGTCGGATGATCACGACCTGGAGAGCAGCCGGATGGACACCCGCGACGATCACGCGACGCGTGCGCGTGTCCTGCGTGGTGGTCTCGCGGGAGTGTCGGCGACGCTCGTCGCCCTGGCATCGCACCTCGCCGCCGGTGGGCAGCTGCCCGGCCCGCTGGGGATCGTCGTCCCGTTGGCGCTGTCGCTACCGGTCTGCATGGCCTGGGCCGGGCGGCAGCTGTCGTTGCCCAGGCTGTCCGCCTCGGTCGTGGCGAGCCAGCTGTTCTTCCACGTGCTGTTCATGCTGGGTACGCCCACGAACGCCGTCGCGCCGCCGGCCGGCCGGCAGGCCCACGCTGGGCACGAGGCGATGCACCTGGCGACCACGCCGGTCGTCCAGGAGGCCGGGCACGCTTCCGGCCTGGCGCACGCCGGTGCCACGATGTGGATCTGGCATGCCGTGGCGGCGGTGGTCACCATCACCGTCCTGTACCGCGGCGAGCTGATGCTGCTGCGCCTGCGCGAGCTCGCCGAGCGGATGGCCGCCTGGCTGCTGCGTGGGTGGGCCGTCCTGGAGGGCGCCCGCCCTTTCGTCGCTCCCCGGCTCCCGCGGGTGCTCGCCGAGACCTTCCGCCCGCTGCACCCGAGCACGCGGCTCACCCCCGTGTCCCGGAGAGGACCTCCCGCGCCGCACGCGGTCTGAGCTCTGCATCACCGGCACGCCACGTGCCGGTGTGCTGTTCCGTGCTCGCCCCACGGGGCGAGCGGGACCCGCGGGTCCCCTGTGCGCGCTGACGCCGTTCCTGGCGTCGGAGGAGAGGTTTGCCATGCCCCGATCCCGTCCGTTCCTGGCCGGGCTGGCGGTGGCTGTCGTCGCGGTGCTCGCGACAGCAGCTCCCGCGTCCGCCCACGACAAGCTGTTGTCCAGCGATCCAGCGCCCGACCAGGCGCTGCAGGAGGCGCCGTCCACGGTGGAGCTGACGTTCTCCGCCGATGTCCTGGACATGGGTGCCGCCATCGTGGTGGCGGACGCCGACGGCACCGACTGGGTGTCCGAGCCGCCGATGATCGACGGGCCGACGGTGACGGCGGCCCTCGATCAGGGGATGCCGGACGCCGGCTACGAGATCCGCTGGCGGGTCGTCTCGTCCGACGGACATCCCATCTCGGGGGTCGTGCCGTTCACCGTCGGTGACGGCGAGCCCGAGGACAGGGCGCCCGACGCCGGTCCTGCCGGCGTCGTCGGCGATGCCACGGCACCCGGTGCGGCAAGCACGCCGGACACCGGCGCCGACACACGGAGCAGTACACAGCCTCAGACCGCACAGGAGGACGAGGGGCCACTCCGGGCCGTCCTCGTCGGTGCGTGTGGCGCCGCCGTCGCGGTGGCGCTGCTCGTGCTCGTCCAGCTTCTTCGCCGCCGCGGATCCGCGAGCGGTGCCGGTTCGAGCGGGACCGACCCGCACGAGCCGGACGAACAGTGAAAGGCACTCCTATGTCTGCTTGGCTGACCACCTCTCGCCGCACGACCACGACCGGGCTCGGCCTGCTGCTTGCCGCGGCGGCGCTGACCCTGGCGGGCTGCGCCTCCGAGAGCCCAACGGTCGACGCCGCCCCCGGCGAAGGCCCCGACCAGAGCGTGGCCTTCTCCGACGGCTGGGTCAAGGCCGCCGATTCCGGGATGTCCGCGGCGTTCGGTGCGCTCACGAACGCCGGCTCCGACGACGTCACCGTCGTCTCCGCCACCACCGAGGCGTCGTCGATGCTCGAGCTCCACGAGACCGTGGCGAACGAGTCCGGCGAGATGATCATGCGGGAGATCGAGGGCGGGTTCGTCATCCCCGCCGGCGACACGCTCAGCCTGGAGCCCGGTGGCAACCACATCATGCTGATGGACCTCAGCGACCCGCTGGAGGCAGGCGAGGAGGTCACCTTCACGCTCACGTTCGCCGACGACTCGACCTACGAGTTCGCGGCACCCGTCAAGGACTACTCCGGGGCGAACGAGAGCTACGAGGGCGGGGAGCCCGAGATGGACATGGGCTCCGACAGCATGGGCTCCGACAGCACGGGCACGGACGGCTGATGCCCGCGCCCGACAAGGGCGCGCGGTCCGGCCGTAACGGGATGTCCGGGCCGACCCGGCGACAGCTCCTCCTCGGAGGGGCTGTCGCCGGCGTCGGCGCGGCGGCCGCCATCGGCACCGACCACGCCCTGAGCTCCACGACCTCGTCGGCAGGCGAGCCGTCCGTACCCCTGAACGGCCAGGAGACGGTGCCGTTCCACGGCACGCACCAGGCGGGCATCGACACCGCTGCCCAGGCCAACGGGCTGTTCGTCGCGCTCGACCTGCTCGACGGGACCGACCGCGGCGACCTGGTGCGGATGATGCGCATCCTCACCGACGACGCCGCTCGCCTCACCCAGGGGGTCCCAGCCCTGGCGGACTCCGAACCGGAGCTGGCACTGTCCCCGGCCAGGCTGACCGTCACGTTCGGGTTCGGGCCCGGGTTCGTCGCCCGCGCCCAGGGTCAGGCACCGGCCTGGCTGAAGGCGTTGCCGTCGTTCACGGTCGACCGGCTGTTGCCCGAGTTCTGCGACGGCGACCTGCTGCTCCAGATCGCGGCGGACGACCCGCTGACCGTCGCGCACGCAGCACGCATGCTGCTCAAGGACGCCCGCAGCTTCGCGTCGGTGCGCTGGAGCCAGCAGGGCTTCCGGCGCGCGCACGGCACGGTCAAGCCGGGCACCACCATGCGCAACCTGTTCGGTCAGGTGGACGGCACGTCCAACCCGAGCCCTGGCACCACGGACTTCGACCGGGTCGTCTGGAACGCCGAGGGGTGGCTGGCCGGTGGCACGAGCGCAGTCGTGCGTCGCATCGGCATGGACCTGGACAAGTGGGACCGGCTCGACCGTGGCGGCCGCGAGCAGTCCGTGGGCCGGTATCTGTCCGACGGCGCGCCCCTGACCGGCACGGACGAGCTCGACGAACCCGACTTCGCGGCCACGACACCGATCGGGTTCCCGGTGATCCCGGAGTTCTCGCACCTGCGCAGGGCGCGCAGCGAGAACGAGGCGGAGCGGATCTTCCGGCGTGCCTACAACTACGACGAGCGGCCCACGGGGGAGGGTGTCTCCAGGTCCGGGCTGATCTTCGTGTCGTTCCAGGCCGACGTGGAGCGCCAGTTCGTCCCCATCCAGCGGCGCCTGGACCAGCTCGATCTCCTCAACGAGTGGACGGTTCCGGTCGGCTCGGCGGTCTTCGCCATCCCGCCGGGATGTTCCGAGGGCGGGTTCGTCGGTGACGCGCTGCTCACCTGAACAGGTCGAGCAGCTGCGCATGCAGGTCCAGGAGGTTCGTCGCCCGCAGGTCGAACGTGTCGCCAGGACCGGGCGGATCGCCGTCGGCGCGGGGGACGTACGCCGTCCGCATCCCCGCCGCGGCGGCCGCTCGCAGGTCCCACCCGTGTGCGGCGACCATGAAGGGCACGCCCGAGTCGGCTGGTGTGCTGGCCATCGCCACCTCGTACACCTCAGGACCTGGCTTGTAGGTACCAGCGTCCTGCGCCGACAGCACCTGGTGCCAACGCAGCCCCGCGTGGGTGCTGAGCCCCGCAAGAACCCGGCGGCTCGCGTTCGACAGGCCGAGCACCGTGCAGTCGGCCGCGAGCAGCTCCAGCCCCGCGACGGTGTCCGGCCAGGGTTCCAACCACTCCGACGCGTCGGCGAGACGATCGGCGTCGTCGGCGGACAGGAGGCGCTCGCTGACCAGCAGGCTCAAGGCCTCCCGATCCAGCTCATGGCTGGGCTCGAACGCGCGCCGCCCCTCGACGATCGCGCGCTCCTGCTCGGCGACGTGCCCCAGCCAGCGGCGGGCGACCTCCGCCGCCGCGCCGCTGTCGGCTCCGGTCCGTGCGGACACGCGCCGCTCCATGCTCCCGGTCTGGTCGACCAGCGTGCCCAGGACGTCGAAGACGACGGTCGGCCGGACCGTCCCCGTGGTCGCAGGTTCCATGTCTCCACCGTAGACGAGTGCGGTGACGGTCGGGCTGTGGTGCGGCAGGCTCCGGGCTGACTTTCGTTCAGCAGGCGCGAGCGAGCCGTATACCCCCGGATAACGGCCGCCTCGAGCCTGCTGAACCCGGGTCAGCAGGCAGTGCTGCGCAGGCCGCGGAGCGTGTACTCGAGGCGCCGGCGGTAGCCGTCGCGGGGCTGCTGGGCGCAGGAGCGGGCGATGATCCCGCGCTCCCAGATGAGGAGGTAGACGTCCTCGGCGGTGACGTCGTCCCGGATCACGCCGGTCGCCTGGGCGTCGCCGAGCAGGTTTCCCGCGACCTCGTTCGCGTGCTCGCACAGCGCGGCCACCGGCTCGGAGCCGGGCAGAGAGCGCAGCAGGACGTCGTTGGCGGCGGGCTCGTCGTACTGGAGCAGCCAGATCTGCCGCAGGTAGCTCTCGAACCGTTCGACGGGGTCCTCGATGGCGCTCACCGCCGTGATGATGCCCTTGATGCGTTCGGCGACCAGCTCCTCGACCACCGCGTCGATCAGCCCTTGCCGGCCACCGAACCGGTGATAGATGGTGCCCTTGCTGACGCCCGCCGCGCGCGCGACCTCGTCGAGCGGGCTGTTCAGCCCGTTCGCGCGGAACACGTCGAGGGCAGCCAGGCGGATGCCCTCGACGTTGCGCCGCGCGTCGGCGCGCAGGCGCGGGGGGTCCGCCGTCATCGGCCCGCGCCGGCCGATGTGGTGCCGGCGGCGGCGGGCGAGCCGACGGTCTCGGTCCAGCTCGTGTCGAGGGCCTGCAGGAACGCCTCGACCGGCTGTGCGCCCGAGACGGCGTACTTGCCGGCGAACACGAAGAAGGGCACGCCCTGGATGCCGTACTGCCGGGCCTGCTCGATGTCCGCCTCGACGGCGTCGGCGAACTGCCCGCTCGTCAGGGCGGCGAGCGCGGCGTCGCGGTCCAGGCCGACGTCGGCGGCCAGGTCGCCAAGGACCTGGTGGTCCGCCACGTTGAGCCCTTCGGTGAAGTAGGCCTGGAACAGCCGCTGGACCAGCTCGTGCTGCTTGCCCTGCGTCGCCGCGAAGTGGCTGAGCTGGTGCGCGGTGCGCGTGCCGACGGCCTGGGCCTGCTCGAGGCGGTAGTCCAGCCCGATCTGCCGGGCACGCTCGGCGACCTGGTCGTTCATCGCCTGCGCCTGCTCGCGCGGGAGGCCGTGCTTGGCCGACAGCAGCTCGGTCGGGCTGACCGGGGCGTCGTCGTCGGACAGCTCCGGCATCAGGAGGAAGCTGTGGTACCGGACCTCGACGCCGGAGGCGTGCGGGAACTTCTCCAGCGCCTGCGCCAGGAGCGTGTCGCCCATGTAGCAGAACGGGCACATCACGTCGCTCCACACGTCGACCACCAGCCGGTCCGCCGCCTGGCCGAAGGCCTCGCCGGCCATCAGGAGCACACTCCGTCCACGTCGCAGACGCCGAACGACTCGCCCGTGGGCAGCAGCTCGAACGGTGACGGGGTGGTCGGGCCGCCGTCGACGGCCTCAGGTGCCTTCTCCACGGGGACGTCGGCCACCGGGGCCGACTCTGCGATCGCATTACTTGACGTCATGGTCAAGAACCCTAGGTCGAACTTGACCGCGACGTCAAGATCCCGTCCGCTCTGGTGCGCCACCTCGGGTGGGCGTGCTCGTCGCGCCTCGAGCCGCGACGATCACGCCCACGGCCAAGAGGGTCAGTCGAGGATCGCGTAGGCCTCGACCTCGACCAGCACGTCGGGCTCGAACAGGTAGTCGACGCCGATGGCGGAGAGTGGCGGCAACGGCTGTGGGAGCGCCAGCTCCTCGGTCACGCTCGCGATGCCCGCCATGAAGTCGTCGATCTTCTCGGGGCTCCAGCGGGTGACGAAGAACCGGAGGCGCACGACGTCGGAGAAGGTCGCTCCGGCTGCCGCGAGCCCGCGGGCCGTGTTGCGCAGCACCTGCGCCACCTGGCCGGCGAGGTCGTCCGTCGCGATGTGGTTCGCCTCGGCGTCGCGGGCGATCTGGCCCGCCACGTGCACATGGCGGCTGCCGGTGCCGATCGAGACGTGGTGGTAGGGAACTGGCTGGAACATGCCTTCGGGGGTGAGCAGCTGCACGGTCATGGGAGGTCCCTTCGCTGGCGGGTCAAGCAGGTATCCCATGTGTACCTGGTGTCCGAAGGGAACTTCAACGAGACTAGGTTTCATGCCGGATACCACCGAACCTGCCGAGCGCATCCAGATCTCCGTCCACCATCGAGAGCTGCTCGACCAGGTCCTCGACAAGTGGTCGCTGCAGGTGCTCGACGAGCTGTGCGAGCAGCCCCTGCGGTTCAACGAGCTGCGCCGGTCGATCCCCGTGGTGACGCAGAAGTCGCTGACGGCGACACTGCGGCGCCTCGAGCGCAACGGGATGGTCGACCGCGTCGTGGTGAGCTCACGTCCGGTCGCCGTCGAGTACCGCATCGCCTCGCTCGGCCGGTCGATCCAGGAACTCATCGACGCGCTGTTCCACTGGAGCACCGAGCACATGTCCGACGTCGAGCGCGCACGCGCGCGGTTCGACGACGAGGGCTGAGCGGCCCGGCGCCGTCGGCTCGGCGCCGTCGGCTCAGCCGTTCCGGGCCGCGATGGACAGCAGCGATTCCAGCTGTGGCAGCGGTGCCCCACCCGGCGAGCGGATGGCGCGCAGCTCGCGGACGAAGCGCAGCCCCTTGACGGGGACGCGGACCAGCCGCCCTGCCGTCAGGTCGTCCCGGACCGCCAGGATGCTGAGCACGGCCGGTGCCGCACCGGAGGCGACGGCCGTGCGGACGGCGGCGGTCGTCGGCAGCTCGGCCAGCGGGTCCGGGATCTCGTGCCCGGCGTCGGCCAGGATCTGCTCCGCGCTGAGCCGGGTGCCGGAGCCCTTCTCGCGTGTGACGAGCGGCGTGCGCGCGAGCTCGGCGGCGCTCACGCCGCGGCGTCGGGCCCAGGGGTGCTGTGGTGCGACGACGACGACCAGCTCGTCCTTGGCGACCGTGGTGGTGAGGAGGCCGGGAATCTCCGTCGGCGTCTCGACGAAGCCGAGCTGGTGGCTGCGGTCGGTGACCAGCTCGATGGCGTGCGTGCTGTTCGTGGCGGTCACGGAGACGGCGTGCTCGGCGTGGTCCCGTCCTCGGAGCGTCATGAGCCAGCGGGGGAGCAGGTACTCGGCGACCGTGAGGCTCGCGGCGATGGCCAGGGGCTTGGCGTGCTCTGCCACGCGCAGTGCGGCGACGCCGGCGTCGAACCGGTCGGCGGCCTCCACGGTCTCGGCGGCCCACTGCGCCGCCATGGTGCCGTCGAGCGTGAGCGAGCTGCCGCGTGGCCCGCGGACCAGGAGTGTGACCCCCAGCTGCCGCTCGAGCCGGCGCATCCGGGTCGAGGCCGCCTGCTGGGTGATCCCGAGCGTCCGGCTGGCTGCGGTGATCGACCCGACCTCCGCGATCGCCGAGAGGAGCCGGAGCGACGGTAGGTCCACCCCGCTCCCAGCTACAACGTGAGGTTGTGGTTCCACAATGAGATTGAGGATACCGGGCGAGCAGGACCGTGGGGAGACTGAGGCGTATGGCCCGCTTCAGCATCGCCCACGTGACCCCGAACTGGTTCGCCTCCGTGATGGGTACGGGGATCGTCGCCACCTCCGCCGTGACGCTGCCGGTGCAGTTCCCGGGCCTGCGCCAGGGCGCGCTCGGAGTCTGGCTGCTCGCGTCGGCGATGCTCGTCTTCTTCCTTGTCGCCACGCTGCTGCACTGGGTGCGGCACCCCGTGGCCGCGCGCGCACATCACTCCGACCCGGTGATGGCGCACTTCTACGGCGCGCCGCCGATGGCGCTGCTCACGGTGGGCGCCGGGACGCTCCTCGTCGGGCGCGACGTGGTGGGGCTCGAGGCCGCCGTCGTGATCGACACGGTGCTCTGGTCCGCCGGGACCATCGGCGGGCTGGTCAGCGCGGTCGCGGTGCCGTACCTCGCGTTCACACGCCACCAGAACCCGGCCGACGCCGCGTTCTCCGGATGGCTCATGCCGGTCGTGCCGCCCATGGTGTCCGCCGCCACGGGGGCGCTCCTGCTGCCGTACCTCCCACCGGGGGAGGCACGCGAGACGATGCTCCTGGCGTGCTACGCGATGTTCGGGCTGAGCCTGATCGCGTCGCTGGTGATCATTCCCCAGCTCTGGAGCCGCCTGATGCACCATCAGGTGGGCGCGAGCAGGATGGTCCCCACCCTGTGGATAACGCTCGGCCCGCTCGGCCAGTCGGTCACCGCCGCGAACCTGCTGGCGGCCAACGCCGCCGGTACGTTCGGGGCGAGCTTCGAACGCGGGCTGATGTACTTCGCCATCGTCTTCGGGGTCTCGGTGCTGGGCTTCGCCCTGATGTGGGCCGCCATCGCCACCGCGATCACGGTACGCGCCGCCGTCCGGGGACTGCCGTTCTCGTTGACCTGGTGGTCGTTCACCTTCCCCGTCGGCACCTGTGTCACCGCGACCGCAGGGCTGGCCGTCCACACTGGGCTGACGGCGCTGGTGGTGCTGTCCGTGCTGCTCTTCGTGGGTCTGGTGGCGGCGTGGGTGACCGTCGCCGTCCGGACCGCCTGGGACAGCCTCGGGGGTCGGCGGGCCGTGCTGACGGCGGTGCCGGAGCCGGCCGAGGCGCTCGGCGCAGCGCGCGCCATGACCACCGTGGGTTGAGGGTCCGTGCGGACCGCTGCTCGGCCGGGTGGCCGCGGTCAGCGGTGCAGGGCGTCGACCCCGGCCGCGGGAGCCCAGGACAGGGCACGGAGGCAGCCCGACCGGATGTCGTCGAGGTGCGCGGCGAGCTTCGCCGGGGCATCACGGTTGAGGCCCTGGCGCACCGCCGTCAGGCCGGGGCCCAGGCGGAGGTGCAGGCCCCAGGTCAGGTGCGCGGTGGCGAACCCGAGGGCCGCGGCGGGGCCGAGGTCGGTACCGGCAAGGTCCCTGACCGCCCGGCCGTAGGCCTCCAGCAGGGCGGGCTCGTCCAGCTCACCGTTGCCGCCGAAGGCGCGGTAGAGCGACACGAAGGTGCCCAGGTCGAAGCCCACCGGGCCGACGCCGACGTGCTCCCAGTCGATGAGGGCGAGGGCACCGTACGGGTCCAGGCCGGCGTTGCGGGGCGTGAGGTCACCGTGCACCAGCGTCATGGGCAGCTCCGCGGCACGTGCGCCCAGGTCCTCGGCCGCGTCCAGGCAGGCGTGCAGGCTGTGCACCTGCTCGGGGCTGAACAGCGCCCGGAGCCGCGCGTCGTCGGCCAGCGCATCGAGGTTGCCGTGGCCTGCCGGAACGTGATGGGCATAGGCGGCGTAGCCCGCCAGCTCCAGCCAGGGAGCGTCGAGCAGGCCGGGCCGCACGGATCCCGGGACGTACAGCAGCGCGGTGCGCCGGGCGGCGGTCGTTGCGGAGCCGGGCGTCCAGCTCTGCTGCAGGACGGCGCCGATGTCGCGCATGACGAGCCAGGTGAGGTCGTGGTGCCTGAACACCGTCGCGGCCGGTGGCGTCGTCAGCCCGCTTGGGAGCAGGTCGGAGATGCCACTGGCGTAGAAGTGCGCCTCACGGCGGTCCAGCAGGCGGTCGCACGAGTCCAGCAGCGTCTGGCGACCCCAGCCGAGGATCTTGACGATCCACGGGGAGGCGGAGGCGTGCGGCGGCGCTACGCTCGCCCGGAGGACCGCCGCCTGGCCGAGACCGGTCGACAGGTCCCGCACGGAGAGCACCCGCGCGCCGGCGCCCCAGGGGCCGTCGTACGAGGCCAGTGCGGCCTCGACCGTGTCGGCGTCGGGCAGGACACGCTCGGTCATCAGGTTCCTCACGGCAACGGTGCTGTGGAGTCTCGGACGAAGGACATCCGACCACGACCGCGAGAACAATGAAATTCCGTTCTTGATGCGGATGTCGAGAGCCTGGCCCCCGCTCCGGCCCGTGCTGCGCCAGCACACGGACGAGGTGCTGCGACCTCTCGGGATCGACATGGCGCGGTACGCCTGGCTCCGAGCGCTCGACGACAGCCCGGCGTGCCGAGCCGCAAGTTCCGAGTTGATCGGACCGATCTTCGGTGCCGAGCCGCAGGTTGAACGTGGTCCGGCGTGCCGAACCGAAGCGAACACGTCCACCGGCCTCCGCATTGACACGAAGGTTGCGGCTCGGCGCCTCCCGCGACGTTCATCTTGCGGCTCGGCGTCTGCCGCGACGTTCATCTTGCGGTTCGGCGTCTGCCGCGACGTTGATCTTGCGGTTCGGCGGCCCCACAGTGACTAACTTGCGGTTCGGCGCCGGTCCTGAGCACCGGCGGACTCGCAACGTGCGGCTCGACACCGACCCGAGTCGACCCGACCCGACCCGAGCCGACCGACACGCCAACCCGGCATAGCCTGGAGCCGAACCCGACGGAAGGAAGCACCATGTCCCGTGTTCTGATCATCGGTGGCCACGGCAAGATCGCGCTCCGGCTCGCCCCTCTGCTCGTCGAGCGAGGTGACGTCGTCACGAGCGTCATCCGCAATCCGGACCACCAGGACGAGGTAGCGGCCACGGGGGCGATCCCGCTGATCGCCGACGTCGAGCACCTCGACACCGACGGGCTCGCCACGGTCGTGGAGGGCCAGGACGCGGTGGTCTGGTCGGCCGGCGCCGGAGGCGGGAGCCCGGAGCGGACCTACGCCGTCGACCGCGACGCCGCGATCCGCTCGATGGAGGCCGCGCGGACAGCGGGCGTGGCGCGCTACGTCATGGTGTCGTACCTCGGCGCCCAGCCCGACCACGGGGTGCCGGAGGACAACTCGTTCTTCGCCTACGCGGAGGCGAAGGCCGCTGCCGACGAGCACCTGCGTGCCTCGGCCCTCGACTACACGATCCTGCAGCCCGGACCGCTCACGATGGACGACCCGACCGGACTGATCGAGGTCGTCAACCCCGGCGACGGCCGGGTCTCGCGGGCCGACGTCGCGGCGGTGGCCGCCGCTGTCCTTGCCGACGACAGCACCGTGGGGCGCACCATCCCGTTCGGCAACGGCCGGACGCCGATCGCGCAGGCAGTCGCCGTCACGCAGGCCTGATCAGTCGGCCGGGCGGGAGCGCTCACTCCGACCGAGCGGCTGTCGGCGACGCGCGTCGCCTCCACGATGTTCCACCTACGATCGGCAGATGCCTCAGCTGATCGTCACCGCACTCGTCGCTCTCATGCTGACCGCCTGCCAGGGCGGCCCGAGCGCCGGGTCGGAGGCGGAGCATGGCGCAGACCAGGACGCGGCGTCGGTGGACGTCGCCGACGTGACGCTCCCGCCTGTCAGCGGGCAGCTCGACTGCCAGCTCGGCGCCGCCTACGAGCTCGCCGGCGGGCTCGACGTCGTGGTACGGGACGCGACCGCAGCCCCGGCCGCCGGGGCCTACAACATCTGCTACGTCAACGGGTTCCAGACCCAGCCGGGCGAGGCGGACCTCTGGCTCGGCGACAACGAGGACCTGCTGCTGCACGACGCGGCGGGGAACCTCGTCATCGACCCGGAGTGGCCGGACGAGTACGTGGCGGACCCGTCCACCCAGGCGAAGCGCGACCGCATCCTCGACGTGCTGGGTCCGGTCGTCACCGGGTGCGCGGGCGCGGGCTTCGACGCGGTCGAGATCGACAACCTCGACACCTGGACCCGGTTCACCGCCCCGGGCACCGGCCTGATCGAGCAGGACGACGCGCTGGCGCTCGCGAGCGCCTACATCGACCTCGCGCACGCGTCGGGTCTCGCCATCGGGCAGAAGAACGCGGCCGAGGTCACGTCGACGGCGCGGGGGCTCGGGTTCGACTTCGCGGTCACCGAGGAGTGCGCGGCCTACGGCGAGTGCGCCGCCTACACGGGGGTCTACGGGGAGCACGTGCTCCAGATCGAGTACACCGACAACCTGCCGGAGAGCTTCGACGTCGTCTGCGCGGACCCGGACCGCGCGCCGCTGACGATCCTGCGTGACCGGGACCTGGTGGGACCTGACGACGCGGAGCACGCCTACGAGCAGTGCGCGTAGCGTCGGTGGGGTGACCTCGCCGGGAGGCGCCAGGGCGGTGTGGGCCTCGTCGGTGCTTATCCTCGACGCATGACTTCCCCCCTCGCGCCGCCGTCGGACCCACGTGACACGGGCACGACCGGGCGAAGGGGCCTGCTCACCGAGCACATCGCGCGGCAGCTGGAGCAGCAGATCCGCACGGGCGAGTGGGCGGTGGGCACCAAGCTGCCCTCGGAGCGTGAGCTTGCCGTGCAGTTCGGCGCGAGCCGGAACGTGATCCGGGAGGTGCTGCGCCGGCTGGAGGCGACCGACCTCATCGAGGTGGCGCCGGGACGTGGATCGTTCGTGACCGAGCAGTCCTCCGCGCACGCCAGGGGGTACGACGCGCTCTACCGCACCGAGCGGCCGACCGTCCGGCAGCTCATCGAGGCGCGCATCCCGCTGGAGGTGGAGATCGCCGGTCTGGCCACGGAACGGGCCTCCGACGAACAGGTCGAGGCGATAGTCCGGGCGCTCGACCGGGTCGAGTCGGCGGGCGACGTGGTCGACAAGGCGCGTGAGGACCTCCGGTTCCACGACACCATCGCGGCCGCCTGCGGCAACCCGGTGCTGCGGACCATGCTGTCGTCGATCGGCGGCATGATGTTCGAGATGATGCTGCGCTCGAACTCGGACCCGCGGATCGGGGAGCCGGGGGTGCCGCACCACCCCGAGATCGTCGAGGCCATCCAGGCGCGCGACGTCGAGCTCGCCAGGGAGCGCATGCGCGAGCACCTCGCGCTCGGCCTGCGCACCTATGGCGCGGACCTCGACGTCGGCCTCGACCTGATGGCGTCCCGGCACATCGAGACCCTGCTGGAGCGGTAGCGCACCACTGGGCTGCCGAGGGATGACTTTGGACCCGCCCCCGCCACCGTGTTAGCGTCCAACTGGTCCTACCAGTTGGACCAGTTGCGAACCTGGCCACACACGGAGGTGTGACGTACGCATGACACTGCCCATCAGCCCTCGGCGCGCCGGCGAGCTGAGCCGACGGTCGTTCGGCGTGCTCGCCGCCGCGTCCGTGCTGGCGGCCTGCTCGCGCGGGCCGCAGACAGCCGACCCCGGCGCTCCGCTACGGGTCCTCGCGATCAACCACGTCTGGACCCAGGCGATCGGACGCTATCTCCCGGAGTTCGAGGAGCGGATCGGCCGCAGGGTCGTCATGCGGATGCTCACCGCCGACCAGCTCACGTCGAGCTTCAACGTCAAGCTCAACGCGTCGGCCACCGACATCGACGTCATGACGATCCGGCCGCTCCAGGACCAGCTGATGTTCGCCCGCAACGGGTGGATCGCCGACCTCACCGACCGGGTCGAGGGTGACACCGGCTTCCGCTGGACCGACTTCCAGGAGGCCCCGCGGGAGCGGTCGACCGTCGGCGGCGCGGCCGTCAGCGTGCCCGTGGTGACCGAGCGTCCGGCGCTCTACTACCGCAAGGACCTGCTCGAGGACTTCGGTGGCGCGCCACAGACCCTCGACGACATGCTCGACGTCGCCCTCGAGCTCGAGCGGCGCGACGAAGGCTTCTTCGGGTACGTCGGCCGGGGACAGCGCAACGGCGCCGTCTCGCAGTGGTCCAGCTTCCTCTACTCCTTCGGCGGCGACTTCACGCACGACGGCAGGTCGGGCATCGGCACCCCCGAGGCGATCGCCGCCTACCAGTACTACGGCCGTCTGCTGCACGAGGCGGGCCCGCCCGGGGTCACGAACATGAGCCTCGAGCAGGCCATGCCGATCTTCGCGCAGGGCAAGGCCGCGATGTACATCGACGCGGACGCGATCTACAGCAACTTCCTCGACGAGAAGATCTCCACCGTGACCGACACCGTGGGGTTCGCGCCGTTCCCGGCCGGCCCGGCCGGCTCCGTCCCGCACAACATCCCGTCCTGGAGCCTGGCCATCAACGAGTTCTCGCTGCTGCGCGACGACTCCTGGGAGTTCCTGCGCTGGGCCTCCAGCCCGCAGATGGTCGCCCGGCTGCAGTCCGAGGGCATCCCCGGCGCAAGGCAGTCCGTCTGGGACGACCCGGAGACGCTGGCGTCCTTCCCTGCGGAGCTCGCGGAGACCATGCGTGTCAACGCCGCCAACGGCATCGGGCACGACCGCCCCGACGTCATGCAGGTGGGCCGCGCCCGCGACATCGTCGGCCGCCCGCTCGTGTCGGGCATCCTCGGCGAGGACGTGCCGGCCGTCGCTGCCGACGCGGACGCCGAGTTCAACGACTTCCTCGTCCGTGACAACCGACAGCGGGAGTTCTGATGACGACGACGACCACCCCACGCGCCGCCGTCGGCGCCGCACCCAGAAGCCGTCCTCCGGCGGGCGAGAAGCCCCTGGTCACCTTCGAGCAGGCGAACCGCCGCCTCAAGTGGGCCCTGCTGGCCCCGGCTCTCGGGTTCGTCGGGCTGATGATCGTGTTCCCCCTGGCGTTCACCATCAACCTCAGCCTCACCGACGCGTTCGGCGCCGTGAACGCAGGCAACGCCTACGTGGGCCTGCAGAACTTCGCCGACGCGCTCACGGACACCCGCCGGTTCTGGCCCGCGGTGGGACGGACCGTCACCTTCACGCTCGGCGCCGTCGTCCTGGAGACGGTGCTCGGGCTGGCGCTCGCGATGCTCCTGCGCAAGGCGTTCCGGGGCATGGAGATCGTCCGCACCATCCTCATGGTCCCGCTGCTGGCTACGCCGGTCGCCATCGGCATCCTCTGGATGCTCATCCTCGACCCCACCAACGGCATCGCGAACCACCTGCTCGGGTTCGTCGGTATCCCGCCGCAGGAGTTCCTCGGGTCGGTCTCGCAGTCGCTGCCGACCCTGATGCTGATCGACGTCTGGCAGTGGACGCCGATGATGACGGTGCTGCTGCTGGCCGGCCTCACCACGCTCCCCGAGGAACCGGAGGAGGCGGCCCGGGTCGACGGCGCCAACGTGTGGCAGCGGTTCGTCCACATCATCCTGCCGATGCTGCGCACCACGATCCTCACCGCCCTGGTGCTCCGCGGCGTCGACGCGCTCAAGACGTTCGACCTGATCTACGCGACCAAGGGGCCGGGCGGCGGCTCGGACTTCGAGGCCGAGACACTGAACGTCTACGCCTACGGCCTCACCTTCGACTACCAGGAGTACGGCCTCGCCTCGGCCGTCCTGGTCCTGTTCACGCTGTTCATCGTCGCGATAGTGGTGGTGCTGCGGCGCCGGACCGAGAGGAGCGCCTCGTGAGCGCCGTGACCACCCCCGCCCCGAGCGGCACCCCAGCGCGTGTCCCGCAGCGCATCGTCGCCCGACGGAGGTCCGGCCCCCAGCGGGTGTTCGGCGCCCTGCGCGCCGTCCTGATCGTCATCGTGTGCGCGGTCATCTCACTGCCGATCATCTGGATGATCGCGGCCGCCCTCAAGACGAACGTCCAGGTCACCGACCCCACCGTGGGCCTAGCCTTCACTCCCACCTGGGACAACTTCCGCAACGTCCTCGCCGACGGCGTGCTCGTGCAGTCGCTGGCCAACTCGCTGATCATCGGCGTCGTCTCGACGGCGCTGAGCGTGGTCATCGCCGTGCCCGCCGCCTGGGCGGTCGGCCGGTTCCGGATGCGCCGCACCGGCTCCGTCGTGCTCGTGGCCCGTATCGTCCCGGCCATCTCGCTGCTGGTGCCCTGGTACTACATGTTCGCGCAGCTCGGCCTGGTCGGCAGCCACCTGGTGCTGATCCTGAGCCACATGTTCGTCTCCGTACCGCTGATCCTGTGGATCATGATCGGGTTCTTCGAGGGCCTGCCGGTCGAGCTCGAGGACGCCGCACGGACCGACGGGCTCTCCGCCTTCGGGGCGTTCCTGCGGATCGCCCTGCCGCTCGCGGCGCCGGGCACGGCGTCCGCCGCGGTGCTGGCGTTCATCTTCAGCTGGAACAACTTCATCTTCGCCCTGATCCTCGCGGACGAGCGGACCATGACCATGCCGGTGCTGCTGTTCAACTTCATGTCCTACGCGAGCACGGACTGGGGCGGGCTGATGGCAGCCGCGACCCTCATGACCGTGCCGGTGCTCCTCGCCGCCGTCTTCGGGCAGCGCTACCTCGTGGCGGGCCTCACCGCCGGCGCCACCAAGGGCTGACCCGGGTCTTCGCCCACCTCCTCCTTTCCCGCACCACCGACAGAAGGTCTCCGCATGAAGATCGTCGACGCGAAGGTCGTCGTCACCTCGCCCGGCCGTAACTTCGTCACGCTCCAGGTCACCACCGACGACGGTGTGACCGGGCTCGGCGACGCCACCCTCAACGGCCGCGAGCTCGCCGTCGTCAGCTACCTGCGGGACCACGTGGCCCCGCTGCTGATCGGGCGCGACCCGCACCGGATCGAGGACGCCTGGCAGTACCTGTACCGGGGCGCCTACTGGCGGCGCGGCCCGGTGACCATGGCGGCCATCGCGGCGGTCGACGTCGCCCTGTGGGACATCAAGGCGAAGGTCGCGGGCCTGCCGCTGTACCAGCTGCTCGGCGGCGCCAGCCGGGACCGGATCCGGGCCTACGGCCACGCCAACGGCTCCAGCCTGCCCGAGATCTTCGACTCCGTGCGGGCGCTGCAGGAGCGCGGCTACCAGGCCATCCGCATCCAGAGCGGGGTCCCGGGCCTCAAGTCGGTCTACGGCGTCCACACGACGACGTCGGTCGACGGGTCCGCGCCCGACGTGCTCGCCCGGCCCGTCGTGGAGGACTGGGACACCGCCGCCTACCTGCGGTACATCCCGCGGGTGTTCGAGGCGGTGCGCAACGAGTTCGGTCCGGACCTGCCGCTGCTCCACGACGCGCACCACCGGCTGTCCCCGATCGAGGCGGCCCGGCTCGGCAAGGACCTGGAGCCGTACGACCTGTTCTGGCTGGAGGACTGCACGCCCGCCGAGGACCAGGAGGCGCTGCGCCTGGTGCGACAGCACACGACGACGCCGCTGGCGATCGGTGAGGTGTTCAACACCGTGTTCGACTACCAGACACTGATCGACGACCGGCTCATCGACTACGTGCGGTCCGCCGTCACCCATTTCGGCGGCGTCAGCCCCATGAAGAAGCTGTTCGACTACGCGGGCCAGCGCGGTATCAAGAGCGCCATCCACGGGCCGGAGGACATCTCGCCGGTCGGTATGGCCGCGGCGCTGCACCTCGACCTGGCGGTCCACAACTTCGGCATCCAGGAGTACTCGGGGCACACCGACCTCACCAACGAGGTCTTCCGCCACGCATACACGTTCGACGACGGCTACCTGCACCCGGGCGAGGCGCCGGGCATCGGCGTCGAGCTGGACGACGAGCTCGCTGCCGCGCACCCGTACGAGCCGGGCTACCTGCCGGTCAACCGCCTCCAGGACGGCTCCGTCCACGACTGGTGACAACTGTCACCCATCCGGGATCGCTCCGGCGCCGAACCACGTGTGCAGACATGATCGGAGGTTTTCGTGGGGCAGACTGGGGCGGTGGCCTCACCACCCGTCCGAACCTCGTCGCGCGACGCTGTCGACGCACTCCTCACGGCGTGCGCGGGGGCCGACCCGTCGTCGTTCACGCCTGTCTACGACGCGCTGGGGCCGGTGGCTTACGGCGCTGCCCTCGGTGTGCTGCGCGACCCCGACCATGCGGCAGAAGTGACTCAGGAGGTGATGGTGGAGGTGTGGCAGACAGCAGCACGATTCGACGCGACGCGCGGTTCCGCCCGAACCTGGGTCGCGACGCTCGCGCGCCGGCGTGCGGTCGACCGCGTGCGCTCCGAACAGTCTCGTCGGGACCGTGACCAGCGGGACACCGACCTGCGCACGGGCGAGGCGACACGCGACGTCGTCGTCGAGGACGTCGAGCGGAGCCTCGAGGGCTCAGCCGTGCGGCGCTGCATCGAAGGGCTCACCCCGACCCAGCGTGAGTCGGTGGTCATCGCGTACTACGGCGGCCTGACCTACCGCGAGGTCGCCGAGCAGCTCGGCGCCGCGCTCCCGACCGTCAAGAGTAGGATCCGCGACGGGCTCAACCGGCTTCGCGAGTGCCTGGGGGTGCGTCATGGCTGACACCACGAACGACAGTGAACAGCGCGACGGGCGCGCCGACGTGTGGGACCTGCTGCCCGGGTACGCGCTGGACGCTCTCGACGACGCGGATCGACGCGCTGTCGACCACCTCCTCGAGTCCGACGCCGACGCGCGCAGGGCGGTCGACGAGTACCGCGACGTCGTCGCGGCGTTCGCCGTCGAGACCGCGCCCCCGGCCCACCTGCGCGCGAGCGTCCTTGACCGCGTGCAGCGCACGCCGCAGGTCGCCGCCCCGAGCGTCCCGGCTGCCGCACGGCCGGCAGCCGTCCCGACAACCGTGCCCGCGGCCGGCGACGACGGGTCAGGCACGGCGGCGCCCTCGGATCCCGGTCCGACGGCGGGCCACGCCGACGTCGTCGACCTCTCGGCCCGTCGTCGAGCGCGCCGCTGGGGTGTCGCGGCCACCGCGGTGGCGGCAGCAGCCGCTATCGCCGTCCCGACGACGATAGCCGTGCAGGTGTCGGCCGAGCGCGACCAGCTGCGTGAGCAGAGCGAGATCGTGTCCGAGATGCTCGTCGACCCCGACGCGTCCATCCTGCGCGGCTCGGTCGAGGGCGGTGGCGCGGCGTCGGTGCTGGTCGCCGACGGCGACATGCTCTTCCGCGCCGATGACCTGCCCGAGCCCGCCGACGGCAAGGCCTACCAGCTCTGGGTCGTGGCGGCAGACGGCAGCGTCTCCTCTGCCGGCGTCCTGTCGCTCCGGGACGGCGAGACGTCCTCGCTGGTCCAGGGCGTCGACGGCGTCGGCATGGCCGTGTCGGTCGAGCCGGAGTCCGGCTCGGAGCAGCCGACCACCGACCCGATAGTCGTCCTGGGCGCCTGACCTCGCCCACGCTCCGGCTGAACCTGACCTGAGGTACCGAATCCACTCTGAATTCACTCCGGATCGGTACCTCAGGTCAGGTTCGCGACCGGTCATCGTGCCCGGCAGGACCCATGACCAACGGCCCGTCCCGACCGGAGAGGTCGGGACGGGCCGTTGAGGTCCAGCGCCGGCTGATGACGCCGGGGTGCGGCACGGTCACATCTTGGGCATGAGGACCGAGTCGACGAGGTAGACGGTCGCGTTCTGGGTCATCACGCCACCACAGATGATGTTCGCGTCGTTCACCATGAGCTCGTCACCGCTGCCGGTGACCTCGAGGGTCTCGCCCTGGACCGTGGTCTGCTCGCCCATGACCTGGTCGGGGGTGAGCTGGCCGGGCACCACGTGGTAGGTGAGGATCTCGGTCAGCATGTCGGCGTCCGTGGACAGCGTCTCCATCGTCTCGGCGTCGATCGCCTTGAAGGCGTCGTCCACCGGGGCGAACACGGTGAACTCGTCACCGTTCAGCGTGTCGACGAGGTTGACGTCGGGGTTGACCTCGCCGCTCACGGCCGAGACCAGCGTCGTGAGCAGCGGGTTGTTGGACGCCGCGACCGCCACCGGGTCGGTGGACATTCCGGTGACCGAGCCGGGGCCGTCCGGCACCTGCTCGGCGTAGGCCGCGCAGCCGGGGCCGACCAGGTTCGCGGCCGGGTCCATAGCCATGTCCTCGGACATCTCATCCGACGGCTCCTCCTCGGGCGCCGGGGCTTCCTCGGTCGCCGCGGTCTCGCTCGCACCAGTCGGCTCGTCCCCCGAGCTGCAGGCAGCGAGGCCGAACACGGTCAGGGCGGCGATGCCGGCGGCTGCGTAGGACTTGCGGGTTCGAACGTTCATCGGTCTCTCCTCGGTATGTCGTCGCCCCGCGTCTTACGGGCCGTCTTGACCGTGGTTCGGAGCCGACCGCTGCCCGGATGGGGGTCGGACGGCACGAGTTTTCCGACCGCCCGGATCGCCTGCCGTACCCGCCACGGACGGCCGCCGTACCCATCCGAGACGGCCCGTGTGCCGAACTCTTCACATGGGAACCCTCATCGTCATCGGCCTCCTGGGAGGCCTCATCACCGGGATATCGCCGTGCATCCTGCCGATGCTGCCGGTGATCTTCTTCGCGGGCGGTGTGCAGGGCGCCCGGACGCCGGGCTCCGCAGGCTCGGGCACCGGTGGTACGGCGACCGCGGTGCGCACCCGGCGCTCGCTCCGCCCCTACATCGTCATCGTGGGGCTGGTTCTCAGCTTCAGCGTCTTCACGCTGCTCGGCTCCCTGCTGCTCACCCTCCTGGGCCTGCCACAGGACCTGCTGCGCTGGGCGGGCATCACGCTCCTCGTGCTGCTGGGCATCGGCATGATCGTGCCCCGGTTCGAGACCATCCTTGAACGGCCCTTCCAGCGCATCGCCGCCTTCGGGGCGAAGCGCGGCGCGGCGCGGCAGGACCGCGGCGCCTTCGTCCTCGGTCTTGGCCTCGGTGTGCTCTACGTGCCGTGCGCCGGACCTGTCCTCGCCGCGATCACGGTCGCGGGCGCCACGGGCAACATCGGTTCGGGGACGGTCGCGCTGACGGTGTCGTTCGCCGTCGGCGCCGCCCTGCCGCTCCTGCTGTTCGCCCTGGCCGGACGGCGCATCGCCGAGCGGGTCCAGGCCTTCCAGCGCCACACGAAGGCCATCCGCACCGGTGGCGGCGTGATCGTCATCCTGCTGGCCATCGCCCTCGCGTTCAACCTTCCCGCCGCGATCCAGCGGCAGCTCCCCGACTACACCGGTGCGCTCCAGGAGCGTGTCGACTCCTCGGAGGTGGTGCGCGAGGCGCTCGACCTCGGCGGCCTCGTCACCGACGAGAACCGTGAGCTGTCCAACTGCTCCAACGGTGCGCCCGTGCTCGAGGACTGTGGCACGGCGCCGGAGATCCGCGGCATCGAGACCTGGCTCAACACACCACAGGGTGAGGCGCTGACGCTCGAGGCGCTGCGCGGCGAGGTGGTCCTCGTCGACTTCTGGACCTACTCGTGCATCAACTGCCAGCGTGCGATCCCGCACGTCAACGCCTGGTACGACCGGTACGGCGACGTCGGCGAGGGGTTCGAGGTGATCGGCGTGCACACGCCTGAGTTCGCCTTCGAGCGCGAGACGCGCAACGTCATCGCCGGCGCCGAGAACCTCGACGTGACCTACCCGATCGCGCAGGACAACTCCTACGCCACGTGGACGGCGTACCGGAACCGGTACTGGCCCGCGCAGTACCTGATCGACGCCGAGGGCACCGTCCGGCACATCCGCCTGGGTGAGGGTGGCTACGAGGAGACCGAGAAGCTCATCCGGGAGCTCCTCACCGACGCCGACCCCGGGGTGGACCTGCCTGAACCGACCACCGTGCAGGACACGACGCCGAACGACGCGATCACGCCGGAGACGTACTTCTCCATCAAGCGCGTCATCAACTACGGGGGCGAACCGGAGTACGCGGCCGGCCGCAAGGATTTCGTCCTCGAGGACGAGCAGCAGCAGGACACGTTCTCGCTCGGCGGGACCTGGGAGATCGACTTCCAGGGCGCGCGGGCGCTGTCCGACGACGCACGGGTGCGCCTCGCGTACCAGTCGGCGGACGTCTTCGTGGTCCTCGGTGGTGAGGGGACCGTCGAAGCGACGGTGACCACCGACGGAGAGCCGACCACCAGGAGCATCGACGTCACGGGCAACCCGCGGCTCTACCCCCTCCTCGAGGGCGACGAACCGACCGAGGGACTCGTGGAGCTCGAGGTTCCAGAGGGCGTGCAGGTCTACACCATGACGTTCGGCTGACACCGAGGGACGGCGTCCGGTCAGGCCCGGCCGTCCACCTCGTCCACCCCGTCCACCTCGCCGGCCCTGTCGGGCCGGTCAGAGCTCGTCGAGCAGCAGCACGTCCGGCGGCACCAGGGTGCGGGTCCGCAGCAGCTCCGTGATGAGGTTGTGGTTGAGCGCGTTGCCAACGGGCTCACCCACCTCCTCGCGGGTCAGCCCGGCCACGCCCGCCCGCGAGAGCCGGCGCCGCACGCCGGAGATCAGGCGCTCCACGCGCTTGGCGCCCCACGACTCGTCGGTCTGCAGCGCGTTGAGATCGGTGGCCGTCTGCAGCCAGGTGCACGGCTGGGGGTGGACGTCGTGCAGCAGGTACTTCTGCGCGAGCGAGATGAGGGCCAGCCGCTCGTCGGCCCGGAGCTTCCACGGCTTGTCCCGCAGCGTCGCGGCGTCGGGTGCGGGGCGGGGCAGCTGTCCGTCCGCGCCCGCGACATACAGCTCGAGCAGGTGCCTGCGCCGTGCCGTGCCGTTCACGAAGACCGGCGTGTAGCCCTCTTCGACCGGGAACGGCTCGTCCTCGGGGAAGAGCGTCATCGACCGGGGAAGCTCCAGCGCTCGGTGGCCGGTGTTGGCGAGCCACCACTGGCCGTCCCGGAACGTGACGCTCCCCTGGTTGCGGCTGATCCGCAGGTCGTCCTCGCCGAGGCACACGTGGACGTCCGGCCGGTTGCGCCCGAACACGACCGAGCGCTGCTCGCGTGCCGTGAGCCGGATCCCACCCGACACGGACAACGCGTAGATCATGCCCGGCTCCGACGTCGGCACGCCGAAGGCCAGGCTCGCATGGTTGGCGGAGAGCGGTTCCGTGCCCTCCGTCTGTGGGACAACCGTCATGGCGACCTCCAAGAGTTCAGACCGCGAGCGTGGCACGCCACCTGGGGGACCCCTCCCGACGCCGTCCGGTCAGGACGCCGCAGGGAGCGCGGCGGCCACCGGCTCGGCGATGTCGACGAGGAGGTCGCAGAGCTCGTCGACCGACTCGTCGCCACCGGCCCTGAGCTCGAGCCGGACCAGCTCCGCGACGGTCGTACCGTCCCCATGGACGCTGAGCGCCTCCCGGTTGACGACGGAGACCAGGCACGACGTGCTGGACCACGAGTCACCCTCGTCGACCGTCTCGTGCCCGCTGAAGAGGAAGTGCTCGCCGTCGTCCGCTGTGAGCGGCTCCCGGTGCTGGAACAGCGCCCGTAGCTCCTTGCCGTCCTCCGCGTACCACCTGCAGTCCCACTCGGCGAACCCGACCAGGGGATGGGTCGCGTCGACGCCGGGCAGGCGCTCCAGCGGTTCCCCCGCCAGCAGGTCGCAGGCGCTCTGCGTGTAGAGCGAGCTCGGGTCGGGCGTGCGCTCGCGGCGGGGGATCTGGCCGTCGTTGAGCACTCCGGTGGCGTGGTTGAGGGTCGAGTCCGCGAGCGCGCACAGGTCGTCGACCTCGCCGCTCTGCAGCTCGGCGTCGAGCGAGAGGTTGTAGTCCCCGCCGGGCAGGAACAGCTCACGAGAGCACTCGTCGGGCAGCTCGCTCTCGTCGTTCACCACGGTGACCTTGCCGACCTGGCGGTTCGGCTCGGTGGGTTCCTCCGTGTTCTGCCAGATCTTGACGCTGACCTCGGCGACCCCGCCGTCGTCGTGCGTCACGTAGATGTCGCAGCGGTTGAGCTCGCCGTTGTCGGTGTCGAGCCGGGTCAGGCCGAAGGCGCCGAGCGCCTCCTCGTCGAGGAGCGCGCACGGGTCGGCGGTTGCTGGGTCGCCGATGATGCCGACCTTGCCGTCGTCCGCGCGCCGGGTGGTGGAGCCGTCGCCGTCCGTGCTCGCTCCGGCGACGGGCAGCTCGTCGCCCTGCGCCTGCCCGCGGTTCTGGGCGGACCAGGCGACCAGGGAGAGGACGACCACCAGCACGACGGCGACACCGGCCGTCGTGAGGACACGCCCCGGACGGCCGATCGACCGCAGGGATCCGAGCGACCTGGTCGGCTCGGGTCCGACGCCGGCCGCCGGGTCGCCGGCCAGGGCGGCCAGCTCCTGCCGCACCTGCTTCAGGCGCGGCCGGTCGGCCGGCTTCTTGGCCAGCATGCGCAGCACGACCGGCGCCATGCCACCTGCCCTCGTGGGCGGTCTGACCTCCTCGGAGACGGTCTTCCACAGCAGGGCGTGCGGGTTGTCGTCGCCGAACGGCGTGGTGCCCTCGAGCAGGTAGTAGAGGGTGGCACCGAGCGACCAGATGTCGGCGGCCTCGGTGAACCGCCCACCCTTGGCCACCTCGGGCGCCAGATAGCCCGGTGTACCGGTGAGCGCTCCGGTGGCCGTGACGGTCTCGTCGTCGTGCACCGGCCGGGAGATGCCGAAGTCGGCGATCTTCGCGAACCCGTCGTGGGTCACGAGCACGTTGGCCGGCTTGACGTCCCGGTGCAGGATCCGGTGCGCGTGCACCGCCTCGAGCCCGCCCGCGAGCTGGGCGCCGTAGCGGGCGGCCTCCTCGACCGGCACCCGCTCGGACCGGGAGAGCGGCTGGCCGGCAACGTACTCCATGACCACCCAGACGTCACCGCCGTCGTCGACCACGTCGTGCACGGCGACCACGTGGGGGTGGTTGATGCGCGCGAGATACTTGGCTTCGCGGCGGACCCGTTCGGCGCCGTCCTCGTCGCCGTCGTACCGCGTGCGCTTGACCGCCACCGGGCGGTCGTGCAGGTTCAGGTCGGCGGCGCGCCAGACCTCGCCGTGCCCGCCGGACCCCAGAGGTTCTTCCAAGCGGTAACGGCCGCCGACGATCTGCCCGGTGTGCACCTGTCGCTCTCTCCCTGTCGACGTCTTGCCCGTCAAAGCGTTGTGCTTGGACGACGCTAGTGCACCGTGATCGGGGAGGACAGGGGAAGCACATCCGGCGCGGGACCCCTCCCGGTCAGGATCTCCGGTATACCTGTCGCTGACATCTGTCCGGCAACGACGAGCGGAGCTGGTCCGTGAACGCAGGGGACGTCGTCGGGGAGCGTTACCGGCTGGAACGCCGGCTCGGTGCGGGCGGCCAGGGCGAGGTCTGGGAAGCCTCCGACCTCAACGTCTTCGAGCAACGGGTCGCCCTCAAACGGGCCCATGCGATCGACGTGGAGGGTGACCGGCGCCTGGAGGCAGAGGCGGAGAAGCTGGCCCGGATCAGGCACCCGAACGTGGTGCGGGTGCACGACGTCGTGCGCGACGGCGACTCCCGCTGGATCGTCATGGAGCTGCTCTCCGGGACCGCCCTGGCCGACTGCGGCAGGGTGTCCGCCCTGGACGCGGCGCGGTACGGCGCGCAGCTGGCCGACGGGCTCGCGGCGGCGCACGCCGAGGGGATCCTGCACCGCGACGTCAAGCCCTCCAACGTGCTGATCACCGAGGACGGGGTCGCCAAGCTCGTCGACTTCGGCCTTGCCCGCAGCAAGCACAGTGCCACCACCCTGACGAGCGCGGACGCGATAGCGGGCACGCCGGGCTTCGTCGCACCGGAGGCGCTGGACCCGGGCCGGCCCTATACGGCAGCCAGCGAGGTCTTCGCGCTCGGCGCCACGCTGTTCCACGCCACCGAGGGCACCACGCCGTGGGGCGCGGGCAGCGTCACGGAGCTCATCGTGCGGACCAGTACCGAGGAGGTGCGGTCGTCCAGGCGGGCCGGGGACATGACCGCCGTGCTCGCCCGGATGCTGAGCAGGAACCCGAAGGATCGGCCGGGGCTGACCGCCGCGCGGGACGAGCTGCGCCTGATCGCCGACGGGCACGGCCCGAGCCCCGCGCCGGCGTCCCAGCACCGGCTCCGCATCCTGGTCGCCGGGGCGATCGCGCTGGTGCTGGTCGTCGCGGGGGTCGTGACCGCACCTCTCCTCGCCGACGGGCAGCCCGACGCCGCGTCGTCGCCCAGCACGTCACCGTCGGAGGCCGGGTCCCGGACCAGAGCGCCGAAGCCGTCCCCGAAGCCGTCCGCTGAGGACGCCTCGGAAGCGAAGGCGACCCCCGCTCCCGAGCCGCGGGCAACCGAGCAGGAGCCGGCCGAGAAGACGGAGCCGGCCCCGGAGGCGGAGGCGCGGGCCGCGCTGACCCAGCGGGCGTTCGCGGGCGGGGAGAAGTCCGCGGATCCCTGTGGGCTGCTCGGTACGCGGGCGCTCGGTGCGTTCGGCGGCACCCGCCTCGACACCGACAACGACGTCTTCAACCAGTGCGAGGCGGTCGTCACGGGCAGCGGCACGGAGTCGGCGGTCAAGCTCACCCTCTACCGCGGCGTCGAGGACCTCTCGGGCGACCAGGGCACGCTGAACGGCCTTCCTGTCTACCGGGACGACCACGAGCTGCCGGAGTCGTGCGACAGGGACCTCGTCGTCGACGACTACCGGGTGGCGATCGACGCCATGCAGCGGGACGGCGAGTCCGACCTGTGCGGCATGGCGGAGACAGCCGCGCGGCGTGCCGCCGCACTGATCAGCGCCGAGAAGATCCCCAGCCGTGCCGCCGCACGGGCCGGCACGTTCCTCGGCCTCGACGCGTGCGCCCTGCCGGGGGCGGACGCGCTCCGCGCGGCGCTCAGCGTGGACGACCTGCCGTCCAGCAGGTCGGCGTACGGCGCGTGGGACTGCGTATGGGACGGTGACGACAGCCGCGAGGTGCGCCTCTTCTTCCAGCGTGAGGAGCCGCTCGGGTCCGACGAGGGCGAGCGCGTGACCTACTCCGGGCACCCGGTGTTCCTCCAGGGCGACCGCTGGGAGGAGGGTTGCCTGGCCAGCGTGGTCGGGAACCAGGGAAAGAGCCCGGACGGCGACGGCCAGGTCGCGGAGCTCGTCCGGGTACACGTCACGGGCGGCGAGTCCAGCACCGACGAGCTGTGCGAGGCCACGGAGGAGGTGGCGCGTTCCGTGGCGGCCGCGCTGCCCGCGCGCTGATCGACGGCGGCCCGGGGTTTCCACTTCGTCCCCGAGTGGGAGACAATGTCGCTCGTGGTCATCCGGAACGTCCGATTAGTCCCACAACTTCGTTCTGCTTCCGCCGCGGCTGTTCTCGCGGCGGCTGCCCTTGTCCTCGCGGGTTGCACCGTGCCGACCGCCGAGGGCGTCGACGGCAAGACGGGTGAGAAGTTCCAGGTCCGTGAACCGTCCGGGCCGGCGCTGGTGCTCGACTCGACCGACCCCGCTGAGCTCGCCCTCACGGCGAGCCAGGCGTTCTTCCATGCCTCCCCGGTCGTCGTGCTCGCCTCGGCCGACGACGACGACGCGCGCTCGACGGCCGCGGCCACAGGAGCCGCCGTCACCGCTCCCGTGCTGCTCACCGATGGTGGCGTCTCGGACGTCAACATCGTCGCAGAGCTCGGCCGCCTCGGCGCGGGCAGCGTCGTCGTCATCGGCGACGACGAGACGGTCGCAGAGGCAGGGGCCGCTACGGGCGAGGCGGCCGTGGTCGGCTTCGACCCGGGCGCGCTGAGCGCGGCCGCGGAGGCAGCGGCCTCCACCGGCCGCGGCGGCGACAAGAAGCGCGGCGAGGTCAAGGTCGAGATGCCGGCCGCCGACCGCCTCGACGACGCCGACGTCGACGGGCTGCGCGCGGAGATCCCCGACGTCGCCGACCCGAGCCTGCTGCAGGAGGTCCTCGTCGCGGTGGACCCGAAGCTGGGGCAGGAGGCGGCGATCGGCACGGCCCTCGCCGCAGGCGCCGTCCCGGTCGAGGTGCCGGGCGGCAGCGTCGCCGCCAGCCCGGAGACCGTCGAGACGATCCGCACCCTCAAGCCGCTCGGCGTGGTGGGGATCGGCGACAGCTTCGGCTCGGCCGAAGCCCTTGGCTGGCAGGTGGGGGTGGCGACGTCTGGCGCGACCCTGCCGGACGGCTCGCTGCGGCTGTTCCCCGGCCGGTACGTGTCGACGTCGTACACGGTGCCTGCCGGCGTGGCCGACCCGGCCGCCGATGCCGCAGGGGCCGTCGACGCCGCCTCGATCAACGGTGAGGTGCTGGGCGGCACGCCGCTGGTCACGGTGACGGCGAGCCTGCGGTCCACGGCGGCAGGCGAGGACGGCGACCACGTCGCCGAGCAGCCGCTCGAGACGATCACGCCGGCGGTCGAGGCGATCCGCGAGGCCGGGCAGCTCGTGCTGCTCGACGTCGCTCCAGGCAACCAGCCGCTGGTCGCCCAGCTCGACGACCTCGAGCCGCTGCTCTCGCAGCCGGGCGTCGGCCTGTCGGTGCACCCGGAGTTCCGGATCGCCGGCAACGGCGCGGACTCGGGCGCCGTCCCCGTGGCGGAGCTGCAGGCGGTGGTCGACCGGCTCGCCGAGATCGCGACGAAGCGGGGCCTGCCCCAGGTCATGCTGGAGGTGCACCAGTCCACGTCGGCGTCCGTCGTCGACAGGGAAGCACTCCAGGTTCCGCCACAGGTGGCGGTGATCTTCACGGCGGCGGGCCCGGGTGCGGGCCAGGCCACGGCGGACGGCGTCTGGGCCGACGTCGCCGGCGACATCCCTGCGCACACGTTCCTTGGCTGGTCCGCTCCGAGCGAGGTTCCCGCCGACCCCACGAGCATCATGCCGACCGATCCGCTCCTCGGCCTGGTCTCCGCAGGCTGAACCTGCCAAACTGCGGACATCCATCGCGAGCGAAGGGGTCCTAACAATCGTGAGCACCGTGAGCACCGGCGCGGCCGTCGTCGCCGACGCCGTCATCCCAGCACCTGTCGAGCTCGACCGGGCCGAGGGGGTGCTGGACCTCAGAACCGTCACCGTCGACGCGCCCGACGGTGTGCTCGCGCGCCTCGCCGGCGAGCTGCTCGCCACCGCCGGAGCGGCCGTGGTGCCTGCGTCGCCCGGCCCCGACGCCGGCGCTCGGCACACCGAGCACGCTTCCGGGGGCGGCCGCGCAGTGGCGGTCGTCCTGACCCTGGATCCCGCTGCCGGCCCCGCCGGCTCCCAGAGCCTCGAGCGCTACACGCTCACCGTGGCGCCTGACCGAGCGACCGTCGCGGCACCCGAGCGGGCCGGGCTGCTGCACGGCGTGCGGACGCTGCGGCAGCTGGTCAACGCGGGCCGCCGTGGTGCGGTCCCGCTGGACCTGGGCGAGCCGGGCGGGGACGACGAGCAGGCGGGCCGCGGGGAGACGAGCGGACCGCTCGAGGTGGGCGCCGTCGTCGTGCGGGACGAGCCGCGGTACCCGTGGCGAGGGCTCTCGCTGGACGTGGTGCGCCACTGGTTCGGGCCGGCGGACCTGCGGGCCGTCGTCGACCTCGTCGGCTCGTACAAGATGAACCGCCTGCACCTGCACCTGTCGGACGACCAGGGGTGGCGGCTGGAGATCCCCTCCAGGCCCGCGCTGACAGAGAAGTCGTCGCAGGGTGCGGTGTCCGGGGCGACCGGCGGGTTCCTCACCGCCGACGAGTACCGCGAGCTGCAGGAGTACGCGGCCGAGCGCGAGATCGTGATCGTGCCGGAGATCGACGTCCCCGGGCACGTCAACGCGGCGACCCACGCCTACGGCGAGCTCATGCCGTCGGGCGAGGCCACCGACACGTACGACGGCATCGAGGTCGGCTTCTCGAAGCTGCACATCGACCTGCCCGGCACCGAGCCGTTCCTGCGGGACGTGTTCACCGACGTCGCGCGCATGACGCTCGGGCCGTGGGTGCACTTCGGCGCCGACGAGGTGCTCACCATGCGGCCCGACGAGTTCGGCCGGTTCATCACGCTGTGCCAGGAGATCGTCACGGGTGCAGGCAAGACCCCTGTCGCATGGCAGGAGGCCGCCGGCTCGGCCCACGGCGACCAGTCGGCGGTTGCGGCGCTGGCGGGCGAGGCCGCGGCGTCCGACGGGGTGGCGGACGGGTCGCCGCACGGCGGGGCCGCCGGGGCTGTGGACGGTGAGGCGCCCGTGCGCGTCCGGCCCGGCACCGTCCTGCAGTACTGGGACACCCGGCCGGACCCGGCACCGTTCCTGCGTGCCGCACAGGCGGGTGCGAAGTTCGTGATGTCGCCGGCCACCCGGGCCTACCTCGACATGAAGTACACGCCCGACCACCCGCTGGGCCAGCAGTGGGCGGCGTTCGTCGAGCTGCACGACTCCTACGACTGGGACCCGGCGACCCTCATCGAGGGGCTGCCCGAGTCAGCGATCGAGGGTGTCTCGGCAGCGGTCTGGACCGAGACCCTGGCCAGCCGCGACGACCTCTTCTCGATGCTGCTGCCCCGGCTCGCCGCGGTGGCGGAGACCGCCTGGTCGCGGCCGGGGGACAAGGACTGGGAGTCGTTCCGAGCCCGGGTAGCGATCGAGGCGGCCACTTGGCGCCGCGACGGCGCCCGATACCACCCCACCCCCCAGATCAGCTGGTGACCGCACGCCCTCGACCAAGCTACTTCGGAGGGCGGGCCGCCAGGGCCGCCGCGTAGAGGTCCCGCTTCGGGACGCCTGCGGTCTCCGCCACGTCCGCGACCGCCGTCTTGAGCCGCTCGCCCTGGGCCACCCGGTCCAGGACCTCGCCTACGACGTCGTCCACGCTGGCCTGCACCGCGGGCGCCCCGCTCACGACGACGCAGATCTCGCCGCGGAGCTGCTCCGCGGCCGCCCGCTCCGCGAGGTCGGCGAGCGGACCGCGCAGCACCTCCTCATAGGTCTTGGTGAGCTCGCGTGCGACGGCGGCCGGCCGGGTCTCCCCGAACGCGGTGGCCATGGCGCCGAGCGTCTCCGCGATCCGGTGCGGTGCCTCGAAGAACACCATCGTGCGCGGCTCGGCGGCCAGGGTCCCGAGGGTCCGGGCGCGGTCACCGGCCTTGCGGGGCACGAAGCCCTCGAACGTGAACCGGTCGGTCGGCAGGCCGGAGAGTGCCAGCGCGGTCAGTACCGCGCTCGGCCCGGGTGCGACGGTGACCCGCAGGTCGCGTTCGATGGCGCGCTCCACGATCCGGTACCCCGGGTCGGACACGGACGGCATCCCGGCGTCGGTCACGACCACGACGGTGCCGCCGCCGGCGACGACGTCGAGCAGCTCGTCCGCCCGAGCCGTCTCGTTGTGCTCGTGATAGCTGGTGACCTTGCCGCGCACCTCGACCCCCAGCCGCCCGGCCAGACCGTGGAGACGGCGCGTGTCCTCCGCGGCCACGACGTCGGCGTCGGCCAGCAGGCGGATCAGCCGAGGTGAGGCGTCCTCCGCGTTGCCGATCGGGGTGGCGGCCAGGACGAGGGAGCCGGCCTCGGGCGCTGGCCCGGGAACCGGGGACGGATCGGTCATGAACCACAGGGTCCCACGCTCTATGCTGGCCCGGTGTCTGAGCAGCCTGACGCCACAGGAGCGCATACCGCCGCAGCGCGGCAGGCTCTACCCGGGACGTACGGCGCGCACATGCGCCGGGAGGCGGTGGGTGGTCAGATGACGCCCACCGGGTCGTTCCCCGCCGTCGGACGGCCTCAGCGGCCTGAGCCTCCCGTGCGCGACCGCCTCCTGCGTGACCTGCTGGGCGAGCGCCGTCTCGCGCTCGGGCGGAGGACCTCGGACCGGTTCTGGGGCCTGTTCGGCGCGCTCCTCGTGACGGCGATCGCCGCGGGCGCGCGGCTGTGGGAGCTCGGTCGCCCGGGCAAGCTGGTCTTCGACGAGACGTACTACGTCAAGGAGGGCTGGTCACTGGCCAGCCTCGGCTTCGAGGCGGCCTGGCCCGACGACCCCAACGCGGCGTTCGAGTCCGGCGACGTCAGCTCGTACAAGACCGACGAGGCCGAGTACGTGGTCCACCCGCCGGTCGGCAAGTGGATGATCGCCGCAGGGATGCGCCTCATGGGCGGGGCCGAGAACCCGATGGCGTGGCGCATAGCGAGCGCGGTGGTCGGTGTTCTCGCGGTGCTGCTCCTGGTGCGGATCGCGCGCCGGCTGTTCTCGTCCACCCTGCTGGGGCTGGTCGCGGGACTGCTGCTCGCGGTCGACGGTGAGGCGATCGTGCACTCGCGCACCGGGTTGCTGGACCAGTTCCTCATGTTCTGGGTGCTCGTGGCGTTCGGCTGCCTGGTGCTGGACCGCGAGTGGGCCCGACGGCGGCTCGCGGACCGCGTGGCGCAGATCGTCGAGGCGGGCGGCGCGATCGGGAAGTACGGTCCGCGCCTCGGCTTCCGTGGGTGGCGGCTCGCGGCGGCGGTCTCGCTGGGCCTCGCGTGCGGCGTCAAGTGGTCGGGCCTGTACTTCGTCGCGGCGTTCTGCCTGCTCACGGTCGTGTGGGACATGACGGCGCGCCGCACCGCCGGCGTCGGGCGCTGGTGGGAGGACGCCCTGGTGGTCGACGCCGTCCCGGCCGCCCTGGTCATGCTGCCGACGGTGGCCGCTGTGTACGTCGCGTCGTGGTCGGCCTGGTTCGCGCATCCCAAGTCGTACCTGCGGGACTGGGCGGTCGTGAACGGCGTCGCGCCCCCGGGCTGGTGGCCGGACTGGGGCTGGGCGCAAGGAGCGTGGGAGGCCGGGCGGTCGCTGTGGGAGTACCACCGCATGATGTGGGACTTCCACACCGGTCTGGACTCGGACCACAACTACGCGTCGCACCCGCTGGGGTGGATCGTGCAGTGGCGGCCGACGTCGTTCTACTGGGACAAGTACGCCCCCGGTCAGGGGCCGTGTCCCGCAGACGCCGCCGGTGACTGTGCGACCGCGGTGACGTCGCTCGGCAACCCGCTGCTGTGGTGGCTGGGTGCGCTGGCGATCCCCGTGGTGCTGGTGCTCGCGATCCGGTTCCGCGACTGGCGGGGCGCCGCCGCCCTGACGGGGATCGCCGCCGGCTGGCTGCCCTGGTTCCAGTACTCCTGGCCTCTGGCGGACCGGACCATCTTCACGTTCTACACGATCGTGTTCACGCCGTTCGTGATCCTGACGCTCGTCTACCTGCTGGCGGTCGGGATCGAACGCACGTCGCGCAGGAGCGGGGACCGGCGCATCGTGTGCTGGCTGGCGGGCGTGCTGGTGCTGCTGATCGTGGGCGTGAGCGTGCTCTACTACCCGGTCTGGACCGCTATGCCGGTGCCGTACGAGTACTGGCAGCGGCTGATGCTGCTCCCGAGCTGGATCTAGCAGCGCCGTCTCAGAGGGCGGAGGAGTCGCGGAGCTCCACGCCCGCCGCGGCGAGCTCCTGCTCGGCGGCCACGCCCTGCTCCGGTGAGACGGGGATCGTCAGGTCGGTCAGCACGCGGGCGGACAGGCCGGCGCGGCGGGCGTCGAGCGCCGTGTGCTTCACGCAGTGGGACTCGACGAGCCCGACGACGTCGACCTCCGTGACCCCGGCGTCCGCCAGGATGGTCGCGAGGCTGCGGCCGTGCTCGTCCGCGCCGTCGAAGCCGGAGTACCCGTGTGCGTACTGGCCCTTCTTGAGCCGGGCGTCGGGGGCGAGGTCGGCGAGCGCGGGGTGCAGGTCGGCGTTGGGCGTGCCTGCGATGCCGTGCGGCGGCCAGGAGTCGACGAAGTCCGGGTTCTCGCTGAAGTGGTCACCCGGGTCGATGTGCCAGTCCTGGGTGGTCAGCACCGTCGCGTACCGGTCGCGGTGGGCCGCCGAGTACGCGGCCACGCGGTGCGCTATCTCGTTGGCGCCGAGGGTGGCGAGCTCGCCTCCCTCGCAGAACGTCGGCTGCACGTCGACGACGACGAGGGCCCGCCGCCCGCCATCGGCCTCCCGAGTACTCATGCCCCCCACTCTGCCACGCGCCGCGCGCGAGGCAGCCGTGTGTGGTCGGTAGTTCGTCACATGATCGGCATCTCGGAATGCCGATCTCCTGACCATCTACCGACCATTCGGGGCCGTGCGGTGCTTGGATGGGGGCGTGGACGACATCTATGGGCGGAGTGTTGCGGGAGTTGTGGCCGGGGTGGTGCTGCTGGTCGCCGGGTGCACCGGATCGCCCGGACCCGGCGTCGTGTCGCCGAGCGCTGCTACCTCGGCGAGCGCTGCGGCGTCGGGCGCGGATCCCTTGGACGGTCCGGTGACGGCCGACGTCGAGGTGGTCGCCGAGGAGCTTCCGGCCCCGTGGGGCATGGCACCGCTGCCGGGCGAGCGGTTTCTCGTCACCATGCGCGACGACGTGACGCTCGCCGTGGTGCACCCGAGCGGCGAGGTCGAGCCGGTGGCCGGGTCCGGAGGAGCGCAACAGCTCGCCGAGCAGACGGTGGCCGACGGCGAGGGCGGGCTCCTGGGAGTGGCCGTGGACCCGGAGGACGCCGGGCCGCTGTTCACCGTCTTCCTGTACCGCACGGGGGAGCAGGACAACGCCGTGCTGCGCGCGGAGCTGGACCTCGGCACCATGACGCTGAGCGACCTCACGACCGTCCTTGACGGCATCCCGAAGTCGTCGAACCACAACGGCGGCCGGCTCGCGCTCGGGCCGGACGGGTACCTGTACGTCGCCACCGGCGACGCCGGTGATACCGCCAACGCGCAGGACCCGGACTCGCTGGGCGGCAAGATCCTGCGGGTCACGCCCGACGGCGAGCCGGCGCCCGGCAACCCGGACGCGGGCTCGCCGGTGTGGTCGACGGGGCACCGCAACGTCCAAGGCCTGGGCTGGGACCCGAGCGGGCGGATGTTCGCCAGCGAGTTCGGCCAGGACCAGTTCGACGAGCTCAACGTGATCGAGCCAGGCGGCAACTACGGCTGGCCGGACGTCGAGGGCCCCGGCGAGGGCGGTGACCAGGCCGGGTTCACGGACCCGGTCGCCTGGTGGCCGACGTCGGAGGCCTCGCCGTCGGGCATCGCCGTCACGGAGGAAGCCGTGTATCTCGCGTCGCTCCGCGGGGAGCGGCTGTGGCGCGTGCCGCTGCTCGGGGAGCCGTCGGCCGTGGCGGACGGGGAGAGCTCCGGGTTCGGCGAGCCGCAGGCGCTGCTGGAGGGGGAGTACGGGCGGCTGCGCGCGGTCCACGCGGGGCCCGACGGCGAGCTCTACGTGCTGACGAACAACACCGACGGGCGGGGCGAGCCGATGACGGAGGGCGGTCGGCCGGTCGACGACCGGCTGCTGCGGGTCACGCTGACGCCGGGGGAGTGACCCCCGGCCCCACCCCGTGCACAGTTGCAGACGACTAGGCCTGTGCATAACCTGGTCGGCGAGAGCGAGCCTCGTCGTAGGCTCGACACATCGTCATCTCGAGCCCGGGAGGGGTGAACAGGATGCCCGCAGAACCTCGTGCGCACCGGACGGTGCCACGCGGCTACGTCTACGCCGACCACATCCCGTATGTCACCCCGGACTCGTTGAGCGACCTGCGGGGGCCGACGTCGGGAGTGGTCACCGTGGGGCCGCACATCGACACGAGCATGAACCCTGTGTACGAGGTCTCGGACCCGAGGCGGGCGCGTGAGCTGTACGGCGCGACCGTTCGTGACGGGTCCGTCGTGGACCAGGTGGAGATCCTGGATCGACGCCTCTTGTTGCGACTGTGGCCCCAGCTGAACCTACCCACCAGATGCCGGGCGATCTGGGAGCAGAAGTTCCCCGAGCTCGCTGCGCGGTCCAGAGCGGCGCGGGCCGCCTGATGCTGCCGTTCCATGAGCGTCTCGCCCGGATCGGGCTCGAGGCGCTGGAAAGTTATGGCTTCGTGCTCGCCGGTGGTTATGCGATCTCGACCAACGGCATCGGTGACCGGCCGTCTGCCGATGTGGATCTGTTCACCAATGTCTACGAGCCCAGCCTCTTCGAGATCTCCGTCGCCAAGCTGCGTGCGGCGTTCCTGGACGCGGGCATGTCCGTGCATGACAACCGGATCGGCCGGACCTTCGCGGACTTCAGTGTGACCGACGACGCTATCCAGGAGACGAGCTCGATCCAGATCGGGGTGAACTACCGCGAGTTCGCGCCCGCGACGTTCGAGATCGGCCCTGTGCTCGACGTCCGGGATGCCGTGGCGGGGAAGATGAGCGCGCTCTGGTCGCGTGGCGAGACCCGTGACTTCATCGACATCGACGCCGTGGTGCGTTCGGGACGCTTCTCGCGGGACGAGGTGCTCGCGATCGGGGACAGGCAGGAAGCACTGCCGTTCGACCGGGACATGTTGGCCGACCGGTTCCGGTCGGTCCAGCCAAGAGCACCGAGTCCTTCGAGGCGTACGAGGTGGGCGCGGACTGGCGACGCGAGATCATCGACCGCTTCCTCGACTGGGCCGACGAGATCGATCCCGCAGTCGGCAGCTGAGACCTGCGACACCGGACCGGCGGCGTGGCGCAGCAACCACAGCCACCGGCGTAATGCGCGGGTGCCCTGCCCCTAGGATTGGACGAAGGTTTTCCCGTCTCACGAATTGGAGCATCCAGCGATGGCTCGCCACCTTGTCACCAGTGCGCTTCCGTACATCAACGGCATCAAGCACCTGGGGAACATGGTCGGGTCGATGCTCCCGGCCGATGTCTATGCCCGGTACCTGCGTCAGCGGGGCCACGAGGTGCTGTACATCTGCGCTACCGACGAGCACGGCACGCCGGCGGAGCTCGCCGCGGCCAAGGCAGGGCAGCCCGTCGCGGAGTTCTGCGCCCAGGCGTACGAGACGCAGAAGGAGATCTACGACGGGTTCGGCCTGACGTTCGACTACTTCGGCCGGAGCTCGTCGCCGCAGAACGCGGAGATCACGCAGCACTTCGCGCGGCGCCTGCAGGAGAACGGATTCATCGAGGAGCGCGACGTCCGGCAGGTGTACTCGCCGGTCGACGGGCGGTTCCTGCCCGACCGCTACGTCGAGGGCACCTGCCCCCACTGCGGCTACGACAAGGCGCGCGGCGACCAGTGCGAGAACTGCACCCGCGTGCTGGACCCGACGGACCTGATCAACCCGCGCTCGGCGATCAGCGGCTCCACCGAGATCGAGGTGCGCGAGACGACGCACCTGTTCCTGCTCCAGTCGAAGCTGCAGGGCGAGGTCGAGGCGTGGATCGACGAGAACAGCAAGGAGTGGCCGCTGCTGTCGACGTCGATCGCGCGCAAGTGGCTCGCCGAGGGGCTGCACGACCGTGCGATCACGCGTGACCTCGAGTGGGGCGTCCCGGTCCCTGCCGACACGTGGCCGGAGCTCGCGGCCGCCGGCAAGGTCTTCTACGTCTGGTTCGACGCTCCGATCGAGTACATCGGCGCCACCAAGGAGTGGGCGGACGCCGCACCCGCACAGGGCGCCGACGGCGAGACGCGGGACTGGAAGTCCTGGTGGTACGAGGCCGTCGACGTCCGCTACACGCAGTTCATGGCCAAGGACAACGTCCCGTTCCACACGGTGATGTTCCCGGCCACGCAGCTCGGCGTCCGCGAGCCGTGGACCATGGTCGACTACGTCAAGGGCTTCAGCTGGCTCACCTACTACGGCGGCAAGTTCTCGACGTCCCAGCAGCGTGGCGTCTTCACCGACGCCGCGCTGGAGATCCTGCCGGCCGACTACTGGCGGTACTTCCTGATCGCGAACGCGCCGGAGTCCGACGACTCGTCGTTCACCTGGGAGCACTTCGCCGGCACGGTGAACAAGGATCTCGCCGACACGCTCGGCAACTTCGTGAACCGGGTGCTGACGTTCTCGGCCAAGCGGTTCGGGGAGACCGTCCCCGCCGGTGGCGAGCCCGGTGAGGCGGAGGAGAAGCTGGGTGCCGAGGTCGCGCGTCTCCTGGTCGAGCTCGAGGAGCACATGGAGACCCTCCAGTACCGCAAGGCGACGAACGCCCTGCGGGCGCTCTGGTCGGCGGGCAACGCCTACCTGGTCGAGAAGGAGCCCTGGAAGCAGGTCAAGACGGACCAGGACGCCGCCGCCGTGACGCTGCGCACCGCGATGAACCTGATCCACCTGTACGCGGTGGTGTCCGAGCCGTTCATCCCGGCGAGCGCGGCGACCCTGCGCGGGGTGTTCGCCCTCGACGCCGACACCGCCACCTGGATCACGCCCGAGGCGGCGACGTCGCTCGACGCGGTGCCCGCCGGGGCGAGCTTCTCCGTGCCGCCCGTGCTGTTCGCCAAGATCAGCGACGAGGACCTGGAAGGCTTCCGCGAGCGTTTCGGCGCCGGGTCGGTGGACTGACCGGGCGATGGCAAAGCGCACGCGTGAGCGCGGTTTCCCGGCCGACCCGGAGCCGTTGCCCGTACCGGTCGTGGACAACCACACCCACCTCGACCACATCGCCCCGGTGCTCCCTGCCGTGGCGCCGGACGGCGAGCCGGCCGGGCAGGCCTGGCCGCCGTCGGTCGCGGACCACCTGGACCGCGCGGCGCGTGCCGGCGTGGACCGGATGGTCCAGGTGGGCTGCGACCTCCCCTCAGCACGCTGGACCGCCAATCTTGTGAGCGCGACCGTTGCGCCTATGACGGGCGCGACACCGCAACGATCACGTCCACAACAAGGGGCGCGGGTGGTGGGGGCCGTTGCCGTTCATCCCAACGAAGCTGTGCTGCATGCCGGGGTCCGCGAGGTGGGGCCGGACGGGCTGGCGCCTCAGGTCGAGCCGCACCACGCCGTGGGGCTGGGCGACGCGATCGCCGAGATAGCGGACCTCGCCAAGGGCAACGACCGCATCCGCGCGATCGGTGAGACGGGCATGGACCTGTTCCGTACGGGCCCGCGCGGCGAGCTGGCCCAGCGGGAGAGCTTCCGTGCGCACATCGCCCTGGCCAAGGAGCTCGGCCTGGCCCTGCAGATCCACGACCGGGACGCGCACGCTCAGGTCATCGAGGTGCTGCTGGCCGACGGCGCTCCCGAGCGCACCGTGTTCCACTGCTTCAGCGGTGACGCCGAGATGGCGCGCGTCTGCGCCGAGAACGGCTGGTACCTGTCGTTCGCCGGGCCGGTCACGTTCAAGGCCAACGAGGACCTGCGCGCGGCTCTGATGGCTGCGCCGCGGGAGCTGATCCTGCTGGAGACCGATGCTCCCTACCTCACACCGCACCCGTTCCGGGGGCAGCCGAACGCCCCGTTCGCCGCGGCCCATACAGCCCGCTTCATGGCAGGTCACCTGGAAGAAGACCTCGAGACGCTCTGCGCCGACATCGCCGCGAGCTCGGAGCGCGTCTACGGCAGCTGGTGAGAACAGCCCGTTGACGAGAAGAATGCGGCATTTCATTTCTTGTCCGAATGGCTTTTCCTGCACCGTTTGTTCCGTTACGGTCTGGTGCTCGTGGTGAGGTACGCACGGCCGTGGCTCGCGAGCCGAGCGGCCCGATGGTTGGTCCGTGGTGTCGTCGTCGCCACGCTCGCCGGCGTGAGCGGGCTGTACGTCGCCAACGCGAACACCCTGACGATCGACTACAACGGCGACGTCCGCACGGTCGGCGTCTACGGCGACACCGTGGCCGACGCCCTCGCGTCGCAGAACATCGAGATGGGGCGGGACGACGTCGTCCAGCCCGCCGCGAGCTCCGACGTCGGGTTCGCCGACACCGTGGTGGTCCGCACCAGCCGCGAGGTCACGGTGGAGCTCGACGGTCAGATCATCACGCTCCGCACCACCGCCGGCACGGTCGGTGAGCTGCTCGCGGCACTCGGGCCGCGCGGCGACGGTGCGCTCGCTACCGCGTCTCGCAACACGCGGCTGGACCGCGACCCGGTCCGGTTCTCCACGGTCAAGCAGGTCAGCATCGCCGTGGACGGCTCGGTGCTCGAGTTCCACACCACCCGGTCGACCGTGCGCGGGGTGTTCAAGGAGGCGGGCATCTCCCTGGCGAAGCGTGACGTCACGTCCGTGCCGCTCGACGCGGCGGCCGTCGACGGGATGGTCGTCATGGTCAGCCGCGACGCGTCGTCGTCGCGCACGGTGACGGAGGTGCTGCCGTTCAAGACCGAGACGGTCGAGGACGCGAGCCTCCCGGAGGGGCACGAGTCGATCCGCACGGCGGGCGTACCCGGCGAGGTCAAGGTGACCTACGCGGTCAAGACGGTCGGTGGCGCCGTCGTCGAGCGCACCGAGGTGGAGCGCAAGGTCACCCGGGAACCCGTGGACGAGGTCCTCGTGGTGGGGACCATGGACGTCGCGACGGCGCCGGCGGACCCTGGTTCCGCGCGAGCACTCGGGCAGGCGATGGCCGCGGAGCGCGGCTGGGGCGCCGACGAGTTCTCCTGCCTGGACCAGCTCTGGGAGAAGGAGAGCGGCTGGAGCTGGAACGCCGACAACCCCTCCAGCAGCGCGTACGGCATCGCGCAGGCGAACCCCGGTTCCAAGATGGCTACCGTCGGCAGCGACTGGCTGACCAACCCGGCCACCCAGATCGAGTGGGGCCTCGGGTACATCTCCGGGCGCTACGGGACGCCGTGCGGCGCGTGGGCGCACTCGGTCGAGATCGGCTGGTACTGAACCGCCTCTCGCTCCTAGACATTTGGGATATTGCCCGGCGATCCGGGCTCCGCGGCGGTCGAATCGCTGACCAGCGCTTGCGTTTGATAACGGTGGGGTTACGGTCTCAGGGACCGCCGGATCGGCCGGTCGGGCCCGCGCCCCGCGTGGGAGGCGCGTGCGACTCGTGCCGCCCCGGCTCCCGTGCCCGGACCGCTCGAGGACTGGACCCGCGTGACACTTCCGCATCCGGCTCAGGGCATTCCCAGTGATTCACTTCTCAATCCTGAGGTCGACGGCGACGTCGGCATCACCGAGCTCTTCGGCCCGCCACCACCGGTGGGCGAGGTCTTCCCAGCGGCGATGTTCGCCGCCGCCGGCACGGACGCCGGTACTCTGTCCGAGGTGATGGCCAGCCTTCCGCCTGGCCATCCCTCCGGACCGATGCCGGTCGTGGCGGTCGGCGACGGCGGCGTCATGCCGGCACCGCCACCCGAGCCGGAACCGCCGAGGCGCCGACGCAGGCTGGCGCTCCTCGTGAGCTTCGCGGCGGTCGCGGCGGCCGGTACCGGTGGCGCCGCGGCATACGGCGCGGCCCACAAGACCGTCACGCTCGACGTGGACGGCAAGGTCACCACCGTCGAGACCTTCCATCGCGGCGTCGACGACCTTCTGGCCGACGAGGGCGTCGAGGTCGGCAGCAGGGACGCCGTGACACCAGGGCTCGACGATGAGCTGCGCGAGGGCGGCACGGTGGTGGTCCGGTACGGCCACGAGGTCACGCTGCGGGCCGACGGCGAGCGGCGGACCGCCTGGGTCACCGCGCTCGACGCCGACCAGGCCCTGGCCGAGCTCTCCCAGGACGCCGGTGACGTGGTCCTGATCCCGACCCGTGCCGGAGGGAACGTGACGCTCCCCATGCGGCTCGACGCGGACGGCCCGGTGAACCTGGTGGTCGGCGGGGAGACGCTGCGGGTGGCCGACGGCGACGCGGCGCTCCACGAGCTGCTCGCCGAAGCGGGCGTCTCGGTCGACGGGGACGACAGGGTGGTCGTCGAACGAGGGCAGGCGGACGGCCCGGACGGACCCACGCTCACCGTCGTCGTCAAGGAGGTGCGGAGCTCGATCGAGGAGACCGCGCGCGAGCTGCCGTTCGACACGGTGACGGCGACGGACCCGGACCACTACGAGGACCTCGCCCCGTACCTGGCGACCGACGGCGTCGTCGGCAGGCGCGTCAGCTCGTGGGACGTGACCAGGATCGACGGCAAGGTCGTGGACAGGGAGAAGCTGAACAGCTGGGTCGAGCAGGCACCCGTCGACAAGGTGATCATGTACGGCACCAAGGAGCGCCCCGCGCCCGAGCCGGAACCCGAGCCGAAGCCGCAACCCGAGTCGGAGTCCGAGCCCGGCGCGAAGTCCAGGCCCGAGCAGGGTGAGAAGCCCGCCGACGAATCGGAGCAGGGACCCGAGCCGACGAGCATGTCGGCCTCGACGGGCGATGCCTTGGCGAGGCTCGCCGAGTGCGAGTCGGGCGGTGACCCCGGTGCCAACACCGGCAACGGGTACTACGGCCTCTACCAGTTCTCGCAGCCCACCTGGGAGGCGATGGGTGGTTCCGGCCTTCCCTCCGATGCCTCCGCCGCCGAGCAGACCATGCGGGCCCGAGCGCTCCAGCAGCAGTCCGGCTGGGGCCAGTGGCCCACATGCGCCACGTCGCTCGGCCTCCGCTGACCGCCGCCGACCCGCCACCGACCGAACACGGATCCTCCGCAGAGTTGGACGCTTGTCCTGGACGAGTGACCGAGACCACAGGGGGAACGTCCCAAAGATACTTGGCCGGGCGGTAACAGATCAGTTACGTTCGGTTGTCCTCGCTGGCGCGGGGGTGCGACGTGGTGTAGGCCACAAGCATCTCAACGGCGGCGGGGCGGCACTGGCCGCGGCACCTCGCGGGTAGTGCGAGACCGCCGGATCGGCAGGTCGAGACCGCGACGGCTCGCAAGAGCCGCCAGGCCCCCAGGCCGAATCGTGGCAGGGACTCCCGCCCCAAACGGGAGGCCCGTCTCGTCGCCCGTGCCCGGGACGTCCGACGACTGGACACGAGTGAACCCCCGTTTTGAGCAGCAGAGTTCTGGCTCCATCCCCAGCATCAACTCAGAGTCCGAGGCCGTGACACCTCAGGACGCCCCCGCGAAGCACCGCCGTCGCTGGCCGCTCGTCGCCGGTCTCACGGCCGTCGCGGTCGTCGCGTCCGGATCGGTGGCCTTCGCCGAGGCCCGCAAGACCGTCACGCTCGACGTCGACGGTACCTCCAAGACCCTCACCACCTATGCCGGTTCCGTCGAGGGCATGCTCGAGTCGCAAGGCGTCCGCCTGGGCGAGCGCGACGTCGTAGCCCCCGGAACCGATACCGAGCTTTCCGACGGCGACCAGATCGTGGTCCGCTACGCCCGCCAGGTCACCATGACCAACGGCGATGCGGAGCGCGACGTCTGGGTCACCGTCACCGACGCCGGCGAGGCGCTGACAACCCTCGCCGAGCGCGGCGGTGACGTCGCCCTGGTGGCGTCCCGCTCCGGCGACCGGGTCTCGCTCCCGCTCCGCCTGAACGACGACGGCCCTGTCGCAGTCGTGGCGGACGGTTCGACCCGCGTGGTCGAGGACCACGCCGCGAGCATCGACAGCGTGCTGGAGGACGTCGAGGTCGAGGTCGACAAGAACGACCTCGTGAGCATCGTCCCGGTGACCAGCCTGGCCGAGGACAAGGCGATCGACACCAAGGCCGCGACGTCTGCCAAGGAGGCCGGTGCCGACGTCGCCGTCCAGGTGCAGCGCGTCGACAGCAAGAAGGTCACCAAGAAGACCGGCCTGGACTTCGACACGAAGACCGTGCAGGACGCCGGCCGCTACGCGGACACGGACGACCAGGTCCGGACCGAGGGCGAGAAGGGTGTGCGCACCCGCGTCATCCTCCTGCGCACGGTCGACGGCGAGGTCGTGCTCCGCAAGGAGCTCTCCGACAAGGTCACGAAGCAGCCGGTCGACCACGTCGTCGTCGAGGGCACCAAGGAGCGCCCGGTCGTCAAGAAGGCCCCGGTCGAGGCGGAAGCCACCACCGAGTCCACCGAGTCCACCGAGCCGAGCGCCCCGGCGCCGTCGGGCTCTGCCAAGGAGATCGGCCAGGAGATGGCTGCCGCCCGTGGCTGGACCGGCCAGGAGTGGACCTGCCTCGAGCTCCTGTGGGAGCGCGAGTCCGGCTGGGACCACCAGGCGGCCAACCCGTCGTCGAGCGCCTACGGCATCCCGCAGGCGCTGCCGGGCTCCAAGATGGGCTCTGCGGGTTCTGACTGGGCCACCAACCCCGCTACCCAGATCGAGTGGGGTCTCGGCTACATCGCTGACCGCTACGGCACGCCGTGCGCCGCGTGGGGCCACTCGGAGTCGGCGGGCTGGTACTGATCCAGCCATAGGTCGCTCTCGTGCGGAGCGCACTCTCCGGCGGAACTTGCTTCGCTGCGTCCCACCTCCGAGTGCGCTCGCCGCGATCGCCTGACTCAAGGTCGCTCTCGTGCT
>NZ_JAMTCT010000020.1 GCF_024171995.1 Promicromonospora umidemergens | reverse complement strand
GAGTGGCTGGCCCGAGTCGGATAGCACTCGCCAGTGGTACATCAACGGGAAACCCTCGTGGTCTCCCGCGATCACCCAGTTGGTCGTCATGATCTGCGCGGCCAGCTCCCGCCAGGCTCCGGACCCCGGGCCGCCGATGGTGCCGACACCGTAGTGGCAGAAGATCGGCAGCCCGAAGAGGTCAGCCGTTGAGCGAACGTTCTCCGGCCGGAGCTCAAGATCGGTGACGCGCACCTGCTTGACGAAGACCGGAGTTCCCTCGACCTCCAGCAGGACCGTCTGCCCGCCGATGCCGGAGCCGATCGGGGTGGCGGCATCCACGAGCTCGCGCAGCCTGCGATCGCTGCACAGCGACAGCGCTGTGGAAACGGCTCCGTGGGCGGCCAGACGAGGACCGCGAGACAAGTCGGGGATCGTCAGAACTCGCCGCCGCCGCCGAAGTCTCCGCCGCCACCGAAGTCTCCGCCGCCACCGAACATGTCGCCGAAGAAACCGCCGCCGGCGTCACCACCCGCATCGCCGCCCGCGTCGGCACCAGATGCCTCGACCGGCTCGCTACCGGCCTCCGCACCCGGGTCGCCACCCTCGGCGCCCGCTTCCTCGCCGCCACCCTCGGCGCCGCCGCCCTCCTCGCCACCGGCGAAGTCCTGGGCCGGGTCTCCGAAGGAGTCGCCGAACATCATGTCCGCGACCGCCGAGCCGATGACCATGCCACCGATCGTGCCGAGCATGCTCGCACCGAGCATCGAGCCGAAGCCCGGTCCGCGGCTCGAGCCGAAGTTCCGCTCGAGCGTGCCCGGGTTACGCATCTCCGCGCGGGTCGCCATACGGGCCAGGTCCCGCGGCTCGTCCGACGTCGCGCGCTCGTTCGCCGGAACGGTCTCGCTCAGCTGCGCCTGGACCTGCCGCCGCTGCTCGGGCGTGAGCTGCGCGAACGCTTCGGCGTGCGCCTCCTCCACCTGGTCCGGCGGGGCGGTACGGAGCAGGTAGCGGTACCGCTCGATCGCCACCTCGTCCTCGCTGCGGCCCGTGCTCGCGGCAGAGCCGTAGACAGGCGCCGTGCCGTACTCGGGGGTCTGGCCTGGCTGCTGCTGGTACTGCTGTCGAGGCGCGCTACTGCCCTGGTACATGCCGGGGATCTGCTCGCGTGGTTCGCGGCCGAGCAGTCGGTCGAGGAAGCCCATGATCTCGTCCTTCGTAGGTGACGGTCCAGGTGGGGAACGCCCGGCGCGGTCCAACGGTTCCGGATCGGACCGTCAGGCCTCCGGGTGGAATGGCGAAGGCCCGGCCACCTCGAAAGGTGACCGGGCCGACGTCGTACAACCGGCGACGAACTCAGACGAGCTCACCGCGGAGGCTGCGAAGTTTGTGAAGGGATCAGATCGGGCGGATGTTCTCCGCCTGCAGGCCCTTGGGGCCCTGCTTCACGTCGAACTCGACGCGCTGGTTCTCCTCCAGTGAACGGTAGCCGTCCGACTGGATCGCGCTGAAGTGGGCGAACACGTCCTGCCCACCGTCCTCGGGTGCGATGAACCCGAAGCCCTTCTCGGCGTTGAACCACTTAACGGTGCCGAATGCCATGTACTGCTCCTTGCAAGATGCGACGACCCCGGCCTTCGGGATCGCAGTAATCACGGTGTCGTCGTCATCTCTTGGAAGAACGATCGAGGCACTGCAACACCCCTACCCTACCCGCACTGCGCAAGGAAAGCCCGATCAAACTCGAGTGAGTTGTGTCGAGGGGCCCTCCGGGCCGGTTCTCGGCCGCCGTCGACGGTGCGGGACCGGGGTGTTAGAACGGTTGGCATGAACCCAGTCACCGACATCCCGTCCGTCACGCTCAACAACGGCGTAGTGATCCCGCAGGTTGGTCTTGGCGTCTTCCAGGTGCCCGACAACGGCACACAGGCGTGTGTCGAGACCGCCATCGAGCTCGGCTACCGGCACATCGACACTGCCGCCGCCTACTACAACGAGGAGGGCGTCGGCGCGGCCGTCCGGGCGACAGGCGTCCCGCGCGAGGAAATCTTCGTCACCACAAAGCTCCGCAACGGCGATCAGGGCTACGAGAACGCCCTGCGGGCCTTCGAGAACAGTCGGCAGGCGCTCGGCCTCGACGTCGTCGACCTCTACCTCATCCACTGGCCGACGCCCGGCCGCGGTCTGTACGTAGAGACCTGGCGTGCCTTCGAGAAGCTGCTGGCCGACGGCGCGGTACGGGCGATCGGCGTCTCCAACTTCTTGCCCGAGCACATCGACCGCCTGGTCAGCGAGTCGAACGTGGTGCCGGCGGTCAACCAGGTCGAGCTTCACCCGACCTTCCGGCAGCCCACGACGGTCGAGCGGAGCCGGGCCCACGGGATCGTCCCCGAGGCGTACTCGCCACTGGGGCAGGGCGCCGATCTGGAGGCGCCCGCGGTGGTCCGCATCGCGAGCGAGCTGGGCGTGACACCTGGACAGGTGGTGCTCCGCTGGCAGGTCCAGCACGGGGTGATCCTGATCCCGAAGTCCGTGAACCCGGAGCGGATGGCGACCAATATCGACCTGTTCTCGTTCTCGCTCAGCGAGGCGCAGATGTCAGATATCAACGCATTGCACAGGCAGGACGGCCGGATCGGCGCCGACCCGGCGACCGCAGCGTTCACACAGTTCCGGAGCTGAGCCCAGGGACCGACGGCGGTGTCCGTGCGGGCCGGGAACGGGCCCTCGCGCACGCCGCCAACTCATTCTCTTTCCTGTTTGAGACCTGTTATCACCCCCTCTCTTGGGACGCCGCGCGCGTGAGTAACATCCTCGTAACGATCGGGTCGGTGTGACGGACTAGACACACTCGTGTCACACAAGGTGGCTACGTTCATCGCCACGACGAGGCAATTCGCCGCGTCAGGTTCACTCCCGCTCGAAGGGGAACAGCAGAATGATTCGACGTTCCACGGCGGCGCGCGGTCTCGCGATCGCAGCTGTCCTCAGCGTGGGCCTCGCGGCCTGCTCCACGACCACGGAGTCCGGCGGCGACGGCGACGGTGCCGCATCGCAGGATCCGCTCATCGTCGGCACCATCCTCCCGCTCACCGGCACGCTCGCCTCTCTCGGCCCGCCCGAGGTCGCGGGCGTCGGTCTGGCGATCGACGACATCAACGCAGTCGGCGGTGTGCTCGGCAACGACGTCACCCTGGAGCAGGGCGACTCCGGCGACACGACGGACACGAGCGTCGCCCAGCAGACGGCGACCGACCTGATCAGCAAGGGCGCTCAGGTGGTCATCGGTGCCGCGTCCTCACAGGTGAGCCTGAACGTGGTGGACCAGTTCACCGAGGCAGGCGTCATGCAGGTCTCCCCGGCCAACACGGCCGCCGACCTCTCCGGTGCGAGTGACTTCTTCGCACGTACGGCCCCGCCGGACACCGTGCAGGGCGCGGCCCTCGGTTCGCTGATCCTCGACGGCGGTCACCAGAAGGTGGCCATGATCGTGCAGGACGAGGCCTACGGCACCGGTCTGCGCGACCACATCCAGGAGGCGGTCGAGGCAGGCGGCGGCGAGGTCGTCTACGGCGCCTCCGACGCGGGCGACGAGTTCCCTCCCGGTGAGAGCAACTTCTCCACGATCGTCACGGAAGCCCTGGCGGCCAAGCCGGACGCCATCGCGGTCATCGCCTTCGAGGAGACCAAGGCGATCATCTCCGAGCTGACGGCGCAGGACTGGGACTTCAGCGGCACCACGTACTTCTGCGACGGCAACACGCAGACGTACGAGCCCGACTTCGACCCCGGCACGCTCGAGGGCGTCGTCGGCACGATCCCCGGTGCGCAGGCCCCTGACGACTTCAAGGACCTCCTGAACGCCTGGTACGAGGAGAACGAGGGCGAAGAGCTCACGGACTACTCCTACGGGCCGGAGTCGTACGACGCCGTCATCCTGGCCGCGCTCGCCGCCGTCCGCGGTGAGGGCACCGACGGCGCGACCATCTCGGAGAACATCAAGGCGGTCTCCGGTGCCGACGGCGGTACCGAGGTCACGACGTTCGAGGAGGGCGTCGCGGCGCTCGAGGCCGGCGAGGAGATCCACTACGTGGGTCAGTCCGGTGTGGGCCCGCTGAACGAGCAGAACGACCCGACGTCCGCGTTCATCGGCGTCTACAAGTACGACAAGGACAACGTGAACGTCTTCGAGCGCGCGATCGAGGGCAAGGTCGCGGAGTAGCCCGCGAACCGGGGTGACCGCCTGCCACGGCCGGGGTCAGCCCACTTGTGACGACGGCCCGATCGCCTTCCGCGCGGAGGGTGACCGGGCCGTCGTCCTGCCTCGGTTGATGTTTCCTGTAGACAAAAGCAGGCGGACCGTAACTCTTTCGTGTGACATCGGCTGCGCCGAATGTGACACAAACCACGGCTACACTTCCGGCACGCTCGCGAAAACCTTGCGATACACGGCCCGTTCAGGGCTGCTACATCACGGGGAGAACGGTGGCCCGGAGGCTCAGCCCCTTGGCCAGCCCCAGACACCACGGAGGACCCGGCACATGACAGCCGACCGACAGATCGCCTCCGCGGCGCGGCGAATCCTCGCCGTCGTCGTGGCGGTACTCGCGGGCTTGACCGCGAGCGCGGCGATGCTCGCCGCCCCAGCTGCCGCGTCCACAACGGACGTCGCCACCGACTGCACCCCTGACGGGACCACCGCATGTGTCTCCCCGATCGTGCTCGACGAGAACAACGAACCCCTGCCCGGCGTCGACGTGACGATCAGCGGCCAGGGCTTCGAGGAGGTCGTGACCTCCACCGACGGACCGGTGTCCGTCGCGGTCCCCGAGGTCGGCAGCTACACGCTGACCCTCGATCCGGCGACGGTGCCGGACGGTATGCAGCCGAATGCCGCTGAACGTCAGGTCACGGCTCAGCTGGGTTCGACGGCCCGCGGGGCGTTCAGCATCACGGCAGGCTCGGCGCCCGCCGAGACCGGATCGACGACGGAGCCGTCGGAGACCGCTGACGGCGAAGGGGCCAGCACGGACGACGAGGCGGAAGCCAGCGGCATCGGCGCCGATGGATCGACGGAGAACGTCTCAGGATGGCCGGCGTTCAGCCAGGTCTGGCAGCAGTTCGGTTCGGGCATCCGGTTCGGCCTGCTCCTCGCGCTCGCCTCGGTGGGCCTGAGCCTGATCTACGGCACCACCGGCATCTCGACCTTCTCGCACGGCGAGCAGGTGACGCTCGGCGCCCTGCTCGGATTCGTGTCGATCAACTGGTGGGGCCTGCCGGTCTGGGCGGCCGTGCTCGTCACGATCATCGTCTGCGCCGCGACGGGGTGGTTCCAGGACGTGGTCCTGTGGGGACCGCTACGCAGACGTGGCACACCCGTCATGCAGCTCATGATCGTGACCATCGGTCTGTCGATGGCTCTGCAGTACGCGATCCAGATGGTCATCGGCGGCCGCTCCCAGCGGGTGCTGTCGTCGAACGCTCGACCGGTCGAGATCGCGGGCGTCACCCTCAGCGCCGCGTCCTGGCTCTCGATGCTCGTCGCTCTGGTCGTGATCGGCGTCATCGCCTGGTTCCTCACGCGGACCCGGATCGGCCGTGCGACACGTGCCGTCTCCGACAACCCCGCGCTGGCAGCGGCAACGGGGATCAACCCGGACCGCATCGTGCGCATCGTCTGGACCGTGTCCACCGGCCTGGCCGGCCTGTCCGGCATGCTGCTCGCGATCTCGTTCGGCTCGTTCACGTGGACGCTCGGCATGATCCTGCTGCTGCTCATGTTCGCGGCGGTGACGCTCGGCGGCATGGGCACGGCCTTCGGCGCCCTGGCCGGATCCATAGTGATCGGCCTCGTCGTCGAGATGTCCACCCTCATCCCCGGCATGCCGAGCAGCCTTCGGTACGCCTCGGGCCTCTTGATCCTCATCCTCGTGCTGCTGTTCAGGCCCCAGGGCCTGCTCGGTCGCGCCGTGCGGGTCGGCTGAAAGGAGAATCGTCATGGACGAACTGAGTCGAATCCTCATCCAGGCGCTTGGCCAGCTCATTGCGCCCGCCACCGCCGCATACGCTCTCGCGGCGATCGGCCTCAACCTGCACTTCGGCTACACGGGGCTGCTCAACATCGGCCAGGCCGGCTTCATGCTGATGGGGGCGTACGGGTTCGCTATCGCCACCATCGAGGGCGCGCCGTTCTGGCTCGCCTTCCTCATCGCGGCGGCCGCGGGTGCTCTGCTGGCCTTCGTGCTCGGCATCCCCACGCTGAAGCTGCGCGGGGACTACCTCGCGATCGTGACCATCTCAGCGGCGGAGATCATCCGGTTCGCCGGCCGTTCCACCCTCTGGGCCGAGTACACCGGCGGCGCCTCGGGTCTTGCCGGCACCGCGTACAAGGGCACCTTCCAGGACCTGTCCCCGCTGCCGGACGGGCGGACCGCCATCGGGCCGCTCGAGTACATCCACAACGGGTCGGACTCCTGGTGGACCCGGATCTTCGCCTGGGGCGTCGTGCTGATCGCCGTCCTCCTGGTCTGGCTCATCACCCGGAGCCCGTGGGGCCGGGTGCTCAAGGGGATCCGTGAGGACGAGGACGCCGTGCGTGCCCTCGGCAAGAACGTCTTCTCCTACAAGATGCAGGCCCTGGTCCTCGGCGGTATCGCCGGATCCTTGGCGGGCATGTTGTTCGTGCTACCCATATCCGTCGCCCCCGACAACATGGGCCGCACCCTGACGTTCTTCGTCTGGACCGTCATGCTGCTCGGCGGTGCCGCCACCCTGTTCGGGCCGGTACTGGGCTCGATGCTGTTCTTCTTCGTCTACATGCTGCTCCGCACGGGCATGCGCGCGGGGCTCAGCGACGTCATGCCGGCGCAGAACGTGGAGCACCTGGCCGGCCTCATGGTGGGCGTCGCGCTGATGTGCATCGTGATCTTCCGGCCGCAAGGCATCCTGGGAAACAAGAAGGAGCTCGCCTTCGATGTCCGTTGAGAAGACGAAGAACGAGAACGAGCCCGTCGAGCCGACCACGCCCGACGAGGCGGAGCCGATCGGGGCCGTCGCGGCCGCAGAGGCTGCCGCAGTGTCGGACGACGAGCGCAGCGACGCCGCCAGGAAGGTGACCGAGACGCTGAGCCACGTGGAGGCGAAGGTCGGCGTCGCGAAGCCGGACATGATCCTCACGGCCACCGGCGTGCAGCGCCGCTTCGGCGGTATGACCGCCGTCGACGTGGACCACCTGGAGGTGCAGCGTGGCGCTATCACCGCGCTGATCGGCCCCAACGGTGCGGGAAAGACGACGTTCTTCAACCTGCTGACCGGCTTCGACAAGCCCAACCAGGGCAAGTGGGAGTTCGAGGGCCGGCCGATCACCCACACCAGCGCCGCGAAGCTGGCTCGCACCGGCATGGTCCGCACGTTCCAGCTCACCAAGGCGCTGTCGCGCCTGACGGTGCTGCAGAACATGCTGCTGGCCGCGCCGGGCAACCCCGGCGAGAACCTGTTCGGTTCCCTGTTCCGGCCGCTGTGGTCGGGCGTGGAGAAGCGGAACACGGTCAAGGCGATGGAGATCCTGGAGCGGTTCAACCTCGCCGCGAAGAAGGACGACTTCGCCGGGTCGCTCTCCGGTGGGCAGCGCAAGCTGCTGGAGATGGCCAGGGCCCTCATGACCAACCCGACCATGATCATGCTCGACGAGCCCATGGCCGGCGTGAACCCTGCCCTGGTGCAGTCGCTGCTCCACCACGTCCAGGCGCTGCGCGACGAGGGCATGACCGTGCTGTTCGTCGAGCACGACATGCACGCCGTCCGGCACATCTCCGACTGGGTGGTCGTCATGGCCGAGGGCCGCATCGTGGCCGAAGGCCCGCCGGACAGCGTGATGCAGGACCAGGCCGTCGTGGACGCCTACCTCGGCGCCCACCACGACACCGATCTCGGGGACGACGCGCTGCTCGACCCCGCAGTGCTGGCCCGGCTCGAGGCCGAGGAGGAGAAGCGATGAGCGAGGCGACCACGACCGAGCCGAAGGCACCCGAGGCGAAGGCCCCAGAGCTGCTGCTGCGCGCCGAGCACCTGGTGGCGGGCTACGTGCCCGGCGTCAACATCCTGCAGGACTGCTCCATCGAGGTGGCCAAGGGCGAGCTGGTCGGCATCATCGGCCCCAACGGCGCCGGCAAGTCCACGCTGCTCAAGGCGATGTTCGGGCTCGTGAAGATCCACAGCGGCAAGGTGATCCTCGAGGGCGACGACATCACGGGCATGAAGGCGAACCGGCTCGTGGAGCGCGGCGTCGGGTTCGTGCCGCAGAACAACAACGTGTTTCCGTCGCTCACCGTCGAGGAGAACATGCGCATGGGCGTGTTCCTGCGCCCCAAGACGTTCAAGGAGCGGTTCGAGTTCATCACCGACCTGTTCCCCAACCTGGGGGAGCGACGCTCGCAGCGAGCGGGCGCCATGTCGGGCGGTGAGCGCCAGATGGTCGCGATGGCCCGCGCGCTCATGATGAACCCGTCGGTGCTGCTGCTCGACGAGCCGTCCGCCGGCCTGTCGCCGGTGCGGCAGGACGAGACGTTCCTGCGGACCCGCATGATCAACAAGGCAGGCGTCTCCGTGATCATGGTGGAGCAGAACGCGCGGCGCTGCCTCCAGATCTGCGACCGGGGCTACGTGCTGGACCAGGGCACGGACGCGCACACCGGGACCGGCAGGGAGCTCCAGGCCGACCCCAAGGTGATCTCGCTGTACCTGGGAACGCTGGCGGAGGACGTCGACAAGGCCTCCTGACCCACCTCCCGCGACGTGTCAGACGTACGGGTCGCCTCAGGCGACCCGTACGTCTGACGTGTTGGGGGAGAGGGAGAATGGGGGCGTGCAGCATCTCGCCTCCGACAACTACGCCCCCGTCCACCCCGAGGTCATGGCCGCGATCGTCGCGGCCAACGACGGGGCCGCCGTCTCGTACGGTGACGACCCCGTCTCCGCCCGTCTCCAGGAGCGCGCCACCGAGGTGTTCGGCGACCAGGCCCGCATCTTCCCGGTCCTGAACGGCACGGGCGCTAACGTCATCAGCCTCATGGCCGCCGCACCTCGCTGGGGCGGCGTGATCACCAGCGACGTCGCGCACGCCCACACCGACGAGAACGGCGCCCCCGAGCGCGTCGGCGGTCTCAAGGTCCTGGCCGCACCGAGCGTGCAGGGCCGCATCGGGCCCGACGCCGTCGACCGCTACGCCGGCGACATCGGCAACGTGCAGCGCGCGCAGCCGGCGGTCCTGAGCCTCACGCAGGTCACCGAGCTCGGCACCGTCTACTCGCCTGCCGACCTCAAGCTCCTCGCCGACACCGCCCATGCGATCGGCCTGCGCGTGCACGTCGACGGGTCACGTCTGGCGAACGCGGCGGCCACGCTCGGCGTCGGGCTGCGGGAGATCACCACCGACGTCGGCGTGGACATCGTGTCCCTCGGCGCGGCGAAGAACGGCGGCATGCTCGGCGAGGCGGTAGTGGTGCTGGCCGACGGCGCGGCGGGCTCGCGCGGGGCGGCCGGCGCACCGGCCGGGCTGGTCGAAGCGGTGCCCTACCTGCGCAAGGCCACCATGCAGCTCGCGTCGAAGACCCGGTTCGTGTCGGCACAGCTCCTGGCGCTGCTCGGCGAGCCGGGCACACCGACGTCCGGCACAGGGGACAGCGCGCCCCTGTGGCTGCGCAACGCCACGCACTCCAACGCGATGGCGGCGCGCCTGCGCGCGGGCATCGAGGCGGCAGGCCTGACCGGGACCGTCCGCATCACCTGTCCGACCGAGGCCAACGTCGTGTTCGCGACCCTGCCTCGCGCCGCTGCCGACCGGGCGCGTGCCCACACGCGCTTCTACGACTGGGCAGCCGGCGAGACGGCGGACCGCGTCGAGGTGCGCTGGATGTGCGCGTGGGACACCACGGAGGCGGACGTCGACGGGTTCGTACGGGTGCTTGCCGACGCCCTCTGACCGGGCCCTCGCGGCCAAGGCCGACCGCTGACGGATCAGCGGTCGGCGAGGCTCAGGACATCCAGCACCCACGCGTGCTCGAACGCGATCTGCTCCCACGCGGAGTAGCGCCCCGAGACGCCGCCGTGCCCCGCCGACATCTCGATCTTCAGCATCGCGGGCGCGCCGGCGGCCTGCAGCCGGGCCACCCACTTCGCCGGCTCCACGTACAGCACGCGGGTGTCGTTGAAGCTGGTGGTGGCCAGGATCCGGGGGTAGTGCGAGGCGTCGTCCGCCACGTTCTCGTACGGCGTGTACGAGCGCATGTACGCGTACACCTCTGGATCGTGCAGCGGATCGCCCCACTCGTCCCACTCGGTGACGGTGAGGGGGAGCGTCGGGTCGAGCATCGACGTCAGCGCGTCCACGAACGGCACGCCGGCCAGCACGCCCGCGAACAGCTCGGGGGCCAGGTTGGTCGCGGCTCCGACGAGCAGCCCGCCGGCGCTGCCGCCGTCGGCCACCATGCGCTCGGACGACGTCCAGCCGCTGTCGACGAGGTGCCGGCCAGAGGCCACGAAGTCGGTGAAGGTATTGCGCTTGGCGCCCAGCTTGCCGTCGTCGTACCAGGCGCGGCCCATCTCGCCTCCGCCCCGCACGTGCGCGACGGCGAACACGACGCCGCGGTCCAGCAGGCTCAGGCGCGGCACCGAGAAGTAGGGGTCTATCGACATCTCGTAGGCGCCGTACCCGTACAGGAGGAGGGGCGCAGGCTCGGCGGGGACGTCGGAGCCGAACCGGACCTTGTCCTTGCGCCAGACCAGGGAGATCGGGATCCGCGTCCCGTCCTCGGCGACCGCCCACTCCCTGCGCTGGTCGTAGTCGGCGGGGTCGTAGCCGCCGAGCACCGGCTGCTGCTTGAGCAGGGTGCGCTCGCCGGAGGCGACGTCGTACAGGTAGAGCGACTGCGGTGTCACGAACGACGTGTAACCGGCCTTGAGGTTGGGCTGCTCCCACACGCCCACGCCCGCGCCGACCGACTCCAGCGGCTGACCGAACGAGATCTCCTGGAAGTCCCAGTCCCGCTGGTCGAGGCGTGCCTCCAGCGACAGCACCGCCGAGCGGGAGATCGCCTCTCGGCGGTAGTAGAGCACGAGGTAGCGCTCGCTCGCGCTCACGCCTTCCAGGCGCACGTCCGGTGCGTGCGGCACGACGACGGTCGCCGCCTCCGGGGTGACCGTCTCGCCGGGTGCGGGCACCGGTGAGCAGACCAGCTCGAAGTTCAGGGCGTCCTTGTTGTGCAGGACCAGGAGCACGTCGCGGGTCGCGGGCGCCGCGTCCTGGGTCTCGACGGGCTCGACGAGCGACGGCGGCTCGGACAGCGAAGGTGGCTCGACCAGCGAGGCAGGCAGCACGGCGTGCTCCACCGAGTACTCGACGCCCTCGCGGCGCGGCCACACGATCCGGAACTCACCCGTCGGGTCGTCGGACTCCAGCAGCCACGACTCGCTGGTCACCTTGGAGCCGAGCTCGATCTGCAGGTACTTCTTCGACCGTGACAGCCCGACGCCGACCCAGTACCGCTCGTCGGGCTCCTCGAACACGAGCACGTCGTCGGACGCGGGCGTGCCGAGCCTGTGCCGCCAGACCCGCCACGGGCGCCAGGCCTCGTCGACGGTGAGGTAGAAGATGTGCTCGCCGTCGGGGGCGAACAGTCCGCCGGGTGCGGTGTCCCGCACCTCGTCCGGGAGATCCTCGCCCGTCGCCAGGTCGCGAACGCGCAGCGTGTAGCGCTCGTCACCGGCTGTGTCGGACGCGTGGAGCAGCCGGGAACCGTCGTCGGACACGTCGAGCGAGCCGAGTGCGAAGAAGTCGTGGCCGGCGGCCGCGACGTTCTGGTCCAGCAGCACCTGCTCGCCCGGCACCGGCTCGCCGGGCTCGAGCAAGCGGGGCGTCCAGTCGTCGGGCCCGGCGGCGGGGTAGCGCGCGTGGATCGCGTACTGCTGGCCCTCGACCGTGCGGGCGTAGTACCACCAGTCGCCGTCGCGGGAGGGGACCGAGAGGTCGGTCTCGAGGGTGCGGCCCTTGATCTCGTCGAACAGGGTCTGCCGCAGCGGCGCCAGATGCTCCTGGCGGGCCAGGGCCCACGCGTTCTGCGCCTCCAGGTGTGCGACGACCTCGGGGTCGTCCTTGCGGCGCAGCCACTCGTAGTGGTCCGTGACGGTGTCGCCGTGGAACGTTCGCTCGCTCGGGCGGCGCGCCGTGGAGGGGGGTGTGGTGGCGGGGTCGATCTCGGCGGGGGTCAGGGCGTCGGACACCGCGTCAGCCTATCCGCGCAAAGCATCGTCGGGTGCGGGATTCTCGCCCTCCAGACGGAACCGGACGGGCGAAGATCCCGCACCCGACGATCTCAGGGCTTCAGGTCGGTCCAGACCAGGCGGTGGTCGCTGCTCGGGAACGGGTAGGCGCCCGTGAGCCGGGACAGCGGGTCGGCGGCGACCGGCCAGAAGACGCCGGCGTCCCGGACCCGCAGGTCACGCGACGGCAGCACGTAGTCGACGCGCAGGTTGCCCGGTGCCGTGTCGGCGAAGTCGGCGGTGTCCAGCGCCGGGTCGCCCAGGTGGTCGAGGTTCGCCCCGGCCTGGAGCCCGGCAGCCTCGGGAGCGCCCGCCGACGTCGCCTGCGGGTCGGCGATCCACGGGTGGTGCAGCAGCTGGTCGATCGCCGCGGCCCCAGAATCGCCGGTGACGGAGTCGCCGTCGAGGGGGTCGGCGTTGTAGTCGCCCACGATCACGAACGACGAGCCGGGCCGCAGCCCGCCGCGCCGGCCCGCGTCGTCGTACTGGTAGCCGGCGGCGCGGCCACCGCGCACGTAGTCGGCCCAGAACCGGATCTCGTCATGGTTGCGCAGCCCGTTGCGGTCCTCGGTCCCGTCGAACGACGGCGGGGTCGGGTGTGCCGCCAGGACGTGCACCGTGTCGCGCCCGACGCGCACGGGGACGTCCCAGTGCGACTTGCTCGACAGAGGCAGGGCCGCCAGCTCCTCGGCCGAGTACCAGTCGGCCGGCGCGTCGGTGGCGGGGTCGTCGGGCAGCAGCGCGCCCGGCATGTCCTGCCACCTGAAGTCCTGGAACGTGCGCACCCGGTCGTGCTGGATCGGGTACTTCGACAGCACCACCATGCCGTACTGCCCCGGGAACAGGCCGAAACCGAGGGCGTCGTCGCCCCCGCCCACCGTCCCGTCGTTGTTCAGGTCGAACCCGCTCGGGACCCCCGTGTTCACCGGTGCCACGAAGGCGTACGGGTACTCCACCGGATCGCCGGTGCCCTGCGGCACCTCGAGGTAGTTCTCCCGGAACAGGTCCGCGGCGGCGTATGCGTCGGCGTCACCGGAGTAGTCGAACTCGTTCAGCAGCACGACGTCGGGGTTGGCGTGCTGGATGACCTCGGCGACCGTCGCCGCCTGGGCGTCGCCACCCGTGGACAGGTCGTCGACGAGCTCGCCCTCCTCCGCGCGGTTGAGCGACAGGTTGTAGGTGGCAGCGCGCAGGGTCTTGTGGCCGGTGCCGCGCCGGCCGCCGTCGGACGAGGTGCCCGCCGAGAGCGTGTCCGCCGACGACGTCGGGGCTGTGCCTGCCGACGTCGCGCCTGCCGACATCGTGCCTGCCGAGGCCGTGCCTGCCGAGGCGACGAGCGCCCCGGCCAGCAGGGCCGCTGCCGCGGCTGCGCCGGTCAGGCGCGCGGGGGTGCTGGCTCGCATGACTGCTCCTTCTTTGCCGGCGCCGTGGGTGTCACCGGCTCCGTGCGGGTGGTGTGGTGCGCGGTGGTCCGCAGCAGTCACGGTAGAGCGGAGTCGGTTCGCCGGGGTGAACGGCGCATGAACAGCCCCGGCGGCGAGCGGCACCAGCTGCCTGCCGGGTGGGTCGTGACCGAATAGTTGCACGTCAGAGCCTGGCGAGGGCCGTTGTGACGGTAGTTTTCGGGGCGGCCGTCCTGGCCGTGACGTCGGCGTCCGTCGTCGCGCAGATCTCTGAGGAAGAGTCGATGAACCGCACTTTCCGTTCCCTCCGCAACGCCCGGCTGCTCGCGACCGCCGCAGCGATGACCGTCTCGCTGACGATGCTCACCGGCTGCGGCGCGGCTCTTGACGAGATCCTGTCGGGCGGCGAGCCCCCGCGTGACGAGCCGGGCGGCGAGATCACCGCCTCGGCCGAGGCGGACGCCTTCGAGATCCTGAAGGGCGACTGCATCGACCTGGGAGCCCTCGCCGGCTACGACGACCACGCGGCGGGCGAGGAGTACGAGGTCGAGTCCGTTCCGGTGGTGCCCTGCGCCGAGCCGCACACCGGCGAGGTCTATGCCGAGCTGGTCATGGAGGGCGACAGGTTCCCGGGCGAGAAGGGCATGGCCAAGACGTTCGACGACTGGTGCTACGCCGAGTTCGAGAAGTTCGTCGGCATCTCCTACGACGAGTCGGTGTACGGCTACACCGGCTTCTACCCGACGAAGGACACCTGGGAGATGCTGGACGACCGCACCCTGCAGTGCATCGTCAGCTCCGAGGAGCCCGTCAAGGGCACGCTCAAGGACGCGCTGAAGTAGCGCCCCGCGCCGTCGCCCGCAGGTCGATCGCGAGCACTGCCAGCGCGGCCAGCACGAACGCTGCCCCGACCAGGGGCACAAGGCCGACGCCGACCGTGGCCACCACCAGTGCCCCGAGCGCCGACCCGCCGCCGATCCCGACGTTGAACACCGAGCTCGATATCGCGGTCGCCGACTCGGTGGCGCCGGGGGCTACCTGCATGGACAGGAACGACAGGGCGGGTGGGATCGCGCTGAACGCGAGCCCGAACAGGGCCAGCCCGACCAGCGCGAGGGCCGGGATGTGCCCGAGCCCCCAGAGCAGGAGCAGCGCGCCGGTCAGCAGGCCGAGCGCCACGAGCACCGTCTGCCACGGCCGCTTGTCGAGCACCTGGCCGATCAGCAGGGTGCCCGTCAGGCCGGCGGCGCCCTGGCCAAGCAGCAGGGCGCTGAGATACCGGTCGGGGAAGCCCGCCGTCTCCAGCAGGAACTGGGTGACGAACGTGATCATCATGAAGCCGCCGGTCACGAGCAGGACCGTGACGGCCATGAGCACCAGGAAGTGGCGCATGCTTGGATGCGTGCCGACGGCCGTGCCGCTCAGCTCGGCGTCGACGTTCGGCATGGCGATCGCCATCGTGATGCACGCGAGGAGGCTCACCACGGAGAACGCCAGGAAGGCGGTGCGCCAGCTCGACTGCTGCCCCACCCAGGTGCCGAGCGGCACGCCGAGCAGCGGCGCGAGCGAGTTGCCGATGGCGAGCCGCGCGATCATCTTGCCCCGGACGGCGGGGGCGAACAGGCTGGCGGCGGCCGGAGTGACGACCGACCAGAACAGCGCCTGCCCCAGCGCCGTGACCATGCGTGCGGCCATCAGGTCCGCGTAGCCGACGGCGACCGCCGACCAGAGCGTTCCGACGGCGCACACCGCGGTGGTCGCAGCCAGCACGTAGCGCCGCGGGAACCGGCGCGTGAGGCGCGAGAGCGGCCACGACGTGAGGACGACGACGGCGGCGTAGGCGGTGACCAGCAGACCGATCTCGGACGTGGTGCGGTCCAGGTCGGGGGCGATGAGGGTGAGCAGACCGCCCGGCAGGTTCTCCGCGGTGACAAAGGTGAACGCGCTCACGGAAAGGGCGAGGAGCGCGACGATCGCGCGGCGCTGGTCCACCGGTGGCGCGGCGAAGCTCGCTGCGGTGGTGCTCGTGCTCACGTTCATGCTGTTCTCCGGCGGGTCGGCAGGCTGTCACCCGGACGACGAACGGCCGGCGGGTACGACGAACGTACGTGGCCTCGAATCGATTCTATCGCGCCGTGTCCGCTATACGTCATGACCTTGATATGTGTCGTAGGCAACATTGTCGTAATATTTCCCTGCTTTCCTCCTCCAGGGACATTGGTGTCCCGGTAGGTCCGGTGACCCGAATCACCTCCTCGTCCCGGACGTCGCACTCTTCACGGAGGAAAGATGAACCGACGTATCTGTGCCGTCGGCGCGGGAGCCGCTCTGCTGCTCTCCACCGCCGTAGTGCCGATCACCGCCTCGGCAGCACCCCATGCCGAGGAAGCACCGCCACAGGCGGCGCCGGCCAAGGAGGACAACCGTCCCGACGCCCTCGCCGAGAAGCAGATCGCGAAGCGGCAGACCGCTGTCGACATGGTCGCGACCGGAGAGGCCAAGGTCGAGACCCGCGGCAAGGGGTCCCGCGCCTCGAAGGTCGTGGAGATCTCCCCGCGTGAGTACGTGCAGTACGGCGTCGAGGAGACGGCGCAGCTGTTCAGCATCCTCGTCGAGTTCGGCGACGGCGACGGTGGTGCCAACACCGACGCCCCTGCCGGCCCGCTGCACAACGAGATCCCTGAGCCGGCCGAGGACGACAGCTCTACCTACTGGGAGCCCGACTTCTCGCGCGAGCACTACAAGGAGATGTTCTTCACCGGCCTGGAGGACCAGAACGGGGAGTCGTTCGCCGGTGTGTACGACGAGATGTCGTCGGGCCGGTTCGACCTGCAGGGCGACGTGTCCGACTGGGTCTCCGTGCCGCACCGGGAAGCCTATTACGGCGATGGCGACGGTGACGGTGACGGCGTTCTCGACGGTGCGGAGACCGGCGCCGGTATGACGGCGTACATCCAGGACGCCGCGAACGCCTGGTACGAGCAGCAGGTCGCGGCGGGCAAGAGCGCCGAGGAGATCGACGCGTACCTGAAGTCGTTCGACGTCTGGGACCGCTACGACATGGACGGCGACGGCATCACGTCCGAGGCCGACGGCTACATCGACCACTTCCAGGCGATCCACGCCGGCGAGGGCGAGGAGGCCGGTGCGCCGCCGTGGGCCATCTGGTCGCACCGCTGGTCGGTCAACCAGGGCGGTCTCGGGTCTGACGGCCCGGCCGATTTCCCGAAGCTCGGTGGCATCGAGATCGGTGACTCCGACCTCTGGATCCGTGACTACACGACGGAGCCGGAGAACGGTGGCCTCGGCGTCTTCGCGCACGAGTTCGGGCACGACCTCGGTCTGCCGGACTACTACGACACCAACGGTGGCGAGAACGGCACCGGTTTCTGGAACCTCATGAGCTCTGGCTCGTGGCTCGGCCACGGTGACGGCACCATCGGCACCACGCCGAACCACATGGGCGCCACCGAGAAGCTCTTCCTCGGCTGGCTCGACTACGAGACGGTGGAGCCCGGTGCTACCGAGAAGGTGGACCTTGGCCCCTCGTTCCACGCCACCACGCGCACACAGGCCGCAATCGTGAACCTGCCGGACGGTACGGAGACAGTCCCGGTCGTCGACCCGTTCGACGGCGAGTACGTGTACTCGGACTCGGCCAACGGCTTGAACAACACAGTCACATCGCCGTCGTTCGTGGTCCCGGCCGGTGCGTCGCTCGCGGCGAAGGCGAACTACCAGATCGAGGTCGGCTACGACTACGCGTACGCCGAGGTCTCGACCGACGGCGGTTCGTCGTGGACGGCGCTCGAGACCAACCTCTCCTCCGCGGCGAGCGACACCAACCCGGGTGGCGGTATCGACGGCTCGTCCGGCGGCGCCTGGGTCGACCTCACCGCCGACCTCTCGGAGTACGCGGGTCGGGACGCACAGCTGCGGTTCCGTTACCAGTCCGATGGTGGAGTGAACGAGCTGGGGATCAGCGTCGACGCCGTCACCGTCGGTGACGCCCCGGTCGCCGACATCACCGAGTGGGCCACCGACGGCTTCGTGGTCGTGGGCGCCGAGGGTTCCTACGAGAAGGTGAAGCAGCACTACTACGTGGCGGAGAACCGCGTGTACGGCGGGTACGACGCGACGCTGAAGTCCGGCCCGTACAACTTCGGCTGGGCCTTCAGCAACAGCAACCGGGTGGAGCACTTCCCCTACCAGGACGGCCTGCTGGTCTGGTACGTGAACAGCCTCTACGGCGACAACAACACGTCGCAGCACGCGGGCCGCGGCCAGGCCCTGCCGGTCGACGCACGTCCCGAGGCGCTGACCTGGTCGGACGGTTCGATCGCCCGCAACCGGATCCAGGCGTTCGACTCGACGTTCGGCCTCCAGAAGACCGACAAGATCTCGCTGCACCGTGAGGTGTCGGAGACCGAGATGACGCGGCTGTTCGAGCACAAGCAGCGGCCCGTCCGGACCTTCGACGACAGCGACCCGGAGCGCTACTACGACCCGGCCAACCCCGGCCACTCCGTGAAGGTCGGCGGCACCGGCACCACCATCAAGGTGCTGTCGCAGGACACGCGCAGGGGCCAGATGACCATCCAGGTCAACTGAGCGGTTCCTCGCACCAGCGACGGGTCAGGCGCTCAGGTCACCTCGGTGACCTGGGCGCCTGACCCGTTCGGGCTGGTACTACGCTCGGGCGCATGACACACCTGCGATGGGGAATCCTGGGGGCCGGCGGGATCGCCTCGGCCTTCACATCAGACCTGAACGACAACGGCTTCACCGTGCAGGCGGTGGGGTCACGATCGCTGGAGAAGGCGCAGGAGTTCTCGCAGCGCTTCGGCATCCGGACGGCGCACGGCTCGTACGAGAACCTCGTGGACGACCCCGAGGTCGACATCGTCTACGTGGCCACGCCGCACCCGATGCACCTCGCGGCCGCGAAGCTGGTGCTGGAGGCCGGCAAGCACGTGCTGGTCGAGAAGCCGTTCACGCTCAACGCCGCCGAGGCACGCGAGATCGCGGAGCTGGCCGAGCAGAAGGGCCTCGTGGCGCTGGAGGCCATGTGGACCAGATTCCTGCCGCACATGGCGCGCGTGCGCGAGATCATCGCCTCGGGTGCGCTCGGCGAGGTGCGGACCCTGATGGTGGACCACACCCAGGACCTGCCCGACGACCCCGCCCACCGCATCAACGACCTGGCCCTCGGCGGCGGCGCCCTGCTCGACCTGGGCATCTACCCGGTCTCGTTCGCCTGGGACGTGTTCGGCGAGCCGCTCACGGTGCAGTCGCACGCGACGTTCAAGGAGACGGGTGCGGACGCGACCATCGCGACCATCTTCGGGTACGACGGTGCCCGCGTCGCCACCACGGTCTCGGCGTCGGACACGAAGGGCCCCAACCGGGCATCGATCCTTGGCACCGAGGGCCGCATCGAGATCGACGCGGTCTGGTATAACCCGGCGACGGTCCACGTGTACGACGCCGCCGGCACCGAGACCGAGACCTTCACGACCGAGGTGACGGGCCGCGGCATGCATTTCCAGGCCGCCGAGGCGGAGCGCATGGTCGCGGCCGGCGAGCTGGACAGCCCGCTGCTCTCGCGCGCGGAGACGGTCGCGATCATGGCCACGCTGGACGAGATCCGCGCCCAGATCGGCCTGACCTACCCGGGGGAGTAGCGCCTCCGGCTTCTCCACCCTTTCGAAGCCTAAGCTTCTCCGCTTTGAGACGGCTCAAAGCGGAGAAGCCTAGGCCTCGAAAGTGAGCGGGCTCCCGGACTCGGCCTAGTCCAGGGGGTGGAGGATGCGGTCGAGGAAGCGGCGGGTGCGGTCCTCCGCCGGGTTAGAGAAGATCTGCGCGGGAGCGCCGCGCTCGACCACGACACCGCCGTCGAGGAACAGCACCTCGTCCGCGACCTGGCGCGCGAACTGCAGCTCGTGCGTCACCACGACCATGGTCCAGCCCTCGTCCGCGAGCTCCTTCATCACGGTCAGCACCTCGCCGACGAGCTCGGGGTCGAGGGCCGACGTCGGCTCGTCGAACAGCAGGAGGTCCGGCTCGAGCGCGAGGGCGCGCACGATGCCGACGCGCTGCTGCTGGCCGCCGGACAGCTCGTGCGGGTAGGCGTCGCGCTTGTCGGAGAGGCCGACGCGGGCCAGGAGCTCCTCGGCGCGCCCGATCGCCGTCGCGCGCGGGATCCGCTGGACCTGGCAGGGGCCCTCGATCACGTTCTCCAGCACCGTGCGGTGCGGGAACAGGTTGTGGTGCTGGAACACCATCGCCGACCGATCGCGCAGGGCCGCACGTTCCACCTTCGCCCGGCGTGCTCCGGCGCGCCGGGCGGCCCAGCCGCCGGCTCTGGCGGCGGCCTGGGCGCCGAAGTCGACCGCTGGGCCGCCGTCGAGCTCGACCAGCCCGGCGTCGGGCGTCTCCAGCCCGTTGAGCGAGCGGAGCACCGTCGTCTTGCCGCTGCCGGACGCGCCGATCAGCGCGACCACCTCACCGCGCCGGACCTGCACGTCCACGCCACGCAGCACATGGTTGCTGCCGAACGACTTCTCGATGCCGCGGGCGGTCAGCAGGATGTCGGACCCGAAGTCCTCAGTGCGCGACATACCGGTCCAGCCTCTTCTCGATCACGTTCTGGCCGGTGGCGAGCACCGTGCAGAACAGCCAGTAGATCAGGGCCGCCTCGGTGTAGATCACCATGAACTCGTTGGAGAACGCGGCGATCTCCTGCGCCTTGCGGAACATCTCGGTCACCAGGATGACCGTGGCCAGCGACGTGTCCTTGACCAGCGAGATGAACGTGTTCGACAGCGGCGGCACCGACACCCGTGCGGCCTGCGGCAGGATGATCCGGCCGAGCGTCCGGATCGGCGACATGCCGACCGTCCAGCCCGCCTCCCACTGCCCCTTGGGCACGGACAGGATCGCCGCGCGGATCACCTCGGCCGCGTAGCCACCGACGTTCATGGAGAACGCGATGATCGCGCTCGGCCACGGCTCGAGCCGGATCCCGAGCTCCGGCAGGCCGTAGAAGATGATGAAGAGCTGCACCAGCAGCGGCGTGCCGCGGATCAGCGAGATGTACGCGCGGCCGACCCACGACAGCACCGGGTTCGGGGACAACCGCAGCAGCGCCACGACGAGCGCGAGCACCAGCCCGATCGCGAACGACACGAGCGCGAGCGGGATGGTGCCGATGAGGCCGCCCTTCAGGAGCGGCCAGAACGAGTCGGCGACGAGCTGCCAGTCCATGTATCCCTCTCCCCGCGATCAGCGGAGAAGTGTCATGCGCGGGCTCACTCCGAGACGTCCTCGCCGAAGTACTTCTCACCCAGCTCGGCGAGGGTACCGTCCGTACGCAGGTCCTCCAGGGCGCCGTCGATGGCCTCGGTGAGGGCCTCGCGCTCCGGTGTCACGACGAACGCCGACTGCGACTCCTCCTCGGTCTCCGCGGCGACCTTGATGGCCGAGGCGTCCTCGGTGTTCGCGTAGTCGAGGTAGGTCAGGCTGTCGTTGATCGTCGCGTCGACGCGGCCCTGCTCCAGGAGGGCGACGGCCTGTGCCCAGCCCTCGACGGCCTCGACCGTTGCGCCGCTCTCCGTGGCCAGCTCGTTCCAGTTGCTCGTGAGCGACTGGGCAGTGGTCTTGCCGTCGAGGTCGGGGAAGCTCTTGATCTCGTTGTTGTCCGCGGCCACGACGAGCACGCCGGTCGACACCGTGTACGGCGTCGAGAAGACATAGTCCGCCTCACGCTCAGGGGTGAGCGTCACCTGGTTCGCGATCGTGTCGAAGCGCCCGGCGTCCAGACCGGCGAAGATCGCGTCCCACTGCGTCTCCTGGAACTCGATCTCGACGCCCAGGTTCTCGGCGACGGCCTCGGCGACCTCGACGTCGTAGCCCACCAGCTCGCCCGACCCGTCGTGGTAGCTGAACGGCCGGTAGGTGCCCTCCGTGGCGACGGTCAGCGTGTCGCCGGACACCAGGCCGAGCTCCTCGCCGGCGCCTCCGGGCTCACCGGAGCTGCCGCAGCCGGTCAGGGCCAGGAGGGCAGCCGAGGCTGCGGCGGCCGTGAGGAGGGCGCGGTTGCGAGACATGGTGGGGGCTCCTGTCGATGAGTGACACACATCGACATTGCCGATGCGCGCCCCAAAACTAACTGATGTACGAGGTGAACTCACACCCGCTCGCTCCGGCGCCAGCGGTCGGGTGTGACACCGTACCGGTCCTTGAACCGCCGGACCAGGTAGGTCGCGTCGCGCAGGCCGGTCCTGGCGGCCACGACGCCGAGCGGCAGATCGGTGTCGCGGAGCATCCGCCGCACCTCCGTCATCCGGCGCTCGGTGATCCATTCGAGCAGCGTGCGGCCCGTGCGCTCGCGGACCACCGTGGTCAGATAGCCGGCCGTGTAGCCCAGCGCCCTGGCGACGTCGACCGCTGACACCGGTTCGCGGAACGTCGCCTCGATCTCGTCGAAGACGCGCGTCACCAGCGGGTCGGGCGGTGCGGGGGCCGACGGCGCCAGCCGCGCCGCCCCGATGAGGATCCGCGTCAGCAAGGCCGAGACCGCATCGCGTGCGCCCAGCCGGCCGGGCTCCGACAGCTCGTCGGAGAGCTCCGTCAGCCACGCCGACCAGCGCGGGCGCTCGGCGTCGGGGACCTTGGTGCTCGCCCCGGCAGGCAGCGTCGCCAGCGCGAACAGCGCCAGGAGCGGGTGGTGCCCCCAGGCGAGGGGAGACACCGAGGCGAGCGACGGGACGGCGTCGGGCGTGAAGGCCACGCTCCAGGCCCGGCAGTGGTGGAAGCCGGCGAGCGTCGCCGAGTCGATCGCCTGCCCGGGCGGGACGGCCAGCACGTCGCCGTCCCGCAGCGGCGTGTCCTGACCGTTCAGCACGACCGTGCCGCCTCCCTGCTCCACGTAGACGAGCACGAGGAAGTCGTGCACGTGCCGGTGGTCCAGGTGCGAGTGCTCGACATCGGAGTCGATCCGGGTGACCAGCACCGGTGGCATGCCCAGGCGGGTCGGATGCCCGTAGACGGGGGTGCCGTCCGGGCGGACGGTGCGCAGGCGCGCCTGCGCCCGCGGCCCGGCCGGGGCGTCGTCCGGGGGTCGTTCCGTCGTCATGGCCTGCCTCGCCGCACGCCCTCGACGCTACCCGCCGGCCGGGCAGGGGCGCGTAGCCCGCTGGTCCGCTGCTGCCGGGAGAGCCGAGGATCGTGCCATCGTCACCGAATTACATCCTGCCATCGAACCACAGGATGTCTGATGCTGGTAGGTAGCGAGACCTGCGCAGCGGGCCGCGAGACCACCCCGCATCACCGGACGGAAGGCGGACGGATGGACACGACCGTGCAGATCCTCGACCAGCGCACCCCCGAGGAACGTGACCGTGAGTTCCTGCCGGGGATGAACAGATCCTGGCTCCTCCCGATCTACGACCTGTACTCGCTCCTCGCCGGAGTGCGCGCCCTGCACGACCGGGTGGCGGCGCTCGCGGCGGTCGCCCCCGGCGAGTCGGTGCTCGACGTCGGCTGCGGCACCGCGAACCTGTCGCTCGCCGTGCTGCGTGCGCAGCCGGCCGCGATCACTACCGGCCTCGACCCCGACGGCAGTGCGCTGCGGACCGCTGCCCGCAAGGCATCCCGGCGCAGGGTCCCGCTCACGCTCGTCCAGGGCTTTGCCGACAGGCTCCCGGTCGGCGACGAGTCGGTCGACCACGTCGTGTCCGCACTCGCGCTGCACCACATGCCCGAGGAGGACCGGATCCGCTTCGGGCACGAGGCCTTCCGTGTGCTCCGTCCGGGCGGCCAGGTGACGATCGTGGACTTCGCGGACTCGGACGGGCACGGCAAGCGTGGGCATGGCGCGGGTGGTCATGCCGCGGGTGGGCATGGCGCTGGTGGGCACGGCGCGCGTGGGCACGGCGCGCGTGGCCAGCGTGGTCATGGCCTCCCCGGACAAGGTCATGCGGGCCATGACCGGTCCGCCGCGGTCGGCGACCCGCACACCGCCCCCAACCCGGACGGCAGCCTGGTGCACCTCCTCGCGGACGCCGGGTTCACCGACGCCCGCGAGGTGGAGCGTGTGGAGCACCGCTTCGGACCGCTCACCTTCGTGCAGGCCACGCGGGGCTGACGGGACCCCCGGTGCGGCTACTGCCGACGGCGCACCCTCGGCTCCGGGAGCGCCGGCGGCACTGCCGCGGGCCGCTCTGCGAGCCGCCGGAACGCCTCGGCCATGCCGGCCTCGAGCTGTGGGTCGACGTCGGAGAAGTAGTCCGCCGGCGTGTGCCGCACCTCGATGTCGGGGTCGACGCCGTGGTTCTCCACGTCGAAGCCCGTGCCGTCGAGCCAGAACGCGTACCGCGGCTGGGTGATCCCGGTGCCGTCCACGAGGCTGAAGCGGCCGTCGATACCGACCACGCCGCCCCACGTCCGCACCCCGACCACGGGGCCGACGCCGAGCGCCTGTGCTGCCGCGTTCACGATGTCGCCGTCTGACCCGGCGTACTCGTTGGTGACCAGCACCACCGGCCCACGCGGGGCGCGTTCCGGGTAGGTGCTTGGCCGGTCGTAGTGCCGGTTCAGCCCCCAGCCGACGACGCGTGCGGCGAGGCGCGCGATCACGAGCTGCGACGTGTGCCCGCCGCCGTTGAACCGCACGTCCACGAGGATGCCCTCGCAGTCGGTGGCGAGCCGCAGGTCGCGGTGCAGCTGCGCCCACCCGGTGCTCATCATGTCCGGGACGTGCACGTAGCCCAGCCGGCCGCCCGACTTCTCGGCGACGTACTCCCGGCGCGACCGCACCCAGTCCTGATAGCGCAGGTCGGACTCGCTCGCGAGCGGCACGACGACGACGCGGCGGTCCGTGCTGCCCGGCCCACCGTCCTCCGTCGTGCCAGCGGGGCGCCGCAGCGTGAGCTCGACGGGTATCTCGGCGGCGCCGACCAGGCTTGCCGCCGGACCGGCCACCGGGTGCACCGGCCGCCCGTCCACCGCGACGATCAGGTCGCCGGGCCGCGCATCGACTCCCGCTGCGCGCAGCGGCGACCGGGCTCCGGGGTCTGACGACTCGCTCGGCAGCACCCGCTCGATCCGCCAGCCGTCGGCGGTTCGGGCGAGGTCGGCGCCGAGCAGGCCGAGCCTGCGGGACGTGTCGCCCGGTGCGTCCGGCCCGCGGACGTACGCGTGCGACGTGTTGAGCTCGGCGACCGTCTCCCAGAGCACGTCCTCGAGATCGTCGTGGGTGGCCACCCGGTCGACCAGCGGACGCCAGCGCGCCACCACGCCGTCCCAGTCGACTCCGTTCATGTCCGCGCGCCAGTAGTGGTCGCGCATGATGCGGGCGTTCTCGTCGAACATCTGGTGCCACTGGACGCGTGGGTCCACCTCGTAGCGGATGCGGGACAGGTCGATGTCGAACGCGCTGGGGTCGTCGTCGCCCGGCTTGCTCGTCGCCGACTGGGTGCCGAGGCCGAAGCCGTACCGGATCACCACGCGCTCGCGATCGCCCGACACCGCATAGGTGTGCACCTTGTCAGCGATGTCCGTGGCCTTGCGTGCTTCGAACGACCAGAACTGCAGCACGTTGGATGCGGGGTCGGTCGCAGTGCCGGCGTGCCGTGAGCCGAGCACGCCTGCGTCGTCGGTCTCGTGCACCCAGAGCACACCGCCCTTGGCGGTGAGCAGGCGCCGGTACCGGCCTGACGTGACCGGGAACGGCACCACACGCTCCTCGGCGCCGTCGAAGTCGATGTCGGGCGAAGCGTCGTCGCGCTTCTGCTGCTTGTCGCCTGCCTCGGCGCTCGTCTCGCTCTCGGCCGTGCCGCTCGCGTCGTCGCCGGCCTTGCTGTCGTCCTTGCCGTGCGCCTTGTCGTCCGGCTTGTCGTCCGGCTTGCCCAGGCGCCAGCCGTCGGCGCTCGGGCCGAACGGCGCCGGCTCGGTCGCGGACAGCGGGATGAGCCACGGCCGGGTGGCGGCGCTGAACGACAGGGCGAACTCGTGGGAGTCGTAGGACGGGTCGAACGTGCGGTCCGACAGGAACACGAGGTACTTGCCGTCATCGCTGAACGCCGGTGAGAAGTCGTGGAACCGGCCGGACGTCAGCGCGGTCGCCGTCGGCTTCTCGGCCTGCAGGTCCGCCACGAGGATCTGGTGGTGTCCACCCTCGCTGCCCGTGGGGCTCGACCAGGCCAGGTACCGCCCGTCCGGGGAGAACGTCGGCGACTCCGCCTCTCCGTTCCCGGACCGGCCCAGCAGGGTGACGGTGCCCGGTGCGACTGCGCCGGCGGTGTTGTTCGTGCTCTCGCCGGTGCCGGTGTCGGTCGCGGCCCCGTCGGCAGGTAGGGCGACCAGGCTGATCCGGCCGTCGTGCGAGATGGCCGCCACCGCATCGCCCGCCGGGCTCGCGGCGAGGTGCAGCACGCGGCCCAGCTCGCCACCCGCGAGGCGCTGCGGCTCGGTGTCCGCGGTGCCGCTGTCGTCGGTGGCGCCGGGCAGAGCGTGGATCTCGAGCGCGTCCTCCCTGCTCTCGCCCTGCGGAGTGTCGCGCGGTGCGTCCGTCACGACGACGGCACGTCCCGTGTCGCCGAGCAGGACGGGCTCGCGCACGCGGACCGACGGGTCGGCGACGAGCGCCCGGGCCGGCCCCGCGCGGTGGGTCACCCAGTACGCGGTGCCGAGCCAGCCGACGACGCTCGCGTCGCCGGTCCTGTCGACGGCCAGGCCGTCGATACCGGCCGGGGTCGAGTCGGGGTCGGCCGAGTACGGCTGGGGCAGCGCGCCCGTGAGCGCGACGTCGATGCGGCGCGGGGTGCCGCCAAGGCTGTCGAGCAGCCAGAGGTCGCCGCGGCTGTGCCAGACGATGCGCGAGCCGTCGGAGGTCGCGTCGCGGACGTAGCCATCGGCCTCGGACTGGGTGGTGAGCTGCCGGGGCTCGGGGGCCTGGGATGCGGTCGCGAGGCCGTCGAGCACCCACAGGTTCGCCTGCTCGTCGGCGTGGTCAGGGAAGGTCGCCCCGCGGTCGGACGTGAACACCAGCGCGTCGCCGATCCAGAGCGGGTCGTAGATCCCGGCCTCGTCGTCGGGCAGGGGGCGCTGCCAGTCGCCCGTGCCACGGTCGAGCCAGAGCACCGAGGCCGTGCCACCGCGGTACCGCTTCCAGTACGCGGGGGTGCGGTAGCCCGCCGAGACGAGAGCCGTCGTGCGGGCACCTTCAGGTCCCTGGTGCTCGGCCACGCCCCAGGAGGTTCCGTAGCGCGGCGTCTCGACGGCGCCGTCGAGACCTACCGTGCGCACCACGGTCAGCGACCGCTCGTGCGCACCGCTGTTGGACGAGACGAGGACACGGTCGGCGTCCGCCCAGCCGAGCACCATGGTCGTGGTGCCGCCGAACCAGGTGAGACGCCGCGTCGCGCCGTCGGCCAGCTCGACCACGTAGGCCTCGGGATGGCCGTCCTTGTGCGACACGTAGGCGAGACGCGTGCCGTCGGGGGAGAAGCGGGGCGTGGTGGCTGGAGCGTGATCGTTGGTCAGGCGCCACGCGCGGCCGCCGGATACCGGGGCGAGCCAGACGTCGTCGTCGGCCACGAACGCAACCTGGTCGCCGTGGATGTGGGGGAACCGGAGATATGGCTGGGTCACCGGTTCAACGTACTCGCGCGGTCTGACACCCGTCATCGGAAATCGCTGAGAGCGGTGGATGACCTGGCAGCACGTGAAGGGCCCCACCGCAGGCGCCACCAGCTTCCTGGCTCGCGGACGTCCATGCGGTCCGCCGCGATCTCGTCGGGCTCCGGCCAGCACGGTGCGGCACCGTCGTGCCCGAGCCGGGTGGTCACCCAGGCCCAGAGCGCCGGATGCTGCCCGGCGCGAGCGTCGGCGTCGGCGGGGCCGCTCTCGAACCGCACGTAGACCGCGACGACGCTGATGCCCTCGTCCGGTGTCCCGTAGCCGCCGACCCACACGCGTGCCTTGATCTTCCGTGGTTCTCGGGTGATGGCGTGCGCGACCTGTTCGAGTGTCGGCCCACCGCAGAAGCTGCGCGCCAGGGCATGCGGCGGGAACGTCGTGCGGATCAGGTGCGCGTCGATCGGATCACCCAGCAGCGCGGCGAAGCTGCCGCCGTCGGCGAGGCCGGCCCAGGGCGCGAGGTTGTCCACTACCCGGTACGCGGGGGAGCGCAGCAGCCAGCCGGGTGCGTCTTCCCGAATGGTGGCGGCAGTGGCGGCAGTGGCGGCCTGGCGCTGGTCGCGTTCCCGACGGCGCGAGGCCAGGTTGATGACCGGTGCTCGCTGGCCTCTGGGCGTTCGTGGCATGTGTCCTGCTTCCGGACGGCGGGTGATCGTGGGGGCGCTCGTGCTCGTCACGATCCTGGACCGGCCGGAGGCAGCTGCGGGGCGGGCGATCTGCGACCTGTGGACGAAGGGCCAGAACGGGGCCCTGTGGTCGCGCTCGTTCGGTTGTGCTGCCGTCGAACCGGGCTCACGCCATAGAGTCGTTCCACGATGAGCACACGCATAGAACCGGTCAGCGCGGCGCTCCTCGTCGAGCGGGTCGCCGGGCTCGTCCTCGCCCGCGCGGAGCTTCTGACCGAGACGGCGACCGGAGCACGGCAGAACGGTGAGCCGGTGCGGCTGCTCGTCGACGGGCACCCGTCCACCTACCCCGAGCGGCTCGCCGACGCCCTCGTCGTACCGTTCGAAGCCGCCGGCCGGCCTGCGGCACGCGTGAGCGTCAGCGACTTCCTCCGCCCACGGTCCCTGCGGCTCGAACGCGGCCGCGAGGACCCGGACAGCCTGCTCGACGACTGGATCGACGTCGGATCGTTGAACCGCGAGGTGCTGACGCGCGTCGTCGACCGGCGGGAGTACCTACCTAGCCTGCGCGATCCCGACACCGACCGCGCCACGCGGGCCGGCTACCTGGACGCCGCGCCGGGCACCGTCGTCGTGCTCGACGGCACGCTCAGCATCGGCAGGGGACTCGCCGTCGACATCGCCGTGCACCTCGCGCTCAGACCGGCGACGATCCACCGCCGGACGCCGCCTGACGAGACGTGGGCCGTCCCCGCCTACGAGCAGTACGCCCGGGAGATCGAGGGCATGCCGGACCTGGTGGTCCGGGTCGACCACCCGGACCACCCGGCCCTCGAGCGCCCCTGAACCGGAGCTCAGCGCACCAGGCAGAAGGGATGGCCCGCCGGGTCCGCGAACACCCGGAAGTCGTCGCCCTGACCAGGCAGGCGCGTAGCGCCCTGCGCGAGGACCGCCGCCTCGCCGGCATCGAGGTCGGGCACCTCGATGTCCAGGTGGAGCTGCTGCGGGTACGCGGGATCCGGCCACCGCGGCGGGTTGTACCGCTCGACGGTCTGAAAGAGCAGCGGCCGGGAGCCGCCGAGCATGGCGACGCCGTCGGCGTCATAGGTCACCGGCTCACCCATCACGCCCGACCAGAACCGCGCGAGCGCTGACGCGTCAGCGCAGTCGAAGGTGGCGCCCATGACGCTGACGCCGTCCGCCTTCTCGTCGAGGCACACGTCGAAGGGGTGCCCGGCAGGGTCGGCGAGCGTGATCCACTGCTCCCCCTCCCGCAGCACGGTGGCCCCGAGCTCCACCGCCCGGGTGCTCGCCGCTGCCAGGTCCGGGACGTAGAGATCGAGGTGCGCCTGCTGCGGGTGCTCCTGCCCTGGCCACTGCGGCGGCACGAGGTCGGGCGCGAGCTGGAACGCGATACCCCACCGGTCGGGGGTCACGACGGTGATCCAGTCGTCGTCCCTCTTGGCCACGGTGCCGTCCGTCAGGGCCGTCCAGAAGTCCGCCTCGGCGGTGAGGTCAGGGACGTCGAGGACCACGGAGTGCACGGTGCCTACTCCGCCGGAGGCGGACCGTGCGGCTGCGGGGCCGACGGAAGATGGTTCGGTCATGGCTCAGCCCTTCATGAGGCGTGGAACGAAGAATGCGCGTAGTACCACCTTGCACCGAGCCACTGACACTCCCCACCGGACGGTTGCCGCCCGGTTATGCACAGCAGTTATCCACAACCCTGTGAATATCTTTGCCTGGTCCGGTGCGGCAGCCAGGCCGGGGAGCTCTCGGACGCTCCGGCCTCGACCAGGCTCGGCGGCTCCTCCGCGGCATCCAGCTCAGCGAGCAGGGCCCGCACCCGGGCGGTGATGTCGTCGACGATCCGCTCGACCTCCTCGATCGGGCGGCCCGCCGGGTCGTCGAGCGGCCAGTCGAGGTAGCGGCGCCCCGGGTAGACGGGACACGAGTCACCGCAGCCCATCGTCACGATCACGCCGGACGCGCGCACTATGTCGTCCGTGAGCTCGCGGGGGAACTCGATGAGCCCGTCGAGGCCACGGCGGGCCAGGACGGTCTCGGTCAGAGGGTCGGGTTCGGACACCGGCCTGGTACCCGCGGTGCGCACCCGGACGCGGTCGCCCGCGAGGCGTCGCGTGACCGCCGCGGCGATCTGGGAGCGGCCGGTGTTGTGGACGCAGACGAACAGCACGTCGCGCGCGGAGCCGTACGTCACCTCGGTCATCGCGGCGAGGCGGTCGGTCGCGAGCCAGGCGGTGAGAGCGGGCAGGTGCGCGTACGACCCGATCTGCTCGCTCAGCGACGAATAGCACTCGCGCACGAGGCGATCCACCGTGCCGGTGCCCGCGTTCGTGGCGAACCCGGCGGAGAGGGTCTCGGTCAGCCGGGCGAGCAGCGCCTCGTGGTCGCGCACGTCGAGCGGGGCTTCGCCCGGGTAGCGGGGCACCGCGAGGGCGGCCGAGCCGAACCGCGCGATGCCTCGCGACGACACCCGGTACAGCGGCGCGTCCGACGGGTGCTCGGCGAGCGGCCCGTCGGGCAGCCGCTCGTCCGCCGCAACCGGCCCGGCTGTGGCGACCAGGCCCACCGCGACCAGTGCCGCGAGGTCGTGTTCGACGTCCGTGACGTTCAGCGTGACGTTCAGCGCGGGGTGGCGCACCAGGCCCTTGGCGGTCGAGCCGCCTCCAGGATGCGTCAGCAGGCGGGCCAGCAGGCGTAACCGCTCAGGGTTCGCCATGGTGAGTCCTTGCGCGGAGCGCAGCTCGTCCGGTGTCATGGGTTCTCCTTGGCCGACGGCGGGGTGGCCGAGCGCCAGGAGCGAGGCTACCCCGCCGCTTCGCTGAGCAGCGCACCCAGCCGGTCGAGCGAGCCGGGCACGACCGAGTAGTAGGCCCACTTGCCGCGCTGCTCCCGAGTGAGGAGTCCGGCGTCGACCAGGATCTTCAGGTGGTGGCTCACGGTGGGCTGGCTCAGGCCGATGGGCTCGGTGAGTTCGCACACACAGGCCTCACCGCCGTCGTGCGCGGCGACGATCGAGAGCAGCCGAACCCGGGTGGGGTCGCCCAGCGCCTTGAAGGAGCGGGCGAGGTCGGCGGCGGCGGCCGGGTCGGCTGCCTCCCGCACGAGCGGGGCGCAGCAGGTGCCGGACGCCGGTGCGGCCGGTGCGAGCTCGAGTGCGGTTGTCGTCATGCGCCCATCTTGCCACGCATCGAAGTTTCTGGATATGTTCGGTCCCACACAACGCATCGAAGTTCTTCGATCCGATCTGGCCGCCGACGAGGACGACGGCGAAGATGAGCGGAGACGACAGCAGAGAATGGGGACGGGACACATGACGACAGCGCAGAACCTTCCGGTCGTAGTGATCGGCGCCGGGCCCGTGGGCCTCGCAGCCGCGGCACACCTCGCCGAGCGCGGGCTCGAACCCCTGGTCATCGAGGCAGGGGACGGCGCAGGCGCCGCCGTCGCGCAGTGGGGCCACGTGCGCCTCTTCTCGCCGTGGCGGTACGACGTCGACGCCGCAGCCCGCCGTCTGCTCACGTCCGCCGGAGCCGGGCGCACCGAGCCGTGGTCCGATCCCGAGCCGGACACGCTGCCAACGGGCACCGAGCTCGTCGAGCAGTACCTCGTGCCCCTCGCCGACGCGCTCGTGAACGGGGCGGGGGCGCAGATCCGGTACCGGACCCGCGTGCTCGCAGTGACCAAGGACGGAGCCGACCGCTCCCGCTCGCTGGGGCGCGAGCGCCTGCCGTACCTGGTCCGCCTGGCCACCGGTCCCGCGGACGGTTCCGGCGGGACCGGCACCGTCGAGGAGATCCGCGCGCAGGCGGTGATCGACGCCTCCGGGACCTATGGCCGGCCCAACCCGCTGGGGACGTCGGGCCTGCCGACGCTCGGCGAGCCCGAGTCGGCGCGGTTCCTCGCGGGCGCGCTGCCGGACGTGCTCGGCCGCGACCGCGACCGGTTCGCCGGGCGGCACACGCTGGTGGTCGGCATGGGGCACTCGGCGGCGAACACCCTGCTGAGCCTGGTCGAGCTCGCGGAGCAGGAGGCTGCACAGGGCGCCCCCGTGAGCCGGATCACCTGGGCCATCCGCGGTGGGTCGCCGCGCCGCCTGTACGGCGGTGGCACCGGTGACGACCTGCCGGCCCGCGGTCTGCTCGGCACCCGGCTGCGCGACGCGGTCGAGGCCGGCCGGATCGAGCTGCTCACCCGCGTGGCGATCGACCGGCTGGAGCCGTCGACCGACCCGGCGGGCGACACGGTGCGCGTCCTGGGGTCGGCCCGCCGCGACGGCGACGACGGTGCCCTCGACCTGACCGTGCACCACATCGCGGCCGCCACCGGGTTCCGCCCCGACCTGGCGATGCTGCGGGAGGTCCGCCTCGACCTGGACCCCGTGGTGGAGGCGCCACGGCGGATCGCGCCGCTCATCGACCCGAACCTCCACTCGTGCGGCACGGTCCCCGCGCACGGTGAGGCCGAGCTGACCCACCCCGACGCCGGGTTCTACCTGGTGGGCATGAAGTCCTACGGCAGGGCCCCGACGTTCCTCCTCGCCACCGGCTACGAGCAGGTCCGCTCGATCGCCGCGGCGCTCGCGGGTGACCGCGCGGCGGCCGACGCGGTCGAGCTGAACCTGCCGGAGACCGGCGTCTGCTCCTCGGACCTCGCGCTGGCCGCTGACGCGGACGGTCGGGTCTCCCCGGACGAGCTGGCGGCGTCCGGGGCCGGCTCCTGCTGCGCCGTCCCCGCTGCGCCCCAGCAGGTCTCGATCGGGGCTCCGCCCGCTAGGGCCAACCCGCTCGGTGGTGCGCCGGCCGACGCTGCGTCGGCCGCGTCGGCCGCGTCGGCCGCGTCAGCCGGGCCTGTCGGGTTCAGCACGGGAGTCATGCACGGCCGCTCCGGAGACTAGGCATCGACTGCAGACTTCGCCGGCGCCCCGGTCGGCGACTGCAGACTTGGTTGCGGTTTGCGGGCCTCTAACCGCAACCAGGTCTGCAGTCGGCGTTGGGGACCGCGACCAAGTCTGCAGTCGAGCGGGCCGTCAGTGCGCAGGCGTGCCGGGTCGCGCCACATCGCCGCCGGTGGTGCCAAGGCGTGCCGGGTACAGCACCGCGACCAGGCCGAGACCGACGGCTCCGCCGACCAGTTGCGCGAGCACGAACGGCAGCACCGAACCGGGGGCGATCCCGGCGAAGCTGTCACTGAGCACGCGGCCGACGGTGACCGCGGGGTTGGCGAACGACGTCGAGCTGGTGAACCAGTAGGCGGCGCCGATGTAGGCGCCCACCGCCGGGGCGATCAGCGTGTCGCGCCCGGCGCGCAGCAGACCGAAGATCACCAGGACCAGACCCGCCGTTGCGACCACCTCCGCGAGGAACGTCGCCCCGGACACCCTGTCGGTGGTCGCGATCGCCGTCGGCTCGGCGAACATCGCGTTGGCCAGCACGGCGCCGCCGATCCCGCCCGTCAGCTGCGCCGCGAGGTACGCGGCCACGTCGCCGAGCCGCGGCCCGGCCGGGTCGCGGCGCCCGAGGGCCCAGTCCACGAGCGTGACCACGGGGTTGAAGTGCGCACCGCTCAGGGGTCCGAGCACGGCGATCAGCACGGCGAGCCCGAGCGCCGTGGCTATCGAGTTCTCCAGCAGCTGCAGCCCGACGTCGTCGGGCGAAAGGTTCGCGGCAGCGATCCCGCTCCCGACCACCACGGCGACCAGCAGCCCCGTACCGAGCAGCTCGCCGAGCGCCCGACGCCACAGAGCCGCAGGCCAGGTCACCGCCACGGTCACCGCCGCACTCACCGCCGCGTCGACGACCGCGCTCTCCGGTGTATCCACCCGTGCGCTCACCGGAGCGCTCATGCCACCGGCTCGACGCCGAGCTCGGCGAGCAGGCCGCGCACCCGCCGCTCGATCTCGTCGCGGATCGGGCGGATCGCGTCGATGCCCTGACCCGCCGGGTCGTCGAGCTCCCAGTCCTGGTAGTTCTTGCCGGGATAGTACGGGCAGGCGTCGCCGCACCCCATGGTGATGACGGCGTCCGAGGCCTCGACCGCCTCTGGCCGCAGTACCTTGGGCCGCTCGTCGCGGATGTCGATGCCCACCTCGAGCATGGCCTCGACGGCGACGGGATTGATCTGCTCTGCGGGCATGGATCCGGCGGAGCGCACGTCGAAGGCGCCGTCGGACAGCGCTCGGAGAAAGCCGGCGGCCATCTGGGAGCGGCCAGCGTTGTGCACGCAGACGAACAGGGCGGACGGCTTGGTCGGCGTCGGGATCGGGGTCTCGGACACTAGGTCTCTCCAGCGGGGTTCGTGGGATCTGTTCAGGAAGGTTCAGGACGACGCAGCGGGGCGCGCCTGGTAGCTCTGGTTGCCGCCCGACAGGTTCGCGACGTCCGTGAACCCGAGGTTGCGCAGCACGTTCTGGCCGGCGTTCCCGGTCACGCCCTTGTTGCAGTACGTGATCGTGGGCAGCGCCGGGTCGAGCTCGCTCGACCGCTTCCGCAGCTCCGCCAGCGGGATGTGCACCGAGTCCGGCACTGCGGACCTCGCGCGGTCCTTCGCCGAGCGCACGTCGACGACCTGGATCAGCTCGCCGTCGGCCCGACGCCGGTCCAGCTCGGTCGGGGTGACCAGCGGTGCCTGCCCGTGGATCGCGTTGGTCAGCGCCATGCCGGTGTAGTGGACCGGGTCCTTGGTGGTGGCATACGTGGGGGAGTAGGCGAGGTCGAGGTGGAAGAGGTCGGCGACGTCTGCCCCGAACGTGATCGCCGTGGCCAGCACGTCGATGCGCTTGTCCGCGCCGGTCGCCCCGATCGCCTGGGCACCCAGGAGCCGTCCGGTGGCCCGGTCGGCCACTGCCTTGAGGACCAGGGGCTTGCCGCCGAGGTACTCGGGCCGGTCGGGCTTGATGTTGTGCAGCACCTCGACGTCGTACCCGGCGGCACGTGCCTGGTCCTCGGTGAACCCGGTCTGGGCGACGCCGAGGTCGAAGACCCGGACGATCGACGTGCCGAGGATGCCGCGGTGCTCCAGCGGCCCGCCGGTCATGGCGTCACCCGCTATGCGGCCCATCTTGTTCGCGGTCGAGCCGAGCGGCACCCACACGGGGTCGCCGGTGATCACGTGGAAGGACTCGGCGACGTCCCCGACGGCCCACACGTGCTCGACGCTGGTGCGCTGCCGGCGGTCGACGGCGACGGCGCCCGTCGGGCCGATCAGCACGCCGGCCTGCTCGGCCAGGTCGGTGTTCGGCCGGACCCCGACGGAGACGATGACCAGCTCGGCGTCGATGTGGTCGGCCCCGGGAGGTCCGCCCTCCACCGCGACGCCGGTCACGACCCCGTCGTCGGACGCGATGCCGACGACCACCGCGCCGAGCCGCAGGTCCACGCCGTGCTTGCGGAGCTCGCCGTCCACCCGCACGGACATGTCCGCGTCCAGGCGGGGCATGGCGTGGTCGAGCGCCTCGACGACCGTGACCGTCAGGCCGCGGGCCACCAGCTGCTCGGTCATCTCGAGCCCGATGTACCCGGCCCCGACGACCACGGCATGGCGTACGACCCGGCCCCTGGACTCGCCGTCCTCGATCCACGCGCGGATGGCGCGGGCGTCGGACGGGGTCCGCACGGAGAACACGCCTGTCGAGTCCACACCGGGGATCGGCGGGACGACGGCGTGGACGCCGGTCGCGAGCACCAGCTCGTCGTAGGTGTCGACGAAGGTGCGGTCGGTGGCCAGGTCGCGCACCGTCACGGTCCGGGCGTCGGCGTCGACCGCGACGACCTCGTGCCCGGTGTGCACGTCGACGTCGTACCGGGCCTTGAACCAGGCCGGGTCGCGCGGAGTGAGCTCGTCGATGTCCTTGACCTCGCCACCCACGAAGTAGGGCAGGCCGCAGCCGGAGTAGGAGATGTCGTGGTCCCGCTCGTACACCGTGATCTGCGCGGTCTCGGTGTTGCGGCGGGCCTTCGCGGCGGCAGAGGTGCCGGCGGCGACCGACCCGACGACGACTATCTTCAGCGGGGCGCTCGGCTGGGGCAGGGCGTTCATCGGGTTCCTCCGGTAGTCAGGGCGTCCTCGGCCGGCAGCAGCGCAGCGAGCAGGCCGCGCACCCGCCCGTCCAGCTCGTCACGGATGGCGGCTACCCCGGCGGGGGAGGCGAGCGCGGGGTCCCCGACGATCCAGTCCTCGTACCGCTTGCCCGGAAGCACCGGGCAGGCGTCGCCGCAGCCCATGGTCACCACGACGTCGGCGGCGCGGACGGCGTCGTCGGTGAGGGGCTTGGGGTAGAAGCGCGTGACGTCGTCGACGACGTCGGCGGCCGCGGTGTCGCCGAGCTCCCCGAGGATGCCGCGCACGGCGGCGTGCACGTCGCTCGCCGGTGCGGAGCCCGCCGACCGGACCACCACCCGGTCGCCGGCGTAGTGCTGCATGAGGGCCGCGGCCAGCTGCGACCGCCCAGCGTTGGCGACGCACACGAAGAGCACCTGCGGCGTGCGCTCGGGGCCCGTCGCCTGCGCCCGCTCGGCGTCGATGATGCGCTGCCGCGCGAAGTGCTCGGTGAGCGGGACGAGGTGCGCCGCGCTCCCGCCGCGGCGGGTGAGCGCCGTGTAGGACTCCCGGACCACGCGGAAGCACTCGCGCTCGGGGGTTCCGGTGAAGCGCTCGGCGAGCGAGGCGGCCACCCGGTCCAGGGCGGGGTCCACGTTGCTGAGCCCCGCGACCTCGCCGTGCCAGGCTCCTGTCGGCGCACCACCCGCGTGCACCTCGACGGCCGCGGGTGCGAACCGGTCCAGCAGCGTGGTGACCGCACCCCGGTAGGCGGGGGCGACGCGGTACCAGACCCAGGTGCCGCGCCGGTCCGACGTGAGCAGGCCGACGTCGCGCAGCACCTTGAGGTGGTGCGACACGGTGGGCTGCGAGACGGCGGTCAGGGTCGCGAGCTCGCCCGCCGTCGTCTCGCCGGTGGGCGAGGTGGCGATCGCCGACAGCATGCGCAGGCGCAGCGGGTCGGCGATCGCCTTGAGCGTCGCGGCGAGACCGGCGGCGGCGTCGGGGCCGATCGCGTGCGCCTCGGCGGACGTGGCCCGCTCGGCGGATGAGCCCTGTATCGACATGGCTCTATGTTTACACCTGTCGATACAGGGCGCAAGCAATCAGGACCCGCAGTCGAACACGTGCGCAGGCACCGAGGTCTCCGCGAGCCCGTCGGGCCCGGTGATGACCCGGTTGCCCCACGAGGTGCGCTGCGCGGGATCGAAGCCGGTCACCATGTCCAGGTACTCGACACCGCCGCCGTTCCCGCTCCAGGACCAGGCGAACCAGCCGATCCCCTGCGACCGGGTGTACGCCATGATCGTGTCCTCGTCGGGGTTGCCGTCGGAGTGGTCGTGCCCGAACTCGCCGACGATGATCGGCAGCCCCTGGCTCGTGAAGGCGTCGAGGTAGGAGGTGACCTCCGCCGCGGTGTCGTACACGCCGTACATGTGCACGGAGAACACCGTGTTGCCGTCCGGGTCGGCCGCGAGGACGTCGGCGGCGGAGTCCCGCATGATGCCCTGCCAGTCCTGGCCCCAGGACGGCGCGTCCACGACGATCGTGTGCTCGAACCCGGCGTCCCGCAGCCGCTGGATCGCGGCGGAGGTGTCGGCGGCCCAGCCCGCGTTGACGGTCGCGTCGTTGCCGTAGGGCTCGTTGCCGAGGTTGACGAGCACGCGGTCCTCGGTGCCCTGGAGGGTCGGGAGCAGGGAGATCCAGTAGTCCGCCGCCGTGTCGAGAGTGCTGGCAGCGGCCTCCTCGCCGTAGCCGGTCGTGTCATGGTCCTCCAGGACGCAGACCAGCCGGTTCTCCTCGCACAGGCCGACGACGCCAGCGACGTCCGCCGGACCGTTGCGGGTCCAGCGGGTCCCGTCGCTGAGCACCACGCGCACGGCGTTGGCCCCGGCGGCGGAGATGTCGGCGAACGCCCCGGTCTCCCCGGCGTACCAGGTGTGGGCGTGGCTGACGCCGCGCAGCAGCAGGGGCGATCCGTCGCTCTCGACGAGCCGGCCACCGGAGACGTGGATGCCGACGGCGTCGACACCGGCAGCATCGGCGTCGGCGGCCCTCGCGCCGTCGGGCGCGGCGGGTGACGCGGGTGACGCGGCGCCGGCCGGAAGGCCGAGCAGCGGGACGAGCAGCAGGCCGAGGATCGCTGTCGTCGCGGTACCGGAGATGATCGCGCGGGTGGGTCTCATGGTGCCTCCCCTTCGAGGTGTACGAGTACGGCCCTCGAAGCGTCCCCATGCGCACGCGGGCCCGACACCCACCAAATCGCTTAAGCGCCCGACCGGTGCCTGCGGTCAGGCGCCGGGCTTGGGCGGGCGGACCGTCGGGACGTCGCCGACGATCGGGACGGGCCGCCGGTGGAACGGGAACCCGTAGCGCGTGGTCAGGCCCGCGAGCGTCGTCACCCGGTTGCGCGGGCCGACCAGCGACATGATGTGCACGAACAGCCAGACCAGCCAGGCCAGGCCCTTGGTGATCCGCAGCGGCTTGCCGCCGGGCAGGTTGATCTCGGCGATCGCGGCCCGACGGCCGATCACCGCCATCGTGCCCTTGTCGACGTAGCGCAGCTCCTGCAGGGGCCGGCCGTCGAGCAGCGCCCGGATGTTCCTGCCGACCACGGTGCCGCCCTGGATGGCGGGCTGGGCCAGCTGCGGGAGGCCCGACGGCGAGACCGCGACGTCGCCCGCCGCGAAGACGCCCGGCAGCCCCTCGACCTGCATGTCCTCACCGGTCTTGATGCGCCCGCCCTCGTCCTGCGGCAGACCCCACCCGGAGACCTCCTCGTGCGGGTGCACTCCCGCGGACCAGACGGTCAGGTCGGCGTGGATGCGCGTGCCGTCGGCGAGCACCACCGCATCGCGCTCGACCGCGGCGACGCCGGCGCCCAGGTGCAGCGAGACCCCGCGCCGGGACAGCTCCTTGGCGGCGTAGGTCCGCAGCTCGGGCGCGAACGCCTTGAGGATCTCGCCGCCGCGCTGCACCACCTTGACCTCGAACGCGTCGCCGTGGATCTCCGGGTAGGCGGGCGCGAGGCCGGCGGTCCGCAGCTCGGCGAGCGCACCCGCGACCTCGACCCCGGTCGCGCCACCGCCCACGACGACGACGCGCAGCCCGTCGTCCAGCCGCTTGGACTTGGCCGCCCTCTCCAGGCGGATGAACAGGTTGTCGCGGATCCGGAGCGCCTGCGAGCGCGAGTACATCGGGAACGCGTACTCCTTGGCGCCGGGCGTCCCGAAGAAGTTGGTGGTCACGCCCGCCGTCACCACGAGGTAGTCGTAGCTGACCCAGTGGTCGTTCAGCAGACGGATCTTCTTAGCCTGGTGGTCCGCCTCGACGAGGTGCTCGTGCACCACGTGGACGTTCTTCTGCCGCAGGCGCAGGCCGCGCAGGAAGTAGGTGACGTCGCCAGGGTTCAGCCCGCCGGTCGCCACCTGGTACAGCAGCGGCTGGAACGTGTTGTAGACACGGCGATCGATCAGCGTGATGCGTACCGGCGCGTCCCGCAGCGCCTTCACGGCGGCCATCCCGGCGAACCCACCACCCACGACGACCACGTGGGGCAACGGTTCGGGGTGCCCGGTCAGCGGTGTCTCGAGGCCGTAGTCGGGGTCCTCCACGGTGGGGTCGTCACCAGCGTGGCCGGGGGTGTGCGCAGAGTCGGTCACGTGCCAGATTCTTCACCGGAGCCGCCGCACTCACATCCGCTGTGGTCCGCCGGCCCCCGGCTCGGGTTACCGTGGTCGGTCGTGAGCACCACCGACGACCAGAGCCAGCAGCTGGCCCACGGACTACGCCCCCGGCACCTGACGATGATGGGCCTGGGTTCCGCCATCGGAGCTGGGCTGTTCCTCGGCTCCGGCCTCGGCATCGCGGCGGCCGGGCCCGCCGTTCTCCTCAGCTACGCGATAGCCGGCGCGATCGTCGTGCTCGTCATGCGGATGCTCGCCGAGATGGCCTCGGCGCTGCCGTCGAGCGGGTCCTTCTCCGTCTACGCGGAGGCAGCGCTGGGCCGCTGGGCCGGGTTCCTCCTGGGTTGGCTCTACTGGTTCACCATCGTGATGGTGCTCGGCGTCGAGGTGACCGGCGTGGCCGGGATCGTGCACGGCTGGTGGCCCGCGGTGCCGCAGTGGGCCGTCGCGGCGGTCGTCGTCGCGGTGTTCGGCGCGATCAACCTGGTGGGCGTGCGGCACTTCGGCGAGGCCGAGTTCTGGTTCGCGGCCATCAAGGTCGCGGCGATCGTCGGGTTCCTGGTGCTGGGCCTGCTCATCGTGATCGGCGCCGTGCCGGTGGCCGGGAGCGTCCTGGGGGACTGGGCGGCGAACGGCGGCTTCGCCCCCGCCGGGCTGCCCGGCATCGCGGCGGGGCTGCTCACCGTGGTGTTCGCCTTCGGGGGCATCGAGATCGTCACCATCGCCGCTGCCGAGGCGCGCGACCCGAGCGCCGCCGTGGCCACCGCTACCCGCACCATCCTCTGGCGCATCCTGTTCTTCTACGTGGGCTCAGTGGCCATCATGGTCGCCCTGATCCCCTGGACCGACACCGCACGTCTCGAGTCGCCGTTCGTGTCCGTGCTCCAGATGGCCGGGTTCGACGGCGCCGCCCGGCTCATGGAGGTCGTCGTGGTGCTGGCGCTCCTGAGCGCCTTCAACGCCAACGTCTACGCGACGTCCCGCATGCTGTTCTCGCTCGGCGGGCGCGGCGACGCCCCGGCGCTCGCGACCCGGGTCTCGCGTCGCGAGGTGCCGTGGGTGGCCGTGCTGGTCTCGGTGTTCTTCGGCGTCGTCGCGGTGCTCCTGAACTACCTGCTGCCCGAGTCGCTGCTCGGGGTGCTGCTCAACGCCGTCGGCTCGGCGCTGCTCGTGGTGTGGCTGCTGATCGTCGTCTCGCAGCTGCGGCTGCGGCCGCAGCTGGAGGCCGCGGCCGCCGAGCGCGGCGAGACCCTGCGCCTGCGCGCCTGGGGCTACCCCTGGCTCTCGTGGGCCACGCTGGTGGCGCTCCTGGCCGTGGTGGGCCTCATGCTGTCCGACGACGCCGCCCGGCCGCAGATCGCCGCGACCGCCGGTCTGGTCGTCGTGATCCTGGCGGTCTACTGGATCGCGCGTGCGGTGCGGCGGACGTCTGCCGGGGCCGGCGAGCGCGCTCAGCGGTAGGGCGTTCAGCAGACCGTCATCGGGAGGCCACCCTCCGGTCGGACGGTCGCCAGCCCGGCCCCCGATCGTCGTCGGCATGAGCGAGAAGACTGCCGGCGACATGCCGAGCGAGATCAGTCCGGCCGACAGCGGCACCGCGGGGAGCGGGGCGTCCGCCGTCGACCGCCGGATGTTCCTGTCCCTGAGCAGCCTCGGCGCTGCCGGCGTCGCGACCGTCGCGGCGGCCACGCCCGCCGGCGCGACGGAGCTCGGCCGGCACCCGCAGCGGGGCCTGCGGTTCGGGCGGGACGGGAAGTTCAAGATCGTCCAGTTCAACGACACGCAGGACGACGAGAAGGTCGACCGGCGCACCCTCGAGCTGATGCGGGCAGTGCTCGACGACGAGCGCCCCGACCTCGTGATCCTCAACGGCGACAACATCACCGGCGGCTGTGACACCCCGCTCGAGATGCGCCAGGCGATGAACAACGTGGTGCAGCCGATGGAGGAGCGGTCGGTGCCGTGGGCCATCACCTTCGGCAACCACGACGAGGACTCGACGCCCGACAGCGGCCTCGACGAGGCCGACATGCTGGCCTTCTACCGGTCCTACCGCTACAACATGAACGGCCCGACGGCGCGCGGGGTGACCGGACAGGGCAACTCGAACCTGCTGATCGACGGCAGGAACGGCCGGCCGGCGTTCAACCTCTGGCTGCTCGACTCCGGGCGGTACGCCCCCGAGGAGCTGGCCGGCCAGGACTTCGAGGGCTACCCCACCTGGGACTGGCTGCGCATGGACCAGGTCAAGTGGTACTACGACACGTCGGTGCAGATCGAGCGCCGGGCAGGGCACGTCGTCCCGGCCCTCATGTTCATCCACATCCCCCTGTGGGAGTACCGGTTCATGTGGTTCGGCTCGGTCGACGGGCGCACCGACGCCGACCACGAGCGCGGCAAGGCCCGCCACCGCATCGAGGGCGAGCGGAACGAGGACGAGTGCCCTGGGCCGTTCAACTCGGGCATGTTCTCGGCGATCCAGCACCGGGGCGACGTGCGCGGCGTGTTCTGCGGTCACGACCACGTGAACACCTACTCGGGCGACTACTACGGCGTGCTGCTCGGCTACGCGGGGAACACCGGGTTCGGCACCTACGGCCTGTCGGGTGCCGAGCGGAACCGGCTGCGCGGCGCCCGGGTCTACGACCTCGACGAGTCGGCGGACGGCGTGCTGACCGGCACGCGCATGCGGTTCGCCGGTGAGTTCGACATCGACCTCACCGCGAACGACCAGTGGATGGAGCCGCTGCCGCTGCCGAAGGGCAGGTGACGCACGCGACCCGCGCACGTACCGGACACACAAGTCACCCGGGTGACCTGTGTGTCCGGTACGTAATGGGCATAACGCGGAAATGAGAGCATGTGCGCATGGCTGAACTCCTCGCGGTCTGTCGCGTCCACGTCCTGCTTCCCGACGCAGGCACCGTGGGAGTCACAGCGATCGACAAGCGGCCGGTCGAGGGGCGCGTCAAGGTCCGGCCCCTCGGGCTGTATGCGGACATCCAGGCGGACCGTAAGGACCACGGCGGTCCCGACCAGGCGGTCTACGCCTACGCGCAGGAGGACGCCGACTTCTGGTCGGCCGAGCTGGGCCGCCCGGTCCCGCCGGGGCTGTTCGGCGAGAACCTGCGCGTCCGTGGCCTGGACGTGAACCGCGCGGTGATCGGCGAGCGCTGGCAGGTCGGCTCGGCGCTGCTCGAGGTGACGCAGCCGCGTGTGCCCTGCCAGACCTTCGGCCGCCGGCTCGGCGAGCAGCGCTGGGTGCGCCGGTTCACGCAGGCGAACCGCACGGGCGCCTACCTGCGCGTGATCGAGAACGGCGAGATCGGCGCGGGCGACGCCGTCGAGCTCGTGCAGACGCCGGTGCACGGAGTCACCGTCGCGGAATGGTTCGCCGCGCGCTACGGCGTCGCGCGCTCCGACGACCCGACGACGGTTCCCGGCGCTGACGAGAAGGGCAGGCCCGACCCCGACACGCTCGAGAAGCTGGCCCGGCGGCTGCTGGACGCGCACGCCATCGGCGATATCCGGCTGAGCGTCGACCTGCTCCGCCGCAGCGAGCAGGCTGTCGTCTAAGGCAGGAGCAGGCCCGTCGAGAACGGGCTTGTGCTCGTCCGGGCGGACGTCGTGGACACAACCCCGTTCTCGGTCTCAGCGTCGGCGTTCGGACCTGACCCGTGCGGCGTCGTGGGCGTCGTGCAGGAGGCGGAGGACCGTGTCCGCGGTCCTCGGGCCGGGGTTCACGACGGCGATCCAGCCGGCGGTCCCGTAGACCGGGTGCGGCAGCACGACGTCGGTGGCCGCGAGGTCGACGGTGGCGTCGGCCGGGGTCTGAGCACCGTCCCCGGCGGCGTAGTGCTCGGTGAGCTCCCGGAACGTCCCGCGGTCGACATGGAGGTTCACGCGCCATCGTTCGGCTGGGTCGAGGTCCGAGGCCGTGTCGTCCGGGTAGTTCTTGGTGACGATGGTCCCGTAGGGCTGGACGGTCCGGGGCAGCACGCCGTCCGGCGCGTAGTAGAAGAACGCGTCGCCCCAGGCCAGCTCGGGAAAGCCGGCGTCGCCGACGGCGGGGGCCACGACGAGCGAGCCTTCGAGGTGCTGCACGGCGGCGATGATCTGGTCGATACTCAGGTCGGTGCTCATGGTTCAAGCATCACCTTCAAGTCCTTGTGTGGGGTTGAGCGAATGAGGCGAGAGAGCCGCCTGCAGCTCCGTACGGTCGACGTCGCGCGGGAGTCGGGGTACTCCGTCCAGCAGGTCCGCGACCTGGAGCGGCTGGGCGTGATCCCGCCTGCCCTCCGCGCGACCAACGGTTACCGGGCCTACACGGCGCATCACGTCCAGGCGCTGCGCGCGTACCGAGGCCTCGCGAGTGCGGCAGGGCCGGTGGTCGCGCGGCGGCTGCTCGCCGAGCTGTTCGCTGGGGCGGCGCTTGCCGCACAGCGTGATGAGCCGACAACAAGCCTCGCCGAGGCCGCTGCCCGCATCGGCGCCGTGCACGTCCGGCTGGCGCGCGAGCGCGACGAGGCGCTCCGTGCACGGGAGGCGCTGCGTGCGATCCAGGGTGAGGCCCGGTCCGACGCCGACGCCGACGAGGCGGCCGGGGGCACCATGACCATCACCGAGCTCGCCGACGCCCTCGGCGTACGCACGTCCACGCTCCGGTTCTGGGAGCAGGAGGGACTCGCGGTGCCGGAGCGGGTAACCACCCTGCGCGCCCGCCGGTACGGGACCGGGGCGATCCGGGAGGCTCGCATCGTCGCTGCCCTGCGCGGCAGCGGGTACGGCCTCCCGGCAGTGCGGGATGTCGTGGCGACGCTGCGTAGCGACGCCGGTGACGGCATCGTCGAGGGCATCGACGCGGCCGAGCGGATCCTGGGCAGGCGGCTCGACCAGATCGCCGCCCGCTCAGTAGCCCTGCTGCGTGCGGGCGCGGACCTGGCTGCAGTCCTGGAAGTGGACCCGCGTAGCTGACGAGGCGCAGCCGGTACGCCCGGTCAGTCGCGCGGGTACCCGCTGAGCAGAGAGTCAGTCGTCGCTGAGCTGCGTGCCCTGACGCACCAGGTCCTGCAGGGTGCGCTGGACCGCCTCGACGTCGGGCACGTCGTCGAGCACCATGCCTGGCTGATCGGTGCCGTCGGAGATCACGAGGGTGCCGCACCCCCAGAACCGGTCACTGAGCTGCTTCTCGAAGGTGACGTTGTTGATCCGGTAGAGCGGGATGTCCCGGCCGGTCTGCGTCAGCACTCCGGTACGCATCGCGACGCGCTGGTTGGTGATGATGTAGCGCGTCGTGCGCCAGCGCAGGAACGGTCCCACCGCGGCGGCCAGACCGAGCAGCCCGAGCACGAGCGTCGCGATCCAGAGCACGATCTCGTCAACGGGCAGTGGCACCGTCCACAGGGCGACGAGGACCGCGAGCAGCAGCACCAGCACCAGGATCGGCTTCACGACCTTCTTCGGGTGGGTGCGCAGCTGCATCACGATGGTCTCGCCGTTGGCGAGTTGCTCTTCCCTCATTCCGCGAATACTGCCTTACTGCGTGACCGGGATCTACTGTGCGGCGAGGTTCCATCCTTCGATCGTGCGCAGGTTGTGTCCGTAGCCCAGCAGGCAGACGGCGGCGGTCCCCAGCTCGAACCGGGAGCCGAGCCGCGGGTCGACGCCGAGCCAGACGGTGACGAGCACCCGCAGCAGGTGGCCGTGCGCGACGAGCAGCACGTCCCCGCCGCCGTCCGACCCGGCTGGTCCGGCTGGCCCGGCTCGGCCCGTCAGTGACTCCTCTGCCCGGGCCACCATCCGCGCCGCCCGCACGGCGACCTCGTCCAGCGTCTCGCCCGCCCGCCCGTCGCCGTGCTCGGCCGACGGCGGCAGGATGCGCACGCCGTCGTCGAAGATGAGGAACTCCCGCCCCAGCTCCTCGGAGACGTCGGCCGAGGTGCGGCCGTCCACGGGCCCGTAGTCCCACTCGGCGAGGTCCTCATCGACGACGGCGTCGGGGTAGCCCGCCAGCTCCGCCGACCGCCGGGCCCGGAGCAGCGGGGACGTGTAGACGGCCTGGAACTCGTGGTCGGCGAGGGCCAGCCCGGCGACCCTCGCCTGTTCCTCGCCTGCTGTCGTGAGCGGGAGGTCGGTGCGTCCCGTGTGCTGCCCGCTCGCGCTCCACTCGGTCTCGCCGTGCCGCAGGAGCACGAGCTGCGGGTCGCGCGAGGGCTTCAGGACTGTCGGCTGAGTAGGCATGGAACGAGCATCCTGCGTCCGAGGGCGACACGCACGTCTGCTCGCCCGGCGGTCTGGGGGTATCTGCGAAATATTACTGGTTTGCCCTTTTCTGGGAGGTGGTCTCACGCCATCCTGGGCTCATGAACACCGCCACCACCGCTGTCGTCGTCGAGACCGACGTGCTGGTCATCGGCTCCGGGCCCGCCGGTGCGTCCGCTGCCCTGTTCCTGTCCAGCCTGGGGATCGGCAACATCATGATCACCAAGTACCGCTGGACGGCGAACACGCCCCGCGCGCACATCACCAACCAGCGGACCATGGAGATCTTCCGGGACCTGGGCATCGAGGACCAGGTCCTCGCGGACGCCACGCCGCACGAGCTGGTGGGCGACACGGTGTTCTGCACGACGATCGCCGGCGAGGAGATCGGCCGCATCCTCACCTGGGAGACGCACCCGGCGCGCGAGGCGGACGCCCGGCTCGCCTCGCCGTCCCGCACGGTGGACATCCCGCAGACCTACCTCGAGCCGATCCTGGTGAAGAACGCGACCCAGCGCGGCACGCAGTCGCGGTTCTCCACGGAGTACCTGAGCCACACCCAGGACGCCGACGGCGTCAGCACCCGCGTGCTCGACCGGGTCACCGGCCTGGAGTACACGATCCGGTCCAAGTACCTGATCGGGGGCGACGGCGCCCGCTCCCAGGTCGCCGCCGACCTCGACCTCCCGTTCGAGGGCGCCATGGACATCGCCGGCTCCATGAACATCACGTTCAAGGCCGACCTCGCCCACCTGGTGGGCCACCGCCCGTCGGTCCTGTACTGGGTGCTGCAGCCTGGCTCCGACGTCGGCGGCATCGGCGCGGGCCTGGTCCGCATGGTCCGGCCGTGGAACGAGTGGCTGATCGTCTGGGGCTACGACATCGCGGGCGACCCGCCGCAGCTCGACGACGCAGCGGCCGCCGACATCGTGCGCCAGCTCGTCGGCGTCGACGACCTGGACGTCGAGATCACGGGCTACTCGCTCTGGGGCAACAACCAGATGTACGCGACGCACCTGCAGAAGGACCGGGTCTTCTGTGCCGGGGACGCCGTGCACCGGCACCCGCCGAGCAACGGCCTGGGCTCGAACACGTCGGTCCAGGACTCGTACAACCTGGCGTGGAAGCTCGCCGCGGTCCTGGGCGGCCAGGCGGCGCCGTCCCTGCTGGACACGTACTCGACCGAGCGCGCGCCGATCGCCGAGCAGATAGTGCTGCGGGCCAACAAGTCCGGCGGCGAGTTCCGGTTCATGGAGGTCCTCGGGGTGCTCGACGCGCAGACCCCAGAGGCTATGCAGGCCGCCATCGACGAGCGCAAGGCCAACACCCCGGCGGGCGAGGCCAAGCGCAAGGCTCTCGTCGAGGCCATGGACCTGAAGAACTACGAGTTCAACGCGCACGGCGTGGACATGGGTCAGTTCTACGAGTCGGCCGCCGTCGTGTCCGACGGATCGCCCCGGCCCTTGGACGAGCGCGACCCGGAGCTCTACTACAGACAGTCCACGGTCCCGGGGGCACGGTTCCCGCACGTGTGGGTGGCGGACCCAGCCGGCCACAAGCGCTCGACCCACGACCTCGCCCCGTACGGGCAGTTCACGCTGGTGACCGGCATCGCGGGCGAGGCATGGGCCGACGCCGCTGCGAAGGTCGCCGAGGAGACCGGCGTGCGGCTCGAGGCAGTGGTCATCGGGCCGGGCCGGGACGTCATCGACACCTACTACGACTGGGCGAAGATCCGGGGCGTCGAGGAGTCGGGCGCGATCCTGGTCCGCCCGGACTCCCACGTGGCGTGGCGCGCACAGACGCTCGCCGCCGACCCGGCAGGGGCGCTGGGCGACGCGCTGCGGTCGGTGCTCGGCCGGAGCGAGCAGGATGGCTGAGCCGGTCCCGGACGGTGCGGCCGAGCAGGCGGCCCGGGAGCAGGCGGTCCGGGAGCAGGAGCTCACCGACCGGGTGGCGGCGTCGTTCGACGGCGCCGACGACGAGCGCCTGAAGACCGTCATGCAGTCCCTGACCCGGCATCTGCACGCGTTCCTGCGCGAGGTGCGCCTCACCGAGGACGAGTGGCACCAGGGCATCGGGTTCCTCACCGCCGCCGGGCACCTCACCGACGACAAGCGGCAGGAGCTCATCCTGCTGTCCGACGTGCTGGGCGCCTCCATGCAGACCATCGCGATCAACAACGAGGCCCACGGAGGCGCCACCGAGGCCACGGTGTTCGGCCCGTTCTTCGTGGACGACGCTCCCCGCGTCGACAACGGCGGCGACATCGCCGGCGGGGCGACGGGCCAGCCGTGCTGGGTCGAGGGCACGGTCACCGACACAGCGGGAGACCCGGTCCAGGGCGCCCGGATCGAGGTGTGGGAGGCCGACGAGGACGGTTTCTACGACGTCCAGTACGGCGACGACCGCACCGCGGGCCGCGCGCACCTCTTCTCGGACGCCGATGGCGGCTACCGGTTCTGGGGTACGACGCCGACGCCGTACCCGATCCCGCACGACGGTCCGGTGGGCGCGCTGCTCGCGGCGTCGGGCCGATCGCCGGTGCGCGCGGCGCACCTGCACTTCATGGTGACCGCTCCTGGCCTGCGCACGCTGGTGACCCACATCTTCGTGCGCGGCGATGAGCTGCTCGGCTCCGACTCCGTGTTCGGCGTCAAGGACTCGCTCGTCAAGGACTTCGAGGAGCTGCCGGCGGGCACGCCGACGCCGGACGGCCGGGCGATCGTGGGCACATGGTCACGCACGCGGTTCGACATCGTGCTGGCTCCGGCCGGCTGACCAGCGCTACCTGCAAGGCACAGCTGACAACAGGCTCGACCACAGACTATGGAGTGACGACGATGGTTCGTAACGGACGGTCCATGAACGTGCGGGCAGGAGTGGCCTGGGCGTCGACGGCAGCGCTGGCCGGAGCACTCGCGGGCTGCGGCGAGGTGGGCGGTGGCACGGTCGGTGCCGGTGGGGACGACGACGTCCTGAAGATCGGCTTCGTCTCGACCGAGACCGGCCCGTCGGCGCCGTTCGGCGAGGCCAACACCTACGTGATCGAGGCCATGGAGCAGTGGTTCGCCGACAACCCGGTGACCATCGACGGCACCGAGCACACCGTCGAGATCATCGCGAAGGACTCGCAGTCCAGCTCTGCCCGCGCGGGCGAGGTGGCGGCCGAGCTGATCAACAGCGACGGCGTCGACCTGGTGCTGACCTCCTCGACGCCGGACATCACCAACCCCGTCTCGGAGCAGTGCGAGGCGAACTCGGTCCCGTGCATCTCGACGGTCGCGCCCTGGCAGCCCTTCGCCATCCGGGAGGGTGACGAGCCAGCCGACCTGAAGTACAGCTATCACGCGTTCTGGGGCCTCGAGGACGTGTCCGCGGTGTACGCGGACATGTGGGGCCAGGTCGACACGAACCAGAAGGCCGCTGGCCTGTTCCCGAACGATCCGGACGGCCAGGCGTGGAGCGCGAACTTCCCAGCCCTCACGGCGGACACCGGCGTCACCATCCACGACCCGGGCCTGTACCCGAACGGAACCCAGGACTTCTCGGCGCAGCTCTCCGCGTTCAAGGGCCACGACATCCTGGTCGGCGTGCCGATCCCGCCGGACTTCACCACGTTCTGGCAGCAGGCCGGGCAGCAGGGCTATCAGCCCAAGATCGCGACGATCGGCAAGGCCCTGCTGTTCCCGTCGGCCGTCGAGGCGCTGGGCAACGCGGGGGACGGCCTCACCTCCGAGGTGTGGTGGCACCCGACCGCGCCGTTCACGTCCTCGCTGACGGGGCAGACCGCGCAGGAGCTGGCCGACCAGTACGAGGCCGACACCGGCAAGCAGTGGACCCAGCCGCTCGGCTTCGCGGAGGCCCTGTTCGAGATCACGGTCGCCGCAGTGGAGGAGGCCGGCTCCACCGAGCCGGACGCGATCACCGAGGCGCTGTCGACGCTCGAGGTCTCCACGGTGGTCGGCGACGTCGCCTGGGGCGTCGACGACAGCGTCCCGCCGTACGTCGCGAAGACGCCGCTCGTCGGCGGCCAGTGGCGGCTCGACGAGGGGCAGGGCGAGGACGAGAACCCCTACGAGCTCGTGGTGGTCTCCAACGAGCTCGCCCCGGAGATCCCGACGGGCGGCGAGGTCGAGCCCCTGAAGTGAGCGATTCCTTGCTGCGGGTGACCGGCGTCGCCAAGCGCTTCGGACCGGTCGTCACGGCCCGCGACGTGTCGTTCGAGGTGGCGGCCGGCGAGGCACTGGGCCTCGTCGGCCCGAACGGTGCCGGCAAGACCACGCTGCTCGACATCGTCGGGGGCACCCAGCGGGCCGACGCCGGGACCGTGGTGCTCGACGGCCGGGACATCACCCGGCTCGGCGCCGCCGCCCGCGCGGACCGGGGCATCGCGCGGTCGTACCAGGTGCCGCGGCCCTTCGGCGGCCTCACCGTGTACGAGAACGTGCTGGTCGGGGCGTCGTTCGCGGGGCAGCGGCACGCCAGGACCGGACCGGCGGACGACGCCGGCGCCCAGGCCTGGCACGCGCTCGAGGTGACCGGCATGACCGAGGTGGCCAACACGCCGTCGGGCAGCCTGCGCCTGCTGGACCGCAAACGGCTGGAGGTCGCCAGGGCCCTCGCGACCCGCCCGCGGCTGCTCCTGCTGGACGAGATCGCCGGGGGGCTCACCGACCGCGAGCTGCCCCAGGTCGTGCGCCTGGTCCGCAGCCTGCGGGACGACGGCGTGGCGGTGGTCTGGATCGAGCACGTGCTGCACGCGCTGCTCGACGTCGTGGACCGGCTGATGTGCCTCGCCGCCGGTGAGGTGATCGCGCAGGGCGACCCGCACGACGTGATCCGCAGTCCTGAGGTGATCGAGGTCTACCTTGGCTCGACCGTCGACGCGGTGACGGACCCGGCTCCGGACCCGGCGACCACACCCCCCGGGGAGACCGCATGAGCGTCCTGGAGGTGACCGGTCTGGAGGTCCGGTACGGCGACCTGACGGCCGTCGACGGCGTGGCCCTGTCGCTCGCCGAGGGGGAGACCCTCGCGGTTCTCGGCGCCAACGGAGCGGGCAAGTCCACGCTGCTGGCGGCGCTCGCCGGCACCCACCTGCCGACGTCGGGCACGGTGCTGCTCGACGGCGAGCCCGTCACCCGGCTGCCCGCCCACCGGCGGGTGCGGCGTGGGATCGTGCTCGTCCCGGAGGGGCGGCGCATCTTCGGGTCGCTCACCGTCGAGGAGAACCTGCTCATGGGCCGCTTCCCGAAGCGCGCCGGGCCGTGGCACCTGCGCGCGGTCTACGACATGTTCCCGCTGGTGGCGGAGATGAAGGACCGGCGAGGCAGCGTCCTGTCCGGCGGGCAGCAGCAGGCGGTGGCGATCGGCCGGGCGCTCCTGGCGAACCCACGGGTGCTGCTGCTCGACGAGGTGTCGCTCGGGCTCGCGCCGACCGTGGTGACACAGCTCTACGACGCCGTACGGCGCATCACGGCGGAGGGCACCACCGTGCTCGTCGTCGAGCAGGACCTGGACCAGGCGCTGCGCGTGGCCGACCGCGTCCAGTGCCTGCTCGGTGGCCGGACGGTGCTGGAGGCCCAGGCTGCCGGCCTGGACCGCGACACCGTCGCCGACGCCTACTTCGGGATCACCCGGGGCTCGCGAACAGATCCGACGGAGGCCTGATGGACTGGCTCAACGCCGGCGTGCAGGGCGTGCTGCTCGGTGGGCAGTACGCGCTCCTGGCCTGCGGCCTGTCGCTGATCTTCGGCGTGATGCGCATCGTCAACCTGGCCCACGGCGTGCTCGCGGTGCTGGCCGCGTACCTCTCGCTGGTCCTGGTGGAGCAGGGGCTCCCGCTCTGGCTCGCGGTCGTCGTGGTGGTCCCGGTGTTCGCGGCCCTCGGCTACGCGGTGCAGCGCGGCCTGTTCAACCCGGCCCTCGCGCAGGTCGGCGGGGGTGCTCGCGGCGGCAGCGGCGGCGGCTCGCGCGGCGCGGGGGAGCTCGCGCCGCTGCTGGTGTCGTTCGGCGTCGCCGTCGCCCTCACCAACCTGCTCCAGGTGGTCTTCAGTGCGGACACCCGCAAGATCCCCACGGGCGGCCTCGCCTCGGCGGGCCTGCCCCTCGGTGACCTCTCGGTCGGCGTGCTGCCGCTGATCACCCTTGCGGTCGCCGTGGCGGTCATCGCGGCGGTCCAGCTCTTCCTGGCGCGCACCGCGACGGGCCGCGCCATGCGGGCCGTCGCCGACGACGCGGGGGCCGCCGCCATGATGGGCGTCGACCCGAAGCACATGTACGCCGTCGCGACGGCTCTCGCGTTCGCGACCCTGGCGCTGGCGGGCGTGTTCGTCGGCATGAGCACCCAGTTCTCGTCGGGCTACGGGGACCTCGTGCTGCTGTTCGCGTTCGAGGCAGTGATCATCGGCGGGCTCGGCTCGCTGTGGGGCACGCTCGCGGGCGGCGTGGTCCTCGGCCTGGCCCAGACGATCGGTGCACAGATCGACCCGCAGTCCGGGGTGCTCGCCGGGCACCTCGTCTTCCTCGCCGTCCTGGTGGTCCGGCCGGGCGGCCTGATGCCGAGGAGCGTGCCGGCATGAGCGGCCCCGCCGCCGTAGCGCCCAGCACCCCGCCCGCGACCCCGCCGACCGCCCCCACCGTCACGCGGGGCGGGCGTGGATCCTGGGTCGGCGGCGGAGCCATGCTCCTCGTGGTGGTGCTGCTCGCCGCCGTCGTGCCGTACGCGGTGACCCTCGGCGCGCTGTCGAGCCTGGTGATGCTCTTCGCCCTCGTGATACTCGGTACCACCTGGAACCTGCTCGCCGGGTACGGCGGCATGGTGAGCGTCGGCCAGCAGGCCTACGTCGGCGTGGGCGGGTACGCCCTGATCCAGCTCGCCGACGCCGTCGGCGCACCGCCGTGGGCGGCCGTCCTGGCCGCCGGCCTGGTCGGCGCCGCGATCGCCCTGCCGACGAGCTACCTCGTCTTCCGCCTGGCCGGTGGGTATTTCGCGATCGGGACCTGGGTGGTGGCCGAGGTATTCCGCCTGGTCACCATGCAGATCGACGGGCTCGGCGGCGGGACGGGCCTGTCCCTGAGCGCGTTCCGCGGGACCGACCGGGTGGAGCGCGTGGCCTTCGTCTACTGGTTCGCGCTGGCCCTCATGGTCGCCGTCGTGCTCGGGACCTACCTGCTCATGCGCTCCCGCGTGGGACTCGGGCTCACGGCGATCCGTGACGACCGCGTCGCCGCGAGCAGCCTCGGCGTGGCCGTGGACCGCGGACGCCGCCTCGTGTACGTCGCCGGATCGGCCGGCGCGGCGCTCGCGGGCGCCCTGATCGCCCTGAGCACGCTTGGCGTGACCCCTGGGTCGATCTACTCCGTGAACTGGACCGCCGCGATGATCTTCATCGTGGTGGTCGGCGGAATCGGGACCATCGAGGGCCCGATCGTCGGGGCGGTCCTGTACTGGGTGCTCCAGCAGGCTCTCGCGCCGCTCGGCACCTGGTACCTGGTGGTGCTGGGGGCGGTGGCGGTGGCCGTGGTGCTCCTCGCGCCGCGCGGCCTCTGGGGCCTGGCAGCGGGCCGCTACCAGCTGTTCCCCACGACCCACCACGTCCGCCCTCTCGCTGCGAGCGCGACCGTTGCGCCCAGAACGGGCAGGTAGCCGCAACGATCGCGCCCGCAACAAAGTTCTGACGGTGCGGTGAGGCCCATATCACAGCCTCTTCGGTCGACGGCGCGACTCGGTATCAATCAAAATGGTTGATCCGCACACCCAGCGGTGAACCACGTGCACCGTAGCCCGTACGCCTGCACCGGAGGAGGACCATGACGGACGCCAACGACGCCCAGCACCACTCCATCGCCAACCCTCGCCGGACCACGCTCCTGCATCGGAGCGTCGCCGACACCTACGTGTCCCAGCACGAGGAACACGAAGCCCCGGCCGACGAAGCCGCTGCAGGCTGACTCGCGCGGCACTCGCCGCCGAACAGCTCGTACCTCGCCCGAGAGCCCGGCCGCACGCCCCAGTGGCGCGTGCGGCCGGGCTCTCTACGCGCGAACGCCTGTGACGGACCTCACCCGCGTTACATTCCCGAAACAGTTCCGCTAACCTGGAGAAGGCGACTTCTTCCACGATTCGGAACAGCAGGTCTGTGCATCGAGCAGTCGGCACAGCGCGTGCAGCACGGCAGGCAGGTAGGCGGGCAAGGTCCCGCGGCAGCCGGTGCGAGGTGGAGAACGAGCTCGCCGGCAGGTCGACCCCACGCAAGGGACCGGTCTGCCAGAGCGCGTCCGGTCACGTACGAGACAAAACTGAGTGGGGAACCCAGCAATGTACAGCGAATCGATTCGACACTTCACTGACGGACGCGTGCCCTACGCCGGGATCGCGCACCTCTTCAGCGTCGAGAACCGATTCCAGGCGAGGCTCGACGTCGAGGCCGCGCTCGCGCTCGCAGAGGCCGAGGTCGGTCTGATCCCGGAACCGGCAGGCGAGGCCATCGCTCAGGCGGCGCAGATCGAGAAGCTGGACCTCGTCAGGGTGGCGGCCGAGACGGTGTCGGCGAGCCACCCCCTGATGCCGCTCATCGAGGAGTTCGCGCGGGTGGTCGGACGCGAGTACGGCGGGTGGGTGCACTGGGGCGCCACGACGCAGAACATCACCCAGACGGCCGACGTGCTGGTGCTGCGCGACGCGCACCGTGCGGTCAAGGACCTGCTCGCCAAGGTGCTGCGCGGCATGTCGAAGCTGGCGGAGGCGTCCGCCGCGGTGCCGATGGCCGGCCGCACGCACAGCCAGCACGCGGTGCCGGTCACGTTCGGGTTCAAGGTGGCCGTCTGGATCGACGAGCTGGCGGCCCACACCGACCGGCTGGAGCGCCTCGAGGACCGGCTGTTCCGGGTCCTCATGGGCGGCGCCGTCGGTACGTTCGCGTCGTTCGGGCCCGCCGGGCGTGAGGTCGAGCGTCGCGTCGCCGAGCATCTCGGGCTGGGCACCATGCCGGTGCCGTCGCGCGCCATCAACGACGGCATCGTCGAGCTGGTGCTCGTCCTCGGCCAGGTCGCCGGGACCGCCGGCAAGATCGGCAAGGACATCTACTCGATGATGCAGCCGGAGTTCGGCGAGGCGTTCGAGCCCATCCCGGACGGCACGGTCGGCAGCTCGACCATGCCGCACAAGCGCAATCCGCAGCTCGCCCTCGACCTGCTGTCGATGAGCGCTCAGCTGCGCGCCCTCGCCGCGCCGGCGCTCGAGTCGATGCAGCACGACCACGAGGCCAACGGGGGCATGACCGATCTCCTGGAGGAGACGGTGAAGCGCGCCACCGTGCTCGGCGGCGACATCCTGACCCGGCTCGACGTCATCCTCGACGGTCTCGAGCTGGACGAGCAGCGGATGCGCGCCAACCTCGCGCTGAGCGAGGGGCTCATCGGTTCGGAGTCGCTCATGATGGAGCTGGGCGAGCGCATCGGCCGGCAGAAGGCGCACGAGGTCGTGTACGAGGTGGCGCAGGAGTCGGCCGTCGGCGACGCGCAGTTCCTCGACCTGCTGGTGCGGAACACGACGGTCAGCGCCTACTTCGACCGCGACGAGATCCGTCGCCTGATCGACCCCAGCGCGTACCTGGGCGAGAGCATCACGATCGCGCACGAGATGGCGCAGCACGCTCGCGCCGTCGCCGACCGGCTGGAGTTCAGCGCCCGCACGGCGCGGCCCGTCCCGCTCTTCGTGCGGGCGGCCGCGACGAAGGACGACGACGTCGACGACGCCGACCCGGTCACCGCCGGCCGCATCGCGCCGGACACGCGCACACCGGACGAGCTGCTGCGCCTCGGCCGCTAGCCGATCAGCGCCCCGGCAGGGCCCGAGCGCCAGGCCGGGGCCCGCCGGGGAGCACGCGTCAGAAGAGAGTTCCGGACTCCCACGTCGCGCCGGCGACCGCCGGTGCAGGGACGGGCTTGGGGGCCTCGGGCTCCCGCGGTCCGGCGACGAGGACGCTGCCGCGCAGCTCGGCGTCGGGAATCATCCCGGCGTCGGGGACCAGCATCTCGCCGACACCGCCACGTCCCGCGTCCCACTCCTCGGCGGCGAAGCCGGCGAGCTGGTCCACCCGCTCGTTGTACGGGTTGCCAACGTGTCCCCGCACCCAGTGGAACCGGACCGGGCCGGTGCGTTCCGTGACGGCGGCGTCGATGGCCTGTACCAGGTCGAGGTTCGGGACGGGGTCGCCGGACGGGGAACGCCAGCCGTTGCGCTTCCATCCATCGGACCACTCGGACACCGACCGGATGGCGTACTGCGAACCGGACTCGACGAGCAGGGGCTCGTCACCGGGGTGGGCCTCGACCGCACGCAACAACGCCGAGAGCGCGGCCACCTGGTCGTTTCCCCGGGCAGCGCCGCCCGAGTCGAACTGGCCACCCGCGTGGTTGATCCACGCCCATCCGATCGCGCCGCCGGGTGCGGCCGACCCGTGCGTGCTGACGATGATCACGGCGTCCATTGTGCATCCTTCCGCCCGCGAATCCGTACGGCAGGCCGGGAGACGGCAGGTTCGGGCCCGGGAGGCAGAGAGTTCGGCAGGTCGAACCTCGGGCCCTGGAGCCACGAAACCCACGCCACGTGATCCGTGGGCATGATGGCGGAGTGCCTCAGCGATCCTCCGACCCGCCGTCCGACCCGGCCCGCCGCTCGTCCCAGCGCATCCCCACGCCCGCCGAGCGAGCGCAGGAGCTGCACCCGGCCCGCCGTCGGACACGTGCCGACATCCGGCGGTGGCGCAGGCTGCTCGCGGACGAGCGAGCCGAGGCGGCGGTCTATCGCGACCTGGCCGGCCGGCGCACCGGTGAGGAGCGAGACATCCTGCTCGCGCTCGCGCGCGCGGAGAAGAGACATGAGTCGCACTGGCTCGCGCTCCTGGGCCCCGACGTCGGCGCGCCCGTGCGTGGCGACCTCCGCACCCGGGCGCTCGGGTTCCTCGCCCGCCGCTTCGGCGGGGTCTTCGTGCTGGCGCTCGCTCAGCGTGCCGAGGCCAGGTCGTCGTACGCGCACGACGCCGACGCCACCGTGGCCATGGCGGCCGACGAGCAGATCCACGAAGAGGTGGTGCGTGCTCTGGCCACCAGGGGCCGGAACCGGCTGTCCGGCACCTTCCGTGCCGCGGTGTTCGGCGCGAACGACGGGCTGGTGTCGAACCTCGCGCTCGTGCTCGGCATCGGCGCCTCCGGTGTGGCGACGAGCACCGTGCTGCTGTCCGGGCTGGCCGGCCTCCTCGCGGGCGCGCTCTCGATGGGCGCAGGGGAGTTCGTGTCGGTGCGGTCGCAGCGGGAGCTGCTCGAGGCGTCGTCGCCGTCGCCCGCTACCGGTGCGGCCCTGCCGCACCTGGATGTCGACACGAACGAGCTCGCGCTCGTGTACCGCGCGAGGGGGATGAGCGTCGAGGACGCGACGGCGCACGCCGACGCGGTGCTCGCCGGGCTCGCGGTCTCGCCCGTCGAGCACCAGGGTCCGCTCCTGTGGGTGCAGGAGGCGCCGGTCCAGGACCGCCCGGCGGACGGCGCCGCCGAGGCGGACGAGCTCGAGACGCACGGGACCGCGTGGGGCGCGGCGATCTCGTCCTTCTGCTTCTTCGCGTCGGGCGCGGTGGTGCCGGTGCTGCCCTACCTGTTCGGTCTCGACGGACTCGTCGCGGTGGTCGTCGCGACCGCCCTGGTCGGGCTCGCGCTGCTGGTGACGGGCGCCGTCGTCGGCCTGCTGTCCGGGACCTCACCGCTCACCAGAGCGCTGCGCCAGATCGCCATCGGCCTCGGCGCGGCGGGCGTCACCTACGTGCTCGGGCTCGTCTTCGGGGCTACGGTCGGCTGATCCAGACAGTTCACCCGCAGGTTCGTGACCCGGCTGGACCATGCCGATTGGCGCGAGATCGGTGAGATGACGCGAGTTTCCGACATGTCGCGGTTCTGAGCACAAAATCTTTGATCCGCAAACCGCAGGTGTGCGGTTGCCGATCTCCGTGACCCCGAGCAGATTAAATGTGAATGCATGTCTGCTGGCGGCCCGCTTCGGGCCGGAGAGCGGGAGACCGATGTCGAAGGACGCGCTGACGAGCACGGGGGGCCACCTCCGTCGCGCCGTCGCGCGCGCCGTCGGATCCGTCGCCCTCGGTGCAGCAGGTCTCGCCCTCGGGGTCACGCTCGCGGCCCCCTCGGGCGCCGCGGAGCGCGACCTGCTCGGCTCTGCCCTCAGCGGCTCGGTGGAGGCGACGGCGCAGACCGTCACGCGAACCACGGACACCCTCGGGCTGACCAGGCCTGCGGCAGATCCCGCAGATGCGGCCGATCAGGTCACCGGTCGCCCGGCGGCAGCGGAGCCGCCTGAGCTGGAGCCGCTTGCTCCCGCGACCAGAAAGGCCACTGAGCCTGCGCCGCAACGCGCACCCGCTGCGCCGTCCGCCGAGCCGGCCGGGAAGGTGGACGGGCCGGCTACCGGAACGGTCGAGGGCACGCTGACGCCGATCACTGACGGTCTGCTGAAGCCGGTCACCGAGCAGGTCCGCACGGGGGTGACCGAGCCGGTGGGCGAGGCCGTCGCGCAGCTCACGGAGAAGCCCGTCGGGCACGCCGCCGAGATCGTCGAGCAGGTCTCCGACCCGGTCCTCAAGCCCGTCGCCGAGCAGGTCGGTGAGGTCGTCGAACCGGTGACCGGTTCCCAGGGCGGGCTGTTGACGCCGGCGACGGACCTGGTCCGACAGGTCACCTCTCCGCTCGCCCCTGTGTCCGACGGCCTGCTGAAGCCGGTCGTGGGCGCCGTCTCTCCGGTGACCGACGTCGTGGGCGATGTGACGACCCCGATCGTGCGGGCGCTCGAACCCGTGACCGCTCCTGTGACGGAGACGGTCCCGCCCGTCGTGCTGCCCGTCGGCGAGGTACTCACTCCGGTCATCGAGCCGCTCCCTCCGGTGCCCGGCGTCCTGGTGCCGGAGCCTTCCACCCAGCCCGCGGTGCCGGGCGGCGTCAGCACGGTGGTCCCGGTCGAGCAGGTCGCCGGCGCCGAGCCGACGTACCCGCCAGCGCTGCGGGCTCCCGGTGACGTCGCGGTCATGGTCCGGGCCTCGACCGGAGTCCAGCACGCGACGCTCGACCCGATGCGGATGAGCGTTCCCCGGGGCGCCACCGCGGCGGACACCACGCTCGCCCTGCGTGTCGCGACGGCGGGTGTCGTCCGAGCGGGTGGCGCGGGCCCCCTCGGCGCGGGCTTCCCGTTCGCCGCCGGGGGCGCGGGAAACGCGGTCGTCGCGGGTGCCGGCGGACTCCTGGGTGGCGGTGCGCCGCAGCTGAAGGTGCTGGGCGGCGAGGTTCTCGCGGTGCTCTCGGCCCTGCTCCTCTTCCGGGCGCGCTCCTGGCGCGTGGCGACCGACGAGTCGCGCGGCAAGCTGTCGAGCAGCTATACGGATATACCTGTCTCTCCTGCCTGACCTGGCTGGGCCGCGCCTTCGCGTGCGGCACCTCCCGACGGCGAATCTGCCGTCGGCTCCACGCCAGGCAAGGAGAGAGTCATGGACAGAAACATCCGGCGAGTGCTGTACACGGCACTTGTCGCGGGTGGCCTCGTGGTCGTCGGCGCCTCCTCCGCGTACGCCGCAGGGGACGGGCTGTCGGATCCGGTCGTGGCCGCGGTGGTCGACGGGACGCTGGGTGGCGACGGCCTGGTCGACGACCTGCTGACGGGTGGCCTGCCGGGCGGCGCCGAGGGGCTGCTGCCGGAGGGCCCTGACACAGGTCAGCCGGGCACGGATGAGCCGGGTACCGACCCCGGCACCGATGGCCCCGGGACCATCGACCCTCCTGGAACGGAGGAGCCGGGAACGGAGGAGCCTGGAACGGAGGAGCCTGGAACGGGCGAGCCTGGAACGGGCGAGCCGGGGACGGGCGAGCCGGGGACGGGCGAGCCGGGGACGGGCGAGCCGGGAGCCGACGCTCCTGGAGCTGACCGACCCGGAACGGGTCGCCCCGGGAGCGGTGGCCCCGGAGCGGACCATGGAACTGATCGTCCAGGTACCGGCGGTCATGATGCCGGACCTCGTACGGAGCGTCCCGGCACGGGCAAGCCTGGGACCGACGGACCTGACATCACGGAGCCGCACACCACGGAGCCGCGCACCGCGCAGCCACGCACCACTGAGCCGCACACCGGGTACTCCGGTGGCGAGCTGCCCAGCGGGGGAGCGGCCGGGCCGATCGTCGTCGGCCCTGGTTCAGGTGGCTCCAGCACCGGCACCCCGAGCACCGACGACTCTGGGCCGAGAGCCCAGGAGGACCACGGCAGGCCCGCTGCTACGCCTGGTCCGGGCGAGTCCCTCCCCGCCGGGGGAGTCGACCTCGCGTGGGGCGGCAAGGCCGGTCCTGTCCTGACGTCCAGCAGCGGGACCATGCTGGCGGGCGGCCTGGACGAAGACCTGCGTGGCACATCGACCGAGCCCGAGGCGGAGGCGGAGCCGGCACAGCAGGTGCCCGACGCATCCCTCGCCGAGACGGGCCACATGATCACGGGGCAGCTCTCGCTGATCTCGCTCCTTCTGGGGCTGGGGATCGCGGCGCTCCGAATGCGTCGCCGGTAGAGCGTGGCTCGACCACGCTCTACCGGTCGGCAATCGATCCGGGTTCGGCCTTCGTCCGTGAGCCATCAAGGTGGCTCACGAACGAAGACCGACCCAGGCCCGGGTCGGTAGGTTCGAGGGTCGGGGCGCCGCTGGGGGGCGCCCCGGCCCGCGGACCAGGACAGTACAGAGCGGGGCTCAGGACATCGGGGGGTGTCCTGAGCCCCCGCTCTGGCGTGCACGGGAGGGGCATCTCACTCCGACGCACCCGGCCGTACACCGGACGAGGCCTACGATCGGGGCACCATGCGCCATCTGCTCGCCGACATCACCCCGCTGAGGGTGTCACCGGACTACCGGCGTCTGTGGATCGGGCTGTCGATCTCGAACATCGGCACCCAGGTGACCATCGTGGCGGTGGGCCTGCAGATCTACGCCCTGACCGGATCCACCCTCGCGGTAGGTCTGCTGGGCCTGTTCTCGCTGGTCCCGCTCGTAGCGCTCGGCCTGTACGGCGGGGCGCTCGTGGACCACTACGACCGGCGCAAGGTCTCGCTCCTGTCCTCGTCGGTCCTGTGGGTCGTCGTGGCGGCCATCGCGGCGCAGGCCTGGTTCGAGGTCGAGTCGGTGGACCTGCTGTACGGGCTGGTCGCCCTGCAGAGCGCGGCGTTCGCCATCAACAACCCGGCCCGGTCGGCGATCATCCCGCGCCTGCTCCCCAAGGAGCTCCTGCCGGCGGCCAACGCGCTGGCGACGCTCTCCATGAACGTCGCGCTGACCGGAGGGCCGCTGATCGGCGCCGTGCTGGTGGCCCAGCTCGACTATGCCTGGGCCTACACGCTGGACATGGTGCTGTTCCTCGCGGCGCTCTGGTCGGTGTTCCGGCTGCCGCCGGTGCCGCCGGAGCGTGACGCCGCCGTCGGCGTCGTGCTGAACAGCCGGGGCCGCGTGCGGGCCGTCGGGCTGCGGTCGGTCCTGGACGGCCTGCGTTACCTCGCCACCCAGCCCAACGTGCGCACCACGTTCCTCGTCGACATCTGCGCCATGGTCCTGTCCTTCCCGCGCGTCCTGTGGCCAGCTGCCGGCGTCGTCTACCTCGGCGGCGGCGAGACGACGACGGGTGTGCTCGCCGCGGCGTTCGCGGTCGGCGGCGTCCTCGCGAGCGTGTTCTCCGGCGGGCTGACGCGCATGCGCATGCAGGGGCAGGTGATCATCTGGGCGATCACGGCGTGGGGTGCGTCGATCGCCGCCTTCGGGCTCGTCCTCGTGCTCGTGGGCCGAGGCTCACCGGACGGGGTGATCGTCTGGGCCGTCGTGGCGGCGGGGATCGCGCTCGCGTTCGCTGGCGGGTCCGACAGCATCTCCTCGGTGTTCCGGCAGAGCATCCTGCAGACCGCGACGCCGGACCATATGCGCGGGCGTCTGCAGGGCGTGTTCATCGTGGTGGTCGCCGGCGGGCCGCGCCTCGGGGAGATGGTCCTCGGCGTCGAGGCGACGTGGTTCGGCGAGGGCTGGGCTGCCGTCGTCGGCGGCCTCACGTGCCTGGTGCTGCTCTGGCTGGTGGTCCGCCTGACCCCTGACTTCTGGCGCTACGACGCCCGCCACCCGACCCCCTGACCGTTGAGTGCCGGGCATCTGTTGGCTCAAAAACGTTCGGAGCCGACGGATACCCAGCACTCGACGGTTCGGGAAGTGGGTCAGTTCTTCCCGGCTGCCCCCGGGGCCTCGGTGGGGGCGGCGCCGTTGGTGGGGCCGGCCAGGTTCGAGATGAGCTGGTTGATGTCCACGCCGGTGAGCTGCTTGATGACGCCCTGGCCTTCGCCGATCACGGACGCCACGTTCTTGGTGATGGCGGAGGCGCCGTCGGTCGAGATCACGGTCATGCCCTGGATCGAGGCCATGGGCTCGGCGGCGGCGCGGACGATGTCGGGCATCCGCTCGATGAGCTCCTGCACCAGGGCTGCCTCACCGTACTTGCGCAGTGCCTCGGCCTTGGCGTCGATGGCGGTGGCCTCGGCGAGGCCCTCGGCCTCGACGGCGATGGCGCGCGCCCGGCCCTCGGCCTCGACACCGGCGGCGAGGGCGACCTGCCGGTCGCGCTCGGCTTCACCGGCGCGGCGCACCGACTCGGCGGACGCCTCGGCGTCCTGCAGAGCTGCCGTCTTGTTCGCCTGGGCGATGGTGGTGCGCTTGTACGCCTCGGCCTCCGTGGCCGCGTTCTCGGCGTCACGGCGGGCGTTGGCGCCCTGCACCTCTGCGTAGGCCTGAGCCTCGGCCGGCTTGCGGACCTCGATGTCGAGGCGCTCCTGCTCCACGCGCGCCTTCTCGGCCATGGCCTCGCGCTCCTGCTGGGCCACGAGCCGGTCCTGCTCGGCACGGGCGAGCTGGCCGGCGGCGTCGGCCTCGGCGTTCGCCTTGTCCGTCACGGCCTTGATGGTGGCCTTCTTGAGGTCGAGCGCCTTCTTGCGCTCTGCGATCTGCTCGGCTGCCTCGATCACGGCGAACTCGGAGGCACGGTTGGCCTCCGCCTCGGAGACCTCGGCGAGCTGCCGGGCGTTGGCGGCCTCGGCGCGGCCGAGGTTCGCGAGGTAGTCCGATCCCGGGGTCGAGATGTCGGAGATGTTGAGCAGGTCGACCTGGAGGCCCTGCTCGGAGAGGTCGGTCTTCGTGGACTGGACCACGCGGTCGGAGAGGCCCTTGCGGTCCGAGATGATCTGCTCGATCGTCATGTCGCCGACGATCGACCGCAGCGAGCCCTCGAGGGACTCCTTGATGATCTCGGTCAGCAGGTGCTGCTGCGACAGGAAGCGCTGGGCCGCCCGCCGGACGCCCTCCTCGTCACCGCGCACCTTGAAGTTGATCGACGCCTTGATCGCGATCTTGATGCGGTTCTTGTCGACACCCTCGACGGTGATGCCGATCTGGCGCTGCTCCAGAGAGATCGCGAAGCCCTGCTGCAGCACCGGCCACACGAATGCCCGGCCGCCCACGACGACGCGCTGGCTCGCCAGCTGGGCCTCGGACTTCCCGGCGCCACGGCCCACGATGATCAGGGCCTCGTTCGGCGGTACGCGCCGGATGCGGCTCGCGACGAACGCGAGGACGAGGAAGATCGCGAGCACGCCTGCTACTACGGCGATGACGCCCACTAGTTGACCTGTCAGTTCCATGCCGGCTCCTGGGGTTTGGGGTGGCCAGGCACGCGGATGGTCCCGGCCGGATATGTGGTTGTGCGGGGAGAGGGGGACTGCTGGTGCCCGGGACTCAGCGCGGCACGGGCTCGACCTTGACGCGCGCGCCGTGCTGCTCGACGACGACGATCCGCGTGCCGTGCTCGATGGGCTCGTCGGAGAAGGCCAGCCGGGTCTCGAGCTCCGTGACGGCATCGAGAGAGACCTCGCCGTGGCCACGGTCGACGTCGGACGTGACGGAGCCCTGAGCGCCCACGAGCGACACGGGGGCGCCGTCGTCACCCGCCTTGAGGCGCTTGAGCAGCACGTTGACGAGGACGATCACCAGGATCGCGACGACGAGCCCCGCCGGGTAGGCGACCCACGGCTCGAGGCCGGAGGAGAGCACGACCATGCCGGTCGCGCCGAACAGCATCCCTCCAGCGCCCAGCGAGGTGCCCGAGAGGGCGCCGTCTGCCAGGTCCAGGAAGTCGCCGAACACGAGCGAGGCGACGGCGATCGCGAGCCCGAGAAGACCGATGATGATGAAGACGAGCATCCCGGTTCCGTTCGTGAAGATTTGGAAAAGTCGGATGCAACGTATCAGGCGGGCGCTTGCCATCTGGGCGTCAAGAGGGTGAAGTGCGGCGCGCCCGTCAACGCCCCGCCGACTGGCGCCGGAGCGTGCGGCTCGCGGCCAGGGTCAGCAGGGTGGCGAACCACGCAGCTCCCACGGTGACGAGGAAGCCCGCGTCCGCCCCCGCGGCCTCCACGCGTGCCCCGGCGAGCCATGCGCCGAGGGAGGCTCCGATGCCGATCGAGGTGCCTACCCACGTGAGGGCCTCGGTGAGCTGGTGCTTACCGACCATGTCCTGCACCAGGCCGTTCCCGGTGATGATGGTGGGCGCTGCCGCCAGCCCGGCCACGAACAGCACGACTGCGAGGGTCCAGAGCGAGCTCGCGAGGAAGTACAGGGACATCCCCGGGCCGAGCGCCGCCATCCCGATCACGAACCGACGCGCCGCAGGGCTGGTGAAGTGCCTGGCACCGTAGGTGAGTCCGGCGAGCATCGAGCCGAGCGCGAAGATCGCGAGCACGACGCCGGCCATCCCCTTGTTGCCCAGCTCCTCTGCGAACGCCACGGTAGCGACCTCCATGGAGCCGAAGATCATGCCCATCGCGACGAAGACGAGCACCATCACCGGCATGCCGGGCGTGAGCACGACGGGGCGGCTGCGCACCTCGGCGTCGGGCACCACGACGGGCGGTTCCGTGGCGCGTTGCACCAGGAACAGCAGGCCGCCCACCACGGCCACCGCCAGGGCGAGGACCAGGGCCGACGGCGGCGCGACCGCCGTCGCGAGCACCGTGGCGAGCACCGGGCCGACGATGTAGACCAGCTCGTCGATCGACGACTCCAGCGAGTAGGCGGTGTGCAGACGGCGCGGGTCGTCGAGCGCATGGTTCCAGCGTGCGCGGACCATGGAGCCGTACGAGCCCTGGCTACCGCCGGCGAGCACGGCGAACGGCCACAGCACCCACTCGGGAGCGCCCAGCACGGCGGCGGTGACGAGCCCGCCCAGGCCGACGGCGGACACGGCGAGTGCGGGCAGCAGCACCGTCCGCTGGCCACGGCGGTCCACCCAGCGCGCGATCTGTGGGGCGATGAAGGCCTGCGCGAGCCCCAGCACCGCAGCCACCCGGCCTGCCATGGCGTAGCTGTCGTAGAGGCCCTGCACCATGAGCACGGCGCCGATGCCGACCATCGACATGGGCAGACGGGCGAGCGAGCCGGCCGCGGAGAACCTGAGCGCTCCAGGGGTGCGCAGGACCGCTGCGTACGGGTTGGAGCGGGGTGGAGCCGCGGTCTCTGGCACGGCTCGAGTGTCCCACCGGCCACTGACACGCTCGTGCTGTTTTATCGCAGGCGTCGGGCCGGCCACCGAGGGCGGGTGGCGTGCGGCCGCCTCCAGGGCACACGATTGTCGGCATGACCGACGAACCGCAGGTGACAGTGGCCGACAACCCCGAGAAGTCCCGCTTCGAGGTGAGCATCGACGGCACCCTGGCCGGCTTCGCCGCCTACGAGGTCGATTCGGGGACCGTCACCTTCGTGCACACGAGGGTGTTCGAGGAGTACGAGGGTCAGGGCCTGGCGGGCCGGCTCGCGAAGGAGTCGCTCGCCATGGTGCGCGCGGCGGGCGGCACCGTCGTGCCGGAGTGCTCCTACATCCGTGCGTACGTGCGGAAGCACGCGCCCGAGTACGACGACCTGCTCCGGGACGGCCCCGAGGAGTGAGCCCGCGGGCGCCGGCTACCCCGCGTCCGCACCGAGCAGCCGGAGCACGCGACGGGCGGCGTACAGCCCGCCCAGCCCGTGCACCCCGGGTCCTGGCGGCGTCGACGACGAGCAGAGCAGGACGTTCGGCGCTCCGGTCGCGTAGGGGTCCCGGTACCGCGCGGGGCCGGACAGGAGGCGCGGGATCGTGAGCGCGCCGCCGAGGATGTCGCCGTCGACCAGGGCCGCGTTGTGGCCGGACATCCGCGCGGCCGGCACGCAGCGTGCGGCGACGACGACATCCCGGAACCCGGGGGCGAACCGCTCGATCTGGCGGATCACCGCCTCTGTGACGTCCACGTCGGAACCGGCCGGCACGTGGGCGTAGGCCCAGAGGGGGCGCAGGCCACCGACCTCCCTGCCGGGATCGCTCACTGCTGGGTCCGAGACCAGGCACACGGGCCGTGCGGCGTGCCGTCCGGCGGCGACGTCACGTTCGGCGGTTGCGGTCTCGGCCCTGGTCCCGCCGACGTGCACGGTCCCGGCGCGTCCGACGTCGGGCACGGTCCAGGGGATTGGACCCGACAGCACGAGGTCCACCTTGGCGGCGGCGTTGCCGTGCCGGAACCCCATGAGCCGACGACGCACGCGGGCCGGCAGCTCGTCGCCGAGGACCTGCGCGACGACGCCGGGCGGCGTCGCGAAGACGTACGCCCGGGCCGGTGGCAGGTCCGCACGGGTGCGCACGGGATGGCCGGTCACGAGGGTGCCACCGTGCCGCTCCAGGTCACGGATCAGCGCCTCCGTGAGGGCTCCGGAGCCGCCCCGTGGAACGGCCCAGCCGCCCGGGGAGTGTGCGAGGGCAGCGAGCACGAGAGCCACCGCGGCCGCGGGGACCGATGGCAGCGGGGCGATGGCGTGCGTGGCCACGCCGGAGAGCAGAGCGGGCGCCACGTCACCACGGAACCTGGCTCCCCACGCCGGTGTGCCCTGCTCCAGCACGCCCAGGGCGAGCCGGGTGAGCAGCGGCAGGTCGCGCGGGTGTACGTCCCCCGGCACGCGCTGCAGGTCACCGAGCCCCAGCTCGACCAGGCGGTCCCACCGTCGAGCGAGCTCGCCCAGCAGGCGTTCCCATGCCGGACCGTCCGCGCCGAGGCAGGCCACCGTGGCGGAGAGCGACCGGTGGGCGATCCCCGCCCGGCCGCCGGGCAGCGGCTGGGCGTAGGACACGTCGGGCGTCAGCAGCTCCACACCGAGCGACGCCAGGTCCAGCCCGCGAAAGAAGGGCGAGGCGGCCGCCATCGGGTGCACGGCCGAGCAGATGTCGTGCACGACGCCGGGTGCGAGGCCCAGGTCGAGCGTCCGGGCTCCGCCGCCGGCGGTCCCCTGCTCCTCCAGCACGGTGACGGGGACGCCGGCGCGGGCGAACGTGACCGCCGCCGCCAGCCCGTTGGGCCCGGAACCGACCACGACGACGCCGTCGCTCATCCGTGTGCCACCGGTACGTCCCGGGTGCTCGCCGGCCCGGCTCCGGGTGCGGCCCCGGCCCCGGGCCCAGCGCGAGGGCCCGTCCTGGCTGCTCGACGCAGGACGATCCTGTCCCGCAGCGCCGCCCACCCGGTCGGTACCCCGGTGGCGAGAGTGACGGCCCACACGGTGAGCCACCACGGTGCGTAGTCGAGCCCCAGGCACACCCAGATGGACAGGTGCATGGCGGTCACGGCACCGGCGAACACCAGCCGGGTCGACCGCCAGCACAGGAGGAGCGGTGCGCCGAGCTCCAGGGCCAGCGCACCGCCGGCGAGCAGCCGAGGTAGCACAGGGGTCTCGGCCAGCGCGCGCACGAGCTCGGGGCTCACCGGTGACGAGTCGGCGCCCTGCAGGAGCACCCATGACATGTTGTCGGAGAATACCCAGGCCAGGCCGCTGTGCCGCAGCTTCTGCAGGCCGGTCAGGAAGTAGACGCAGCCGACCACCGCGAGCGCGGCCCGTGGCGTCCATCCCCACGTGATCGCGCGGGCGGCCCTGTCCACATTGCCGGCGGCAGGCCGGTTCGAGCGGTTCGGTGCGCGCGCGAACAGGACGGGAAAGGTCGCGGTGAGCAGCAGGAGGTCGTTGTGGTGGAACTTTCCCGACGCGCCCCAGAGCCCGGCGAGGACCAGGAGCGAGAGCCACGAGAGGACGAGGCCGGCTCGGGGAGCTCGGCGGACCACCACGAGCGCCACGCCGGCGAGCCCGACGACCTGGATCGCGACGAGCACCGACGGGGGCAGGCGCGGCAGCCAGCCCAGGATCCAGAGGTGTGAGGTGAGCTCGACGGGGCGCTCCGCGACGAGGCTCCAGTCGTGCGCCAGCAGGCGGAGCGCGATGATCAGGGCAAGGGCCACCCGGAGCAGGGCCACGGGGCCGGGGCGGCCGGGGGCGACGACGGCGGCGTCGAACCTGCGGCCCAGCCATCCGGCCAGCCTGAGCGTGGCGCGGACGAGGTGGCTCACAGGACCTCGTTCCACACCGTGGTCAGGGCGGTCTCGGTCGTCACGTGCGTGACCGGGTCGACGGCGCGGTCCACCTTGTCGATGCGGACCCGCACCACGTCGGCGCCGTCGATGTTGCAGTCGGCGAACCACGTGCCGAGCATGACGTCTCGGGTCCTGGTGTCGACGTCGGGCAGCCTGGGTACGAACCGCATGGTCTCCCGCAGCACGGGATGGTCGACGCAGCTCACCGCCTGCTCCGTGCCGTCGCCGTAGCTCACCATCAGCCGCTGGCTCGAGGTCGCGTCGCTACGGACGGTGCTGAACAGGCGGTAGGCCGAGAACGGCCAGAAGTCGACGCCGACGAGGGCTACCACCAGCAGCAGCGCCGGCGCGCCGTAGGCGACGCCGCGCGCGAGGTGCCGGGCTCGGGTGACCGGGTTCATCATCTGTTCTGTCACGCGCTGTTCACGCGCGACCGTTCGCAAAGGTTGTTGGTGAGGAGGCGTGAAAATAAACTCCACAATCTCGATCGCACTGCAAACTTCACATCCGGAGCGACATGTGCGAGAGTTTCCCCACGGCGTCGCCCGGTGGCATTGTTCGTCACCGCACTGTTCCGGACCGGCGCCGGCCAACGTAGCAGCTTGCCGCAGCACACCGCACGAACACAACAGAGAGCACCACGGCACCAACCCCCAGCAGCCAGTACCGGAGGTCAAGCACGTGAGGCAGCCCGCCAGCCATGAGGCGACACCCACGCCCGCCTATGCGCGCACCACGTCGCACCCGCCGGCCAAGCTGTCCGGGCTGACGTCGGGGTTCGGCCGCCGTGAGTTCCTCACGATGGCGACGGCGGGCACTGCCGCGGCGGCGATCAGCATCACGATCGCTGCCCTCGACCCGGCGACGGCGCTCGGCGCTCCGGCCATGACGGGGAACGCCACGCCGCAGCCGTCGTCGGCCGCGGACCTCAAGCGCGAGCTGCGAGCCATGTGGATCGCCTCCGTGGTCAACATCGACTGGCCCTCGACGAGCGGCCTCGACGCGGACACCCAGAAGGCCGAGTTCCTGCACTGGCTCGACGTGGCGGAGGAGAACCGGCTGAACGCCGTGTTCGTACAGGTGCGGCCGACAGCCGACGCCTTCTACGAGAGCCCGTACGAGCCGTGGTCCCAGTACCTCACGGGCACGCAGGGGCAGGACCCGGGCTACGACCCGCTCGGGTTCATGGTGGAGGAGGCGCACAAGCGCAACATCGAGCTGCACGCCTGGTTCAACCCGTACCGCGTGTCGATGCAGACCGACCCGGCGCAGCTCGTCGCTGACCACCCGGCGCGGCAGCACCCGGACTGGGTGTGGGCGTACGGCGGCAAGCTCTACTTCGACCCGGGCATCCCCGAGGCGCAGGAGCACATCCAGCAGGCGATCCTGCACGCCGTCGAGAACTACGACATCGACGGTGTGCACTTCGACGACTACTTCTACCCGTACCCGGTGGCCGGCCAGGTGCTGCCCGACGCGGGAACCTACGAACAGTACGGTGCCGACTTCGACACGATCGAGGACTGGCGGCGGGGGAACGTCGACCGCTTCGTCGAGACGATGAGCGAGCGGATCAAGGCGACGAAGCCCTGGGTGAAGTTCGGGATCAGCCCGTTCGGCATCTGGCGCAACTCCAGCACCGACCCTCTGGGCTCGGACACCGGCGGCTCGGAGTCGTTCGACGACCAGTTCGCCGACACCCGCAAGTGGGTGCTCGAGGGCTGGCTCGACTACATCAACCCGCAGATCTACTGGCAGATCGGGCTCACGGTCGCCGACTACGCGGTCCTCGTCCCGTGGTGGGCAGAGGTCGCGGCGCAGTCCGGCACGCAGCTCTACGTCGGTGAGGCCCTGTACAAGATGACGAGCGGGGTCTTCACCGACCCGGAGGAGCTCACGAACCACCTCGACCTGTGCCGTGAGGTCAGCCGCGACGTCGGCCCGGTCCACGGCAACGTCTACTACTCCGCGAAGCACATACCCGTCGACGCGCAGGGCGGCATGTCGAAGGTCGTCGAGGACCACTACCAGTACCCGGCGCTGATGCCGCCGATGCCGCACCTGCCGGCCGAACCCGTGGTCACCCCGGTCCTCGCGAACGCCCGCCGGGTGCGTGGCGGCGTCCGCCTCCACGTGGCGGACATCGGCACCAAGGCCGCGAGGGCGACGTCGTTCGCGGTGTACCGCGTGCCCGGCGCCGCGCGCTTCGTGGACACGAACGACCCGGCGAACCTCGTGGGGACCTTCCGCTCAGCGGGCGGGCGCGTCCAGTCGTGGCTCGATACCTCGGCTGAAGCGGGCACGGACTACACCTACGTCGTCACCGCGCTGGACCGGGTCTGGAACGAGACCGACCCGAGCCAGCCCCGCACCACCAGGTAGCGCGTCGGGGCGGGCCCAGGGCGGTTCAGCGCTCGACGGGCAGTCCTGCACCCTGCCAGGCGACGATCCCGCCGTCGAGGTTCGTCGCCTCGAAGCCCACCGCCTCGTTGAGCCACTGCGCCGCGCGTGCCGAACGGCCGCCGGAGTGGCACATGACCAGGACCTGCGAGTCGGCGTCCAGCTCGCCGTACCGCGCGGGGAGGTCGCTCAGCGGGATGTGCACGGCGCCGGGGGCGTGGCCGGAGTCCCACTCGTCCTGCTCGCGCACGTCCAGCAGGGTGGACTCGTCGGGAACGGGGGAGGTCGGGTCGAGCTCGCTGGGGTGGACCGTGGGGACCTCTGGCAGCATCGGCGGGAACACGCCTCCAGCCTACGACGGCGACCCGAGGTCCCGATCGCGACGGACGTGCCCGGTAATCACGACGGACGTGCCCGGTACCTGGCAGTATCACCTGCATGGATGCGCGTGCCGGTACCCCCGCCCAGCCCAGCGACCTGATCGACGTCGACCAGGTGGTCGGCGCCTACTACGACCTCTCGCCCGACCCGGACGACCCTGGCCAGCAGGTCGCGTTCGGTACCTCCGGCCACCGCGGGTCGAGCCTCGACCACGCCTTCAACGAGGCCCACATCGTCGCGATCACCGCCGCGATCGTGGAGTACCGGCGTGGTCAGGGCACTGACGGCCCGTTGTTCATCGGCCGGGACACGCACGCGCTGTCCCGCCCGGCCTGGCAGACGGCGCTGGAGGTGCTCGCAGCGGCCGACGTCGACGTCATGGTCGACGCCCGCGACTCCTGGACGCCGACCCCCGCCGTCAGTCAGTCGATCCTGCTGCACAACCAGACGCGGTTCGCCGAGGGGACGCCCGGCCTGGCCGCGCCCGGTGCCGGGCTGGCGGACGGGATAGTCGTCACGCCGTCGCACAACCCGCCGCGCGACGGCGGGTTCAAGTACAACCCGCCGCATGGTGGCCCCGCCGACTCCGCCGCGACCGGGTGGATCGCCGACCGGGCTAACGAGATCCTGCGCACCGGCGTCGGGCAGGTGAAGCGGGTGCCCCTTGACACCGCGCTGGGTTCCGACCGGACGCACCGCCACGACTTCCTGTCCTCCTATGTGGACGACCTCGGCGGCGTGCTGGACCTCGAGATCATCCGCGCGTCAGGCGTGCGGATCGGCGCCGACCCCCTGGGCGGGGCGTCGGTCGAGTACTGGGGCGAGATCGCTGACCGGTACGGCCTCGACCTCACCGTGGTGAACCCGCGGGTCGACCCGCGGTGGGCGTTCATGACGCTCGACTGGGACGGCAAGATCCGCATGGACTGCAGCTCGCCGTACGCGATGGCGTCGCTGGTGCAGCGGATGACCGGTGGCGTGGACGGCTCGACGGGGCAGGCGCCCTTCGACATCGCGAGTGGCAACGACGCAGACTCGGACCGGCACGGCATCGTCACCGCCGACGGCCTCATGAACCCCAACCACTTCCTCGCGGTGGCCATCGAGTACCTGTACGGCGGGAACCGGCCGAGCTGGCCCACCGGTGCCGCGATCGGCAAGACGCTCGTGTCGTCAGCGCTCATCGACCGGGTGGCCGGAGGACTGGACCGACGCCTCCTGGAGGTGCCGGTCGGCTTCAAGTGGTTCGTCCCGGGCCTGCTCTCCGGCGAGATCGGGTTCGGCGGCGAGGAGTCGGCGGGGGCGTCGTTCCTGCGCAAGGACGGCCGTGTGTGGTCGACGGACAAGGACGGGATCCTGCTCGCGCTGCTCGCCTCCGAGGTCACGGCGACCACGGGCAGGACGCCGTCCGAGCACCACGCCTCGCAGGTCGAGCGTTACGGGGAGAGCTGGTACGCCCGGGTCGACGCGGCGGCCACCCGGGAGCAGAAGGCCCGGCTCGGCGCGCTGTCGCCGTCGGACGTCACGTCGACCACGCTCGCCGGACAGGAGATCACGGCGAAGCTCACCGAGGCCCCGGGCAACGGGGCGAAGATCGGCGGGCTCAAGGTCACGACGGCGGACGCGTGGTTCGCCGCGCGGCCGAGCGGCACCGAGGACGTCTACAAGATCTATGCGGAGTCGTTCGTGTCCGCCGAGCACCTCACCGAGGTGCAGGAGGCCGCGAAGGCACTGGTCGACGACGCCCTCGCCTAAACGTTTCGCGTGCTTCCGCCGGCAGCGGCGTTCTTCCTAGCGTCACGCGGGTACACCTCGGCCGGTCCGGCCGGGGTGAACCCGACCGAACGGAGAGCGCCATGCCTCGCGTACGACGTCGTACCCGGACGGCGGCCCTGGCCGCAGCCCTCGCCCTCATGACCACCGGCGCCATCGCGGTGTCGCAGACCGCTACGGCGGGAGTGACCAGCCTGAGCGCTGCGGAGGCCGCTGCGCCGGACCTCTACGTGGACCCCACCACGCAGGCGTACGCGGCCTGGGAGGCGGCGAGCGGCCAGGACAAGGACCTGCTCGCGAAGATCGCCCTGACCCCGCAGTCGTACTGGGTGGGCAACTGGGCGGACGCCGACCACTCACGTGAGGAGGTGGCGGACTACACCGGCCGTGCCGCGGCCGCCGGGCAGACCGGCGTCCTGACGGTGTACGCGATCCCCGGCCGCGACTGCGGCAACCACTCAGGGGGCGGAGTGCCCGAGAGCGAGTACGCGCGGTGGGTCGACACGGTGGCGACCGGCATCGAGGGCAACCCCGTCGTGATCCTCGAGCCCGATGCGCTGGCCCAGCTCGGTGACTGCGACGGGCAGGGCGACCGTGTCGGCTACCTGCGGTACGCGGCAGCAGCCCTGACCGACGCCGGCGCGCGCGTCTACATCGACGCGGGGCACTCCGGGTGGCTGAGTGCGAGCGACGCCGCACGGCGGCTGCAGCTGATCGGGTTCACGGACGCCGTAGGGTTCGCGCTCAACACCTCGAACTACCAGACGACAGCGGACACCCAGGCGTATGCCGAGCAGGTGTCGTCGCAGGTGAACGGGCGGCCGTACGTGATCGACACGTCGCGCAACGGCAACGGCTCCAACGGGGAGTGGTGCAACCCGCGCGGACGCGCGCTGGGCGAGCAGCCGCGGCTCGTCGACGACGCGACGTCGCTCGACGCGCTGCTGTGGGTCAAGCTCCCCGGCGAGTCGGACGGCGCGTGCAACGGCGGCCCCGCGGCCGGCCAGTGGTGGCAGGAGATCGCCCTGGAGCTGGCGGCCAACGCGAGCTGGTGAGGCTCAGTCGGCGGTCGTCACCAGGAGGTTGACGAGCTCGCTCAGGACGGCGGTGTCGGGTGCGGCATCGCCGTCCTCGGCCGTCGGGCGTGCGACCACGGCGGCCCGGGCGGACGACTCGTAGATGCTGAGCAGGAGATCGACCGCCGTCCGCTGATCGACGGTGAACCGCAGGCCCAGGTCGGCGAGGATCCGCTCGATAGCGGCCCCGACCTCGGTGCGGAGCATCTCCTCCTGCGCCAGGAACGGCCGCCCGACGGCAGGGTCGCGCATCGCGAGCAGCTCCAGCTCCGCGCGCATCAGCGACCACTGCCGCGCGTCCCCCGGGTCGGTCACCACCACCGAGAGGATGGTGCGGATCGCGTCCTGGTCCACGCAGCCGCCCCGGACGATGTCCGGCTCGAGCTCCTTGCCGATCGACTCCAGCGAGGCGAGCTGCTGGCGCATCGCCCGTTCGGCGAGCGCGAGGAACAGCTCCTCCTTGCTGCTGAAGTTCGAGTAGAAGGCACCGCGGGTGAACCCGGCGGCCTCGCAGACAGCCTCGATGGAGGCGCCGCGGATGCCGTGGTTCGCGAAGACGGTGAAGGCGGCGTCGAGCAGGCGCTCGCGGGTTCGTTCACGTCGGGGGGTCAGCGCCGTGGCGAGCGCACGTTCGACGGACGACCCGGAGCCGACGTCGGTGGTGGGCTCAGAGGTCACGGCAACTCCTTGGGGTGTCAAGGGGCCAGTCTATCAATACGCCCGTGTATTGGATGCACTCGTGTATCGGATACAGTGGTGCATCGACCAGCCCGTCGTTCCCCGCCACGTCCAGGAGCCTGCGTGTCCTCCGTTCTCTATTCACTCGGCCGCTGGGCCGTCCGTGCCCGTCGGCTCGTCGTAGCCGGATGTGTCGTGGTGCTCGTCCTCGTGGGCGGTGCGGCCGGCCTGCTGCAACAAGGCCTCAGCAACGAGGTAACCATTCCCGGCACGGAGTCCCAGGAGGCACTCGACCGCCTGGCAACGACATTCCCGCAGGTCAGTGGCGCCTCTGCCCAGGTGATCGTGGTCGCGCCCGAGGGTGAGTCCATCGAGGACGAGCCCATGCGCTCGGCCATCACCGACGGCGTCGAGGCCATCGGCGACGTCTCGCAGGTCGCCGCGGTCACCTCGCCCTTCGACGAGCTGATGCCGGCTTCGGTGTCCGACGACGAGCGCGCGACGCTCCTCACGATCCAGCTCGACGGCGACCAGGGGTCCGTCACTGACGCGACCAAGGACGCGCTGGGCGAAGAGGCGGACGCGCTCGCGCGGGCTCTGCCCGATGGTGCGGAAGCGCAGCTGGGTGGCCAGCTCTTCTCGTCGGAGCTCCCCGAGATGACGCTCACCGAGGGCATCGGCCTGCTGGTTGCGCTCGTGGTGCTGGTCCTGACACTCGGCTCGCTCGTGGGTGCCGGCCTGCCGCTGCTCAATGCGCTGCTCAGCGTCGGAGCGTCGATGGGGCTCCTGTTCGCGGCCACCGCGCTCGGTCCGATCAACTCGACGACCCCGTTGCTGGCGGTGATGCTCGGCCTGGCGGTCGGTATCGACTACGCCCTGTTCATCGTGTCCAGGCACCGAGAGCAGCTCGCCAAGGGGCTCGCGGTCGACGAGTCGATCGCGCGGGCGACCGGGACGGCCGGTTCCGCGGTCGTGTTCGCAGGTCTCACCGTGATGATCGCGTTGGTCGGCCTGGGCGTGGCGGGCATTCCGTTCCTCACCACCATGGGCGTGGCGGCGGCGGTGACGGTGGGTATCACCGTGCTGGTGTCGCTCACGCTGCTGCCGGCGCTGCTCGGGTTCGCGGGGGAGCGGCTGCGGCCCAAGCCTTCGCGGCGGGCCCGGCGCACGGCCGCCAGGACGGCCAGCGCCGCCAGGGCTGCTGCCACGTCCTCCGAGGCGACCCGTCCGCGTGCGCTGCAGCCCGCGGACGGGGCGGACACCGCCACGACGCTGCCCGAGCAGAAGCCGAACCGGTTCTTCACCGGCTGGATCCGGGCCGTGACCAAGATTCCGGCGCTGACCGTCGCGCTGGTCGTCGTCGCCATGGGGGCGCTGAGCTACCCCGCCCTGGACCTTCGTCTCGCTCTCCCGGACGCGGGCGTGATGGCCGAGGACGAACCGGCACGCGTCACGTACGACCTGGTCTCGGAGCACTTCGGTGACGGCTTCAACGGCCCGCTGATCGTGACCGGTTCCATCGTGACCAGCACCGACCCGGTCGCGCTCATGAACGAGATCGGGGAAGAGATCGACGGCATGCCGGGTGTCGCGGACGTGCCGCTCTCGACTCCGAACGAGACGGCGGACACCGGCATCATCCAGGTGATCCCCGAGGGCGGCCCGACGTCCGCCCAGACGGAGGACCTGGTGCGCGAGATCCGCGCGCAGCACGACCACTTCCTCGACGAGTACGGCGTGGACCTCTCCGTCACCGGTTTCACGGCCGTCGGCATCGATGTCTCGGACCAGCTCGGCGACGCGCTGCTGCCGTTCGCCCTCGTCGTGGTGGGCCTGTCGCTGATCCTGCTGACCATGGTGTTCCGCTCGATCGCGGTGCCGATCAAGGCGACGGTGGGCTACCTGTTCTCCGTCGGCGCGGCCTTCGGCGTGGTCTCGCTCGTGTTCGAGCACGGCGTCTTCGCTGAGGCGCTCAACGTGTCCCGCACCGGTCCGGTCATCAGCTTCATGCCGATCGTGCTCATGGGCATCCTGTTCGGGCTCGCCATGGACTACCAGGTCTTCCTCGTGTCCCGCATGCGCGAGGACTACGTGCACGGCGGCAGTGCCAAGCACGCCATCACCACCGGATTCCAAGGCTCGGCCAAGGTCGTCACGGCCGCGGCGATCATCATGATCGCGGTCTTCGTGGCGTTCGTGCCGCACGGCGACATGAACCTGAAGCCGATCGCGCTCGGCCTTGCCGTCGGTGTGGCCGTGGACGCGTTCATCGTCCGCATGATCTTTGTCCCGGCGGTGCTCGCGCTGCTGGGTGAGAAGGCCTGGTACATGCCGAAGTGGCTCGACAGGCTGCTGCCCTCGTTCGACGTCGAGGGTGAGGGGCTGGCCCGCGAGCTGTCGCTCAGGGACTGGCCGGAGCCCGGTGCGACCGACGCGGTGGCCACCGGCGACCTCGAGGTGCGCGGCCGGTCCGGCCTCATCGTCGGTCCGGTGAGCGTCCGGGTCCCTGACGGCGGCACGCTGCTCGTGCGCGGTGACGCTACTGCGCCGGTCAGCGCGTTCCTGCTGGCCGTCGCCGGCCGGCTCAAGCCGTCCGGAGGTGTCGCGAAGACGGCGGGCCTGGTACTGCCCGAACGCGCGTCGGCAGTGCGGCACGAGGTCGCGGTCGTGGATGCGGCGGCCGAGGGCGGGCATCCCGCCGAGGCGGTCCGCCGGGCCCTGCGCGACAAGCCACGCGTCCTCGTCGTGGACGCCACCGAGACGGTGGGCGACCTGACTGCGCGCGCCGAGCTGGCACAGGCGGTGGCCGGTGCGCAGCACGCCGGTGTCGCGGTGCTGCTCGGCTCGACGGGCTCCGCGGCGACCGACCTGGCGCCGTCCGGGACCCCGGTGCTCGACGTCGGCCCGGCCGCTCGCGCCGAACGCCGCAGTACAGAACTTGACCACCCAGCGAACGTGACCGAGCAGGAGGTGCGGGCATGAGCACCGCAACAAGATGGCTGCGGCCCGAGCCGTTTCGCAACCCATGGCGCGCCGTGGCGGTGGCGCTTCTTCCGCTGATGATCCTGGGGCTGCTGATCTCCGCCCTGTGGAACCCGCAGGACCGGCTCGACACCGTCAAGGCGGCGATCGTCAACCTCGACGAGCCGGTCAAGGTCGGCGGCCAGACCGTTCCGCTCGGCCGTCAGCTCGCCGCAGGCCTGGTGAGCGGCGGCGAGACGGCGGACGCCGAGGCGGGCGAGGCTGCGGCGGTGCCCGCGTCCGACGCGAGCTACGACTGGCAGATCACCGACGAGGCGGGTGCGGCCGACGGCCTCGCCGACGGTACGTACGCCGCAGTCGTCACCATCCCCGAGGGCTTCTCCGCCGCTGCGACCTCGTTCGGCGGCGACGACCCGGCGAAGGCGCGGCAGGCCACCATCGACGTCGCGACGCCGGCCAACGGCCGTGTGCTCGACGACGCCCTCGCGCAGGTGGTGGCACAGACCGCTACCGGCGTGCTCGGCAGCACCCTGACCGAGACCTACGTGGACAACGTCCTCGTCGGCTTCTCCACCCTCTCGGAGGAGCTGGGCAAGGCCGCCGACGGCGCGGACCAGCTCGCCGACGGGGCGACGGAGGCAGGCAAGGGTGCCGAGGAGCTGGCCGACGGGGCCCACCAGACCTCTGCCGGCGTGGCCGGTGTGGGCGACGGCGTGTCGAGTCTCGCCGGCGGTGCCGGCGAATGGGCCTCCGGTGCGGGCCAGTGGGCTGCGGGTGCTGACCAGGCCGCAGCGGGTGTTGGCCGGCTGGCCGACGGAGCGGGGCAGTCGGCAGCGGGTGCCGCCGACCTGGCGTCGGGCGCTGATGAGCTCGCGACCGGTACGGCGGGGATCGCCGACGGCGTGAAGGGCCTGGCAGGCGGTCTCGCGGAGACGTCGGCCTCGCTGGAGGGCACCCGCGAGACCCCTGGGCCAGCGGCGGCCGCTACGCAGCTCGCGACCGGCGCTGCCGGGGTGTCGGACGGGGTTGCCCAGCTGGTCGCGCAGCTCAAGGACACCTGTTCAGCGCTCGGTCCGGTCGCGCCTCCGGACATGTGCGGGCCCGAACAGATCCAGCAGCTGGAACAGCTGCAGGCCGGCGCGGCGCGGGTCGCGGGCGGGACTTCGGGGCTCGCCGGAACACCGGGTGCTGAGCCGACCGGTCTCTACGGGCTGCAGGCCGGGATCGCTGGTCTCGCCCAGGGTGCGAACGAGCTTTCGGGGGGTGCGGAGCAGGTGTCGGGCGGCGTTTCGGAGCTGGCCGACGGAGCACACCAGCTCTCGGGCGGGCTCGCGGAGCTGCAGACCGGTGCTGACCAGGCTGCGGCAGGCGTGTCCGAGCTGTCCACCGGCGCACGCGAGCTGTCCGGCGGAGCCGGCGGCATCGCGTCCGGTGCCACCGAGATTGCCAGCGGCGTCGGTGAGCTGGAGACCGGCACCAGCCAGATCGCTACCGGCGTGGACGGCCTGGCCGACGGCGTCGGCGAGCTGGCCGGCGGTGCGGAGGACCTCTCGGACGGCCTGGGGCAGGCCACCGAGGAGATCCCGTCGTACACGGAGCAGGAGCGTAAGTCGCTCGCTTCCGTGGCGGCCGACCCGGTCGCCACCGATGGTGCGGTCACCGACCTGGACACCGGCGCGACGGGCCCGATGTTCGCGGTCCTGGCGCTCTGGCTCGGTGCGCTCGCCCTGATGATCGTGTTCACTCCCGTCCCGCTGCACGCCCGCGGTTCGACCAGGGGAGCCCTGCGGCTCACGCTCGAGACGCTCGCGATCCCCGCGGTGGTCGGTCTGGTCACCGGCCTCGGGACCGGTGCGGTGCTGGCCGGTATCGAAGACCTCGACCTCGGCGGATGGATCGCGACCATGGGCTTCGGAGCACTGGTCTCGGTCGCCTTCGTGGCGGTCAACCAGGCGCTGGCCGCCGCGTTCGGCCATGTCGGCCGCGGGATCAGCCTGCTGATCGCGGTGCTCGTCATCGCGACGGGCGTGGTGTCGACGGTGCCGGCCCTGCTCGAGGGCCTCGCGGCGTTCCTGCCGGTCGGCGCGGGCCTCGATGGCCTAGTGGGTCTCATCGAGCCGGGCGTGGGTGGTGTGGGGATGGCGATCGCCGCGGCCGTCCTGTGGTGCCTGGCCGGGCTCGCCGTGACGACGGCCATGGTGGCGCGACGGCGCACGGTCCGGGTCCGGGAGCTGCTCCGGACGGCCTGATCCGCTCTGTGGTCCCAGGCGCGGATGAGATCGGCCCGTTGCCCTGAGATCGGTCCATCAGGAGACCGATCTCAGGGCAACGGGCCGAAGTCGTAGGGCCCGGTCCGTCGTCCGGCCGGGCTCTCGTCACCTCACCGGCGTCAGACCTGGCGCAGGCGGCCCGCCGTGTCCGGCCAGGGGACGAGCACCCGCTTCGTGGGGGCCAGCGACTTGGACAGGAACGCGTCGCGCAGCACGATGCCGTCGGGCGCGAGCTCGATGACCGCCAGCTCAGGACCCGCGCCGTCGAGCACCCAGTGCTCCGCCAGCTCACGCAGACCGCGTTCGAGCACCAGTTCTTCGGCCACGTGATAGTCGTGCGCATCGCCGACGGCATGGCCGAGGCGGTTGCGCGGGATCACGTCGGCGTAGTCGGCGGTCAGCGGCTCGAGGTAGCCAACGGTCTCGCCGTCCTCGCGCGTGACGGCGAGCCAGGTGTCGATGGGGGCGGTCTCCGGCGTCGTCATGGCCTGACCATAGGGCCGACCGCTGCGGGCGGGCCTCCTGTTTTTGACCATGTACCTGCTGCCAGTTCGGGCCGGAAGCTGGCAGCAGATGCATCGGCGGCGTCAGTCGAAGTACGCCGGCACGTCGACGGCGCCGCCCTCCTCGGCGAACTCCGCGTGGACGGCGGCGCGCAGGTCGGGGTCGTACAGGTAGTCCAGGGCCGTCGACGCGAGCCCGGCCGCGCTGTCGACGGCAGCGGCCACGGCCGCCGGGGTCGCCGCGGCGGCCGCGAACTCAGCGGTGTGCAGCGCGACGTCCGGGTCCGAGACCCGTACGAGCGGGTGGATGCCGGGGATGCGGAACGAGAAGTTGCCGAAGTCGGTGGACGCCGCGAGAGTCTCCGACAGCACGCCGGCAGGCAGGGGGTCGCGCCCACGACGGCGCTGGGCCGCCACCCAGCGGTCGGTGAGCACCCGGTTGCCGCGCACCGGCAGGCTCGGGTGGGCGCCGTCGTCCCAGGTGATCTCGACGTCGGTGCCGGTCATGCGGGCCGCGCCGTGCGCGATGTCGTCGAGGCGACGCGACAGGTCACGCAGGGTGTCCACGTACTTGGACCGCGCGTACAGGTGCACGACGGCTCGCTCGGTGATGATGCTCGGCCGCGTGCCGCCCTCCGCGATCGTGGCGTGCACCCGGTCCACCGGCGGCATCTGCTGCCGCAGCAGGCCGATGCCCTGATAGGCCAGGCTGGCGGCGTCGAGCGCGTTGCGGCCCATGTACGGCTGGGCTGAGGCGTGCGCGGGGCGCCCGGTGAACGTCCAGGTCAGGAGTCGACGACCGAGCCAGACCTGGTCGGCGACGTCGAGCCCGTACGGGTGCATCATGATCGCCGCATCGATGCCCTCGAGCGCTCCGTTGCGGGCGAGGACCTCCTTGCCGCTGTGGCCCTCCTCAGCGGGAGTGCCGAGCAGCACCACGCGGCCGGCCGGGGCGTCGGCGGAGGCCATGACCTCGCGCAGGGCGAGGAAGGCGCCGACCCCCGACGCCGCGATGACGTTGTGGCCGCAGGCATGCCCGATCCCGGGCAGCGCGTCGTACTCGGCGCAGATGGCGATGGTGGGACCAGCGGGGTCGCCCGCCTCGGCCCGGAACGCCGTCGGTACCCCGTGGACACCGGCCTCCGCCTCGACGCCGTGCCGGGCCAGCACCTCGACCAGCGTCGCCACGCTCCGGTGCTCCTCGAAAGCCGGCTCGGGGTGCTCGTGCAGCCGCCGGACGATCTCCGCGAGCTCCGGCTCGAGCAGCCCGGCCGCCTTCTCGACCGCGGCGACCACGGCGGCGGGCGCGCCGCCGTCGGGCAGAGCCGTTCCAGGGTGACCGATGTCGCCCGGCCCACCCGCGGAGGTCGCGCCGGCCAGCGACTCCCGCCGGCCGGCGGTCTCGGCGACGAGGTGGTCGAGGTATGCGGTGCTTGGCGGGGTGACGCGGCTCATACGGTCCATCGTATGGAGGCCGTGCCGAGTCAGGCTTCCAGGTAGTCCTTCACCAGCTGCTCCGCCAGCCCCGTGTACGTGTCCGGGGTCAGGGCGGCGAGGCGGGCTGCGACGTCGTCGGGCAGGCCGAGGCCGGCCACGAACTCGCGCATGCGCACGCCGTCCACGCGCTGGCCGCGCGTGAGGTCCTTGAGGCGCTCGTAGGGGTTCTCCATGCCGGGCACGCCCGCGACCGAGGCCGCGCGCATCGCGGACTGGACGGGCTCGCCCAGCACCTCCCAGTTGGCGTCGAGGTCCTCGCGCAGCAGCGTCTCGTTGACGGCGAGCCGGTCCAGACCGCGCGCCACGTTGTCGATGGCGAGCAGGCTGTGGCCGAACGCCGGGCCGATGTTCCGCTGCGTCGTCGAGTCGGTGAGGTCGCGCTGCAGGCGGCTCGTCACGAGCGTCGCCGAGAGCGTGTCCAGGAGCGAGCACGAGATCTCGAGGTTGGCCTCGGCGTTCTCGAACCGGATGGGGTTCACCTTGTGCGGCATCGTGGAGGAGCCGGTGGCCCCCTCGACCGGGATCTGCGTGAAGAAGCCGAGCGAGATGTAGGTCCACACGTCGGTCGCGAGGTTGTGCAGGATCCGGTTGAAGCGGGCGACGTCGGCGTAGACCTCGGCCTGCCAGTCGTGCGACTCGATCTGCGTGGTCAGCGGGTTCCAGTCCAGCCCGAGACCCTCGACGAACGCCTTTGACACGGCGGGCCAGTCGGCCCCGGGGACCGCGACCGTGTGCGCGCCGTAGGTGCCGGTGGCGCCGTTCAGCTTGCCCAGGAACTCGGCGCCCTCGATGCGCCGCAGCTGCCGGCGCAGGCGGTGCGCGAGCACGGCGAGCTCCTTGCCCAGCGTGGTCGGCGTCGCGGGCTGGCCGTGCGTGCGGCTGAGCAACGGCACCGCAGCGTGCTCGCGCGCCATGCCCGCGAGCTGGTCGACGACGGCGGTCGCGGCCGGGAGCCACGCGTCCCGGACCGCACCCCGGACCATCAGCGCGTACGACAGGTTGTTGATGTCCTCGCTGGTGCAGGCGAAGTGCACCAGCTCGCTCGCTGCGGGGAGGCTGGTGGTGCCGAGCGCCTCCGGCGATGCGGCGATGCGGCGCTTGATGAAGTACTCGACCGCCTTGACGTCGTGCACCGTCTCACGCTCGATCTCGGCCAGCTCGGCGATCTCGTCCGCGCCGAACGCCGCGGGGATCGCGCGGAGGTAGTCGATCTCCCGCGACGACAGCGTGGGGGCGCCGGGGACCACGGGCGACGGGCTGCCTGACGTGCCGTTGCACAGCGTGATCAGCCACTCCACCTCGACGTGGATGCGCTCGCGGTTCAGTGCGGCCTCGCTCAGGTGGTCCACGAGCGGGGCGACGGCCTTGCGGTACCGGCCGTCGAGCGGCCCGAGCGCGATGGCCGGGCTCACCTCCGCCAGCGTGACGCGGGTGACAGGGCTGGCAGGGCTGGCGGCGGGCGCGGTCGTCTCAGGCACGTGCTCCAGTCTCCCACGCCGTCCTGGCCGTGCCGCAGCGGAGAACTGTTGTCATGTGATACATGTTACGTTACGCTCGTCCCGTCACATTGTTAGCGCTCACATCAATGGGAGGAACAACAGATGACAGATCACAACGGCGTGATCCGGTTCGTGCGCCGAGGTCCACTCCTTGTCGGTGCCGCGTTGGCGACATCGGCGTCGCTGACACTCTCGGCAGGTGCCCAGGGCGCCATCCCCGAGACGACGGACGGTACGGGTGGGCTCGAGCGCCCGTTCGCCATGCCGGGCTACACGGAGCGCGACGACAACGGCGCGCTGTTCGTCGGGGAGGGCGAGAGCAGGTTCACCATGCGGGTGAACCTGCTGACGAGCGGCGGCCGCCTCGTCCGGGAGAACCAGGGGCTGATCCCGTACGTCGCGGACGTCGGCCCGGCGACCGTCGACGGTTCCTACTACGAGGTCGAGGTCGGCAGCGACGACCGGAAGATCACCCCCGAGCAGCTCGGGGCCCTGCGGGAGATCCTCGACCGCCCCGACGACTGGTCCGCCGACCAGGTGGCTGAGGCGCGCGAGCTGCTCCCGGTGATGGAGGAGCGCTACGAACAGACGCAGCGCGACATGCAGACGATCCGGATCCGGTTCGCGCGCACGGCACCCAACGTCCTGGTGGGCGCGGTGACGGCGTCGGCCGACGACACGACGGTCTTCCTTGAGGCCGCGCCGCCGTGGGACGAGCCAGGGACCTACCAGGTCACGGACCAGGGGATCCGTGCGAGCGGCGCCGGCGTGGAGGATCCGGAGGAGACCGGTCACTTCGCGCTCACCCCGAGCGTGCGGCCGGACAGCGGCGCGTCGTACGCGTCGGAGGACGACCTGGTCGCGGCGATGGAAGGCGAGCAGGGAGCCCCTGGCCAGGCGGCCGCCGCCCTGCGCTACACGCTGGACGCGAACGAGACCGTGACGTTCACGTCGACCGTGTCCGGAGCCCCGGTGGAGGCCGGGTCCGCCGAGAGCGGCGAGCGCGAGATCCTCGCGATCCTCGACCGCGCGGAGGCGCGCGCGGACGCGGGCACCCTCAGCGGTGAGGGACCGGCAGGCAGGGCGGCGACGGTGATGCGCTCCGCCATCGCCCTCAACGCCAACTACGACGAGACGTTCCAGCGGAGCTTCCTCGTCTGGGGCTGGGGTCGTGGTGGCGCCGAGAACGACACCATCTTCACCGGCTGGGACTCGGCGTGGGACGCCATCATCGCGCTCACGGTCGATCCAGGGCTGGCCCGTGAGCACGAGCGGGACCTGTTCGACGCCGGCGGGCCCCGCTACGACCAGCTCCACTCCGGACCGATGCACGCGTACGCGGTCAAGCGGATCCATGCGGCGACCGGGGACCGGGAGCTCGTCGAGCAGGCCTACCCCGCCCTCGTGGACTTCTTCGACAAGCTGCCCGAGTGGGACGTGAACGGTGACGGGCTCCTCGAAGCTCCGTACGATGCCGACGCGAGCAAGGTCGGGAACCACCTTGGACTCGACGACCTACCGGTCTACCAGGCCGCCAACCGCATCCCGAAGAACGGCGGGAGCGGCGACGAGCGCGACAACACCGACCTCACCGACGTAGCGCTGACTTCCTACTACGCGCTCATGGCGGAGTCGCTGGCCGAGCTCGCCGACGTGCTCGACCGGCCGGCGGACGAAGAGCGCTTCCGCGCGGTCCTCGGCACGGTGAAGGAAGTCGTCAACGAGAGGCTGTGGAACGACGAGGAGGGTATGTACCTCGACCGGCACCTCGACGGGACCTGGGGCAAGGTCGTCACGCCCACGGTCTTCTACCCGCTCTTCGGCGGAGTGGCGACGCCGGAGCGGGCACAGCGGACCGTCGAGGAGAACCTGCTCGACCCGGAGAAGTTCGGCGGCGAGTACGGCATCCCGAGCATCAGCCGGTCCGACCCCGAGTACTGCGCGAACGGCCTGGACCGTCCGAACGACTCGCAGCACTACCGGTACTACCTCGCGTGGGGCGACGAGAACTCCTGCGAGCAGTGGCGCGGTGCGGTGTGGCCGCCGATGAACGCGACCGTGTACGACGGCGTCAAGCGGTACGGGCTCGACGCCGCCGCGGGTGAGCTCGCGTCGAAGAGCACGCGGATGTGGCTCGACAGCTGGGACAAGAACAGCTGGTTCCCCGAGTACTTCGATCCCGAGCCGGGCCAGGTGATCAGCGCGTCGGCGGTCGACAGCGCGTGGCGCTACTACACGTGGTCGAACGTGATGCCGTTGATGGCGGTGCACGAGCTGGTCGCGGAGGATCCGTGGGGCGAGCCGGGATCAGTCACGTTCGGGTCGTGGGACCTGTCGGGCCGGAACGCAGTTGACGACGTCCGCGTGCACGGGCACCGGTACGCCGCAACGGTCAGCCCCGAGCGCACCGAGCTGCGACAGGACGGCCGCAGGGTGTTCCAGGCCGTCGGCGGGCGGGTCGTGGTGCGTGACTTCACGTGGTCCGCCGACGGCGCCTGCTTCGAGATCAACGCAGAGGACCAGGTTCGCCTCCAGGTCTTCCCCGAGCGTGGCGCCGCGCACCGGACCACCGTCGAGGCAGGTCGCACCGAGATGTGTCTGTAGCAGGTACCGACGCCCTGCCCCTGCCCCTGGACCGTGGTCCGGGGGCAGGGCATCGGCCGTCGTGCCAGTGCCTCCGTCGCGCGAACGACCCTCCCGACCGCGTTCAGCGGGTGCGAGCCCGACCACACCTCCGATCTCCGGTCACTTGTGAACAGGTGGCTCGGCCGGCCCGACGCGAGGCCCGGCCGCTCCGTAACGTCGGCGGAAGAGCCGACCGGCTCGATGCACGTGGGGGCGGGGAGCGTCGATGTACGGAGCGTGTCCATGAACGACGGGCGGTCACCCGTGCCGGACCACGACAGGTGGGAAGCCGGCCCGACGTCGGCGCTCGCCGAGGCGGTCGGGCTGGTGGAGCAAGCGACCGACCGGATGCGAGCCTCCGGTGACGTCGAATGGGAGGCCAGGGCGGCGGAGCTGTACCGCGCAGCGGTCGCCGAGACGCTGCAGGTACTCGTCCAGGCCGGAGAGCTGCTCGACGCGACGGTGCAGCAGGCGCGCGCGTGCCAGGCGATGAGCTCCGGGCACTCCGACAGGCCGGGGCAGGCACGGAGCGCTGCCGTTCCGTACCCGGACGGTGGCCGGCCGTGGTGAGCCCCCCGGACGCGCCGCTCGCGCCGGTGGACACCGTCACCGTGTATGGCGGGGTGGGCCCGTCGGCCGTCGACCTGGACTCCGTGCGTCGGGCGGCGGCGCTCGCAACCGGTGCCGCCGACGACCTGCGGGCGGCGGCCGTGCGCTGCCTGGGGGTCAGCGGCGACCTCGTCGTGCCCGGAGCGGGTGTCGTCGAGGCGACCTGGCGGCTACCCGTCGAGGCGGTGGCAGAGGCGATGGCCCGTGCTCGCGCGCTCGAAGCCGCTGCTCAGGACGCCGCACGCTGCCTCGTCGCGTCCGCCGAACGGTGCGACCTGCTGGGCTGGCGCCTGCTCCGGGCGGCCGGCCTGTACCTCGAGGCGGAGTCGACGGCGCAGCGGGTCGTCGGTGCGCTGGTTACCGCGGGATCCTTCGGTGTAGGTGCGGCGTTCGGTGGCCTGGGCTGGGCGGGCCTCGCAGGTGCCGGTGTCGTGGGCGGTGCGGCAATGGCGGGGTACGTCGCCGGCGGAGTCCTCTCGGGTGGCGCCTCGTGGGCGGTCACCGGGCAGCTCGGGACCACGGCGACGAGGGGCCTCGCCCCGTTCTCTGACGAGGCCTTCACCGGTCTGGGCAGCGGCGTCGCGCTGGCCCGGCCCGGACTCGCGCAGGGGCGCTCCGGCGTCGGGGGCGGGGCCGGAGCGCTGGCGCACGTGGCCCGTGAGCTGCCGGTGCTCGGGAACGACGACCAGGGGGTGCGGATCACACGGCTCGGCGCCGAGGACTTCGCGGACGGTGCGGTACCGGCGTGGTCCGACACCGGGGCGCGGTCGGTACAGGAGGCACTGGGCCGGATCGACAGCCTCTACCCCGAGCACGGCGGCGCGCCGGCGGGCACTGTGGCGGTCCAGAAGGTGACCGGGTCCGACGGCGCGGTGTCCTGGACGGTGCTGATCCCCGGTACCCAGTCGGCGTTCCCGGCGGAGCACCCCTTGGACGGTCGGACCGACGTCGAGCTCGTAGCGGGCCAGCCGGACGGCGCGACCGCTGCTGTCGAGCGTGCGCTCGCGGACTCCAGCGTCGGGCCTGGTGAGCCGGTCACCTTCGTCGGGCACAGCCTGGGCGGGATCGCCGCGGCCGCTCTGGTGTCCCGGGCGGGCTTCGCGGAGCGCTACCGGGTCGGCGGGCTCGTCACCGCTGGGTCACCGACTGGTTCGCTCGCCACACCGACCGGTGTCCCGGTGCTGCACCTGGAGACGCCGGAGGAGATCGTCTCGCACGCCGACGGCCGGTCCGCGTCGGAGAACCCCCGCACGCCGGACCGGGTGACGGTGGTCCGGTCGCTGCGGGACTCGACCTCCGCTGCCGACCGCGCGGCGTCGGGCAGCGTGGTGCAGGCGCACGCCGTCACCACGCACGTGCGCACGCTCGACCTCGCGATAGGTCTCGGCGACCCCCGGGTCACCGAGGTGACAGACCGGATCGGCCCGCGGCTGGACGGAGAGGCGGTGAGCACCACGTTCTATCGCGCAGAGCGGGCCGGCACCTGACCTTGTTCGGTCCGTGCCTCCGGTCAGTCCGAGATCCTCTTGGGCAGGATCGCCAGCAGGATGGTCTGCACCACCGAGATCACGAGCGCCGCGAGTACGAACCACCAGAAGCCGCCGGTCACCTCGAGGCCCCAGTTGGGCTGGTCCGAGAACCAGGACTGGTTGGTGATGAGCGTCGTTATCCACAGCATGAGCGTGTTCACCAGCAACGACACGAGGCCGAGCGTGAGGATGTAGAGCGGGAGCGAGATGAGCTGGACGATCGGCTTCACGATCATGTGGACCAGGCCGTAGACGACCGCGACCACCACGGCAGCGAGGATCGTGCCGAGGGTGGTGCCGTCGCTGACGACGTCCATGTGGGAGCCGAGGATCAGGGCTGACAGCCCGATCGCGAGTGCGGTGATGAGGATGCGCGCCACGAGCTTCATCTGGTCATCGTGGCATGCTGACCCTCGTGGATGACGCATTCGTACCGCTCCGGCCTGCCGTGTCGGCACTGCCCGCCTACGTACCTGGCGCGCGCGCCGGGTCGAGCGCCCCGGCGTGGAAGCTCTCGTCGAACGAGAACCCCTACGCGCCGCTGCCGTCGGTCCAGGCCGCGATCACGCGTGCCGCGGCCGAGGTCAACCGGTATCCCGACCTCTACGCCGACGAGCTCGTCGGCCGGCTTGCCGCGCACAGCGGTGTGGCAGCCGGGAGCGTGGTGGTCGGCAACGGCTCGGTGGCGCTGCTGTCGCACGTCCTGAGCGCGGTCGTCGACCACGGGGACGAGATCGTGTTCCCGTGGCGCTCGTTCGAGGCCTACCCCATCGCGGCGGCGGTGTCCGGCGGCAGGGCCGTCACCGTGCCGCTCGAGGAGGGCACCGGCCGGCTCGACCTGCCCGCGATGGCGGCGGCGATCACGCCGCGTACCCGTGCGGTGCTGGTCTGTACGCCCAACAACCCGACCGGCCCCGCCGTGCACGTGGGAGAGCTCGAGACGTTCCTGGCCGCGGTGCCGAAGGATGTGCTCGTCGTGCTGGACGAGGCATACCTCGAGTTCGTGCGGGACCCGGAGGCGCCGAACGGTATCGACATGTTCACCCGCCACTCGAACGTGCTGCTGCTGCGCACGCTGTCCAAGGCGCACGGCCTGGCGGGACTCCGCATCGGCTACGCGATCGCCGAGCCACGCCTCACCGCGGGGATCCGCAGCGTGTCCACGCCGTTCGGCGTCTCGATCGTCGCGCAGGCGGCCGCGCTGGCGACGCTGGAACCGGAGGCACAGAGCCAGCTGACGGAGCGCGTCGAGGCGCTGGTCGGCGAGCGCACCCGCGTTGTCGAGAGCCTGCGTGACCAGGGCTGGGTGCTGGCGGAGACCCACGCGAACTTCGTGTGGTTCGACCTGGGCGAGCGGACCATGGATCGCGCCGCCGCGGCGAAGGCGGCCGGCGTCCTGGTGCGCCCGTTCGCCGGTCACGGGATTCGCGTGAGCATCGGTGACCCCGAGGCGAACGACGCGTTCCTGCAGGTCGCTGCGAACTGGCGCTGACACTCCGAGTGGTCGGCAGGACGTCAGGTGATCGGCAGCCAGAGCTGCCGATCACCTGACGTTCTACCGACCACCCAGCTGGCCCACCCGGCCCAGCCCACCCGGCTCCCGGACGCGTCCCGGGCCGAGACGCAGGCGCCGCGCGGTGGGTGTGAAGGGCCGGTCGCCGAGACTCCGTCGCGCGGCTTGGTGGAACCCGACAAACAGTCGCCCGAGAGATTGGGCGACATCGCGGCAGACCAACCTACGGTTCCGTAGCCTACGCTTGCGTAGGCTACGACAGCGTAGGTTGCGGATCGGCTAAATTTCCGGCTGGACCCGTGCCAGGATGGAAAGGTCCCCGGAACGGGCCGGGCGTCTCCGCAACAGCGGGCGCTCGCGTCCGCAGTTGAAGGAGGAAGCGTGACTACGACCAACGGCTCCAACGAGGCGATCCCGACGTTGCAGCTACTCGATCCCCAAGGGAACCGCGTCACGACGCGCGGCACCAAGGGGTACCGTGACCGAGCCGCTGCCCTGACCGCGGAAGACCTCCGTGGCATGTACCGCGACATGGTCCTCACTCGCCGTTTCGACGACGAGGCAACCTCGCTCCAGCGACAGGGCGAGCTCGCCCTGTTCGCGCCGGCTCGTGGCCAGGAGGCCGCGCAGGTCGGCAGCGCCCACGCCCTGCGACCGCAGGACTACGTCTTCCCGTCGTACCGGGAGCACGGTGTCCTGCAGGTCCGAGGTCTGGACCCTGTCGATCGGCTGCGGTTCTTCCGCGGTTCCGACCACGGTGGATGGAACCCGAACGAGAGCAACACGGCCGTCTACACCATCGTCATCGGCGCGCACACCCTGCACGCCACCGGTTACGCCATGGGCGTCCAGCGTGACGGCACCCCGCACGACAAGCACGACGGCACCGCGGTGATCACCTACTTCGGCGACGGCGCCACCTCGCAGGGCGACGTCAACGAGTCCATGGTCTTCGCCGCGGTGAACGAGGCGCCGGTCGTGTTCTTCCTGCAGAACAACCAGTGGGCCATCTCCGAGCCGACCACCCGGCAGGCGAAGACCCCGCTGTACAAGCGGGGTGAGGCCTTCGGGCTGCCCAGCCTGCGGGTGGACGGCAACGACGTCCTCGCCGTGTACGCCGCGACGCAGGAGGCGCTCGAGCGGGCCCGTCTGGGCAAGGGCCCCAGCTTCATCGAGGCGTTCACCTACCGCATGGGCGCCCACACGACGTCGGACGACCCGACCAGGTACCGCACCTCCGACGAGGAGGAGCAGTGGCGACGTCGTGACCCGATCGACCGCCTCGCCGCGCTGCTGCGGGCAGAGAACGCGCTCGACGAGGACTTCGAGGCCGAGATCAAGGCAGAGGGTGACGAGCTGGGCGCAGCGCTGCGCACCGGTGTCCGTGCCCTCGACGGCGGCTCGGCCGTTGAGAGCACGTTCGACGACGTGTACGCGACGCCCCACGGCGTCGTCGCCGCCGAACGTGCCTGGTACGAGGCCTACGACGCCGGTGACCCGCCGGCCTCGCAGTATGCGATCGCGGACTCAGCGCAGGGAGGCGCACGATGACAACCATGGCGGAACGTACGCACACCACATCCAGCGACGCCCCCGACGCGGCGTCCGGCACCAAGACGCTCACGCTCGGCAAGGCCATCAACGAGGGCATGCGTGCCGCGATGCGGCATGACGACAAGGTCATGCTCATGGGTGAGGACATCGGCCCGCTGGGCGGCGTCTTCCGCGTGACCGACGGCCTCCAGGCGGAGTTCGGCGAGCAGCGGGTGGTGGACACGCCGCTGGCGGAGTCCGGCATCGTCGGCACCGCCATCGGCCTGGCCATGCGCGGTTACCGGCCGGTCTGCGAGATCCAGTTCGACGGGTTCATCTTCCCGGCGTTCAACCAGATCACCACCCAGCTCTCCAAGATCCACAACCGCACGCGCGGCGCGATCCAGATGCCCGTCGTGATCCGCGTCCCGTACGGCGGCGGCATCGGCGGCGTCGAGCACCACGGGGAGAGCCCGGAGGCGCTGTTCGCGCACACCGCGGGCCTGCGCGTGGTCTCGCCGAGCAACCCGCAGGACGCCTACACGATGATCCAGGAGGCCATCGCCTCCCCGGACCCGGTGCTGTACTTCGAGCCGAAGAGCCGCTACTGGGGCAAGGGCTCGGTCGACCTGGACACGGCCATCGGCACGGACACGCTCAACGCGGCACACGTGGTCCGCCAGGGCACCGACGTCACGCTCGTCGCGTACGGGCCGTCCGTCGCGACCGCGATCAAGACCGCCGACGCGCTCGCAGAGGAGGGCCGCTCCGCGGAGGTGCTCGACCTGCGCGCCATCTCGCCGATCGACACCGCCGCCGTGGTGGCGAGCGTCCGCAAGACCGGGCGCTGCATCGTGATCCACGAGGCGCCCGTGTTCTTCGGGGCCGGCGCAGAGATCGCGGCTCGGGTCACCGAGGAGTGCTTCTACGCTCTCGAGGCGCCCGTGCTCCGCGTGGGTGGCTTCCACACCCCGTACCCGGTGGCGAAGCACGAGCACGAGTACCTGCCGAGCGTGGATCGCGTGCTCGACGCCGTCGACCGTGCCTTCGCGCACTGAGCCGCGAGCGACGAATGAACGAGCCACGGACGAGTTGTACGGATCAGCCGAGAGTGAGCCGAGAGTGAGCTTGAAGAACCAGAGGTTCCCGCTCCCAGACGTCGGAGAGGGCCTCACCGAGGCCGAGATCGTCGAGTGGCAGGTCGCCGTCGGCGACACGGTCGAGGTGAACCAGACGATCGTCGAGATCGAGACCGCTAAGTCGCTCGTCGACCTGCCGTCACCGTGGACCGGGACGGTCGCCGCCCTGCTCGTCCAGGCGGGCACCACCGTCGACGTCGGCACCCCGATCATCGAGATCACCGTGTCCGACGGCGCCGGTGGTCCGGCCGGGTCGACCCCGAACGGCACCGCCTCGGCGGCAGGTCCGGACGCCGGTTCCGGCGGTGCCCCCGCAGAGGGCGCTCAGGACGAGAGCTCCGGGTCGGTGCTCGTCGGCTACGGCACGGCTGAGGCGAAGGCGAGCGGACGGCGTCGGCGGCACCAGGTGGCCTCGGCTGCCGCGCCGACGTCGGCTCCGACCGTACCGGTGGCCGAGCCTGCTCCGGCGGCCGGGTCTGTCGGGCCTGCCGGGTCCGGCGGGGCCGCTGCCACGGCAGTCGCCACCAAGGCCCCCGCAGCACCCGCCCAGGCGCCTGCCCCGGCCGCCGCCCCGGCGTCGGACACCGGTACCACCACGGCCGCGCGGGCTCGCGTACTGGCGAAGCCGCCGGTCCGCAAGCTCGCCAAGGACCTGGGAGTGGACCTGGCGGGTGTGCACGCGTCGGGTCCTGGCGGCATCGTGACGCGCGAGGACGTGGTCTCCCACGCCGAGCGCTCGTCGGTGCGGACGCTGACCCACTACCCGGACGACGAGCCGTGGCTCGCCTCGGGCGTGGTCTCGCCGGACGGGCGCCAGACGCGCGTCCCGGTGCGGTCGGTGCGCAAGCGCACCGCCGAGGCCATGGTGGCCAGCGCGTTCACGGCACCGCACGTGACCGTGCTGCACTCCGTGGACGTCACCAAGACGATGAAGCTCGTGGCGAACCTCAGGGAGGACCGCGACTTCGCGGACGTCAAGGTGACGCCGCTGCTCATCGCAGCCAAGGCGATCCTGCTCGCGGTGAAGCGGCACCCGCAGATCAACGCCTCGTGGGACGACGCGGCGCAGGAGATCGTCTACAAGCACTACGTGAACCTTGGCATCGCCGCGGCGACGCCCCGGGGGCTCGTGGTGCCGAACATCAAGGACGCGCACACGCTCGACCTGCTCGGCCTCGCGAAGGCGCTCGCCGGGCTGACGGCGACCGCACGGGCCGGGCGCACGTCCGTCACGGACATGTCCGACGGCACCATCACGATCACCAACCTGGGCGTCTTCGGCATCGACACGGGTACGCCCATCCTCAACCCGGGAGAGGCGGGGATACTCGCCTTCGGCGCGATCCGCAAGCAGCCCTGGGTGCACAAGGGCAAGGTGAAGCCGCGGTGGGTCACGCAGCTGAGCTTCAGCTTCGACCACAGGCTGGCCGACGGCGAGCTGGGTGCGAGGTTCATCAAGGACGTCGCGCGCGTGCTCGAAGAGCCGGCGCACGGCCTCGTCTGGGGCTGATGCAGAACGTGTCAGGCCCCCAGGTCACCTCGGTGACCTGGGGGCCTGACCTGTCCTGCTACCGGGGCAGTGCGCTCGTCCGGATCCGTCTGGGAGATCCTCGGTGCGGAGAGCGCACTGCTCCGGCGTCTCACGGCGACCGGAGCCGGTCGCCGTGCCTCGGGCAACGCCTCGTGGGGCACGCGGCTCACGCCACGCGCATGCCCCCGATGGACCGCGGCCGACCGCGACGGCGCTTGCGGCTCCGCACGGTGCCGTCCACGACGATCTCACCGCCCCAGACGCCCCACGGCTCGCGGCGCGCGAGGGCGCCCGCGAGGCACTGTGCCTTGAGCGGGCAGACGGCGCATGCGCGCTTCGCCTCCTCCAGGTCCGCGGGATGTTCCGCGAACCAGAGCTCGGGCTGGTCCGAGCACGGCACGGAGTCGTCGGTCTCGGTGATGATGTTCGCGAGGTCCACACTGGTCACAACGCAGAAGAGGGTCGAAGGGTTGGGTTTGGTTCATATTCGGGCCGAACTTTTCCTCGACTTCGTCGAAATGCCCGTTACCGAGGTGCTTGCAGAGTGGTCAACCGGACACCAGCGGACGGTCAGTGCCGCTTCGGAGCCCGCCTAGGCTGGACGGTGTGACCCCGACCGGCGCCCGGAACAGCACCAGCAGAACCGCACGGACGAGCACCGCGAGCGGTCCGGCCAGCCCGTCGTGGCTCGCCGCCGCCCTGCCTGCCGCCGCCCTGGTGGCGCTGGCAGCCCTCTTCGCGGCCGGCACGTTCTCGGGCGCCTTCACCGCGTTCGCCAACTTCGCCGACCCGGGTGCCCTCGTGCGCTGGGGCATGCCCGTCGCGACGGTGGTCACCGAGCTGTCCGTCGCCGTGACCATCGGCTCCCTCGCGCTGGCGGCCTGCGTGCTGCCCCGCGGGCCGCTCGTCGACCGGGCCCTCGGGGTCGCCGGCGTCTCCGCCGGCCTCTGGACGCTCGCAGGGCTGGTGCAGCTCGTGCTGCGGTTCTCGTGGTCCACGTACCTGCCGCTGGACGCACAGGGCTTCGGCCCCGCGCTGATGGAGTACATCTCGACCATCCCCGTCGGGCGCACCTACCTGGCCATCGTGATCATCGCTGCAGTCACGGCTGCCGTCGCGCTGCTGGTCCGTGGCCAGGCAGGCGCACTGTGCACCATCGCGCTGCCGCTGGCCGCCCTTGCCATGCAGTCCTCTACCGGCCACGCCGCCGGCGCCGCCAGCCACGACGTCGCGGTCTCCGCGCTGTTCCTGCACCTCGGCGGCGCTGCCCTCTGGATCGGCGGGCTGGGTGCCATCGTCTTCGTCGGCGTCCGGCACGCCGCCACCGCCGACATCATCCGGCGCTACTCCGAGATCGCGTTCTGGTGCTTCGTCGCCGTGGCGATCTCGGGCCTGGTCAGCGCGTGGGTCCGGATCGGCTCGCTGGACGGGCTGAGCACCGACTACGGGATCCTCCTGGTGGTCAAGGTCGTGCTGCTGATCGTCCTGGGCGGCCTGGGCTGGCTGCACCGCAGCACCGTCGTCGCCCGGCTCACCGCGGGGACCGCCACCAGGAACGCGGCGATCGGCCTGTTCTGGCGGCTCGCCGCCGTGGAGATCGGGGTGATGGGCGCGGTGTCCGGCGTGGCGGTCGCGCTCGGCTCCACGGCACCGCCCGTGCCCGACGAGGCGATCGTCGACCCCACCCCGGCCGAGCTCGTCACCGGTCACCCCCTGCCGCCCGAGCCCACGGTGCTCCGCTGGCTCACCGAGTTCCAGTGGGACGTCCTGCTCGCGTTCGCCTGCGCGGCCGCTGTGCTCGTCTACGTGCGGTGGACGCTGCGGCTGCGGCAGCGGGGGGACGGGTGGCCCGTCGGCCGCACCGTCTCCTGGTGTCTCGGCATGGTGGTCCTCTTCTGGGCCACCAACGGCGGCGCGGCCGCCTACGGGCACGTCCTGTTCAGCGCCCACATGGTGCAGCACATGGTCCTGGCGATGGTGGTGCCCCTGTTCCTCGTCCTTGCGGCGCCCGTCACCCTGCTCATGCGGGCCGTCCCGGCACGCAAGGACGGCTCACGCGGTCCGCGCGAGTGGGTGCTGGTCCTCGTGCACTCCACCGTGGGCCGGTTCATGGCGAACCCCGTGGTCGCCGCCGTCCTGTTCGCCGGCGGGATGATCGTCTTCTACTTCACGCCCCTGTTCTCGTTCGCCATGTCCACCTACGCGGGGCACGTGTGGATGGTCGCCCACTTCACGCTCGTCGGGTACCTCTTCGCGAACGCCTTGATCGGCATCGACCCCGGTCCCGCCCGGCCCAGCTACCCCCTGCGGCTCGTGCTGCTGTTCGCGACCATGGCGTTCCACGCGTTCTTCGGCGTGACGCTCATGTCGGGTACCGCGCTCCTCCTGCCCGACTGGTTCGGCCTCATGGGCAGGGAATGGGGGCCGAGCGCCATCGAGGACCAGCAGAAGGGCGGGGGCGTCGCGTGGGGCATCGGCGAGCTGCCGACGCTGCTGCTGGCCGTCGGTGTGGCGTTCTCCTGGGCCCGCTCCGACGCTCGCGAGGCCAAGCGGACCGACCGCAAGGCGGAACGGGACGGCGACACGGAGCTCGAGGCCTACAACGAGATGCTGGCCGAGAAGGCCGCCCGGGCAAACCGCACCGACCCCTGACCCCGCTCCTTGTCGTGGGCGTGATAGACGTGTCCCCGTGAGCGAATCTCTGCAGACCCCGTTCCACGACCTCGACCACTACGTCGCGATCCCGCGCCTCACCGGCCTCACGGCCAGCCAGGACGGCACCCGCCTCGTCGCAGGAGTCCAGACGCTCGACGACGAGCGCACCGGCTACCGCACGGCGCTGTGGGAGGTGGACCCTGCGGGTGAGGCCCCCGCCCGGCGCCTCACCCGCTCGACGAAGGGCGAGTCGTCCGCCGTCTTCACCCGCTCCGGCGACCTCCTGTTCACCTCGGCCCGGCCCGACCCGGACGGGGCCCCTGCAGGCTCGGCGACCGAACCGACGTCTGCCCTCTGGCTCCTGCCCGCGCACGGCGGTGAGGCCCGTGTGATCGCGGTCCCGCCCGGCGGCGTCTTCGGCGCACTCACCGCGCGCGACGCCGACACCGTGAGCGTCGCCGCCGCCGTCCTGCCCTCTGCGAAGGACCTGACGCAGGACACCGAGCTGCGCAAGGCTCGCAAGGACCAAAAGGTCTCCGCGATCCTGCACACCGGCTACCCCGTCCGGCTCTGGGACCACGACCTCGGGCCCGACCAGACCCGACGCTTCGCGGGCGACCTCGCGGCGCTCGCCGACGAGCCGGCGTCGCCACTGCCCAGTGACCCGGTCGCCGAGGGCGAGATCCCGGATGGGGAGCCCCCGTCGTCGGGCAAGCACCTCGATCTGCGCGACCTCACGGGCGCCGGCCGGCACCTCGAGGAGCACTCGGCGGACCTGTCCGCCGACGGCACCACGCTCGTGGCGACCTGGGCCGTGCCGGACGCTGGCGCCGCCATCCGCACCACCCTCGTCGTCGTCGACACGGACACGGGCGACCGCCGGGTGCTCGTGGACGACCCGGACGCCGACGCCGCCGGCCCCCGCATCTCGCCCGACGGCGCCTGGGTCGCCTACGTGACCGAGTCCATCTCGTCCCCGGACGAGGCCCCGGTGACCCGCCTGGCCCTCGTGCCGACCGACGGCTCGGCGGAGCCCGTGGTCCTCGCCGACGACTGGGACCGCTGGCCGGGCCGTCCCACCTGGCTCCCGGACGGCGGCGGCCTCCTGGTCCAGGCCGACGACGACGGCCGCGGCCCGGTCTTCCTGCTCACGTTCTCCGGGGCGCTGCCGGGCAGCGACGTCGTCGTCGAGAAGCTGACCGCCGACGACGCGGTCTTCTCCGACCTCTCCGTCACGCCCGACGGTGCCACGGTCTTCGCGCTGCGCACCTCCTACGCGGCCCCGGCCGAGCCCGTGCGGATCGACCTGGCGGCCTTCCTCGCCTCCGGCGCGCCCGGGGGGCGGACGCCGCTCGCGGCGACCCTCCTGCGCTCGCCGGTGCCGGCCCCCGCGCTGCCGGGCCGGCTCACCGAGATCGAGACCACGGCGGAGGACGGTTCCCGCGTGCGCGCCTGGCTGGCGCTGCCCGCCGACGCAGGGCCCGAGGCCAAGGCGCCGCTCCTGCTCTGGATCCACGGCGGCCCGCTCGGCTCCTGGAACGCCTGGAGCTGGCGCTGGAACCCGTGGCTGATGGTCGCCAAGGGATACGCGGTGCTGCTGCCCGACCCGGCGCTGTCGACCGGGTACGGCCAGGAGTTCGTCCAGCGCGGCTGGGGTGCCTGGGGCGGTGCGCCGTTCACCGACCTCATGGCGATCACCGACGCCGCAGAGGCGCTGCCCGAGATCGACGAGACCCGGACGGCGGCCATGGGCGGCTCGTTCGGCGGCTACATGGCCAACTGGGTGGCCGGCCACACGGACCGCTTCAAGGCGGTGGTGACCCACGCGAGCCTGTGGGCGCTGGACCAGTTCGGCCCCACCACCGACGCGAGCTTCTACTGGGCCCGCGAGATGACGCCGGAGATGGCGCTCGAGAACAGCCCGCACCTGGCCGTGGGCGAGATCCGGACCCCGATGCTCGTGATCCACGGCGACAAGGACTATCGCGTCCCGATCGGCGAGGGCCTGCGCCTGTGGTTCGAGCTGCTGACCAAGTCCGGCCTCCCGGCGTCCGACGACGGCGAGACCGTGCACCGGTTCCTGTACTTCCCGGACGAGAACCACTGGATCCTCACGCCGCAGAACGCCAAGGTCTGGTACCAGGTGGTGTCGGCGTTCCTCGCGGAGCAGGTGCTCGGCGAGAGACCGGAGCTGCCGACGACCCTCGGCTGAGCCGGGGCGCGACCGAGGCGGGGCTCAGGCCGCGACGGGCAGACATGCTGGGGCAGAGCGCCGTTCAGGCGCTCTGCCTCGGTGCTGCTCTCTGCCTCGGTGCTGCTCTCAACCCGCCCGGACCGCGCCGAGGACGCGCACGCGCACTGCGACGTCGTCGATCTCCTCGGGCACCTTGTCCACGAGGCCGGGGTCCGTCACGTTGACCTGGAGCACCCAGCTTCCGCCGGGGCCCGTCACCTGCTCCACCGAGATCTCCTCGGCGAGCACCTCGACCGGCGATCCACCGGACGTGTCGGGCTCCGCATGCTTGCGCGCCGGGTACTCGCGCGGGGGCCGCCCGAGGGACGTCGTGTACTCAGGGGCGACGCCAACTCCGATCACACCGTCGAGCCCAGTCACTTTCTGCCGCAATGCGGCTTTTGCCGACCGAGCTTCGTCGAGTGTTGCCATCCCGATCACCTCCTGATCATCCATTGTGTCCCCCGTGTCTACCCCTCGCACTGGGTTCGGAAGCGGCCGAACGACTCCCGGGGCAGCCGGCGGCGACTCCGCAGGTCAGCGGGTTTGGGGCGTGCGACATGCCGCAGGGACACGCCCAGGCTCCCGGCCGCCGGGCACGACACGCCCGGCACTGGAAACGCTGGTGCGCACACCGAACGTCACTCGAATTGGTACATACGGCGTCCGAATCACTGGACACCGCCCGGGAACGGGCGCTGACCGCTCTCGGACGGGTCGTACCTCACCCGAACGGGTGCGCCGGCTCACCGGCCAGCTCGATCTTGAGGATCTCGAGCACCTGGTCGATCGGGTTGGCATAGGTGAGCCCCTTGCCGCTGCGCCCGCCGGACTCCGACCCGGCGAACAGGAGGCCGAGCGCCACGCCGTCCTCCCGGTATACGAGCGCACCCGAGTCGCCGCCCCGCGAGAACGGCCCGTCGTCCAGACTCTCGATCTCGATCTGGTCGTCGAAGTTGAGCGCCCCGAGATCCTCGTAGCCCACTACGACGTCGTCGAGCTCGATGGCGGTGACCCGCCCGCGCGTGATCGACGTCGTGCGGCCTACCTTGCCGACGATCTCACCGCCGAGGGCGCGCGCGGTCTTCACCACGCGCCCCACGGGGTACTCGAAGTCGACCGGGACCCGGTCGAGGCGCGCGATCGCGGCGTCCGTATACGCCGGCTCGACGGTCGTCAGGTCTACCACCTGCGTCAGCTCGCCGATCCGGTCGCCGGGCGCGAGCCCGCCGTCGGCAGGTCCGGGCTGCAGGACGACGTCGCCGGGCCGGGCCTGCCGGGAGCCGGCCAGGACGTGGTAGTTCGAGAGCGCGTACAGCTCACCGCCCCTGGAACCGTTGCTGCCGCCGTCCCGCCCTCCGGGGCCGGTACGGGTCACGAATGCGCCGAGCGTGCCCGCCGTGACGCCCACGTGGCCGATGGAGATGCCCGGCCGCAGCGGACGGCGCCGGTCCGTGTCGCCGTCGGCCTGCGACGTCGGTGCGGGCGGGCGCGGTCCCAGCTCGCTCACGGGACGGATGCGCCCGGTGCGCCGGACGTCGACGTCGGGCCCGACCTCCGCTGAGACCTTGCGCACTATCGAGCGGGCCCTCGGCACCCCCAGCCGGTAGCGGACGGCGATGCCGAAGCCGCCCTCCGCCTGCGGCACGAGGCCGAGGGCGAGGGTAGGGGCGCGTACGAGGTCTGCTGCCTCCAGCACCGTCTGCCGGCCCAGCGACCGCGGTGTTGTTGCCACGACTCCGTGCTTCTCGGCGAGCTCTCGGGCGAAGGCTGCGAGCTGCTCCTTCATCTTCCTGGCCTGGTCGCGGTCCATGCCCTGATCCTCTCCTCACCCACCAACACCACACGGCACACAGTTGGCGACACGCCGATCTCTGAGCAAAGTCATCCTAAAGGCGGATTCCGCCCTGCCAGGTTTGCGCGGTACGTTCCTCTGCTACACCCAACCATGGCCGGGTGAAAGTCAGGAAGACCTGAGATGTCACAAAACATCATCGGCTGCCTCCTGAATCGTTGGCGGCGTTCGCATCGGACGCCGGTGGACACGGAACGGCGAGAATGATCGGGACGATGGATGAGACGCGGAGCGTGCGGGTAACCCGCGCCGACGTGCGCGAGGCCCTCATGTGGGCACTCGAGCGGGATCGCGCCGCACTGCTCGCGCACCGGGCGGCCGTGCACTCCAACAAGAGCGACCTCACGCGCCGTCGGGCCGACAAGGCACTGGTCGAGCAGTGGCGTGCCCGCGAGCCGGACGCGGGGCAGGGCAGCGCACCCGGGGAGTGACAATGGGCCGGTGAGCACCACCGCCCAGAACCTCCCGCGGGTCCGCGCGTCCGAGCTCGTCGGGCGCGGCTGGCTGAACACCGGCGGACGCAGCGTCACGCTCGCCGACCTTCGCGGCAAGGCCGTGGTCCTGGATTTCTGGACCTTCTGCTGCATCAACTGTCTGCACGTCCTCGACGAGCTGCGTGAGGTCGAGGAGCAGCACCGCGACGAGCTCGTGATCATCGGCGTCCACTCGCCCAAGTTCGAGCACGAGGCCGACCCCGACGCCCTCGCCGCGGCCGTCGAGCGGTACGAGGTGCGACACGCGGTCCTGGACGACCCGGAGCTGGTCACCTGGGGCGCGTACACCGCGCGGGCCTGGCCCACGCTCGTGGTCATCGACCCCGAGGGGTACATCGTGGCCCAGATGGCGGGTGAGGGTCACGGCTCGGCGATCGCGGCGCTGGTGAGCGACCTCGTCGCTGAGCACGCCGCGAAGGGCACCCTGCACCGCGGTTCCGGTCCGTACGTGCCACCCGCCCCGGCGTCGGGCACGCTGCGGTTCCCCGCCAAGGCCCTCGCCCTGCCGAACGGCAACCTCCTGGTCGCGGACGCCGGGCACCACTCCCTCGCCGAGCTGGAGCCCGACGGCGAGACGCTCGTGCGGCGGATCGGCTCGGGGGAGCGCGGGCTGGTGGACGGCGGGCCGGGTGAGGCGCGGTTCAGCGAGCCGAACGGGCTGTGCCTGGTGCCGGACGACCTCACGGCGAGCCTCGGCTACGACGTGGTGGTCGCCGACACGGTCAACCACGCCCTGCGCGGTGTGCGTCTCGCGGACGGTGCCGTCCTCACCGTTGCGGGCACGGGCCGGCAGTTCATGGTCGGCGGGCAGGAGAACGTCTGCGGGCGTGCCGGCGAGCCGGCGAGCGCGTACGAGCCGGGCACCACCGTCGCGCCGCTCGACCTGCGCCTGAGCTCCCCGTGGGACGTCGCGTGGTCGCCCGTCCGAGGCGCGTTCGTCGTCGCCATGGCCGGCAACCACACCCTGTGGGAAGTCGACCTGCTGCAGGGTTCGGCCAACCTGCTCGCCGGCACCATGAACGAGGGCCTGGAGGACGGTCCCGGCGAGAGTGCCTGGTTCGCCCAGACCTCCGGCATCGTGCCGTCCGCCGACGCAGAGGGGCGTCCGGACGGGCACCTGTGGATCGCGGACTCCGAGACCTCTTCCCTGCGCCGCGTCGAGCTGTCCGACGGCGTCGACGGTGCGCCCGCCGCGACCGTGCGGACGGCGGTCGGCCAGGGCCTGTTCGACTTCGGCCACCGCGACGGTGCCGCCGACCAGGCGCTGCTGCAGCACCCGCTGGGCGTGGCCACGCTGCCCGACGGCTCCGTCGTCGTCGCCGACACGTACAACGGCGCGGTGCGCCGGTACGACCCTGCGACCGCCGAGGTGACCACTCTGGCCAGGGACCTGGCGGAGCCGTCGGACGTGCTCGTCGAGATCGCGGACGGAGGGGTGCGCCTGCTCGTCGTGGAGTCGGCGGCCCACCGGATCACCCGGGTCGCGCTCCCCGCGAGCCTGGCGGGCGAGGTGCTCGACGGCGGTGCGCACCGGGTCGCCCGGCCCGCCACCGACGTCGGTGCGGGGACGCTCCGGCTCGACGTGCCGTTCGCGCCGGCGTCGGGCCAGAAGCTCGACGACCGCTGGGGTCCGTCGACGTCGCTCCAGGTCAGCGCTACCCCGCCGGAGCTGCTGCTCTCGGGGGCGGGGAACGGGACCGACTTGTTCCGGGCCCTCGTGATCAACCCAGAGGTGACCGAGGGCGTGCTGCACGTGACCGCGAAGGCGGCGTCGTGCGACGAGGTGCCCCTGCTGCCGAACGGCGAGCCGGACCCCGACGTGTTCCCCGCGTGCCACCTCGCGCAGCAGGACTGGGGCGTACCGGTTCGCGTGGTGCCTGCCGGCGACAGCGAGCTCACCCTCCCGCTCCGCGGCTGACGGCTCAGACGGCTCAGACGGCTCAGACGGCCAGAATCTCGGGTAGCTCGGTCAGCGAGTCGATGACCGTCGCCCGCCCGGCCCCCGGCCGGAGCGCGTGCAGGTAGCCCCACGGGCCACGGCGGAGCAGGATCGGGCGCATCCCCGCCTCGGCGGCGGGCAGCACGTCGTTGTCGAGCCGGTCGCCGACGTAGGCGATCTCCTCAGGCATGACTCCGGACAGCTCCGCGACCCGGGCGAAGAACCCGGGCTCGGGCTTCTGGACGCCCCACTCGTCCGAGGTGCGGATCGCGCTCGCCGGCAGGTCCATCGCCTCCAGCGAGGCACGGGCCTCGGGCGGCTGGTTCCCCGCGATGACGACGTCGAAGCCCGCCTCGCGCAGTGCCGCCAGGGCGGGCCGGACGTCGGCATACAGGTCGTCCGCGTCGAACCCGTTGCGCAGGCCGACCGGGTCGTCCTTGGCCCACCGGGCGATCTCGGCCTCGACGTCCAGGCCCGGACGCACCATCTCGAACGCGTCCCGGTGCGACAGGTCGAGCGCGGCGCAGCCGCCGAGCAGGCCGAGGAACGTGAGCGGGGGGACCCCGAGCCGCTCGGCCCAGCGGAGCCAGATCCGGGACTCGTCGATGAGTGTCTCTCCGACGTCGAACACCACGGTGCGCACCATGGGCAAGACCCTAGAGCGTGGACCGGCTGCCGCGACGAACCCGACGAGATGCGTGCGACACGCCGGTGATCGCGTGCCGTGCGTTGGGATCGTTCCGGTCGGACCGGAGCTTCACGCCAGGTGGAACAGCGGGTCCCCGGCCTGGACCAGGGTGCCCGGACGGGCCAGCTCCTCGAGCCCGAGCGGGGCGAGGTCCAAGGCGACGACCGGCACCAGGGGGGAGCGGCCGCCGTCGGACACCTCGGTAGGGGACCAGGCGATGAGCGCCTGGCCGGCCGTGACGGTCGCGCCCTCGGCGACGAGCAGCGTGAACCCCTGGCCCTTCAGCTGGACCGTGTCGATGCCGAGGTGCACCAGGACGCCCCTACCGCCGGCCGGGGGAGGACTCGCTGCGGGGTCCCCGAGGGCCGCCAGGTCCAGGCCTCGGCCCCGTTCCCTGGAGGCGTCCGGACCTGGCTGGTCGACGGGGGGCACCAGCAGCACGAACGCGTGCGGGTGGAGCTTCACGACCACACCCGCGCACGGTGCGACGACGCGTCCGCCCAGCTCAGGGTCGGGATCGATGGCGAGCCCCGGGCCGACGATGCTCTCCGCGAAGACAGGATCGGGCACATCGCGCATCGCGACCACCCGTCCGACGACGGGTGATCCGACGATCAGGGCCTCGGCCATGGGGTCATCCTGTCAGACGGCAGACTTCTCCGGGAGCGGACCCTCCGAGGGCGGTCCTTGCCGAGAGCGGACCTCGGCCGAGGGGCCAGGACCGAGCCTCGCCCGGCGGGGCGCTCGCGTGTAACGTTCCGAGCGCACTCGACGACGAGCCTTTGGGGGAGCGTACGGATGACGAGCGAGAGGCTCACAGGGGTCCCGGCCAGCCCGGGCAGCGCGGTGGGAGTGGTGGTCCGGATGCCGGCCCGCGTGCCAGAGCCCGGGACGAATCGCCTGTCGGGTTCGGCCGACGAAGCCGTCCTCGCCGTCGAGGAGGCCGCCGCCCGGGTGGAGGCCGACCTGGCGGAGCGTGCGGGTCGCGCGGCGGGCACCGCGGCCGACGTGCTCGCGGTCACCGCAGCCATGGCCGCTGACCCGACTCTCGCCGCGGGCGCCGCGCGGCGGGTCCGTGAGGACCGCCTCACCCCGGAACGCGCGGTGTGGGACGCGGCAGGGTCGGTGGCGACACAGCTGGAAGCACTCGGCCCGCCCATGTCGGAGCGGGCCCGCGACGTCAGGGACGTGCGCGACCGCATAGTCGCCGCGCTGACGGGCGCTGCCCCGCCCGGGGTACCCGATCCGGGGCACCCGTTCGTCCTGGTCGCGAGCGATCTCGCACCGGCCGACACCGCGATGCTCGATCCAGCGGTGGTGACAGCGGTCGTCACGGCGCGCGGCGGTCCCACGTCGCACATGGCGATCCTCGCCCGCGCCCTCGGTATCCCGGCCGTGGTGGCGCTGCCCAGCGCGAGCGACCTGGCCGACGGCGAGGAGGTGGTCGTCGACGGCACCCTCGGTACGGTCCTTCGCGGCCCCACCACTGCCGACATCGAGGGCGGCCGACGCCGGACCACCGCCGCCAGCTTCGACGGCCGGGGCGCCACCCGCGACGGGTTCGAGGTGGAGCTCGTGGCGAACGTCGCGGACCCCGCGGCGGCAGAGGTGGCCGCGGCCGCCGGCGCACGGGGGGTCGGCCTGTTCCGCACCGAGTTCTGCTTCCTCGGGCGAGGCGAGGAGCCCACCGTGGAGGAGCAGGTGACCGCCTACCGTGCGGTCCTCTCCCACTTCCCGGGCCGGCGGGTCGTCGTACGGACGCTCGACGCCGGCGCGGACAAGCCGCTGCGGTTCCTCACGCCGGAGCACGAGGACAACCCGGCGCTCGGCGTGCGCGGGTTGCGCACCGCCGTCGCACACCCGGACGTGCTGGACCGTCAGCTGGACGCGATAGCGCAGGCTGCCGCCGCTGAGCCGGCCGAGGTCTGGGTGATGGCGCCGATGGTCGCCACCGTGGACGAGGCCCGTGACTTCGCGGCCGCCTGTGCCGCGCACGGTCTGGCCCGGTCGGGCGTGATGATCGAGACGCCGGCCGCCGCGCTACAGGCCCGGCATGTCCTGGCGGAGGTCTCGTTCGCCAGTCTCGGCACCAACGACCTCACGCAGTACACGATGGCGGCCGACCGGGACCTGGCCGGTGTCGCCGCCCTGTCGACCCCGTGGCAGCCCGCTGTACTGGAGCTCGTCCGGGTGGCGTGTGAGGGCGGCGCGGTGCATGGTGCTCCCGTGGGCGTATGTGGCGAGGCGGCGGCGGACCCGCTGCTCGCTCCCGTGCTGGTGGGGTTGGGCGTAACGTCACTGTCTATGACACCCCGCGCGCTGGCCGACGTCGCGAGCACCCTGGCAGGAGTGTCTCGCGACGAGTGCGTGGAGCTGGCGCGGACAGTGCTCGAGTGCCCGACGGCACAGGCAGCTCGGGACGTCGTACGGGGACGTCTGCTCACGTGAACCCCATCTGAACTCCCCGGTCACATCACAGTCACGTAGGCGCTCTAAGGTGGCCCGCATGCCCGAACCGATCTGGACCGAACCACAGGAGCCGGCCGCACCCGACGTGCAGGTCACGCTCTCGACGGCATCAGTCTTCCCACGCCGCACGCCGCTGGCCTTCGATGCGGCGGCGGAGCTGGGCTATGACGGCGTCGAGGTCATGGTCTGGTCCGAGGAGGTCACCCGGAACCCGCGCTCCCTCGCCAAGCTGGCTGCCGACACGGGCATGCCGGTGCGCTCGGTGCACGCGCCGACGCTGCTGGTGAGCCAGCGGGTCTGGGGCCGGTCGCCGGTGGCGAAGCTCGAACGGACCGCTGAGATGGCGCTCGAGCTCGGTGCGGGCACTGTCGTGGTGCACCCGCCGTTCCGCTGGCAGTACAAGTACGCGCGGCAGTTCCAGGACCAGGTGCGCGCGCTGAGCGAGACGTCGGGCGTCACGATCGCCGTCGAGAACATGTACCCGTGGCGGGGCGGCAAGCGCGAGTTCCAGGCGTACCTGCCCGGTTGGGACCCCGCTGAGCACGACTACGACGCCGTCACCCTCGACCTCTCGCACGCGAGCGTGGCGCAGCAGGACGCCCTGACTCTGCTGCACACGTTCGGTGACCGCCTGCGGCACGTGCACCTGGCGGACGGCAACCACGGCGCGCGGGACGAGCACCTCGTGCCCGGCCGGGGCAGCATGCAGGCCGAGAAGGTGCTCCAGGAGCTGGTGGCGCGTCGCTGGAGCGGTGACGTCTGCGTGGAGATCTCGACCCGCGCGGCGCGCACGGCAGCAGAGCGGCATGACGACCTGGCCGCCTCGCTCCAGTTCGCGCGGGCCTACCTGTCGCCGACGCCGCAGGAGTTCCATACCCCGCCTGGAGTGCGCCACCGCCCCCACGACGCGTGGTGACGAGTGACGCTGCTCTCGAATGGGTCCGATCCGGGCCTCGACGTGGCTAGACTGGGTCCCTGTCGAGAACGTACGGCGCGGCGATCCGCCGCTGGGACCAAGGAGGTGGCGCGCATGACCCGCAGCGAGCCTCCGAGTAGTCCGAACCGCAGCTGAGCTGACGGTTCCCCGCCCGCGTGTCCGCGGGCTCTCGCGCACCGGTGCGCTCCGCCCCTTTCCCCTCGGGCGTGAGGTCCACCGGTCGTTCGGCCGTCTCTGCTGCGGTGTCCGTTCGCAGTCCGTTTCCTGCGCTCGACCCCAGGAGTTCCCCATGGCCACGTTCCTGCCCTCCCGTCCTTCTCGTCCGCTGCTGGGCGCCCGGCGCCAGCGCCGCGCCGTCGACGTCGTGCCCGACGTCGCCCCGCGCCCCGCCGAGCCGGCGCCCCGCTCTTCGGTGGTCGCTGCCGCGATCTACACCGACGGCGTTCGCACCGCCGCCTACGACAACCTCGCGGAGACGTTCAGCGCGCTCCGTTCGCGGCCAGGTGGCATGGCCTGGATCGGGCTGGAGCGGCCCGACGAGCGCGAGCTGACGTCGCTCGCCCGCGAGTTCGACCTGCACCCGCTCGCCATCGAGGACGCCATCCAGGCGCACCAGCGCCCCAAGATCGAGCGGTACGGCGACACCCTGTTCGTGGTGCTCCGCGCCGCGCGGTACCTGGACGACGCCGAGGAGGTCGAGTTCGGCGAGCTGCACGTCTTCGTGGGACCCGACTTCGTGGTGACCGTGCGCCACGGCGCCTCGCCTGACCTGGCAGCGGTGCGCAGCCGCCTGGAGTCGGACCGCGAGATGCTCTCGCGCGGGCCGGAGGCCGTCCTGTACGCGATCCTCGACAGCGTCGTGGACGGGTACGCGCCGGTCGTCGCGGGCCTGGACCATGACATCGACGAGATCGAGTCCGACGTCTGGGGCGGAGCCCCCGACGTGTCGCGGCGCATCTACGAGCTGTCCCGCGAGGTCATCGACTTCCAGCGGGCGGTGCGGCCGGAGCAGAGCCTCTGCGCGTCGCTCGCCAAGGGCGCCGACAAGTACGGCGTGGACCCGGAGCTCCAGACCTACCTGCGCGACGTCGCCGACCACCTCACCGAGGCCGCCGACCGCATCGAGGTCTTCCGGGCCGCGCTGCGCGACATCCTCACCGTGGCCGCCACCCTCGTCGCGCAGCGGCAGAACGAGGAGATGAAGCACCTGTCGGAGGTCAGCATCCGCCAGGGCGAGGAGGTCAAGAAGATCTCGGGCTGGGCGGCGATCCTGTTCGCGCCGACCCTCGTCGGCACGGTCTACGGCATGAACTTCGAGGCCATGCCGGAGCTCGACTGGGTGTACGGCTACCCGGCCGCTCTGGTCGCGATGCTGGCCGTGAGCGTGGGCCTGTTCGGCGTCTTCCGCTGGAAGCGCTGGATCTGACCGGACTCCCGCACGGCCACGACCCTGCCAGAGGGTCAGGCCGGGACCGGAGTCCTGGCCCCTACCGCGCGCAGCACGAACGACTCAGCGGCGCGGATGGTGCGCTCGCGGGCGACGGGCTCGTCAGGGATGAGCCGGCCGGACAAGCAGGCGTTGACGAGGTGCACCGTCGGTTCGATGTCCTGGGGCGGGAACGTCTCGGCATCGATGCCGGCGGCGAGGATGCGGCGGAGGATCGCCTCGACGATGTCGGCGTGCTCGCGCAGGCGCCGCTGTGTGGCACGCGACAGGACCGTCCGTAGGTCCGGGCCGGGGGCGAGGTGGAAGACGCGAGTGAGCTGGGCCTGCTGGCGGATGTAGGTACGCAGCTGCTCCACGGGGTCGTCCACGCCGTCGAGCGCGCGCTCCAGCGTGTGGGCGTACTGCTCGGTCTCGTGCGTGATGAAGCCGAGGAGCAGCGCTTCCTTGTCGTGGAAGTGGTTGTAGACAGCGGTCCGGCCGACGTGCGCCGCTGCGGCGATGTCGGCCAGGGTGATGGTGTCGAACCCGCGCTCCGCCATGAGCGTGGACAGAGCGGTGAAGAGCTTGTGCCTGGTCATCTGCCGGTGCTCGTGCAGACTCTTCCCGATGATCTTGGGCATGCTGACATCATAGGCACGCGCCGTCAGGTAACCGGAACTCCGGATCGGGGCACCGGGCGGTACCTGAAGCGTCATTTCCTGCGCATCTCGCACCTAGACCCTTAATGCCTATGTAAGTTCATAGGCATTAAGGTGAGGCGCTGTCGAAATTGCTGTCGCTCGGCGCCCTAACGCTGTGCGGGTGCTGTCACGAGCACGTTTCCTCTCCGTAACATGCCTGCATCATCGCTGAAAGTGACCGGCAGTAAAGTGCCCCGCATGACATTTCTGGCGGGTGTGATTCCAGCGGAACACGCCTCGGGTCACATTCTGATCCTGCCCAGTACGAACGGCCCCGTCACCGTCAGCGAGCTCGCTGCCGCGTGGTTCTCGGACATCGAATGGCTCCGAGAACCGTCCCGCACCTCGGGCGCGCGCCGGGTCGCCGGTGCCCGGTTCCGGGGTATGGCGCAGCCGGACACGATCGTCCCCGGTGTCATGCGCCTGGGGGAGGAGCACGTGGCAACCGGTCCGTTCGAGGTCGGCGAGGTGCACCTCGCCGAGCTCAAGGTCTCCGCGACGAAGGCCGAGGCGTACGCGGTGACGCGGTCGGACGGGCTGCGGGACGTCCGCGGCGCCGCCCCGTCGTCCTACGACGACCGCGACGGTATCGCTCGCACCTTCCCGCATGCGCTGCCGCAGGGCGAGGAGCTGCGCATCGTGCAGTGGATGGTCGCGGCGGCGCGCAAGTCGGGTGGTGCCGTGCTCGCGGACGGCAGGCAGGTGCTGCTCCCGGACGCAGCCGGATCGGTGAACCTGGCGCTCTACGCCGCACATCCGCTCATGTCGGGCGACGTGCTGCCGATGCTGCGGTCACTCATCGCCACCGCCGACGTCTCCGCCGAGCAGACCACGCCCGACGGGTCGCCGCGCTACACCCTCGCAGGCAGCACCGCGTACGACGGAGCGATAGTGGTCGACGTGGAGCGCGTCGACCGGGTGCCGCGCGCCCTGGGCACGCTCGACTGGCGGAGCTACGGACCGTTCGCGTACCGCATCGGCTGGCTGCCGGCCGACCCGTACGAGCTCGAGCTGGAGCACGTGCCCGGGCTGCATGCCATCGCCCGGGCTCGCATGCGCGTCTCGCTGGCCCGTCTCGCGGTGGCGCTCCAGAGCCGCATCGGAGGGGTCCTCGTGGACGACGGGGGCTTCATCGCCGCCCCGGAGGAGCTGGACGGGCGCAACGACCCGACCGGAGGTGGCGCTCCGGGGTCTCGGGCCTGGGTGTGACCGCCCTTTAGTTATCCACAGATTTTATCCACAGCCCTGTGTGCGGTGTGGTAAATCCAGGCCCGTTCCTGTGGATAAAACTGTGAGCGAAGGAAGGGTGAAAATCCCGAGGGCGCAGCGCTTGCCGCGCGTGCGCCACGCGGATAGAAACGTGGGCAATGGTTCGACGATTCGGGTGCGGATACGGTGGCTGCAGCAGTGCCGACCGGCCCGGGCATCGGACACATGGTTGACCGGAGAACGACAGGACGTCCCGTACCGCGGTACGGGCTGTGGATGACGTCACAGGTGCCTGTACGGGGCCGGAAGACCGCCCGCGTCCGAAGCGTCCGTGCAGAACAGACCTGGCGATCCGGATCTGACGGGCGTATCGGGGTCGTGACGTCAGCACGGCGCTCTGGTCCCGCTGTCTGCGGCCACGGGTGCGCGGTTCACGCCAGGGCTCCCGGCCTGCCCCGGGGGCCCTGGCCTTGCGCCCAGGTCCCGGACCGGACCTAGGCTCAGCGCATGAGCAACCTCGAGACCCGGCCGGCCGAGCAGGTCTGCGCTGCGGGTGAGCAGAGTGCTGGTATCGAGCTCCTCACCCCGCGCGACGTGCCGCTCGGTGGGCCACGGGCGATGAACGTGCGGCGCACCATCCCGCAGCGCGCCCGGTCCCTCGTGGGGGCGTGGTGCTTCAGCGACCACTACGGGCCCGACGACGTCTCGTCCAGCGACGGCATGCAGGTGCCGCCGCACCCGCACACCGGGCTCCAGACGGTGAGCTGGCTCTTCGAGGGCGAGATCCTGCACCGCGACTCCGTGGGTTCGCTCCAGACGGTCCGCCCGGGCGAGCTCAACCTCATGACGGCGGGCGTCGGCATCTCGCACTCGGAGGAGTCCCCCGCGCGGGGGCGTCCGGCCCTGCTGCACGGCGTGCAGCTGTGGACGGCGCTGCCCGGCTCGGCGCTCGGCGTCGACCCGCACTTCGAGCACCACGGCGATCTCCCGGTCGCACGGCACGACGGTGCTGTCGTCCGGGTGTTCATCGGGCGCCTCGCGGTGGGTGGCCAGGTGCTCGACTCGCCCGCGACGACGTACACACCGCTCGTGGGAGCGCAGATCGACCTGGAGCCCGGCGCGGCCGTCCGGCTCGACGTCGACCCGGCGCACGAGCACGCCCTGCTCGTGGACACGGGTGACGTGACGTTCGAGGAGAGCGGGGTGCCGCCGGCGAGCCTCGGCTACACGGCGCCGGGGCGACCCTCGCTCGTGGTGCGCGCGTCCGCCGGCGCGCCGGCTCGGGCGGTCCTGATCGGCGGCCTGCCGTTCGCCGAGGACGTCATCATGTGGTGGAACTTCATGGGCCGCACGCACGAGGACATCGTCAGGGCTCGCGATGACTGGATGGCGCTGGTCGCAGAGCTGGATCCTCCGACAGCCTCAGGGCGGCACCCTGAGACAGGCTCAGGACGACGTGCCGGGGCGACCGTGTACGCCGACGGCGCCGCCGACCGCCGGTTCGGCCAGGTGCGCGGCTATCCGAGCGGGCCGCTGCGCGCACCCGCACTGCCGGACCTCCGCCTCAAGCCGAGGGCGCGGCCCGGCCGGAGCTGACCGGCCGCATCAGCGGCGGGTGCAGCACGGCCGCCGTCGGGTCGACGCCGGCGGCGAGCCGGTAGAGCTCTGCCGGCCGGCCAGGGCCGCCTCCACCCAGGCGGCCGGTCGGTTCCAGGAAACCTGGCGTGCCCGTCGCCTTGCGGTGGAAGTTGCGCGCATCCAGCCGCGTGCCCCAGACCGCCTCGTACACGCCGCGCAGCTCCGCCACCGGGAACTCGGGCGGACAGAATGCCGCCCCGAGAGGCGAGTACTCGATCTTGGCGCGGGCTCGCTCGATGCCGTCGGCCAGGATGTGGTCGTGGTCGAAGGCGAGCCCTCCGGCGTTCCCGTCGACCGGGACCCAGCGCGCCTCGGCGGCGTCGCCGCCGGCCGCTGGTAGCCCGAACGCGGGCGCGAGCAGCAGGTAGGTCACGGAGAGCACAGGGCCGCGGGGGTCCCGGCCGAGCGGGCCGTAGGTCCGCAGCTGTTCCAGGTGCCATGGGCCCGCACCGGTCGCGCCGGTCGGCACCGTGAGCCCTGTCTCCTCCTCGAGCTCTCGCCCTGCCGCCTGCTCGAGGGTCTCTCCGGGCAGCACGAATCCGCCCGGCAGCGCGGCCTGGCCACGGAACGGCTCGAGGAGCCGGTCGACCACCAGCGCGTGCAGGGCTCCTTCGCGCACGGTGAGGGCCACGACGTCGACGGTGACAGGGAAGGAACCTGCCGTGTCGGGTACGGCTGGTCGGGTGCGTGCGGTGTCGGCCATGGCATCGACGGTACATTCTCGTCAGCTTGACGAAAAGCGGGCTCGGTATATATCGTCATAGTGACGACAAACCGGAGGAGACGTCGACGATGGCAACGATCAAGCACTACCCCTGGGTCCGGCAGTTCCTGGGCTCCGCGAGCGAGTACGTGGTGCACCTCAGCAACGGCAGCGTCCGGCACGAGGGCGTGGGCCAAGCCTTCTGGTTCCGCCCTGACATCTCGGTGCTCAGTGAGGTGCCTGCCACCGACCAGGAGCTCCCGGTCCTGTTCCACGCCATCACACGGGACCAGCAGGACGTCAGCGTGCAGACGAGCGTCACCTATCGGTTCGGTGACCCGGTCCTGGCGTCTCGACGCCTCGACTTCGGGATCTTTCCCGTCACGCAGGCGGGTCAGGAGGCGAGCGGCCGCCAGCAGGTGGGCGCCATCGTCGGCCAGCTCGCACAGAGCCTTACCGTCGACCTGATCGCGACCCTTGACCTGGCTGAGGCGCTGGAGTCCGGCATCGGGCGGGTGCGGACGGCGCTCGGCGCACTCGGCGACGACCCTCGCCTCGCCGCGACGGGAATCGAGGTGCTGGGCGTGCGGGTGCTGGCCGTCCGGCCGGAGGGCGACGTCGAGAAGGCCCTGCGCACGCCCGTCCGTGAGCGGCTGCAGTCCGAGGCCGACCGGGCGACCTACGAGCGGCGCGCCGTCGCCGTCGAGCGGGAGCGCAAGATCGCGGAGAACGAGCTCGCGAGCCAGATCGAGCTCGCCTCTCGACGCGAACAGCTCGTCGCACAGGAGGGCGCGAACCAGCGCCGCGAGGCCGAAGAGACCGCGGCGGCCGCCCTCGTGTCAGCGAAGTCCGACGCCGAGCGGCACGAGATCGCCGCGACCGCAGAGGCAGCCGCCGTACGGCAGCTCGGTGAGGCGGCGGCCGCCAAGGAAGCGGCGCTCATGGAGGTCTACGCCAACGTCGGGCGCGACGTGCTCACGGCGCTCGCCCTGCGCGACGCCGCCCCGCGCCTGCCGAACATCGGCTCGCTGACCGTCACGCCCGACCTGGTGAGCGGTCTCCTGGGCGCGCTGACCAACCGGACCGGCGAGTCGACGTCGGACGCCGCGCCGGCCGCTGGGCGCTGACATGGCGCTCCGCACCCGCGCGGTGCTGGTGCACCGTCGAACCGAGCTCGACGAGCTGCTCGACCGGCACGCCACCCGCGGCCAGGCGGCGTTCTTCCTCCGCACCCGCGGACGCACCCTTGCGGACGTCGAGGCCCGGCACGACGCCGTGGCCTCGGCCCGCCGGGCGGTCGCGGCGAGCGTGCCGTCCAGCTGGGCACTCGCCGAGGTGGAGCGCGCCGACCTGGACCGCTTCCTCTTCGCGCCCGAGGACGTCGTCGTCGTGGTGGGCCAGGACGGCCTGGTCGCGAATGCGGCCAAGTACCTGGACCGGCAGCTCGTGGTCGGTGTGAACCCGGAGCCAGGGACCAACCTCGGCGTCCTGGTGCGGCATGACGCCGACGGCGCCGCGCGGATCATCGGCAACCTTGCCACGACCGTTCGTGGTGCGGGCGAGGCGGCGTTCGCCGCAGTGCGCTGCGACGAGCTCACCATGGTGCACGCACGGCTCGACGACGGTCAGGAGCTCCGTGCCGTCAACGAGCTGTTTCTCGGGCACCCCAGCCACCAGTCCGCACGCTATGTGCTGGCCGCCGACGGCGAGTCGGAGCGGCAGTCGTCGTCGGGCCTGATCGTCAGCACGGGTACCGGTGCCACCGGATGGAGCGCCTCGATCGCGCACGACCGAGGCGGGCGCGGCCTGCCCGGGCGGACGGACCCGGCGCTCGCCTGGTTCGTCCGTGAGGCGTGGCCGTCGCCGGTCACCGGCGTCTCGATGACCGAGGGCCTGCTCGGCGGCGACGGCGAGCTCGTGGTGACCGTCCAGTCCGACCGGCTCGTAGTGTTCGGGGACGGCATGGAGTCCGACCGGCTCGAGGTGTCCTGGGGCCAGGAGGTCCGGATCGGGATGGCAGAGCGGCGGCTCCGGCTCGTGTGACCGGGCCGGCTCAGGCTCTACTGGTTGCGGCTGAGCCGGCGGTTTCGCTCCGGGCGCGTGCCTCGTTCCTCGGCCCGCACCCTGCGCTGCACCTCCGGCTCAGGCTCTACTGGTTGCGGCTGAGCCTGCGGTT
>NZ_JAMTCT010000019.1 GCF_024171995.1 Promicromonospora umidemergens | reverse complement strand
CCGCGATGGGAGACCTGCCTGCGCATCTGCGCCGGTCGTTGACCTGGGACCGAGGCTCGGAGATGGCCGGCTACGTCGATATCCAGCTCGATCTACGCATGCCGGTCTACTTCGCCGATCCGCACTCGCCGTGGCAGCGCGGCTCGAACGAGAACACCAACCGGCTGCTGCGGCACTGGTTCGCCAAGGGCACCGACCTGTCCGGGTGGAGTCCCGAGGACCTCAAGCGGGTCGCGACCATGCTCAACGCCAGGCCACGCCCCACCCTCGACCTCAAGACCCCCGCCCAAGCACTCAAGAACCTCCTGACCCAAGCCGCCTAAGTTGCACTAACCGATTGACAACGGGGCTCGAGCCGGACGTGCAACCTTCGGTTCGACGCCGAGATTGACACATAGGTTGCGGCTCGACGCCGATGACCTGGGCGAGTGGACGCGCAGCTTGCCGTTCGGCGTCGGTCGAACTGGCGGGAGCGACCCATACGTTGCGGTTCGGCGGCATGGCCGGGCCGCGCTGCTGGCGCGGCCGGGCGGCGTGGCGAGCAGCACGTCGGACAGCGTGAGGTGCGACGGTCGAGGCCGGCCGCGTCAAACTGCTCATGCCTCGGTACGTCACCTGCCGACGGCGGCAGAACTCATCGAGCGCGACCACATCCGCCGTCGGAGGGGGCTCTTGCACAGGCCGCCGATCGCCGTGTCATCACGCCTGACCCGATCGCGTTTGCTGGCGCCATGGGACGAAGGATCGAACTACCCAGCGACCTGGCGATCATCGCGCAGGCCCAGGCGGGCCTGATCACGACCGCGCAGTGCAGTGAGCTCGGGGTGTCACTCACGCGCATCGCCCGTCTGCTCGATTCGGGCGCTTGGTCGCGCGTCACCCGCGGCGTGTACGACACCGACTCGACGCCGATCGTGACCCGGCACCCGGATCGCCGCCGTCGCCGGGCCGCCTTTGCGGCGAAGCTCGCGCTCGGACCGGATTCGGTGGTGGTCGGTGCGTGCGCGCTGGCGATCCATGGTGTCTGGGGCCTCCCGATCGCGCTCGAGCCGCAGGCAGCCCTCCCCGGCGGGCGCCGCGCATACTCGCGTGACGGGATCCATGCACGGATGTTCGACGCCGGAATGACGGTCACCGAGGTCGACGGGATCATGGTGGCCACCGTGGACTGGGCGCTGGTCCAGGCAGTGCCCGAGATGGGTCGGTACCAGGCCGTAGCGGTGATGGACCATGTTCTGAACAGAGGGCTCATGACCCGCGACGAGCTGGACGAGGTGCATGACCGGGCTCGCGGGCGGCGAGGTATCGCCACGCGGCACGGCTTCTTCGGCGAGGTGGACGCGAGGGCGGAGTCCCCGCCAGAGTCCGAGGCCCGGCTCGACTGCTTCGACAACGGCGTACCGCCGGACGTGCTGCAGGTGCCGGTCCGCGATCTGTCCGGTGTCGTGCGCCGAGGCGATCTGGGATGGAAATTCAAGGACGGACGGCTCCTGATCGCGGAGATCGACAGCGACGAGCACCACACCATGGCGCAGCTCGCAGCTGATGCTGAACGGCACAACGACATCACTGCTGTCTCGGCGGTCGTCCTGCACTTCCGGAAACAGGCGGTCAGCACGCCCGGCACGGTATCCAGCAAGGTCCGCGCGACGCTCGACACGTACAACAGCGGGTTCCGCTGATCGACCCGCGACGACGAGCGCCGAACCGCAAGCTGGCCGTCTGCAACCGAATCTCCCGGTGCCGAACCGCAAGCTGCCCGTCGATCTTCGTGCCGAACCGAAGGCTGGACGTCCTGCGAGGCCTCGATCGACGTGCAGCTTTCGGTTCGACGCCGCATAGACGCGCAACTTGCGGTTCGGCGCCGGGCTGGACGCGCAACTTGCGGTTCGGCACCAGCCAGGTCGAGCAGACGCGGTAGCCGGGTTCGGGTTCGGGTGAGAGTCCGGATCCGGTAGCTGACACGCGCCGGCGGCGGACATCACACCGCCGTCGGCCCGCGACGTGGCAGGATTCTCAGGTGCCCGAAGTTCTTGACCCCACGATCTCTGCCCGACTCAAGCGGGACGACGCCGGCCTGGTGGCCGCCGTCGTGCAGCAGCACGACACGGGCGAGGTGCTCATGGTCGGCTGGATGGACGACGAGGCCCTGCGCCGCACGCTCACGGAAGGGCGCGTGACCTTCTGGTCCCGCAGCCGCGAGGAGTACTGGCGCAAGGGCGACACGTCCGGGCACGCCCAGTACGTCAAGGCCGTGAGCATCGACTGCGACGGCGACGCGCTGCTCGTCCAGGTGGACCAGGTGGGCGCAGCGTGCCACACCGGCACGCGCACGTGCTTCGACGCCGGGGGCGACCTGGGCGCCGTGGTCGGAGAACGTAACCAGCGATCCGAGGAGTACCGGTGACCCAGCTCGAAACCCAGCTCGACCCCCACGAGGCCCGCACGGCGACCGCACCCGCCGACCTGCCCTGGGGTCGCACCTGGCCGAGCCTCGAGGAGTTCCGGGAGATGGCGACGGACCGGCGTGTGGTCCCGGTGGTCCGTCCCCTCCTCGCCGACGACGCCACGCCCGTCGGCCTCTACCGGACCCTCGCCCGGAGCAAGCCCGGCAGCTTCATCCTGGAGTCGGCGGAGTCCGACGGCGTCTGGGCGCGCTGGTCGTTCGTCGGCGTCACGTCCCGCGCGACCCTGACCAGCGACAAGGGGAAGGCCGTCTGGACGGGTGACGTGCCGGTGGGCATCCCGACCGAGGGTGACGTCGTCGAGGTGCTGGAGGCGGCCCTGGTCGCGCTGCGCACACCCGGCGTGGCGAACCTGCCGCCGCTGACCGGCGGCCTGGCGGGGGTGCTGGGCTGGGACATCGTGCGGCACTGGGAGCCGACGCTCCCGTCGACCGCCCCCGACGAGGTGGGTGCGCCCGAGCTCGCGCTGTGCCTCGCCACCGACCTCGCCGTGGTGGACCACCGGGAGGGGACCGTGTGGCTGGTCGCCAACGCGATCAACGCCGACGCCACCGACGAGCGCGTCGACGAGGCCTACGCGGACGCCGTCGCCCGGCTCGACGCCATGGAGGCGCGGCTCGCCGCCGGCGGGGCGCGCGTCACGTCCGTGGTCGTCGACGGTCCGGAGCCGCAGCTCGAGTTCCGGTCCACCCAGGACGAGTTCGAGGACGCCGTGCTCGCGGGCAAGGAGGCCATCCGCGACGGCGAGGTGTTCCAGGTGGTGCTGTCCCAGCGCCTGGACCTCGACTGCCCGGCCGACCCGCTGGACGTCTACCGCGCGCTGCGCACGATCAACCCCAGCCCGTACATGTACTACTTCCACCTGGCCAAGCCCGACGGCGCCGAGTTCGCGGTCGTGGGCTCCAGCCCGGAGACCCTCGTGAAGGTGGACGACGGTCACGTCACCACCTACCCGATCGCCGGTTCCCGGCCGCGTGGTGCACAGCCGGAGGAGGACGCCGAGCTGGGCGAGGAGCTGCTGGCCGACCCCAAGGAGCGGGCCGAGCACATCATGCTCGTCGACCTGTCCCGCAACGACATGGTGAAGGTGTGCGAGCCCACCAGCGTCGAGGTGGTCGAGTTCATGAAGGTGCGCCGGTTCAGCCACATCATGCACATGTGCTCGACGGTGGTGGGCCGGCTCCGTGCCGGCCGCAGCGCCCTGGACGCGCTGCGCGCGACCTTCCCAGCCGGGACGCTCTCCGGCGCCCCGAAGCCGCGCGCTATCGCCCTGATCGACGAGCTCGAGCCGGCCTCCCGCGGCATCTACGGCGGGGTGTGCGGGTATTTCGACTTCGGCGGCAACATGGACATGGCCATCGCCATCCGCACCGCCTACATCGCCGACGGACGCGCCAGCGTGCAGGCGGGCGGGGGCATCGTCGCCGACTCGGTGCCCGCCCTGGAGTACGCGGAGTCGCGCAACAAGGCCGCGGCGGCGGTGCGGGCGATCCAGCTCGCGTCGCGCCTGACGCCGTTGCGGCCCGCCGGGAGCGGCAAGTGACCCGCGCCCGCACCGTCCTCGCGCTGCTCGTCCTCGGCGCGCTCACGTTCGGTACCGGTTCGCCCACCTGGGTGACCACCACGGTGGCCACGGCGCTGGAGTCCGAGGTGGCGGTCGCCGCAGCGGGCACCTCGGCCGCGCCGGGCGTCGGGGCCGGGGCGCTCGTGCTCCTGGCCGCCGGTATCGCGTGCGCGCTCACCGGACGCGTGGCCCGGTACGTCGCCCTCGTGGTCGCGGCGGCCGCCGGGGTGCTCGTGGTGGCGAGCACGCTCGTCGTCGTCGGCGACCCGACGCCCGCCGCCACCGCCGCCGCGTCCGAGGCGAGCGGCGTCACGGAGCTCACCTCGCCCGTGACCCTGACCCTGTGGCCGTGGGCCGCTCTCGCCACGGGCGTGCTCGCCGTGGTCGTGGCGGTCTGGGGCGCGACAGCGGCCAAGGGCTGGGCGGCGACGTCCGGCCGGCACGAGCGCGCGGCCGCGGCCGCCGGCGCTCCCACCGCCGGCTCGCCCGCCGGCGCCGCCCCCGGGACGCCCGCCGCCCCCGGCACGTCCGGCACGTCCGGCACGCCCGACGGCGGTCCCTCCGCCGACCCGGACGACGAGATCGACCCGCACGACGCCTGGGACGCGCTGTCCCGTGGCGACGACCCCACGGGCCGCTGACCTGACCCGGAGCGGTTAGGCTGAGCGCGTACCGCACGACACGAAAGGCACCCACCTGCGATGACCGACAACAAGCCCGAGATCGCCTACCTCCCGCCGGGCGTCCCGCCGACCAACCACGGCCACACGGTCGCCGCGTGGGTCACGATGGTCGGGATCACGCTGGGCGTGCTCGTCTGCGCGTGGGGCGTGCTGGTGGCCCAGTCCTGGTCCTCCTGGCTGGTCCTGTTCGTGCTCGGCTTCGTGGTGATCGGCGCCTCCCTGATCGTCGGCCTCGTGCTGCGCAACCTCGGCATGGGCCAGAAGAGCGTCGGACGATAAGGCGATGACCGCCCTCGCGATGGCCGCGCCGCCCGCAGCCGCGTACCCCAGGAACAACCTGGGGGCGTGGTCGCTCGTGCTGGGCATCGCGTCGGTGGTGCTGGCGCTGGGAGTCCTCACCGGGGTCCCCGCCATCATCGTCGGCAACAAGGGCCGTAGGGCCGTGCGGGCCGGCGAGGCCGACAACGAGCGCATGGCGCTGACCGGCGTCGTGCTCGGCTGGACCTCCCTCGTGATCTTCGCCCTGGTGATCGGGCTCATCGTCGCGCGGTTCCTGGCCGGTGGACCCGGTTCCTGAGGCGGCGGCCCGGCCGGCCGGCCCCCACGCGGGGGAACCGGCCGCCGAGGCCGTGCCGGACACCGGTAGGCCCGCTCTCCGCGCGCCGCTGCTGGCGGGCGCCGCGGTCGGGGCGGCCACGCTGCTGCTCGCGGTGCGCGACCCGCATGCACGCGGCTCCTACGGGTTCTGCCCGCTGCTGGAGCTGACCGGCCTGGCCTGCCCGCTGTGCGGGGGGCTGCGCGCCACGCACGACCTGGCGCATCTCGACCTGGCAGGTGCCTGGTCGGCGAACGCGCTGTGGACGGTGACCGCCCCCGTGGTGGTGGTCCTGTGGCTGGCGTGGCTCGTCTCCGCCGCTCGCGGCCGGCCCGTCAAGGGCCTGACCAGCACCGCCGGGTGGGTCACCCTCGGCGTCGCGCTGGCGTTCTTCGTCGCACGCAACCTGCCCGGGCTGCAGCCGTACCTGACTCCGTGGACCTGACCAGGTGATCTCCAGGGAGTCCTCGGACGACTCCCGGCCCGGGATCTGACGGAACGTCGTCTCACGCTCCGGGAGTGGTCAGGACCACACCGACGATCCGCCTACGATGGCCATGGGGCGATCGCCCCGCAGCAAACGTACGAGGCGTATGACGAGGGCAGAGCAAAGGCCACGGGGAGGCTCATTACATGTCGGTCCTGGAGGACATCGTCGCGGGAGTTCGTGAGGACCTCGTGGAGCGGGAGGCACGTGTGTCTCTCGACGCGCTCAAGGAGCGCGCCACCGCGGTGCCCGGGGCCCTCGAGTGCCTCGGTCGCCTCAAGCAGGCGGACGCCGTCTCGGTGATCGCCGAGGTGAAGCGCTCGAGCCCGAGCAAGGGCTCGCTCGCGCAGATCGACGACCCGGCGGCGCTCGCCGCCGAGTACGAGACCGGCGGCGCGTCCGCTATCTCCGTGCTCACCGAGCAGCGCCGGTTCAACGGCTCCCTCGCGGACCTGGACGCCGTGCGCGGCCGGGTGGACGTCCCGGTGCTCCGCAAGGACTTCATCGTGACGCCGTACCAGGTGTGGGAGGCCCGTGCGCACGGGGCCGACCTGGTGCTGATCATCGTCGCCGCCCTGGAGCAGACCGTGCTCGAGTCGCTCATCGAGCGCGTGCACTCGCTCGGCATGACCGCCCTGGTCGAGGCGCACAACCTCGAAGAGGTCCGCCGCGCCGTCGGTGCAGGCGCCCGCGTGATCGGCGTCAACCACCGCAACCTGAAGACCCTCGAGCTGGACCGCGGCCTGTTCCGCAGCCTCGCCGAGTACATCCCGGACGACGTGATCAAGATCGCGGAGTCCGGCATCCGTGGCCCGCACGACGTGATGGAGATGGCCCGCGCCGGCGCCGACGGCGTCCTGGTGGGCGAGGCTCTGGTGACCGACGGCGCACCGCGCTCGTCGGTGGCCGACCTCGTAGCGGCCGGCTCGCACCCGTCGCTGCGGTCCGTCCGTCCGGCTTGAAGGGATCCGAGGTGACTGACGTTAAGCTGTCCGACGTCTCCGGCCCGTACTTCGGCCAGTACGGCGGGCGTTTCGTCCCCGAGGCGCTCATCGCCGCGCTCGAGGAGCTCGAGGCCGAGTTCCGCAAGGCGGCCGACGACCCGGAGTTCGTGGCCGAGCTGCAGCGCCTGCACAGGGAGTACACGGGCCGCCCCAGCCCGCTGACCGAGGTGCAGCGGTTCGCAGAGCATGCCGGAGGCACGGCGGGCGCGGTCCGAGTCTTCCTCAAGCGCGAAGACCTGAACCACACCGGCTCGCACAAGATCAACAACGTGCTGGGGCAGGCCCTGCTGGTCAAGCGCATGGGCAAGAAGCGCCTCATCGCGGAGACCGGGGCCGGCCAGCACGGCGTCGCCACCGCCACCGCCGCCGCCCTGATGGATCTCGAGTGCGTGATCTACATGGGCGAGGAGGACACCCGGCGCCAGGCGCTCAACGTGGCCCGGATGCGCCTGCTCGGCGCCGAGGTCGTGCCGGTGAAGATCGGTTCGCGCACCCTCAAGGACGCGATCAACGAGGCGCTGCGCGACTGGGTCGCCAACGTCGAGTCCACGCACTACCTGCTGGGCACCGTCACGGGCCCGCACCCGTTCCCCGAGATGGTGCGTCAGTTCCACCGCATCATCGGTGAGGAGGCGCGGGAGCAGATCCTGGACCGGGCCGGCCGCCTGCCCGACGTCGTCGCGGCGTGCGTGGGTGGTGGGTCCAACGCGCTCGGAATCTTCAACGCGTTCCTCGACGACAAGGGCGTCGACCTGTGCGGCTTCGAGGCCGGCGGCGAGGGCATCGACTCGGGCAAGCACGCGGCCCGGTTCAGCGGCGGCGCGCTGGGCGTGCTGCACGGCGCACGCTCCTACCTGCTGCAGGACGACGACGGGCAGACCCTGCCCAGCCACTCGGTGTCGGCGGGCCTGGACTACCCGAGCGTCGGCCCCGCCCACGCCTGGCTGCACGACCTGGGGCGCGCCACCTACGAGCCGGTGACCGACGTCGAGGCCATGGAGGCGTTCCACCTGCTGTGCCGCACCGAGGGCATCATCCCGGCCATCGAGTCGGCGCACGCCCTCGCGGGCGCGCTGCGGATCGGCAAGACCGCGGCTGCGGAAGGCCGTACCGGGCCCGACGGCGAGCCGCTCCTGATCCTCGTGAACCTCTCCGGGCGCGGCGACAAGGACGTGGCGACGGCAGCCCGCTGGTTCGGGCTGCTCGACGGCGCCGCGGGCGGCGTCGCGGCAGAAGAGCTCGAGCGGCAGGAGGGCCGGGGATGAGCGCTGTGACAGAGCCGGCTACGGAGTCGCGCACGAGCGACCTCATCGACCGGCTGCGCGAGCAGGAGAGCCGGCCCGCCCTGGTGGGTTACCTGCCGGTGGGCTTCCCGACGGTGGACCGGTCGATCGAGGCGATCAAGACCCTGATCGACCACGGCGTGGACATCGTCGAGCTCGGCATCCCGTACACCGATCCCGTGCTCGACGGTCCGGTGGTCCAGCAGGCCGCGCAGGCGGCGCTGGACGCGGGCGTTCGCGTGCGGGACGTGTTTCGTGTGCTGCGCGAGGTGTCCGACTACGCCCCGCACGTTCCCGTGCTGGTCATGACCTACTGGAACCCGGTGCTCAAGTACGGTGCCGATGCGTTCGCACGGGACCTGGCCGCCGCAGGAGGCGCCGGGCTCATCACGCCCGACCTCATCCCGGACGAGGGCCCCGACTGGATCGCCGCGAGCACGGCGTACGGCCTGGACCGCGTCTTCCTCGTGGCCCCGAGCTCGACTCCGGAGCGGCTCCGGCGCACGGTAGACGCGACGCGCGGGTTCGTCTACGCGGCGTCGCTCATGGGCGTGACCGGGGTGCGGGCCGAGGTGGGCTCGCGCGCCGAGCAGCTCGTGGCCGACACGCGCGCCGCCGGCGCGGTCAACGTCTGCGTGGGCCTCGGCGTCTCCACCGGTGCGCAGGTCAAGGAGATCGGCCGCTTCGCTGACGGCGTCATCGTCGGGTCCGCGCTGGTCCGGCCGCTCCTGTCGGACGGTGCGCTCGGCGACGCCGAGTGGGCCGACCGTCTCACGAAGCTGGCCGAGGTGACGGAGGACCTCGCCGCCGGGGTACGGTCGGCGCGCACCACCGCGCCCGACGCACCTGCCGGCGCGACCGCCGTTCCCGGAGAGGCCCCGTGACGCTGCTGACCGTGCTGCCGGCAACTCTGCCCATCGAGTTGACCGCTGTGCTGCCGGCTGTTCTTGCCACCGAGATACCCAGTCCCTCCGAGCACACCTGGTATCTCGGGATCGTCCCGTTGCGGGCCTATGCCCTGGCGATCCTCGCCGGCATCGCGATCGCCGTCTGGATGACCGCCAGGCGGTGGAAGGCTCGCGGCGGCAAACCGGACGACGTCCTCGACATCGTGTTCTGGGCGGTGCCGTTCGGCCTCCTCGGCGGCCGGGTCTATCACGTGCTCTCCTCGCCCGACCGCTACTTCGGCGAGAACTTCTCGGGCGGGGGCGACCCGATCAAGGCGCTCTACATCTGGGAGGGCGGCCTCGGCATCTGGGGCGCTGTGGCGCTCGGCGCCGTCGGGGCGTGGATCGGCTGCCGGCAGAAGGGCGTCAGGCTCTCGTCCTTCGCCGACGCCGCCGCGCCCGGCCTCCTGGTCGCGCAGGCCGTAGGGCGCCTTGGCAACTGGTTCAACCAGGAGCTGTACGGACGACCCACCGAGCTGCCCTGGGGCCTGTACATCGACGCGGAGTACCTCGTGTCGAACCCCGCGACGGGCGTGGCGTACCCCGAGGGCACGCTGTTCCACCCGACGTTCCTGTACGAGCTCCTGTGGTGCCTGGCGATGGCCGGAGCCCTCCTCTTCCTCGACCGCCGGTTCAAGTTGGGTCATGGGCGGGTATTCTGGGCGTACGTTCTGCTCTACACTCTCGGACGGGTCTGGATCGAGATGCTTCGCATCGACGATGCAGAGCTGGTGCTGGGGCTCCGTCTCAACGTCTGGACCTCGGTCCTCCTGGGCCTCGCGGCCATGGTGATCTCGACAGTGCTGGCTCGGAGGTTCCCCACCAGGGAAGAGTCGGTACGGCTGCGGCCAGCGGGGGATGATCCGTCGGCCGGACCTGAGGCCGACCCGAAGCCTGACCCAGAGCCGGACCCAGCGGGTGAAGAGACCGGCGAGGCAGCGGCCGAGCCGGAGGAACAGAAGAACGCAGCAGTGGAGGAGTCCGACGCGGACACCTCCACGCGCACCTGAGGGGCACGACCGCCGGGACCACCGGACGACGAGCCCCCTGACCGACCGGGCCGCCGTCGTCCCGGACCATCGCAAGGAACTGCGCCCGGCCATGGCCGGGTGCCTGTGAGGACCCATGACCAAGCCGTTGCCGACACAAAGGGTTGGGTTGCCCGCGCCGATGACTGGTGCCGGCCTGTACGACCCGGCAGCCGAGCATGACGCGTGCGGCGTCGCCTTCGTGGCGACGCTCCGCGGCACGCCCGGACGCGACATCGTCGATGCCGGGCTGACCGCCCTGCTGAACCTCGACCACCGCGGTGCGGTGGGGGCGGAGGAGGACAGCGGCGACGGCGCCGGGATCCTCACCCAGATCCCCGACGCGTTCATCCGTGACGTGGTGGGCGTCGACCTGCCGCCCGCGGGGATGTACGCGATCGGTACGGCCTTCCTGCCGGCCGACGACGCCGAGCGCGAAGCCATGGTGCGCCGCGTCGAGGCGCTGGCCGCCGAGGAGAAGCTCGACGTGCTGGCGTGGCGCGACGTCCCGGTGGATGCCGGGATCGTTGGCCCGACGGCGCGCGCCTCCATGCCGGTGTTCCGGCAGATCGTCGTGGCCGACCCGTCGCGGGGGCTGTCCGGGATCGACCTGGACCGGCGGACCTACCGCCTGCGCAAGCGTGCCGAGATCGAGGTAGGCCTGTACTTCGCCTCGCTCAGCTCCCGGACCCTGACGTACAAGGGCATGCTGACCACCGCGCAGCTCGAGCCGTTCTTCCCGGACCTGTCCGACCCGCGGTACGCCACGGAGCTGGCCCTGGTCCACTCGCGGTTCTCCACCAACACGTTCCCGTCGTGGCCCCTGGCCCAGCCGTTCCGGCTGCTGGCCCACAACGGTGAGATCAACACGGTGCGCGGCAACCGCAACTGGGTGGCGGCGCGCGAGGGCACCATGGAGTCCGAGGTGCTCGGCGACCTGAAGGCCCTGCAGCCGGTGTGCTCGCCCGGCGCGAGCGACTCGGCGAGCTTCGACGAGGTGCTCGAGCTGCTGCACCTGAGCGGCCGGTCCCTCCCGCACTCCGTGCTGATGATGGTGCCGGAGGCCTGGGAGAACAACACGAGCATGGACTCGGCGCTGCGGTCGTTCTACGAGTACAACGCCAACCTCATCGAGCCGTGGGACGGCCCTGCCTCCCTCACGTTCACCGACGGCACCCTGATCGGGGCCGTGCTGGACCGCAACGGCCTGCGTCCCGGTCGCTGGTGGGTCACCGAGGAGGGGCTCGTGGTGCTGGCCTCCGAGGCCGGCGTGCTCGACATCGACCCCGCGACGGTGGTTCGCAAGGGCCGCCTCGAGCCCGGCAAGATGTTCCTCGTGGACACCGGCTCCGGCCGGATCGTCGACGACGAGGAGATCAAGTCCGGCCTCGCCGCGCAGCACCCGTACGGCGACTGGATCCGCGAGCACTCCGTCCACCTCGAGGAGCTGCCCGACCGCGAGCACGTCGCGCACAGCCCGGCGTCGGTCCGGCGGCGCCAGCGCGCCTTCGGGTACACCGAGGAAGAGCTCAAGATCATCCTGACGCCGATGGCGACCACCGGCGGCGAACCGCTCGGCGCCATGGGCTCCGACACGCCCGTCGCGGTCCTCTCGCAGCGTCCGCGGCTCCTGTTCGACTACTTCACGCAGATGTTCGCGCAGGTCACCAACCCGCCGCTGGACGCGATCCGCGAGGAGCTGGTCACCGCCATCGGCAGCGCGATCGGGCCGGAGCCCAACCTGCTCGCCGACCTGCCGGAGCACGCCCGCAAGCTCGTGCTCGGCTTCCCGGTGCTGGACAACGACCAGCTCGCCAAGATCGTGCACGTCGAGCGCGACCGGGAGCTGGAAGGCGTCTTCCACGCCGAGACGATCCAGGGCCTCTACGAGGTCTCGGGCGGCGGCGGTGCTCTGCTGGCGCGGCTCGAGGCGATCTTCGCCGACGTCGACCGGTACGTGGAGGAGGGTGCGAGCTTCCTCGTGCTGTCCGACCGCGACGCCAACTCCGAGCTGGCCCCGATCCCGTCGCTGCTCCTGACCAGCGCCGTGCACCACCACCTGGTGCGCAAGCACACCCGCAACCGGGTGTCGCTGGTGGTCGAAGCCGGCGACGTGCGCGAGGTGCACCATGTCGCGCTGCTCATCGGCTACGGCGCGGCCGCCGTGAACCCGTACCTCGCGATGGAGACGGTCGAGGACCTCGCCCGCCGCGGGTACCTGGAGGTCACTCCCGAGAAGGCCGTCGCCAACCTCATCAAGGGGCTCGGCAAGGGCGTGCTCAAGGTCATGTCCAAGATGGGCATCTCCACGATCATGTCGTACCGCGGCGCCCAGATCTTCGAGGCCGTCGGTCTGGCCCACGACCTGGTCGAGGACTACTTCACGGGCACCACCTCGCGACTCGGCGGCATCGGGCTGGACGTCATCGCGGCCGAGGTCGCGGCGCGGCACGCCGAGGCGTACCCGCCGTCCGGCAACATGAAGCCGGGCGAGCGGCTCACCACGGGCGGCGAGTACCAGTGGCGGCGCGACGGGGAGGACCACCTGTTCGACCCCGAGACGGTGTTCCGCCTGCAGCACGCCACCCGGTCCGGCCGGATGGACATCTTCCGGCAGTACACCCGGCGCGTGGACGAGCAGTCGAACCGCCTCATGACGCTGCGCGGCCTGCTGCGCTTCAACCCCGACCGCGAGCCGGTGCCGATCGACGAGGTCCAGTCGATCAGCGACATCGTCACGCTGTTCAACACGGGCGCCATGTCCTACGGGTCCATCTCGGCCGAGGCGCACGAGACCCTCGCGATCGCGATGAACCGTCTCGGCGGCCGGTCCAACACGGGCGAGGGCGGCGAGGACCCGGAGCGGCTCTACGACGACGAACGGCGCTCACGCGTCAAGCAGATCGCCTCGGGCCGGTTCGGCGTGACGTCGGAGTACCTGACGAACGCCACCGACATCCAGATCAAGCTCGCCCAGGGCGCCAAGCCCGGCGAGGGCGGGCAGCTGCCCGGGTCCAAGGTCTACCCGTGGGTGGCGCGCACCCGGCACTCGACGCCTGGCGTCGGGCTCATCTCGCCGCCGCCGCACCACGACATCTACTCGATCGAAGACCTGGCCCAGCTGATCCACGACGCGAAGAACGCCAACCCGGCCGCGCGTGTCCACGTGAAGCTGGTCAGCGAGTTCGGCGTCGGCACGGTGGCGACCGGTGTGTCCAAGGCGCACGCCGACGTCGTCCTGATCTCGGGGCACGACGGCGGGACCGGCGCCTCGCCCCTCACGTCGCTCAAGCACGCGGGCACGCCCTGGGAGATCGGCCTGGCCGAGACCCAGCAGACGCTCGTGCTCAACGACCTGCGCGACCGCATCGTCGTGCAGGTGGACGGCCAGATGAAGACCGGGCGCGACGTGATCGTCGCAGCGCTGCTCGGGGCCGAGGAGTTCGGCTTCGCGACGGCGCCCATGGTCGTGTCGGGCTGCATCATGATGCGGGTGTGTCACCTCGACACGTGCCCGGTCGGCGTCGCCACGCAGAACCCCGAGCTGCGCAGCCGGTTCACCGGCAAGCCGGAGTTCGTCGTGAACTTCTTCGAGTTCATCGCCCAGGAGGTGCGTGAGCACCTCGCGGCGCTCGGCTTCCGCAGCCTCGAGGAGGCGGTGGGCCAGGTGCAGGTGCTCGACACCCGCAAGGCCGTCGACCACTGGAAGGCGCAGGGCCTCGACCTGACCCCGGTGCTGGCCAAGCCGCAGCTCAAGGAGGGCTCCTCGCTGCGGCACACGACGCTGCAGGACCACGGCCTCGCCAGGGCGCTGGACAACCAGCTCATCACGGCGGCGGCCCCGGCCCTCGAACGCGGTGAGGCGGTGCGCATCGAGCTGCCGATCCGGAACGTGAACCGCACGGTCGGCACGATGCTCGGCCACGAGGTCACCAAGCGGTACCGCGGCGCCGGCCTGCCCGACGACACGATCGACGTGACCCTGACCGGGTCGGCGGGCCAGTCGCTCGGCGCGTTCCTGCCCCGTGGCATCACCCTGCGCCTGTTCGGCGACGCCAACGACTACGTCGGCAAGGGCCTGTCGGGCGGCCGCATCGTGGTCCGCCCGGACAAGGCATCGGTGCTCGACGGCGCGAACGTCATCGGCGGCAACGTCATCGGCTACGGCGCCACCTCCGGCGAGGTCTACCTGCGCGGTCGGGTGGGGGAGCGGTTCGGCGTGCGCAACTCCGGCGCCACCCTCGTCGCGGAGGGCGTCGGCGACCACGCCTGCGAGTACATGACGGGTGGCACGGTGCTGGTGCTCGGCCCCACCGGCCGCAACGTCGGTGCGGGCATGTCCGGCGGCACCGCGTACTTCCTGGACCTGCGGGTCTCGCGGGTCAACCAGGCGGCGCTCGAGGCGGGCGAGCTCAGCCTCGAGCCGCTGGACGACGCCGACTGGGAGACCGTGCGCGGGCTGCTGGAGCGGCACCGCGCCGAGACCGGATCGACGGTGGCGGCAGAGCTGCTCGACGACCCCGTGCTCGCGCGTGGCCGGTTCAGCCGCATGCTGCCGCCCGGCTGGGCGCGCGTGCGCCTGGCACTCAGCGAGGCGGAGGCCGCAGGCGCCGACGTCTCGGGCAAGACCCAGTGGGACCCGTCCGTCTGGGACCAGATCATGGAGGTGGCACGTGGCTGACCCCAGAGGGTTTCTCAAGATCCGGGAGCGGGAGCTCCCGCCGAACCGGCCCGTCGAGGTGCGGCTGCGTGACTGGAAGGACACCCACGCGCACCGCGCGGAGGGACAGGCCTTCCTCAAGGAGCAGGCCGGCCGCTGCATGGACTGCGGCGTGCCGTTCTGTCACCAGGGCTGCCCGCTGGGCAACCTGATCCCGGACTGGAACGACCTGGTCTGGCGTGGCCAGTGGGCCGACGCGATCGACCGCCTGCACGCGACCAACAACTTCCCGGAGTTCACGGGCCGCGTGTGCCCGGCGCCGTGCGAGTCGTCCTGCGTGCTGAGCATCAACCAGCCGGCGGTGACCATCAAGAACGTCGAGGTCTCGATCATCGACGAGGCGTTCGCCCGCGGGCTGGTCACGCCGCACGTGCCGGAGCGGCTCACGGGCTCGACTGTCGCCGTCGTCGGCTCCGGCCCCGCCGGGCTGGCCGCGGCGCAGCAGCTGACCCGCGCCGGGCACACCGTCGTCGTGTACGAGCGGGACGACGCCGTCGGCGGCCTCCTGCGCTACGGCATCCCGGACTTCAAGCTCGAGAAGCTGCACATCGACCGCCGTCTGGCGCAGATGGAGGCCGAGGGCACGCGCTTCCGTGCGGGCACCACGATCGGCAAGGACATGAGCTGGGACGCCCTGCGCCGCCGGTTCGACGCCGTCGTGGTCGCCACCGGTGCGACCGTGCCGCGCGACCTGCCCCTGCCCGGCCGGGACCTGCCCGGCATCCACTTCGCCATGGACTACCTGACGCCCGTCAACCACGCGGTGCGCGCCGGTACCCCGGACGTCCTCCCCGAGGGCGCGCCGACGGCTGCCGGCAAGCACGTCGTCATCATCGGCGGCGGCGACACCGGTTCCGACTGCCTCGGCACCGCGCTGCGCCAGGGTGCCGCGAGCGTCACCACGCTCGCGATCGGCAAGATGCCGCCGACCGAGCGCCCGGCGAACCAGCCGTGGCCGACCGACCCGATCCTGTTCGAGGTCTCGACCTCGCACGAGGAGGGCGGCGAGCGCACCTACCTGGCGTCCACGGTGGAGTTCCTGGCCAGCTCCGAGCCCGGGGCCGAGGGCAACGTCCGCGCCCTCAAGGTCGCGGAGACCCAGTACCTGCCCGACGGACGTCGCGCCGCCACGCCCGGGACGGAGCGCGAGATCCCCGCCGACCTCGTGCTCGTCGCCATGGGCTTCACCGGCCCGGAGACCGGTGTGCTCGAGGAGCAGACCGGTATCGAGATCACCGAGCGTGGCCTCGTCGCCCGCGGCGACGACTACGCTGCAAGCCTGCCCGGTGTTTTTGTGGCCGGCGACGCCGGCCGCGGGCAGTCCCTCATCGTGTGGGCCATCGCGGAGGGCCGTGCTGCGGCCGCCGCGGCTGATACCTACCTGCAGGGCAGCACCGAGCTGCCTGCCCCGGTGCGTCCGCGCACGCTCGCTCTGCGGTCGTGACCGGAGAACCCGCCCGGGAGTTGTTCACCCCCACAGGGCGCTGCGGCGCCCACCTGCCTAGGCTGGAGACATGCGCAGAGCCAAGATCGTGTGCACCATCGGACCCGCTACGGAGACGCCGGAGAAGCTCCGGGAACTCGTAGACGCCGGCATGAACGTGGCGCGGATCAACCGCAGCCACGGTGAGCAGGAGGCGCACGCGGCGGTCTACCGTCACGTGCGTGAGGCCGCGAAGGCGGCCGGGAAGTCGGTCGCCGTACTCGTCGACCTGCAGGGCCCCAAGATCCGGCTCGGCCGGTTTGCCGGGGACGAGAAGCATTTCCTCAACAAGGGCGACACGTTCACCATCACCACCGAGGACGTCCTCGGTAGCCGGGAGCTCGTGTCGACCACCCACAAGGGCCTGAACCAGGACGCCAAGGTGGGCGACCCGCTGCTGATCGACGACGGCAAGGTGCGCGTGCGCGTCACCGCCGTCGAGGGCCCGCGGGTCATCACCGAGGTCGAGGTCCCGGGCCCCGTCTCGAACAACAAGGGCATCAACCTGCCCGGCGTCGCGGTCTCCGTGCCGGCCTTGTCCGACAAGGACGAGTCCGACCTGCGCTGGGCGCTCAAGCTCGGTACCGACTTCATCGCGCTGTCGTTCGTGCGGTCCGCCAAGGACTACGAGGACGTCCGCCGCGTGATGGAGGAGGAGGGCCGTACGGTCCCCGTCATCGCCAAGATCGAGAAGCCGCAGGCCGTGGACAACCTCGCCGAGATCATCGCGGCGTTCGACGGTGTCATGGTGGCGCGCGGTGACCTCGCGGTCGAGATGCCGCTGGAGCAGGTGCCGCTCGTGCAGAAGCGCATCGTCGAGATGGCGCGGCGCAACGCCAAGCCGGTCATCGTCGCCACGCAGGTGCTCGAGTCCATGACGACGTCGCCGACGCCGACCCGCGCCGAGGCGTCGGACTGCGCCAACGCGGTGCTCGACGGCGCCGACGCCGTGATGCTGTCCGGTGAGACCTCGGTGGGCGACTACCCGATCGTCACGGTCGAGACCATGGCCCGGATCATCGAGGCCACGGAGCAGGCCGGCCGGGAGCGCATCGCGCCGCTCGGTTCCACGCCGCACACGCGTGGTGGCGCCATCACGCGCGCCGCCGCCGAGATCGGCGAGACGCTCGGGGTGAAGTACCTCGTGACGTTCACGCAGTCCGGTGACTCCGCGCGCCGGATGTCCCGCCTGCGCTCGTCCATCCCGCTGCTCGCCTTCACCCCGGAGCAGCACGTCGCCAACACCCTCGCGCTCACCTGGGGTACCTCCGAGTACCTGGTGCCGAAGGTGGAGAACGTCGACGCGATGGTCGACCAGGTCGACCGGACGCTGCAGGACCAGGGCCTCGCAGAGAAGGGCGACCTGGTCGTCGTGGTCTCGGGTGCTCCGGTCGGCGTGCCCGGCACGACGAACTCGATCCTGGTGCACCGCATCGGCTCGCACGTCGACGGCTACAGCACGGCCTGACGACGGTCGGCCGGTCGGTGCCGGTCGGACCGGACAGGCCCGGACACCCTTCACGGGGGTCCGGGCCTTTTCGTGTCCGTGGAAGTGCCAGCGTCCGCCAGCTGGGGGAGATGTCGCTATTGTTCCGGGCGTGACCCGCACCTCCTTCCCCTGGTCCCGGCTCGGCTTCTCCGCCCTCGTCGTGGTCTCGCTCGGCCTCGGCTGGTGGGGCCTCGCGCTCGACACCAGCCACTTGCCCGGTCGCACCTGGTACGACGTCGTCTACCACGACCTCCAGCTCTTCGTGATGGGCGCCGACCCGGCCAGCGGTGGCGGGCCGCTCTCCTGGCAGCTCCAGGTGGCCCGGTTCCTCGCGCCGGCCACTGCCGTCTACGCCCTGTTCGAGGCAGCGCGCGCCCTGTTCACGGGAGAGATCCGCCGGTTCAGGGACCGGCGTGCGCGCGGCCACGCGATAGTCGTGGGGCAGACCGACGCCGCGGACACCGTCACCGCCGCCCTGGAGGCCGCAGGTCACCGGGTGCTGCGCACCGCGGACGCAGCCGGCCTGGGTGCTGCGGGTCTCACCGGCGCGACCGTCCTGTACGCGTGCGGCGACGACACGGAGGAAGCCACCGCCAACGTGCTGACCGTGGCCGAGGCGGAGAACGCCGTCCGCCGCTCCGGCAGGGGACCCGAGCGGCTGTACGCCCACGTGAGCGACCCCGAGCTCGGCGTAGCGCTCCAGGCGCGCCACCTGAGCTGTGCAGAACCAGGCGTCGACTTCTTCACGCTCGATGTCATCGCCGCGCAGGCGCTCGCCGTGCGCGAGGTCCGGCGCATGGTCGACGGCCCGGGTGGCCCGGCCGCGCGGACCCGCGTGGCGGTGGTCGGTTCGGGCGAGTTCGCCAAGGCCCTCGTCGTGGGGCTGGCCCGCGAGTGGGAGCTCGCGGGCGACGGGGCCCGCCTGACGGTCGACCTGATCGCGGACGACGCCGAGGCGGTCACCGGGGCGCTGCGCGCCCGGTGGTCGCCCGTGGCGGAGAAGATCGAGCTGCGCGCGGCGGCGGCGCTCGGCGCCGGCGTCCCCGGCGTGCCAGACGTCGTCTACGTCTGCCATGCCTCCGACGGCACGTCCCTGCGCGTGGCCCTCACGGCCACGAAGCTGTGGCACGGCGGCCCGGGGTCGCTGGTGCTCCTGCTTGACGGCCTGGCGGGGCTCTCGAGCGCCTTCGGCACGGAGGCGTCCCGGGTGCTCGACAACCTGGACGGACGGCTGCGCACCGTGACCATGCGGGACCTGCTCGCTGACGTCGAGCGCGAGGAGGCCCGCGCGCACGCCGACATGTACGAGCGGATCGCGCGGTCCGTGCACCACGTCTACCTGCGCAACCAGCTCGAGCGCGGGGTCGCTTGGGGCGAGGTCCCCGCCATGGTGCGCTGGGAGGACCTCCCCGAGGACCTGCGAGCGTCCAACCGCGGGTGGGTCGTCGGCCTGCCCGAGCGCCTGGCGCGGATGGGCGCGACGATCGCGCCGCGCGACGGGGCCGCTGAGGTCGTGTTCGAGGGCGTCGAGCTGGACAGGCTCGCCGAGGCGGAGCACGAGCTGTGGGAGTCGGTGCGCGTGGCGCAGGGCTGGCGCAGCGGCCCGGTGCGGGACGACGCCGCCCGCGTGCACCCGATGATCGGCATGCCGTGGTCAGAGCTGCCCGAGGTGAACCGGGAGAAGGACCGGGACGTGGTGCGGCTCCTGCCCGAGATCCTCGCGGAGTTCGGGCTGGAGGTCGTGCGGTACGAGGAGGGACGGGTCCTGGAGGCCCTCGTCGACGCCTGAGCTGCTGTGTGCCGGGTGTGGGACTTGAACCCACACGCCCTCGCGGGCAGCGCTTTTTGAGAGCGCCGCGTCTGCCTGTTCCGCCAACCCGGCCTGCCGGGACCTGAAGTGTGTCCCGGCGGACATCGAACCATACCCTGGTCCAGGCCCCAAGCCCGGGTGTGCGCGACGTAGGATGTACTCCGTGACCGACGAGAACACCGAGAAGCTTTCCCTGGACCTGCCCCCGATGATCGACGCCGAGCCGGAGGCAGCTCCCGCCAACCCGTCCCGCCGTGCTGTCGTGGCCGAGGACGAGGCCCTCATCCGCATGGACGTCGTGGAGACCCTGCGCGAGGCAGGGTTCGACGTGGTGGGTGAGGCCGGCGACGGCGAGACTGCTGTGAACCTGGCGATCGAGCTGAAGCCCGACGTCGTCGTGATGGACGTCAAGATGCCCGAGCTGGACGGGATCTCCGCCGCCGAGCGCATCGGCAAGGCCCACGCGGCCCCTGTGGTGTTGCTCACGGCGTTCTCGCAGACGGAGCTCGTCGAGCGTGCCCGCGACGCGGGTGCCATGGCGTACGTGGTGAAGCCCTTCACCCCGGCCGACCTGCTGCCCGCCGTGGAGATCGCGATCTCGCGCTACTCGCAGATCGGCGCGCTGGAGGCCGAGGTCGCTGACCTCACCGAACGCTTCGAGACCCGCAAGCGCGTCGACCGTGCCAAGGGCCTCCTGATGACCAAGATGGGCCTGTCGGAGCCGGAGTCGTTCCGCTGGATCCAGAAGACGTCGATGGACCGTCGCCTCACCATGCGCGAGGTCGCGGACGCCGTCATCGAGCAGGTCGGCTCCTGACCCTGGCAGACGTCTGGAGCGGGTGAAATCTCGCTTCGCAGGTTCTCTGTCGGCAGGGTGAGGACTAGTCTCGGCGCTCAGTCGGGCTTGACGCCCGAAACTTCAGATCCCGGAAGGAGATGAGCGTGCTCGAGATACGCCCCGCCCGCGAGGACGACCTGCCGGCCGTCGCCGCACTGGCCGTCGAGGCCCGAGACGACTCGCCGACCGGGGCCCAGCTCGGGGCCCAGGACGCCGGCCGGCTGCTGGAGCACCTCAGCGTGCTGCTCGCGGCCGGAGGGCACGTGCTGGTCGCTGAGCACAACGGGCAGGTCGTCGGCGTCATCCTTGGCCGGGTCGTGGCGGCCTACCTCTTCGCGCACCGCGCGAGCCTGTATCTCGACATGCTGTTCGTCGCGCCCCGAGCGCGCCGCCACGGTGTCGGGCACGCGCTGCTCCGCGCGGCAGCCGATCTCGCGGCCGAGCACGAGTGCGACGACATCTACTCCGCGCCGGTCCCCGGCAACCGTGGAGTGCAGCGGTTCCTCGCCCGGCTCGGCTTCGCCCCGGCGGCAGGGCACCGTGTGGTGTCCGTCGCAGCGCTCCAGCGCCGCCTCGCGACAGATGCCGCAGCGCGTGACGGCGCGCACCACAGCCGTCGGTCTGCGCGCGGAGGCCTCGAGGATCTCATCGCCCGCCGCCGCCGGGCCCGGTCCGTCATGGAGTCCGGGCCCATCGACATGCGCCCGGTGGGCGGCGGCGCGCCGTCTCGCCGCCGCCCGGCGAAGGCCAGCTGAGCCCGCACCCTCGGTTCAGGCGAGCGGTTCAGGAGAGGATGAGGCAGGTCAGGCGTGCGGTGCACACCCGCTTGCCCGCGTCGTCGGTGATGACTATCTCGTACGACGCCGTCGTACGGCCCAGGTGGATCGCCGTCGCCGTACCTGTGACATAGCCCTCGCGGGCTCCGCGGTGGTGGGTGGCGCTCACCTCGATGCCGACGGTCTTCTTGTCCGGTCCCGCGTGCGCCTGCGCGGCGAGCGAGCCGAGCGTCTCGGCGAGCACCACCGACGCACCGCCGTGCAGCAGGCCCGCCGGCTGGGTGTTCCCCTTCACCGGGATGCGCCCGACCGCGCGGTCCGGCGCGAGCTCCAGCAGCTCCATCTCCATCCGCTCGAACAGCGTGCCCGTCGTGCCGGCGCCGCCGTACATCGTCTTCCAGTCGACGGCGGGCTCTGGGGGCGTCGCGGAAGCGCTCGTGTCAGTCATGCGGGCTATGTTGTCAGGCGTGACCTCCACCGTGCCAAGCCGTACTCCGGGCAAGCCTGCGTCAGGCCGCCCCCGTCTCCTGCTGATCGATGGCCACTCCATGGCCTATCGGGCGTTCTACGCGCTGCCCGACACCCTCGCGACCAGCTCAGGACAGATCACCAACGCCGTCTACGGCTTCACGTCGATGCTGACGAACCTGCTCCGGGACGAGCAGCCCACGCACCTGGGCGTGGCGTTCGACGCGGGCCGCGTCACCTTCCGCACCGAGCGGTTCCCCGAGTACAAGGGCACACGGGCCGCTACGCCGGACGCGTTCAAGGGGCAGGTTCCGCTCATCAAGGAGGTTCTGGACACCCTGCGCATCCCGTCGGTCGAGCTCGCGGGCATCGAGGCGGACGACATCCTCGCGACGCTGGCCACGCAGGCGACGGCGGCCGGCATGGAGGTGCTGGTCTGCTCGGGCGACCGTGACGCGCTGCAGCTGGTGAACGGTGACGTCACCGTGCTGTACCCGAAGAAGGGCGTGTCGGAGCTGGCCCGCATGGACCCCGCGGCGGTCGAGACCAAGTACGGCGTGCCGCCGGAGCGCTACCCCGACCTCGCCGCACTCGTGGGCGAGACCAGCGACAACCTGCCGGGCGTGCCCGGCGTCGGGCCCAAGACCGCCGCCAAGTGGATCACCGCGCACGGGGGCCTCGCCGCTCTGCTGGACGCCGCGGAGGACGTCAAGGGCAAGGCAGGCGAGAGCCTGCGCGCGCACATCGACCAGGTGCGGGTCAACCGGGAGCTGAACGCCCTGCTGACCGACGTCGAGCTGCCGCTCGGCGTGGCCGACCTCGCCCTGGAGGGCTTCGACCGCGAGGCCGTGCACCTGGTCTCGGACACCCTGCAGTTCGGCCAGCTGCGCGACCGTCTCCTCGCCGTGGACCCCTCGGGCGCCGCTGCGGAGGAGGTTCCCGTGGCCGCCGGGATCGAGCTCGACCTGGCCGACGTCGCGCCGGGCGCCCTCGGTGCCTGGCTCGCCGCCCGCTCGGAGCACGTGGGCGTCGAGGTGGCCGGCAAGGTCGTCGCGGGCGGCGGAGACGCCTGGGCCGTCGCCGTGGCGGAACCGGGTGGTGAGGCTGCATACCTCGACCTCACGCAGCTCGGCCCCGACGACGAGAAGGCGCTCGGGACCTGGCTCGCCGACACGAAGGCGCCCAAGATCCTGCACGGGGCGAAGGCCGCCGCCCACATGCTCGCCGCGCGCGGCATGGACCTCGAGGGCGTCACGTTCGACACGGAGCTCGCCGCGTACCTCTGCTACCCCGACCAGCGCGGCTACGACCTGGGCGACCTGGCGGTGCGACACCTCGGCCGGGAGCTCAAGGTCGCGCAGCCTGACGGCGCGCAGGGCGCTCTCGACCTCTCGCTCGAGGGCGAGGCCGAGGGGCAGGCGGAGGCGGTGCGCGCCCACGGCGTGGCCGAGCTCGCGACGGCCCTGGAGGGCGAGCTCGCCGACCGCGGCGCCACCCACCTCCTCGATGACGTCGAGCTGCCGCTGTCGGGCGTGCTGGCGCGCATGGAGCGCATCGGCATCGCCGCAGACACCGAGTACCTGACCGGACTGGAGCGGCAGTTCGCCGACGGCGTGGCGGACGCCGCCGCCGAGGCGTACGCCGTGATCGGCCGGGAGGTGAACCTCGGCAGCCCCAAGCAGCTGCAGGAGGTGCTGTTCGACCAGCTGGGCATGCCGAAGACCAAGAAGATCAAGACGGGGTACACGACCGACGCGGCGAGCCTGCAGGACCTGTTCGTCAAGACGGAGCACCCGTTCCTCGCGCACCTGCTGGCGCACCGTGACGTGTCCCGCCTGCGTACCACCGTCGAAGGGCTGCTCAGGTCCGTCGCGCCCGACGGCCGCATCCATACGACGTTCCAGCAGACCATCGCCGCGACGGGCCGCCTGAGCTCGACCGACCCGAACCTGCAGAACATCCCGATCCGCACCGAGGCGGGCCGGCAGATCCGGCGGGCGTTCCAGGTCGGCGCCGGGTACGAGTCGCTGCTGACCGCCGACTACAGCCAGATCGAGATGCGGATCATGGCGCACCTGTCGGGTGACATGGGCCTGATCGCGGCGTTCAACTCGGGGGAGGACCTGCACCGGTACGTGGGCTCACGCGTGTTCGAGGTGGCACCCGCCGACGTGACGCCCGAGATGCGGTCCAAGATCAAGGCGATGTCGTACGGCCTCGCCTACGGGCTGAGCGCGTTCGGCCTGTCGCAGCAGCTGGGCATCGCAACGGGCGAGGCGCAGACCCTGATGGACGACTACTTCGAGCGGTTCGGTGGCGTGCGCGACTACCTCTCGGGCGTGGTCGAGGAGGCGCGTGCCACCGGGTACACCGCCACGATCCTCGGCCGGCGGCGTTACCTGCCCGACCTGACGAGCGACAACCGGCAGCGCCGGCAGATGGCGGAGCGCATGGCGCTCAACGCGCCCATCCAGGGCAGCGCCGCCGACATCATCAAGCTCGCCATGCTCAAGGTGCAGCACGAGCTCGACACCCGCGGCCTCAGCTCGCGCCTGCTGCTGCAGGTGCACGACGAGCTCGTGATCGAGGTGGCGCCGGGGGAGCGGGCCGCGGCGGAGGACGTCCTGCGCAGCCAGATGGGTGCGGCGTTCGTGCTCAACGTGCCGCTGGACGTCTCGGTGGGCACGGGGTCGACCTGGCACGAGGCGGGCCACTGACAGCAATGGTCCTGGCGGTCAACAGGGCGGCATCGTAGGCTGTAGGAATGATATTCGACCGCATCTCGGCTGACCCTGGTCGGATGGGGGGCCTCCCCACCATCCGTGACACGCGTGTCACGGTCACCGCTGTGCTCGGGCAGCTCGCCGCAGGGCGTACCGCCGAACAAGTTGTGGCGGACTATCCGTACCTTGAGCCTGCTGACGTCTATGCCGCGCTTGCGTTCGCGGCGGAGGCACTCAGGGAGCGAGAGCTACCTTTCGCTGCCGCATGAGACTGTTGATCGACGCCAACCTGTCGCCAGTCGTGGTGAGCGGGCTGAAGGCAAAGGGCTTCGACGTGAGCCACGTGTCCGAGCACGGGTTGCTGACCGCCTCGGACCAAGAAATCTCCGACTACGCGATCGAGACCGAATCGGCGATTGTCTCGGCCGACAGTGATTTCGCCACCATGCTCGCCTTGAGCAAGGGCAAGGCCCCGTCTCTGGTCCTGCTTCGATCGGTCGACCAGTTGACGCCGACGGAGCAGGTCGAGCTGCTCGCCAACAACCTGGGCCAGGCGGCGGAGGAGATCGAGACCGGTGCAGTCGTCTCGGTCCGCCCGGGCCATCTGAGGGTCCGGCTGCTACCCCTCGGGTGAGTCAGATCTTGAGGGTCACGAAGACCGCCGTGCCCGGCAGGTAGCGGCCGCGTTCCGGGCCCCACCCGCCCCAGACCTGGTCGTTCCACTCCGGCCACTCGGGTTCGACCAGGTCCACCAGGCGCAGCCCCGCGGCCGCGACGTCGCGCACGTGGTCGCCGACGGTGCGGTGGTACTCCGCGTACCGGACGCGCCCGGCGGCGTCGGTCTCCACGTACGGGCGGCGGTCGAAGTACGAGCGGGACGCCGTCAGGCCCCGCCGGGTCGGGTCGTCGGGGAACGCCCACCGCAGCGGGTGGGTGACGGAGAAGACCCAGCGTCCGCCGGGGCGCAGCACCCGCACGGCCTCGCGGTGCACGGCGCCGGCGTCGGGCACGAAGGGCAGGGCGCCGAACGACGTGAACACGACGTCGAAGGAGCCGTCCGCGAACGGCAGGGCCCGCGCGTCCGCCTGGACGCGCGGCACGGCGACGCCCGTGGCGGCGTCGAGGCGCCCCGCCCCCGCCAGCATCCCCGCCGAGTAGTCGGTGGCGACCGCCCGCGCCCCGCGTGCGGCGAGCCAGCGCGAGCAGTGCGCGGCTCCGGCCCCGACCTCCAGCACGTCGCGTCCCGCGGTCTCGCCGAGCAGGTGGGCCTCCGCCTCGGTCAGGCCCTCGGGGCCCCAGCGGAACCCGGCGTCACCGAGGAAGTCACGGTGCTCGTCGAGATACTCGTCGGCGTTGGCGTCCCACCAGGTCCGGGCGGCGCGGCCGTCGTCGGCCACGTCGCGGTAGCCGAAGGACACCGGCTCGTCGTTGCTCACGGGGCAATCATCGCGCCTGCGTACTCGCTATGGCTTCGTATGACCGCGTCTATGAGTCGGCGCGAAATACCACAGCCGTGGCGATAACGAAAGGGTCACGATTGGATTCCGGTCAGGGAAGCGAAATACGCAGGCAACGAGAACGCTCCTAAGGTCAGGCCCAAACGTCTGCGTGTCGTCGTGTCCGAACCCGGGCCCGCCGGTGCGCTCGAGGAAGGAGAGTGCCATGCGTCGACGCGCTACGCGCCTTGCGGGCGGCGTCACCCTGGTGACTGCGTTCGCAGTGGCTCTGAGCGGTTGTGTCGCCAGCGAGCGGGACGCCGACGGCGGTGACGGCGGGAGCAACGGCGGAGACGGCACGTTCGTGTTCGCCGGATCGGCCGAGCCGAGCTCGCTCGACCCCGCGTTCGCCAGCGACGGCGAGACGTTCCGGGTCGCCCGCCAGATCTTCGAGGGGCTTGTCGGCGTCGAGCCGGGCACCGCGGACCCCGCTCCGTTGCTCGCGGAGAGCTGGGACGTCAGCGAGGACGGTCTGGAGTACACGTTCCACCTCAAGGAGGACGTGAAGTTCCACGACGACACGGACTTCAACGCCGAGGCCGTTTGCTTCAACTTCGACCGCTGGCACGACTGGACCGGTCTCGCCGCGCACGAGAACCTCTCGTACTACTACAAGGTCGTCTTCGGCGGCACGGGCAAGGACAGCCTGTACGCGTCCTGCGACGCGTCCGACGACGCGACCGCGGTCGTCACGCTGAAGGAGCCGATCCCTGAGCTGGTGCCGGCGCTCTCGCTGCCGTCGTTCGCCATGCAGTCGCCCACGGCGCTGGAGGAGTTCGGGGCGGACGAGGTGGAGGGCACGTCCGACGCTCCTCAGCTCACCGTGTACGGCAAGGAGCACCCGGTCGGCACCGGCCCGTACGAGTTCAAGGAGTGGAAGAGCGGCGAGAGCGTGACCCTCACCGCCAACGACACCTACTGGGGCGAGATCGCCGACGTCAAGACCATCGTGTTCACGGTGATCTCCGACGGCACCGCGCGTCGTCAGGCGCTCGAGGCCGGTGACATCGACGGCTACGACCTGGTCGCGCCCGCCGACGTCGACGCGCTCAAGGAGGGCGGCTACACGATCCTCGACCGCGACGCGTTCAACATCCTGTACCTGGGTATGAACCAGGCGCAGGAGCCGCTGGACGACATCAAGGTCCGTCAGGCGATCGCGCACGCGATCGACAAGGAGGGCCTGGTCCAGGCAGCGCTGCCGGAGGGCACGGAGCCCGCCACGCAGTTCGTGCCGGAGATCGTCACCGGGTTCAGCGAGGACGTCCAGAGCTACGAGTACGACCCTGAGAAGGCCAAGGCGCTCCTCAAGGAGGCCGGCCAGGAGAACCTCGAGATCGAGTTCAACTACCCGACCGAGGTCTCGCGCCCGTACATGCCGGACGCCGCCGCGATCTTCGAGGCGATCTCCGCGGACCTCGAAGAGGTGGGGATCACGAGCAAGGCGACGCCCGAGCCGTGGAGCCCGACCTACATCGACACCATCCAGGGTGGCGAGAAGCACGGCCTGCACCTCCTGGGCTGGACGGGTGACTACAACGACACCTACAACTTCATCGGCACCTTCTTCGGCGCGCAGTCCCTGGAGTGGGGCTTCGACGACCCGGAGGTGTTCCAGGCGGTCAAGGACGCCCGCAACGCTCCCCTCGAGGAGCAGGAGGCCGCGTTCATGAACGCCAACGAGGTGATCATGGAGGCCCTGCCCGGCGTGCCGCTGGCGAGCCCGGTGCCGTCGCTCGTCGTCGCGCCCGAGATCGAGGGCTACCCGATCTCTCCGGTGCAGGACGAGGTGTACAACGTCATCACCCTCGGCGGAGGCGAGTAAGGTTCCCTTCCGAACTACCTAGGGACCCCAAGCCTTAGGGTGAAATGCCTCAGGTCGGGGCGCGGCGGCTGCCGCGCCCCGACCGCTGTCCGGAGTCCTCGGCGTCGGGCCACGAGCCCAGCCGCCGGAGTGACCGATGAATCGCATGTCTGTCGAGGAACGATGCTCAGACTGATTGTGCAGCGGCTGCTGCTCTTGATACCCCTCCTGCTGGGCCTGTCGATCCTGCTGTTCGGCTGGGTGCGCGCCCTGCCCGGCGGGCCCGTGCAGGCCATGCTGGGTGAGCGGTACACCCCCGAGGCCGCGGCGGAGATCGAGGCCCAGATGGGTCTCGACCAACCGCTGCCCGTCCAGTACGGCAAGTACCTGCTCCAGCTCGTCCAGGGCGATTTCGGGGTGTCCCTGCAGAGCGGGCGCCCGGTGCTGGAAGAGTTCCTGAACCGCTTTCCCGCCACCATCGAGCTCACCCTGGTGGCCCTGATCTTCGCTATCGGCATCGGCATCCCGCTCGGGTACGTCGCGGCGCGCCGGTCCGGGTCGATCGTCGACCACTCCGCCGTCGTGGTCTCGCTGATCGGCGTCACCGTGCCGGTGTTCTTCCTGGCGTTCATCCTCAAGTACCTGTTCGCCGTCGAGCTGGGCTGGTTCCCGACGACGGGCCGGCAGGACGTCACGATGATCGCCACCCACCCCACCAACTTCTACGTCCTGGACGGCCTGCTCACCGGCGAGTGGGACGCGGCATGGGACGCCCTGATGCACCTGGTCCTGCCCGGCATCGCGCTGGGCACCATCCCGCTGGCGATCGTCGCCCGCATGACCCGGGCCGCCGTGTCCGAGGTGCAGAACGCGGACTACGTGCGCACGGCGCGCGCCAAGGGGATCAAGCCGGCCCGGCTGCGCAACGAGCACATCCTGAAGAACGCGATGCTGCCGGTGGTCACCACCATCGGTCTGCAGGTGGGTCTGCTGCTCAGCGGCGCGGTGCTCACCGAGACCGTGTTCGCGTTCAGCGGCATCGGCAGCTTCCTTGCTGACTCGGTGTTCGCCGCCGACTACCCCGTGATGCAGGGCTTCGTGCTGTTGATCGCCGTCGTGTATGCCCTCGTGAACCTGATCGTCGACGTGTCGTACGGGCTGATCGACCCGCGGCTGAGGAGGCAGCAGTGAGTGCCAACGAGCTTCCTGTGACCGGCGGCCCTGCCGCCGCACCGCTCCATACGAGCATCCATGGTGACGGGCCGGCCGGCCAGGACCATGGCGGTGAAGGCGTCTGGGCGCGCGCGTGGCGCACCCTGCGCAAGAACCCCGTCGCCATCATCGGGGGCGTGATCGTCGCGGTGTTCGTGCTCGTGGCGGTCTTCGCGCCGCTGCTGGCCCCGTACGGCGGGACAGAGCTGCCGGGCCGCGACGAGGTGCGGCCCACGATGATTCCCGGCCCGTCGGCCGAGTACCCGCTCGGGCTGGACCGCTACGGCGGCGACGTGCTGAGCAAGCTGATCTGGGGCGCACGCGCGTCGCTGCTCGTGGGCATCCTGTCCACGCTGTTCGGCCTGACGGGTGGCCTGCTGCTGGGCCTGCTGGCCGGCTGGTTCGGCAAGTGGGTCGACTTCGCGATCATGCGCCTGGTGGACCTCATGCTGTCCGTGCCGTCGCTGCTCCTCGCCGTGTCGATCGCGGCGATCGCCGGCCAGTCGTCGATGGCGGTGATCATCGCCATCGGGGTGGTGCAGGTGCCGATCTTCGCCCGGCTGCTGCGCGGCTCGATGCTGGCCCAGAAGGGTCAGGACTACGTGCTCGCGGCGTCGGCCCTCGGTCTGACGCGCAGATCGGTGACCATGAGCCACGTGCTGCCGAACAGCGTGGGCCCGGTCATCGTGCAGGCCACGCTGAGCCTGGCCACCGCAGTGATCGAGGCCGCGGCGCTCTCCTTCCTCGGCCTGGGTGGCGGCGAGCCGTCCACCGCCGAGTGGGGCCGCATGCTGACGGCCGCGCAGCAGGAGCTCGCGGTCGCGCCGCGGCTGGCGATCCTGCCCGGCATCTGCATCGCCGTGACGGCGCTCGGCTTCACCCTCGTTGGCGAGAGCCTGCGTGAGGCCCTCGACCCCCGGAACAGGACCCGACGATGAGCGAATCCCCTGACAAGAAGACAGCCGAGCCCACCAGCGGGGCGTCGGCCGACGACGTCGTGCTGCGCGTCGAGGACCTGAGCGTCGACTTCCGCACGGAGCACGGCGCCGCACGCGCCGTGGCGAACGCGAGCCTGACCGTCCGGCGCGGCCAGACCGTCGCGATCGTCGGCGAGTCCGGGTCGGGCAAGACGACCCTGGCCATGGCGGTGCTCGGCCTGCTGGCGAGCAACGGGTCGGTGGCCGACGGTCACATCTGGTTCAAGGACGAGGACCTGGGCAAGGTCAGTCCGCAGCGCATGGCGCAGCTGCGCGGCATGGAGCTCGGGCTCGTGCCGCAGGACCCGATGACCAACCTCGACCCCATCATGCAGATCGGCCGGCAGATCGACGCGGGCCTGATCGACAACGGCCTGCGTACCCGGCGGGACGCGCGGACCCGCACGGTCGAGCTGCTCGACGAGGTCGGCCTGCCCGAAGCTCGGCAGCGGGCCTCGCAGTTCCCGCACGAGTTCTCGGGCGGCATGCGCCAGCGCGCCCTCATCGCCATGGGCCTGTCGGGCCGTCCGGCGCTGCTGGTGGCGGACGAGCCGACGTCGGCCCTCGACGTGACCGTGCAGCGGGGCATCCTGGACCAGCTCACCGCGCTGACCCAGGACCTTGGCACCGCCGTGCTGCTGATCACGCACGACCTCGGCCTCGCGGCCGAGCGTGCCGACACCGTGGTGGTCATGTACCGCGGCGACATCGTCGAGCAGGGCCCGGCCCGGCAGGTGCTGACCGCGCCCCAGCACGAGTACACCAAGCGGCTCATGGCGGCGGCGCCGTCGCTCGCCTCGCGCCGCATCGAGATCGCGCGGGAGCGTGGCCTCGACGAGGTGCTGGACGGCTCCCTGCTGGCCCACGGCGAGGACGCGGTCGCCGACGGCGCCACGGAGCCCGACGTGCTGGTGTCCGTCAAGGAGGCGAGCAAGGTCTTCTCCATCCGGGGGCGCGGCCTGCTGTCCCGCAGCAAGGACTTCACCGCCGTGGACGGCGTGAGCCTCGACATCCCGCGCGGCTCCACCGTGGCCGTGGTGGGGGAGTCGGGCTCTGGCAAGTCGACGCTGGCGCGGATGATCCTCGACATCGAGAAGCCCACCTCTGGTTCGATCACGTTCGACGGCAACCTCGTCGGCGCGGGGAACCACCGGGACCAGATCGCCTACCGGCGCCGGGTCCAGCCCGTGTTCCAGGACCCCTACTCGTCGCTCGACCCGCTGTACTCGGTGTACCGGGCGATCGAGGAGCCGCTGCGTGCGCACGACTACGGGGACGCGGCGGCCCGCCGCACCCGCGTGGAGGAGCTCGCCGACCAGGTGGCGCTCAGCAAGGGTCAGCTGCAGCGGTTCCCGTCCGAGCTGTCCGGCGGCCAGCGGCAGCGGGTGGCGATCGCCCGCGCCCTCGCGCTGTCACCGGAGCTCGTGGTGTGCGACGAGGCGGTCTCCGCGCTCGACGTCGTGGTGCAGGCGCAGATCCTGCAGCTGCTCGCCGGCCTCCAGGAGGACCTGGGCCTCACCTACCTCTTCATCACGCACGACCTCGCCGTCGTGCGGCAGATCGCCGACCGCGTGCTGGTGATGCAGGAGGGCCGCGTGGTGGAGGAGGGGACCGTCGACTCGGTCTTCGACTCGCCCAGCACCGCGTACACGCGGGCGCTGCTCGACGCGATCCCTGGCAAGGACCTGGAGCTCGCACTCTGAACCCTCCGCACCGGCCGAGCGGCGCTCGGCACACGCTGGTCCTGCACCAGTATCCTGAGGTTCGCACCGCCCTGACTCACGTTGACCAGGACGCTGCGACGCCACTAGGATGACTGGCGGTGCCGTGCGCCCTCTGGCGGCCATCGGCACCATACAAGCAGAGCCCAATCAGTCCCTGTCCGTACTACGCCATGTCCGCATCGGAGCATCGAACTCAATGACCATCTCCACCCCTGCGAAGTCCGCACCCCAGGTTGCCATCAACGACATCGGCACCGAGGAGGACTTCCTTGCTGCCATCGACGCCACCATCAAGTACTTCAACGATGGTGACATCGTCGAAGGCACGATCGTCAAGGTGGACCGCGACGAGGTCCTTCTCGACATCGGCTACAAGACCGAGGGTGTCATCCCGTCCCGGGAGCTCTCGATCAAGCACGACGTCGACCCTGGCGAGGTTGTCGCCGTCGGTGACGCCGTCGAGGCCCTGGTCCTCCAGAAGGAGGACAAGGAAGGCCGGCTGATCCTGTCCAAGAAGCGCGCACAGTACGAGCGCGCCTGGGGCACGATCGAGAAGATCAAGGAAGAGGACGGCGTCGTCACCGGCACCGTCATCGAGGTCGTCAAGGGCGGCCTCATCCTCGACATCGGCCTGCGCGGCTTCCTCCCCGCCTCCCTCGTGGAGATGCGTCGCGTCCGCGACCTCCAGCCGTACGTCGGCAAGGAGATCGAGGCCAAGATCATCGAGCTCGACAAGAACCGGAACAACGTCGTGCTGTCGCGTCGTGCCTGGCTCGAGCAGACGCAGTCCGAGGTTCGCTCGACCTTCCTGCAGACGCTGCAGAAGGGCCAGGTGCGCCCGGGTGTCGTCTCCTCGATCGTCAACTTCGGTGCCTTCGTGGACCTCGGTGGCGTCGACGGCCTTGTGCACGTCTCCGAGCTGTCCTGGAAGCACATCGACCACCCGTCCGAGGTCGTCGAGGTCGGCCAGGAGGTCACCGTCGAGGTGCTCGACGTCGACTTCGACCGCGAGCGTGTCTCCCTGTCGCTGAAGGCGACGCAGGAGGACCCGTGGCAGACCTTCGCCCGTACGCACGCCATCGGTCAGGTCGTGCCGGGTAAGGTCACCAAGCTCGTCCCGTTCGGTGCGTTCGTGCGCGTCGAGGACGGCATCGAGGGCCTGGTCCACATCTCGGAGCTGGCCGTGCGCCACGTCGAGCTGCCCGAGCAGGTCGTCACCGTCGGTGCCGAGGTGTTCGTCAAGGTCATCGACATCGACCTGGAGCGTCGCCGCATCTCGCTGTCGCTCAAGCAGGCCAACGAGGGCGTGGACCCGGAGTCCGAGGACTTCGACCCCGCGCTGTACGGCATGGCCGCCGAGTACGACGACGCCGGGAACTACAAGTACCCGGACGGCTTCGACCCGGAGACCAACGAGTGGCTCGAGGGCTTCGAGACCCAGCGCGAGGCCTGGGAGGCGGAGTACGCCAAGGCGCACGAGCGCTGGACCGCGCACCGCAAGCAGGTCGCCGAGGCGATCACCGCGGACACCGAGGCTCCGGCCGACGCTCCGGCTGCTGCGCCGGCCGGCGGCGGGGGCGGCGGCAGCACCACCTACTCCTCGGCTCCGGTCGAGGAGGTCGGCGGCACGCTGGCTTCGGACGAGGCGCTCGCCGCGCTCCGCGAGAAGCTCACGGGCAACTGATCTGAGCTCATCGACGACCCGTCGCCCCTTCGGGGGCGGCGGGTCGTCGTCGTTTTCAGGATGCGGTGCGAGATGCGGGCCTGCGGCAACTTCTAGCTCTCTGACCTGCGGAAACACCCTGTCCTGATGCTTGTGCATGTTTCGCGGGCGCACTGGCCAGGACAGCCGTAGTGCTGTTGGATAACTGCCCATGAGCCGACTCGGACCCGACGAGACGCGGGGCACGGGCCCGGCTGCTCTGCTCGCGCCCGAACGAGGCGTCGTGCCCTTCATGGGCCGTGGGCGGGAGCTGGTGGAACTGCGGTCGTGGGTGCGGTCGCGGGACCCGGTGGCACTACGGCTGCTGTGCGGTCCCGGAGGTGTCGGCAAGACGCGCCTGGTGCTCGAGCTCGGCCGGAGGCTGCGCCGGACGGGTTGGACGGTGGTCCATGTCCCGCCCGCCGCGGAGATGGCAGCGCTGTCGGCTGTCGCAGAGGAGCGTCGCGTCCTGCTCGTCGTCGACGACGCCGCCTCCCGTCCGGACCTGCCCGCGATGCTCGACGCGATCGGGGCGACCAGCCCTCGCGGACGGTTGCGCGTCCTGTGCACGGCTCGCACCGGCGGGCAGTGGTGGCGCCGCGAGCGGTGGACCAGCAGGCTGTGGGCCGGGCGCACGCCGTCGGTCACCCAGATGGCGCTGGAGCCTGCGCTCGAACGTCGGCTGGACGTCGCGTTCGATCCCGCCCTCGGGCTGGAGATCGAGCGCTCGGAGGATCACCGCGCCCTCCTGGAGGTCGCGGCCACCCGCTTCGCCAGGGCGTTGGGGCGCCCGGTCCCGCAGCTGCGGTTCGAGCCGGCGCCGGACCAGCAACCGTGCGCCCTCGACCTCCAGGCGGCCGCGTTGGTCGCGGTGCTCGACGGCGGCGGTGTCGTCGACCCGGCGGGCGCGCTCGACGCGTTGCTCGACCATGAGCGCGCCGGGTGGACGGCCACGGCAGAGCGAGCGGGCCTGGGCGTCAGTGGTGCCGAGGCGGCGCTGGCCGTGGTGACGCTGCTGGGGGACACCACCGACGAGGGCATCCAGGCCGCGCTGCTCCGTGCCGGTGTCGAAGCCGCGGAAGGCACGGCTGCTGCGGCCGTGGACTGGGTCCGTGCGCACCTCCCCGTGGTCCCCCGCCTGGCGGAGCTGCTCGTCTCGCGGGTCCTGGCGGCGTCGGAGGAGACCACGGCCGCCTGCACCCGCGGCCTGGATCCGGCGCAGGCGTTTGCGGTGCTGGCGTTCGCGACGGAGATGGGACCGGACCGGCCCACGGGGGAACGAGACGTCTCCGGCAAGCTCATCGAGGCGGCGGTATCCGCTCTGCCTGCCGAACGGCCGGCAGACCTGCCCTGGCTGATCCGGGTGACGCGCCGGCTGCCGCGGTCGCCGGGACCGTTGGCAGCGCCGGTGCTCGACCGCCTCACGCACCGGGTGGCTGAGCTCGCCCGGGCCACTGGCGGCGACGCCGAGCGGGCCGAGGCGCTGACCGACCTCGGCATCGTGCTGATCGCCGAGGGTGAGACCGACGCGGCAGTTGGCCTGCTGCAGGAGGCGGTAGGGCTGTGGCGCGGCCTCGGCTGGGGCGACGAGAACCGGTACCGCCCTGCCCTGTGCACGGCACTGAACAACCTCGGGACGGGGTACTGGGCGGTCGGCCGGCACGGCGACGCCCTGGCCGTGCAGGAGGAGGTGGTAGCGCTGTGCCGCCGGTGTCCCGCAGGCGACGCGCTGTGGGCCGACGCCGAGCACGCGCGTGCCCTGCAGAACGCGGGCGTGTCCTACACGGAGCTGGGCCGGGTCGGCGACATCGAGGTGGCCCAGCGCGCGTCGCTCGACCTCTACCGCCGTCTCGCGGAGGGCGACCCTGTCCAGTACGAGCCGCTGGTCGCCGCGGTCCTGGGCAACTTCGAGGCCCTCACGGAGAGCGGGCGGCCCGAGGAGGCACTGCCCGCGAACGCCGAGGCGGTGGCGATCCGGCGCAGGCTCGCCGCCGCTCGTCCCGAGCACCTCGGGGAGCTGGCGTGGTCGCTCGGTCAGCTCGGTACCACGCTGGAGGCCCTCGGCCGGTACGAAGAGGCGGGCGTGGTGCTCGTCGAAGCCCTGGAGCTGCAGCGCGAGCTCGCGAAGGAGAACGAGCGGGGTACCCGTCCAGCCCTCGCCGGTGCGCTCTCCGCGCTCGGCGCGCTGTACTCGACGACCGGCCGCGCCGACGAGTCGCTCCGGCTGGAGCGGGAGGCGCTGGAGATCCGGCGCGAGCTCGCCCGCGAGCACCCCGACCGGTACCTGCACTACCTGGCGCACTCGCTCTCGAACCTCGGCGTCACCCTGGCCCGCCGCGGCAGGTACGACGAGGCGGTCCTGCTGGAGGAGGAGGCGGTAGCCGTCCGCAGGGGCCTCGCGAGCGGGAACGCCCGGTCCCTCAAGTACCTCGCGCAGTCCCTGTCCAACCTCGGCGTGCGGTATGCGGACCTCGGCAGGTTCGAGGAGGCGCTCGAACCCACGCAGGAGGCCGTCGACATGCTCCGGCGGCTGGTGCGCGAGCAGCCGGAGAAGTACCGCACCGGCCTCGCGGAGTCGCTCGCGAACCTTGGGGCCACCCTGCTCGACCTCGACCGGGCCTCCGACGCGCTGCCGCCGATGCTGGAGGCGGTCGCGATGCGGCGCCGGTTCGTCCTCGAGAACCCGGACAAGCACCGGCCCGACCTGGCGCTCGCGCTCTCCAACCTGGCCAGCGCCCTGAGCGCGGCCGGCGACAACGTGGCGGCGCTCGGGCACGCCAGGGAGGCGGTCGACATGCGTCGGCGGCTCGCGGCCGACCTTCCGGAACGGTTCCGGCCCGAGCTGGAGCGGTCCCGGGCGGTGCTCGCGCGAATCGATGCGGCGATCCGGAACCCGCCGGCGCGGTAGCCCGGGTCACGGTACCGGCGCCGCCGGTGCTCACCTCCGGCTCAGGCGCCGTCTTCTGCCGCCTGAGCCTGCGGTTCGCTTCGGGCGGTGCACCTCGTTCCTCGGTGCTCCGCCGGCGCTCACCTCCGGCTCAGGCGGTCTCCGCGAACTGGGTCCGGTACAGGTCGGCGTACAGGCCACCGGCGGCGATCAGCTCGGCATGCGTGCCGGACTGGGCCACCCGCCCGTCGTCGAGCACCACGATGCGGTCCGCCGCGCGGACCGTGGACAGCCGGTGCGCGATGACCAGGGACGTCCGCCCGACCAGTGCCTGGTCGAGCGCAGCCTGCACCGCGGCCTCGGACTCCGAGTCGAGGTGCGCGGTCGCCTCGTCGAGCACCACGACGTCGGGCGCCTTCAGCAGCAGGCGGGCTATCGCGAGCCGCTGCCGCTCGCCCCCGGAGAGCCGATAGCCCCGGTCACCCACCACGGTCTCCAGGCCCTCGGGCAGCCGGTCGACCAGGTCCCAGATGCGCGCCTGGCGCAGCACCCGCTCCAGGTCGGCGTCCGTCGCCTCCGGACGCACGAACCGCAGGTTCGCCGCCATCGTGTCGTGGAACAGGTGCGCGTCCTGCGAGACGACGCCGACGGTGGCCCGCAGCGACGCGAATGTCACGGAGCGCAGGTCGGTGCCTGCGATGCGCACCACGCCCGACGTCGGGTCGTACATGCGGCTGACCAGCTGTGACACCGTGGTCTTGCCCGCGCCGGACGGCCCCACGAGGGCCACCATCGAGCCGGCGGGGACCTCGAAGGAGACGTCGTGCAGCGTGTCGGCCGTCGGGTCCTTGCGCTGACCGGCCACCGACTCCAGGGAGGCGAGCGACACCTCCTCTGCCCGCGGGTACCGGAACGTCACCCCACCCAGCGAGAGGGACGCACCGCGCGCGGCGACAGCGGCCCGCAGGTCGACGGCGTCCGGCTTCTCGGCCACAGAGGGCTCCAGGTCCAGCACCTCGAGCACCCGCTCGAACGACACGAGCGCCGTCATGATGTCGACCTGGACGTTCGCCATCGCCGTCAGCGGCCCGTACAGACGCGTGAGGTACGTGGCGAGCGCAACGACCGTGCCGACCGTGAGCTCGCCCGCGATGGCCTGCAGCCCGCCCAGCCCGTACACGCCCGCGACGGCCAGGGACGCGATGGTGGCCAGCCCCACCCGGAACCACGTGCCGAGCAGGGCGGTCCGGACACCCAGGTCGCGGCGCTCGCGGGCGGGCTCGGCGAACCGCTCCGACTCTGTGGCCGGGTCGCCGAAGACCTTCACGAGGTGCGCGCCGGACACGTTGAACCGCTCGTTCATGACCTGGCCCAGGTCGGCGTCGACCTCCATGCCGCGCCGGGTCAGGGCGGCGAGCCTGCGGCCGAACCAGCGCGCGGGGAACACGAACAGGGGGACCAGCGCGAGCGCACCGAGCGTGAGCTCCCACGACATGGTGAGCATCGCCGCGAGCGTGAACGCGATGGTCAGGGTGTTGGAGACCACCGTCTGCAGGGTCGAGGTGAAGGCGCGCTGAGCGCCGAGCACGTCGCCGTTGAGGCGCTGCACCAGGGCGCCGGTACGCGCGCGGGAGAAGAAGGCGAGGGGCATGCGCTGCACGTGGTCGAACACGGCGACCCGCAGGTCGAGGATGAGCCCCTCACCGACCTGGGACGAGACGAGCCGGTCCGCGACGGACAGGCCGGCGGCCAGGACGGCGAGCAGTGCGGCGGCGCCGGCCAGCAGCACCACCAGTCGGGTGTCGCCGTCGACGATGCCGTGGTCGATGATCCGTTGGAACAGCAGCGGCGTGGCGGCGCCCGCAGCGGCCTCGAGGGCCAGGACCAGCACGAACACGACGAGCCGGCCCCGGTAGGGACGGGCGAAGCTCGCGATGCGTCGTAGCGTGGGCCACCCAAGGCGCTGGTGGGCGACCGAGCCGTCCTGCGTGAACGACCGCATCGCGCGGCCTCCGCCCATGCTGCCGCCACCACCGTGCATGCTCACGGTTGCATGGTCCCACGGGCCGCGGCTCCGGCCGCTACCGGCGCTGCTCGCCGCCGCCGTCGGGCGCACACAGACAGCCTGAACGTAGCGTGTGGACGAAGGTGACCTGGACCACACCGGTGTTACCCCTTCTCCACAGGCCGTGATAGAAACCCACGATCGGGCGTCTACGCAGGTCGCCCCATACTTCGGTGGATGATTCGATGAATATCGACGGGTGGAGGGCCATGTCCGACCTGGAACCGCGGCGGAGCGGCGGTCGTGTGGCTCTGGTGGATCTGACCGGCGCGGAAGACATGACCGCGGCGCTGCGGGAGCTGCAGGAGCGATGGGGCCCGGTGGCCCCCGTGGACCTGGAGCCGGGTGTGCCGGGCTGGCTGGTGCTGGGGCACGCCGAGGTCATGGAGGTGATGCGCACGGAGAGCGTGTTCGCGCGCGACCCGCGGCACTGGAAGGAGCGGCTGCCGCTGGAGTCGACGCTGCACGCCATCCTCTCTCCGGCCGGGCGGCGCGCGCTGTACTACGCGGACGGCGCGGACCACCGGCGGCTGCGGCTCCCGGTGGACGAGGCGTTCGCCGGCCTCGACGAGGCGCAGACGGCCGCCCTCGTGCGCGGGGTCTGCAGCGGGCTCATCGACTCGTTCGCTGCCCAGGGGCACGCGGAGCTGATCGGCGGGTACGCGGCAGCGGTGTCTTTCCTGGCGGTATCGGGCATGTTCGGGTTCGACGAGCGGCAGGGAATCGCGCTGCTGCGCTGCGCGAGCGGCGTCTTCGGGCACGGTGGCGACTCCGTGACGGCACTGGCCACCATGGACCAGATAGTCCTGGACCACGTGCTCGCGACCCGGGAGAACCCCGGGCCGAACCTGACCGCGCGCTTCGTGGAGCACCCGAGCTTCGAGGACGACACGGAGATCGTGCACTCCATGGTGGTAGCGATCTGCGCGGCCAACGAGATGCTCGTGACCTGGATAGCTGCCACGCTGCGCCGCATGCTCACCGACCCCCGGTACACCGGGCGCGTCACGGGCGTGCGTCGCGGCCTGGACGACGCGATGGACGAGACCCTGTGGAGCGAGCCGCCCGTCGCGAACCTGCCCGCCCGGTACGCCGTGGCGGACTGCACGCTCGGCAGGGTGCGGATCCGGGCCGGGGACGCGATCGTGATGGGTGTCGCCGCCGCGAACAACGACCCGCGGGTGCGCACCGCCGACGACCTGTTCGAGGCGGGCAACCGGTCGCACCTGTCGTTCGGCGTCGGGCCGCACGCCTGCCCTGCCCGGCGGCCGGGGCGGCTCGTGGTGAAGATCGCCGTGGAGAGCCTCATGGAGCGCCTCGACCTGCGGCTCACCGATCCCACCGTGACCTGGGCGCCGTCACCCTGGTCGCGGTACCCGGCAGTCCTGCCCGTTGCGTTCACGCCCGAGCGGCAGGCCGCCCGCACGCCCGCCAGGGTCTGAGTTGCACCGGGCCGGCGGGGATCACGAGCGGGCTCTGGACGCCCGCGCGGCGAGGATGGCGCTGGACAGCCACGGTCCGAGCGTCGACAGGACGCTCGCCCGCGTTCCTGTCGCGCCCGGTCCGGGGGCCGCTTCGAGCCCGGCGTCCGGCAGGTCCTCGCCGTTGATCGTGGCGACCAGGGAGAGGTACCTCCCGTAGGACGCCGCGTAGTCGGGGTCCTGGAGCGACTCCTGATAGATGCGATCGATCTGGGGAAAGCCGGAGGCGATGCGCTCCCACAGCTCGTCGTCCACGGGAGCCCCCATGGCGGCCGCGGTCTGGAGCACCAGCTGCGCGGCCAGCTCGCGGGCGTGCGGGTCGTCCGGCGCGAGCCCGCTGGCGTGCGCCGCCATCAGCTTCGGCATCACGTCCTCCCCGGCGGCCGCGATGAAGTCCTGGACCGGTGCCGTGCTGATCGTGGCGCCCGGTCCGGTGGTGTAGACCTCCTGGAGGTAGGACCGGGTGGCGTCGCGGAACCGCGGGTCCTGCAGGAGCTCAGCCAGCGTGATCCAGGCTTCCAGCTGCGCAGCGGTCGGGTCGGCCGCCAGCCGCGGCCGGGCCGCGAGGACACGGTCGGCGACGTCGGCCGGCACGTCCGCGCTCACCTCCTGCCAGAAGTCCGTGATCAGCCGTTCCCGCTCGGCGTCCGGCATCGTGACCAGCTTGCCCAGCAGGCCTGCGCGGCGTGCCGGGTCCTGCTGGCTCACGAGGGCTCGCAGGACGGCGCGCCTGGTCCGCAGGTTCCTCTCCTGCCGCTCGACGACGTCCAGGTGCTCGGCCAGGAGGTAGTGCAGCGTGGTCTCCCCGGTCAGGACCTGGCGGACCTGCTCCAGCCCGGTGCCCAGCTCGCGCATCGTGCGGATGAAGTCGAGCTTCGCGACGGCCTCTGCCCCGTAGAGCCGATGGCCGGCGGCGGTCACGTCGGTGGCGGGCACGATGCCCTCGTCGGAGTAGAACCGGACGGCGCTCACGCTCAGGCCGGTGCGGCGCGCGACGTCGCCGATGGGGAACAGGGGGTCAGGTGCTGTGGTCATGCACTCAGGGTGCGACCTCATGCCGCTCGAGGTGCAAGCCCGTGGCGGCGGCCGGTCGTACCGGCGTACCGGGCTGCGCCGCCCGCCGTCCGCGCATGTCGGGGGGTAGCCTTGACGTCCGCAGCATCTCGACGACCCCAGGCTCTGAGGACCCCATGTTCCGCATCGGACTGACCGGAGGGATCGCGGCCGGCAAGTCGGTCGCGACAGCGCACCTGGCCGAGCTCGGCGCAGTCGTCGTCGACCACGACCTGCTGGCTCGCGAGGCGGTGGCGCCCGGGTCGGTGGGCCTGGCCGAGATCGTCGAGGCGTTCGGCGACGTCGTCCTGGCTCCGGACGGCAGCCTCGACCGGCCAGGGCTCGGTGCCCTGGTCTTCGCCGACGCCGCCGCCCGTAGCCGCCTGAACGACATAGTGCACCCCGAGGTCCGCCGGCTGTCGGCGGAACGGGAGGCCAGGGCGGCGGCCGAGGACCCGGCCGCCGTCGTCGTGCACGACATCCCGCTGCTCGTCGAGACCGGCCAGGCAGGCCACTTCCACCTGGTGGTGGTGGTGCACACACCAGCGGAGCAGCGGGTGCGCCGCCTCGTGGAGGGCCGTGGGCTGAGCGAGGACGCCGCGCGCTCCCGGCTCGCGTCCCAGGCAGGCGACGACGAGCGGCTCGCCGCCGCCGACTTCACCCTGGACGGTTCGGGGAGCGAGGACGATCTCCGCGCCCAGGTGGATACCCTGTGGCAGCGCGTGGCCGCGGAGGTCGCGCAGGAGGCGGAGGCAGACTCCGCGTGATCCGGCCGGCGTGATCCGTGCGGTCCGGGTGAGGAGCGTACGAGATGAAGGTCTTGGTCACAGGGTTCGAGCCGTTCGGCGGCGACGCCGTCAATGCGTCCGCGGAGGCGGTCGAGGCGCTCGCCGCACGCTGGGCGGGGCCGGAGGAGCTCGTCACAGCGGTGCTCCCCGTGGTGTTCGACCAGGTCCGTGCGGCGGACGGCCCCCTGCTGCGGCTGCTGGACGACCACGCGCCCGACGTCGTCGTCGCCGTGGGCCTGGCCGCCGGCATCACCCAGGTGCGGGTCGAGCGGGTGGCGGTCAACCTCATGGACGCCGCGCTTCCCGACAACGGGGGAGCTCAGCCGGTCGACGCCCCCGTGGCCGAGGACGGCCCCGCCGCCCGATTCGCGACGCTCCCGGTCAAGGCAGCCGCCGCCGCCGTGCGCGCGGCGGGGATCCCCGCGGGCGTCACCTACAGCGCAGGGACCTACGTCTGCAACGCCAGCTTCTACGCCCTGCAGCACGCGCTGGCGGAGCGGCCGGGCGTGCTGTCGGGCTTCGTCCACGTGCCGCGCACCACGGAGGAGGTCGGGGGAGAGGCAGCGACCTCCGCGCTGTCCGACGGCGGCGAGCCGCACCTTCCGCTCGAAGCGCTCGCCGGTGCCCTGGAGATCGTGGTGCGCACCGCGCTCGCCGCAGCGCGTGGCGAGCTGGCAGAGCCGGTCGAGACCGCAGGCACGCTGCACTGACGTCGGAGTCTTGCCGCAGGGCCTGCGCTGGTCGAGAATCGGGCCGAACGGACATTGCGGCCGGACGTGACGGCCGACGCGGACCGGGTCGGCGCTCGCCGGTCGGGAAGAGATGGTGGCACGTGGGCAACGGGCAGCAGGGCATCGGCAACGGTAGCGGGCACGCGGTGGTGGTCGGGGGGAGCATCGCGGGCCTGCTCGCGGCGGTGGTGCTCGTCGGCCACGCCGGGCGGGTCACGCTCGTCGAGCGCGACCGGTACCCGGACCGGCCGGAGCCGCGCAAGGGTGTGCCGCAGAGCAAGCACACGCACCTCCTGCTGGAGAGCGGGCTGGTGGCGATGGAGCGGTTCCTGCCGGGTCTCGGGGCTGAGCTGGTCGCCTCCGGCGCGCGGCAGGTCAGGTCGCCCACCGACTACCTGCAGCACATGCGCGGCCGCTGGTTCAGCCGGGGACCCGCGACGTCCACGACGCTGTGCCTCACCCGGCCCCTGCTGGAGCACGGGATACGCGCGCGCGTCCTGGCGCACCCGAGGATCGATGCCGTGCAGGGGACCGACGTCGTCGGGCTGGCCGGGTCCGCCGAGCGCGTCACCGGTGTCCTGCTGCGCGAGCGCGGCGGCGGGCGGGCCGACAGCGCGCCCACGGAGCTCGCCGCCGACCTGGTGGTCGACGCCGCAGGGCGCTCATCGCGCACGCCCGAGTGGCTGCGACGGCTCGGCGCGGAGGCGCCGGCCGAGGACCGGGTCGAGTCCGGCATGGGCTACGTCACCCGGGTCTACCGCGACGGCTCGGACGGCGCGCTGACCGACGCCCGCCTCGTGTACCTGGTGGGCGAGACGATGGGCGCGGTGATCGTCCCGGTGGAGCCGGAGGGCACCCACATGATCACCTTCGCCACTCCTCGTGGCGAGGCGCTGCCGACCGAGCCCGCGGCGTTCGAGGCGCTGGCCGACCGCCAGCCGCACCCCCTGGTGCGGCAGTGGCTGGACAAGGCCGAGCCGGTCTCACCGGTGTTCGGGTACCTCCGGACGGAGAACGTGCGCAGGGCCTACGACCGGGTGGTCCCCGACGGCCTGCTCGTCACGGGCGACGCCCTGTGCGCGCTGAACCCGGTGTTCGGGCAGGGCATGTCGACGGCGGCCCTCGACGCCGTCGCGCTCGACGAGAGCCTCGCCGCCGGGCTCCCGAACCGGCGGGCGCAGGCCGCGCTGCTGGCGGCCTCGGCCCAGGCCTGGGCCATCTCCACGGGAGCGGACAAGGTGCGCCCGGGAGTCACGGGCAACGCGGCGCACCGCTCGGTCCGGGACCGGATCACGGGCTGGTACTTCGCGAGGGTGCAGGAACGGTGCGGGGCGAACCCGGAGGTCCAGGCCACGTTCCGGCGGGTGCTGGCACTGCTGGTGCCACCGACCGAGCTGTTCCGTCCGGTGATCGTCCGGTCGGTGCTCTTCGAGAAGGGCGCGTCGCCCGACGCCGCGGCACCGCTCCGGCTGTGAGGTGGCCCGCCCGCGCGGCACTGTCAGTGGTCGGTCGTACCGTAGTCACATGCGACCCGTGACCGATCTGCAGCGCACGGTGGCCCCTTTCGAGGTCATCTCCGAATACCAGCCGGCAGGCGACCAGCCGACGGCGATCGCCGACCTGACCGAACGCGTCCAGGCGGGCGAGAAGGACGTGGTGCTGCTCGGCGCCACGGGTACCGGCAAGTCGGCGACGACGGCCTGGCTCGTCGAGAAGCTGCAGCGACCGACCCTCGTCATGGCCCCGAACAAGACCCTGGCCGCGCAGCTCGCCACGGAGTTCCGGGAGCTGCTGCCGAACAACGCGGTCGAGTACTTCGTGTCGTACTACGACTACTACCAGCCCGAGGCGTACATCGCGCAGTCGGACACCTACATCGAGAAGGACTCCTCGATCAACGACGAGGTGGAGCGGCTGCGGCACTCCGCCACGTCGTCGCTGCTCACCCGGCGTGACGTCATCGTGGTGGCCTCGGTCTCGTGCATCTACGGCCTGGGCACGCCGCAGGAGTACGTGGACCGGATGGTCCGGCTCGACGTGGGCGACGTCGTGGAGCGTGACCAGCTGCTGCGCCAGTTCGTGACCATGCAGTACACGCGCAACGACATGTCGTTCACGCGGGGCACGTTCCGGGTGCGGGGGGACACCGTCGAGATCATCCCGGTGTACGAGGAGCTCGCGATCCGGATCGAGATGTTCGGCGACGAGATCGAGTCGATCCAGACGCTGCACCCGCTCACCGGCGACGTGGTGCGCACCGAGCAGTCGATCTACGTGTTCCCGGCCACGCACTACGTGGCGGGTCCCGAGCGCATGGAGCGCGCCATCGGCGGCATCGAGAAGGAGCTGGAGGAGCGCCTGGCCGAGCTGGAGAAGCAGGGCAAGCTCCTGGAGGCGCAGCGCCTGCGCATGCGCACCACCTACGACATCGAGATGATGCGCTCGATCGGCACGTGCAGCGGCATCGAGAACTACTCGATGCACATCGATGGCCGCGAACCCGGCACCGCGCCCAACACGCTGCTCGACTACTTCCCCGAGGACTTCGTGCTCGTCATCGACGAGTCCCACCAGACGGTGCCCCAGATCGGCGCCATGTACGAGGGCGACGCGTCCCGCAAGCGCGCGCTCGTCGACCACGGCTTCCGGCTGCCGAGCGCCATGGACAACCGCCCGCTGAAGTGGGAGGAGTTCACCGAGCGCATCGGGCAGACGGTGTACCTGTCGGCCACTCCGGGCGACTACGAGCGCTCGCTGTCCGACGGCGTCGTGGAGCAGGTGATCCGCCCCACCGGGCTGATCGACCCCGAGATCGTCGTGAAGCCGACGACCGGGCAGATCGACGACCTGCTCGGCGAGATCCGTGACCGGGTGGACCGGAACGAGCGCGTGCTGGTCACGACGCTGACCAAGAAGATGGCCGAGGACCTCACCGACTACTTCCTGGAACGCAACGTGCGGGTGCGCTACCTGCACTCCGACGTGGACACGCTGCGCCGCGTCGAGCTGCTGCGCGAGCTGCGGCTCGGCGAGTACGACGTGCTGGTGGGCATCAACCTGCTGCGCGAGGGCCTGGACCTGCCCGAGGTCTCCCTGGTGGCGATCCTCGACGCCGACAAGGAGGGCTTCCTGCGCTCGGGGCGGTCCCTCATCCAGACCATCGGCCGCGCGGCCCGTAACGTCTCCGGCCAGGTCCACATGTACGCGGACAAGATCACGCCGGCCATGCGCATGGCGATCGACGAGACCACCCGGCGCCGGGAGAAGCAGGTCGCCTACAACACCGAGCGCGGCCTGGACCCGCAGCCGCTGCGCAAGAAGATCGCGGACGTCACCGACATGCTCGCCCGTGAGGACCTGGACACCCAGGAGCTCCTGGCCGGCGGGTACCGGAACAACCGCAAGGCGAAGGGCGAGGGCCGGGCGGGCGCTCGGGTGCCGGGTTCGCCGAAGGAAGGCGCGACGTCGGGCAACCGGCTGGCCGGTGCCGCGGCCAGCGAGCTGGCCGAGCTCATCCAGGAGCTCACCGACCAGATGCATGCGGCGGCCGCGGAGCTGCAGTTCGAGGTGGCGGCCAGGCTGCGGGACGAGATCTCGGGGCTCAAGAAGGAGCTGCGGCAGATGCAGGCGGCGACGGCGTAGCTCCGTCCACGGCGAGATGGTGATCGCGGTCACCTGACGACTGTGGCTGTCGCGACACCGATCATCTACCGCCGTAACGTATGATTTCGCCTGGTCGGAGGGGAGTAGTCCTTCGTCATGGGGCCGTCATCACGGTCGGCGTCGGTGCCGGTCCGGTCACATGGGTCCAGCCTCGCGTGGAGCGGGGATGGGCGGGCGAGACTTCCGGTACCAATTGCTGCGTACCGGAGGTCTATATGGACGTGCCTGTCTGGGTCTGGGTTGCCACCGTCGGGGCGATCGTCGCGATGCTGGTGGTCGACTACCTCGGCCATGTGCGAACACCGCACGCACCGACGTTGCGTGAGTCGACGCGCTGGTCGGTGGGATATGTCGCCATCGCGTTGGCCTTCGGCGGCGTCGTGTGGGCTGTGTGGGGGCCGGTCTACGGCGGTGAGTACTTCGCGGGGTACATCACCGAGAAGAGCCTCTCGGTCGACAACCTGTTCGTGTTCGTGCTCATCATGGCGAGCTTTCGGGTGCCGAGGGCGTTCCAGCAGAAGGTCCTGCTGGTGGGCATCACCGTCGCGCTGGTGCTGCGCACCGTCTTCATCCTGGTCGGCGCTGCGCTCATCGAGAACTTCAGCTGGGTGTTCTACCTCTTCGGCCTGTTCCTGGTCTGGACGGCGATCAGCCAGATCCGGGCGGGTACCACGCAGGACGAGGAGTTCCACGAGAACGCGGTGCTGCGGCTGACCCGCCGCGTCCTGCCCACGTCGAACTCGTACGCGGGCGACCGGCTCACGACCCGTGTCGACGGCAAGCTGCTCATCACTCCGATGCTCATCGTGATGCTCGCCATCGGTAGCGCCGACATCCTCTTCGCGGTGGACTCGATCCCGGCGATCTTCGGCCTCACGCAGGAGACCTACCTGGTCTTCACCGCCAACGCGTTCTCGCTGCTGGGCCTGCGGCAGCTCTTCTTCTTGATCGACGGCCTCCTGGACCGCCTCGTGTACCTCAACTACGGGCTCGGGGTCATCCTGGCCTTCATCGGTGCGAAGCTCGTGATCCACGCGCTGCACACCAACGAGGTGCCGTTCATCAACGGTGGTGAGCACATCACCGCCATCCCGGAGATCAGCACGCCGGTGTCGCTCGGCGTCATCCTGGTCACTCTGACGGTCACCACCGTGGCGAGCCTCCTGCGCGACCGCGCCGTGAAGCGTGCCGAAGAGAAGGTGGACCAGCTCGGCTGATCCATCAGCCGGCGGTGTGGTTCCGGCCTGCCTCGCTCGCCATGGTCGTCATCGCACCTGCTCCCGGACCCGGTCGACGGACTGCCGACCAGGTCAGGGAGCAGGTGCGCGCAGGAGCCGGCCCCGGTCGGCGAGGTCCGCGTCAGACTTCGGTGTAGTCCAGCTGGATCGAGAAGATGTTCCGGTCTCCGGACCGGAGCGTCCCGGTGAACGCCCGGTCGTGCAGCTCCGGCTCGGAGGGTGCCGACGGTTCGACGTCCACGGTGCAGGTCTGACCCGCCGGGGCGAGGTGATCGGCCTGCAGCCGGTAGACGCCGGGCTGCCACCGGGCTCCGGGTCCTGCGGCCGCACCCAGGACGTGGTCGAAGAGCGCGAACGAGGCGTAGCCCGCGACGGACACGGGGAGCGCCGGGTAGCCGTCGAAGTGCCCCCGGCACATCGACGACTCCACGGCCAGCTTGGCCGTGCCGCTCCGGGCATCAGCGGCGACGTCGACGAGCGGGGCCGCCGCGCTGTACGGGTTGGCCGGCTCGGCCGCGTCGGGCTCCGCGGCGGTCCCCAGCAGACGGCGGAACACGGGCACCGACAGGACGAGGTACTCGAGGTCGAGCCGCGCCACGAGGTTCCCGCCGGCGTCGTGCAGCTCGGTCTCGGCGACCGCGCGGTTTCGGCCGTTCATGCGGGCGCTCGCGGTCCCGCGGAGCGTGCTCAGGGACCCGACGGGCGGGTACATCCGCCCGACGCCGCGGTGGGCGAGGTAGTAGTGCTGCCTGGTGCTCGGATTGGTCGTCGCGGCGGCGCAGAGGCCGAGGATGGCGAGGTGCCGCCCCGCCTCCGCCACGTTGATCAGGGTTGCCTGACGCCCGGTCGGCGTCTGGACCGGAACGGTGGCGCTGGCCAGCCCCGGAACGGGGCTGGCCAGCTCATCGAGCGCGTAGTACGGGGGCTTCACGCAGATGTGCGGGCCGATTTCCTCGTAGGCCACCGTGGTGCTGTCGACAGAGGTCATGCAGTGCCTCCCCGAACGTAGTCAGCCGTATTGGAACTGGCATCATGGGCGCCACGGAGCCCGCCACGCCATGCCCCGAACGTGACTTTTGCGTAAAACTATCTGCATGACCTGGTATGGGGTGAAGTTTCGCAGCCGCCTACTCGGCCAGCCCCCCGATGACCACGTCCCACTGGCGGACACCGCGCTCGGCGATGACGCCGCGCACGGTGAACGGGTCGGCATCAAGGATCGCCAGCGCGGCGTCCGCCGACCCGGCCTCGACGATGACGAGGGCTCCGGTCCCGCCGTCGACCGGGCCCGAGGCGCGGACGACGCCCTCTGCGTTGAGCCCGAGCAGGAATTCTCTGTGGCTGGGGCGGACCTCGTCACGGGTCGCCACGTCATCGGTATAGGTGTAGCTCACGGCATAGATGCTCATGGGCGTCAGCCTGCCATGACCGGTTAATTCTTGATGAAGTAGTTCGTCCCAGGGCGCTCGCACCGGCACACTCTGACCATGGATGCACGTGAGAACCACTACGACCTCGTCGTGATCGGCTCTGGCCCCGGTGGTCAGAAGGCCGCGATCGGCGCCGCCAAGCTAGGCAGGCGGGTGGCGGTCGTCGAGCGGCGCGACAACGTCGGCGGGGTGAGCCTCCACACCGGCACCATCCCGTCCAAGACCCTGCGCGAAGCAGCCCTCTACCTGACCGGGCTGCAGATGCGGGACGTGTACGGCTCCAGCTACCGGCTCAAGGAGCGCATCACCGTCCAGGACCTGCTCGCCCGCCTGCAGCACGTCATCGGGCGGGAGATCGAGGTCGTGCGCAACCAGCTTGCCCGCAACCAGGTCGAGACCGTGGTCGGCAGCGCCCGGTTCGCCGGGCCGCACGACATCGAGGTGACGGACGCCGAGGGCGACGTCGTCCGGCGCCTGAGCGCCGACAAGGTGGTCATCGGGGTAGGTACCCGGCCGGCGCGGCCCGCGAACATCGCGTTCGACGGCGTCCGCGTGGTCGACTCCGACGGCATCCTCGACATGAGCGAGGTGCCCCGGACCATGGTCGTGGTCGGTGCCGGCGTGATCGGCATCGAGTACGCGTCGGTCTTCGCCGCGCTCGGCACACGGGTCACCGTCGTCGAGGCGCGCGAGAAGATCCTCGACTTCTGCGACTCCGAGGTGGTCGAGGCGCTCAAGTTCCAGCTCCGCGACCTGTCGGTCACGTTCCGGCTGGGCGAGACCGTCGAGTCCGTGACGGCAGGCGCCGAGGGGACGATCACCGCGCTGGCCTCCGGAAAACGGATCCCGGCCGACTGCGTGCTCTACTCCGCCGGGCGCCAGGGCTCCACCGACGGCCTGGCGCTCGCCGCCGCAGGGCTCGAGGCGGACAAGCGCGGGCGGCTCCAGGTCGACAAGCAGTTCCGCACCACCGTCGAGCACATCTACGCCGTCGGCGACGTGATCGGGTTCCCGGCGCTCGCGGCGACCTCGCAGGAGCAGGGGCGGCTCGCGGCGTACCACGCGTTCGGCGAGCAGGTCTCGTCGGTGCTGGAGCTGCAGCCGATCGGGATCTACACGATCCCCGAGATCTCCTACTGCGGGGACACCGAGGGGCAGCTCACCACGGCTGGCGTGCCGTACGAGGTGGGGATCGCGCGCTACCGCGAGCTGGCGCGCGGGCAGATCGTCGGCGACTCCTACGGGATGCTCAAGCTGCTCGTCTCGACGGAGGACCGGAAGGTGCTGGGCGTCCACGTGTTCGGGACGGGCGCCACCGAGATCATCCACATCGGCCAGGCGATCATGACGACCGGCGGCACCGTCGACCACCTGGTGGACACGGTGTTCAACTACCCGACGCTCTCCGAGGCGTACAAGATCGCGGCGCTTGACGCGACCAACAAGATGCGTGACGTGCAGCGGTTCGGGATCTGACGGCTGCCGGTGCCGGTGCCGGCGTCCGCCCACCGCGAGGTGTGCGGACGCCGGCTCGCGTCTGTCGCGACGTGCCGACCGAACCTACTTGTCCCCGGCCACCGAGGACACCTCGGCGTCGGCGAGCGTCACGAGAGCCTGCGCGTGGAGCGCGTGCTGCCACTTGCCCAGGTCCTCGATCGTCTTGATCCTGAGCTCGGCGAGCATCTCGTCGTGCTTCGCCGTGAGGCCGAGCAGCGCCGAGGGCGGAGCCGCGAGGATCGCGGCGATGCTCTGGTCGTTGTAGGCCTTGTCGACGAGCTTGTTGAGGTTCAGGCTCACGTGCCTGCCTTTCGTTCGTGCGGTCGTGGAGCGGCCGGGCTTTTCACCTGGCCGAGGGAAGGATGTCGCTATCTAGAGCGATATGCAACATTTGCCCCGATTGCCGACTCGGCCGGGCGACCGGTGCGATGCAGGGCCGCATCCCGGCGTTCGCCAGGGCCCGGGCAACCGTGCGGCGCTGGTCGTGCACGCTCCGCATTGTTAACAGCGTGAGTCAGTTCACCCGTTCCCCTTGCAGCCTTGGACGTTCGTCCGGTTGACTTGCTCATCGTGGTGGTCTCGGAGATGTCGACCCGGCTGGCTGCCGCGGTCCGGGCCGCCCGCACAGCGGTACGCCGCGGCCCGCTCACCGATGCTCCGGACGGTCCGCCGCAGGACGCTGTCCGATGGCCGACCGCACTGCTCGACCCTGCACGGGCGGTCGTACCGTTCCTGGGTCGCGCGCAGGAGCTCGACGAGCTCGCTGCCTGGGCCCACGACGACGCCGCGATCCGGCTGCGGCTCGTCGTCGCGCCCGCCGGTTTCGGCAAGACCCGTCTGGCGCACGAGTTCGGCGGCAGGATGAGCAGGTCCGGCTGGACCGTCGTTCCCGTGCCGCGGGGCCGTGAGGCCGCGACCGTCCGTGCGCGACCGGAGGGCGACGTGCTCTTCGTCGTCGACAACGCGGCGACCCGGCTCGGCCTCGGTGCGATGCTCGACGCCGTGGGCCGCCCGGCCAAGGGCCGTACCCGTGTCCTGCTGCTCGCCCGGGTCGCTGGGGAGTGGCTGCGCCGCCTGCGCTGGGGTTCGACGCTATGGGCACGGATCGATCGCGACGACGCGACGCAGACCGCCCTGGACCTGCCGCTGGCGCCCGGACTGCCGGACGACGTCGTGCTGGATGCGGCGGTGGCGGCGTTCGCCGAGCGCTTCGGTGTCGAGAGTCCCGGAGTGGCCGCCGTGCGCGCGCCGGAGCCGGCCGGTGCCACCCGCGTGGTCGACCTGCACGCGGCCGCCGCGCTGGCCGCGCTCGACGCGGCGGGGACGCCCGTCCCGGCGACCGAGCCCAACCCGGTGCGCGCGCTGCTCGAGGTCGCGGCGAGCTCCTGGGCCTGGTCGGCGCGAGAGGCGGGGCTCGACCTGACCATCGACGAGGTCCAGGACGTGGTGGCGGCGGCGTGCCTGCTCGGCGCTGACGACGCCGTGAGCGCTCGGGACGTGCTGCGCCGGGTCGTCCCGGGGCTGCCCGGCCGCGCGGGGGCACGCTGGCTGCTCGGGCTGCAGGGTTCCGTGGTGGGGCTCGGCACGAGTGCGGCAGGGCACGACCGCATCGGCGACCTGCTCGTCGTCGACCGGCTCGGCCGCTCGGTCGCCCTGGTCGGCTCGTGCACGTGGGGCCTGTCCCGGAAGACGGCGCTGCGGGTGGTGCGCGTCGCCCGCCGCCTGGAGGTCGAGCTGGGGGAGGAGCCAGGGGCGGCCGCGCTGGCGAGCGAGCTGCTCCGCCGCGCCGCCGACTCCTGCGGCGACGACCCGCGCGCCCTGCGGACGATGATCCTGCTCAAGCAGCGCAGCCTTCTCGGTGGTACCGCTGACGACGTCCACAGGGGCCAGCAGGCCGTCACGGTCGCGCGGGACGCGGTGGGCCGGGCAGAGGCGCTGCTCGACCTCGGCGCCGCGCTGAAGGAGTCGGGCCGGCTGGCGGAGGCGCTCGACACCCTGGACGGCGCCGTCGCCGCGTGGCGTCGCCTCGCGGCAGGGGACCTCGACCGGTACCGCACGGGACTGATCGACGCGATCAACGCGCTGAGCTCCGCCCACTGGGGGGCTGGCCTGACCCAGGAGGCGCTGACCCTGCAGCTCGAGTCGCTCGAGCTGTGCCGGGCGGCTCCGGAGCGCGACGTGGGCTGGGTGGAGCCCGAGCTGGCCCGCACGCTGATCAGCCTGACCGTCAGCCTGGTCGAGACCGGCCACCCCCAGGAGCACGAGGCGCGGAACGCCGAGGTCGTCCCGATCCTGCGGACCCTCGTGGCCCGCGACCCGCGACAGTGGGGCGCCGCGCTGGCGCAGACGCTGTCCAACCGGGCGGTGACGCTGACCGAGATCCGCCCCGAGGAGGCCCTGCCCTGTGCGGAGGAGGCAGTGGAGCTCAGCCGCAGGCTCGTGCTGCAGGCCGCCCAGCGGCAACGGCCGCAGCTCGGGTTCGCGCTGACGAACCTCGGTAACGCCTACGCCGCGCTGGGCCGGGACAGGGAGGCGATCGGGCCGCTCGACGAGGCCGTCGCCCTTCGGCGCGAGCTCTCCCGCGAGAACCCTGTGGCACACACCTGGACGCTGGCCTACAGCCTCGCGTCGCTCGGTGCCGTGCGTTCCCGGCTCGGCGACCTGGGCGAGGCGATAGCCATCGAGCGGGAGGCGGTGCTCCTCCGCCGTCGGCTCGTCCGCGAGAACCCGACCCGCTATCGCCGGATGCTGGCGGCCTCCCTCTCGAACCTGGCGGTCACGCACTCCCGCTCCGGCGAGCCGGAGGAGGCGCTGCCCCTGGAGCAGGAGGCGGTGGCGATCCGGCGCGGCCTCGTGGAGGAGGGCCGGCCCGGCGAGGAGTACCTGGCGCGCTCGCTGTCCAACCTGGGGGTGCTCTTCTCGGAGCTGGGCCGGGCCGCCGACGCCGTCGCGCCCACCCAGGAGGCCGTCGCCCAGCTACGGCTGCTGGCCACGAGAGACCCGGACCGCTTCGAGCCAGGCCTGGCCGACGCGCTGCTGAACCTCGGGGCAGCCCTCATCGACGCGGGGCGTTCGGAGGAGGGCATCGAGCCGACGGCCGAGGCCGTGCGCGTGCGCAGGGACCTGGCGCGCCGGAGCCCTGATCTCCACCTGCCGGGTCTGGCGGCCGCGCTGTCGAACATGGTCTCCGTCCACCTCGACCTGGAGACGTTCGACACGGCCGCGGAGTACGCGCAGGAGGTCGTGGACGTGCGGCGCCGGCTCGTCGACGGGTCGTACGCCCACGAGCAGGACCTCCTGCGCGCCCTCGACCTGCAGACCCGCGTGCGGCGGGCCGGAGTGGCCGGTGGCCGCGCCGTGCGCTGACTCCAGCGGGGGTGTGACGAGTCTGCCAGGATCGTTCATAGAACAGGCGTGCGAATGTCGGTCAGGCGCCCTAGGATGCCTGTGTGAGCAATCGTCTCGTCGTCTCGGGAGCCCGAGAGCACAACCTCAAGAACGTCTCTCTGGACCTGCCCAGGGACCGGCTCATCGTTTTCACGGGGCTGTCGGGCTCCGGTAAGTCGTCGCTCGCGTTCGACACGATCTTCGCCGAGGGCCAGCGCCGGTACGTCGAGTCCCTGTCCGCGTACGCGCGCCAGTTCCTGGGTCAGATGGACAAGCCGGACGTCGACTTCATCGAGGGTCTGTCGCCCGCTGTGTCGATCGACCAGAAGTCGACAAACCGCAACCCTCGTTCCACGGTCGGCACCATCACCGAGGTCTACGACTACCTGCGCCTGCTCTTCGCGCGCGCGGGCACCCAGTACTGCCCGGTGTGCGGCGAGAAGGTGCAGTCGCAGACGCCGCAGCAGATCGTGGACCAGATCCTCGAGCTGCCCGAGAACACGCGGTACCAGGTGCTGGCACCCGTGGTGCGCGGCCGCAAGGGCGAGTACGCGGACCTGTTCAAGGAGCTGCAGGCCAAGGGCTTCTCGCGTGCCCGGGTCGACGGCGAGGTCGTGCAGCTGACCGACCCGCCCACGCTGGAGAAGAAGCTGAAGCACGACATCGAGGTGGTCGTGGACCGGCTCGTGGCGCGCGACGGCGTGCAGCGCCGGCTGACGGACTCCGTCGAGACCGCGCTGACCCTGGCGAACGGCCTCGTGATGATCGAGCTCGTGGACGCAGACGTCGACGACCTGACGCGCACCCGCAAGTTCTCCGAGAAGCGGGCCTGCCCGAACGAGCACACCCTCGCGCTCGACGAGATCGAGCCGCGGACGTTCTCGTTCAACGCGCCCTACGGCGCGTGCCCTGAGTGCACGGGCATCGGCTTCCGGCTGGAGGTCGACCCCGAGCTCATCGTGCCGGACGACGAGCAGACGCTGCGCGGCGGCGCCGTCGCCCCGTGGTCGCAGACGTCGTCGGAGTACTTCGAGCGTGTGCTCACCGCGCTCGCGGAGGAGATGAAGTTCTCCATGGACGTGCCGTGGCGGGCCCTGCCCGAGCGCGCCCGTGAGGCGATCCTGCACGGGCGCGACCACAAGGTGCACGTCAAGTACAAGAACCGGTGGGGCCGCGAACGGCAGTACTCGACCGGGTTCGAGGGTGCCGTGACGTTCCTGGAGCGTCGCCACCGCGAGACCGACTCCGACCTGTCCAAGGACAAGTACGAGGCCTACATGCGTGAGGTGCCGTGCCCCACGTGCGGCGGTGCGCGGCTCAAGCCGGAGGTGCTCGCGGTCAAGGTGGACGGGCTGTCCATCGCCGACGTCAGCCGCCTGCCGGTGGGCGAGGCCGCCGAGTTCCTCAAGGGCATCGTGCTCGGGGTACGCGAGGCGCAGATCGCCACCGAGGTCCTCAAGGAGATCCACGCGAGGCTCGGCTTCCTGCTCGACGTCGGTCTGCACTACCTCACGCTGGAGCGCCCCGCCGGCACCCTGTCCGGCGGCGAGGCCCAGCGCATCCGGCTCGCCACCCAGATCGGTTCCGGGCTGGTCGGCGTGCTGTACGTGCTGGACGAGCCGTCCATCGGGCTGCACCAGCGGGACAACCGCCGCCTGATCGACACGCTCACCCGCCTGCGGGACCTCGGCAACACGCTGATCGTCGTCGAGCACGACGAGGACACGATCCGCGCGGCCGACTGGATCGTCGACATCGGCCCGGGCGCTGGCGAGCACGGCGGAGACGTCATCCACTCCGGTGACTACGCGGGCCTGCTGGAGAAGAAGGACTCGCTCACGGGCGCGTACCTCGCCGGGCGGCGCTCGATCCCGGTCCCGGCCGAGCGGCGGGCGATCGACCACGACCGGCAGGTCACGGTGATCGGCGCGCACGAGAACAACCTGCGCGACGTCGACGTGTCGTTCCCGCTCGGGGTGCTGACCGTCGTGTCGGGGGTCTCCGGCTCGGGCAAGTCCACGCTCGTGAACTCGATCCTCTACACGGTCATGGCGAACCAGCTCAACGGCGCCCGCCGGGTGGCCGGGCGGCACCGCCGCGTGACGGGTCTGGACGAGCTCGACAAGGTGGTCCACGTCGACCAGGGGCCGATCGGCCGCACACCGCGCTCTAATCCCGCCACGTACACCGGCGTCTGGGACCGCATCCGCAAGATCTTCGCGGAGACCGAGGAGGCCAAGGTCCGCGGCTACGGGCCGGGCCGGTTCTCGTTCAACGTCAAGGGCGGGCGCTGCGAGGCGTGCGCGGGTGACGGCACCATCAAGATCGAGATGAACTTCCTGCCGGACGTCTACGTGCCGTGCGAGGTCTGCCACGGGGCGCGGTACAACCGCGAGACGCTCGAGGTGCACTTCAAGGGCAAGACGGTCGCCGACGTGCTCGACATGCCGATCGAGGAGGCCGCGGAGTTCTTCAAGGCGTTCCCCGCGATCTCGCGTCACCTGTCCACGCTGGTCGACGTCGGCCTCGGCTACGTGCGGCTCGGGCAGCCCGCGCCCACGCTCTCCGGAGGCGAGGCGCAGCGCGTCAAGCTGGCGGCGGAGCTGCAGAAGCGTTCGTCGGGCCGTTCGGCCTACGTGCTGGACGAGCCGACCACCGGCCTGCACTTCGAGGACGTCAGGCGCCTGCTGGGCGTCCTGCAGTCGCTGGCGGACAAGGGCAACACCGTCATCGTGATCGAGCACAACCTCGACGTCATCAAGAACGCCGACTGGGTCATCGACATGGGTCCGGAGGGCGGCAGCGGCGGCGGTAACGTCGTGGCGGAGGGCACGCCGGAGGCGGTGGCGGCCGTTCCGGAGAGCCACACCGGCACGTACCTCGCGGAGATCCTCGACGGGCACGCGCGAGCGGGGGAGGTTCCGGTGCTCTCGCCGGCGAAAGGGTCGGCGAAGCGCAAGCCGGTGGCCAAGCGGACCGCGAAGGCCAAGGCGGGCGCAACGGCCTGAGACACCTCGCGCGCGACCGGCTGCCGCCCCGGCCGATCGGTAGGCCGATGTCCACCGATCGGCTGACCGGATCTCCACCGATCGGTGGGCCCGGCGGCCGATCCGCGGCGGCCCGCCCGGCGCGACGCTGGGTGCATGAGCACACTGGCCGCGCCCCGCCTGGCGTACGTGGACAACCTCCGTCTCTGGCTGACCGTTCTCGTGGTGCTGCACCACGCGGCCGTCGTCTACAGCCCGCTTCCCGTATGGCCGTATCACGAACCGGGCCGCGGCCCGACCTCGGTCCTGCTCCTCCTGTTCCTCGTCCTGAACCAGATGTGGTTCATGAGCGCTTTCTTCGCGATCTCGGGCCTGTTCGCCCCCGGGTCGATCGACCGCAAGGGTGCGCGCGCGTTCTCCCTGGACCGGCTGCGTCGTCTGGGGATCCCGCTGCTGGTGTTCCTGGTCCTGCTGAACCCGCTGATGAACCTGCACGACTACCCCTCGGCCGGCGCCGGGACGTCACCGCTGCACTGGTGGGCGGACATCGCGACCCCGCAGTACATGTGGTTCGTCCAGACGCTCCTGGTCATGTCCCTGGTCTACGCCGGGTGGCGGCACCTGCGTCGCGGCCGGCCCGCTGCTCCCGTCGTTGGGCAGGGCCTGCCCCGGCCGAGGACGTTCCTTGCCTTCGCGGCGGGCCTGACCGCGGCGGTCTGGCTCTGGCGCATCATGGTGCCGACCGAGACCACCTGGCCCGTGGTGGGCCTGCCGACACCCGACCACCTGCCGCTGTACGTGACGTTCTTCTGGCTCGGCACGCTGGCGCTGCGCCGGGGGTGGCTGGAGGCGCTCACGATGCGGGCCGCCTGGACGGGTGCGGCCGCCGCCGTGGCCGGCGTCGCGGTGTACCTGGCGGTGGTGATCACCTCGCCGGACACCTTCGCCGGCGGAGGGTCGTGGCAGTCGCTGGTGGCCGTCGCGGCGACGGTCGCCATGGCGCTCGGGCTCACCGCCGCTGCGCTCGTCCTGTTCCGCACCTGGTTCGCTGCGCAGGTCCCACCGCTGCGCTTCCTTGCCGACAACGCCTACGCCGTGTACTTCGTCCACGGGCCGGTGCTCGTGCTGCTCGCCCTGGTCCTCGCCCCGATGGACGCGCCGGCCGTCGCGAAGTTCGCCCTCCTGGCGGTCACGGCGCTCCCCGTGTGCTGGGCCGTCGCACGGGCGGTGCGCGCCATCCCGGGCGCACGGCGGGTGCTCTGAACCCGCCGCCTGTCACGATGTACCACGACGGGAAGGAGAGGGATCCGGTGGACGACGACGAGACACCCCGACGCTGGTCCGCGCGCCAGTGGCGCGCCGACCTGCACGGGCAGGACGTCTGGCTGCGGTTCGAGGCGTTCCTGGTGGCCCTGCCCTGGATCCTGCTGCTCGTCCCCCTGCTCCTCAGCCTCGTCGCACCGGGCCCAGGGACCTACGGCCCGGCCGCCCGGATGGTGCAGCTCGCGCTCGTCGCGCTCGCCGGCGGGTGGATCTTCGCCGGCCACACCCGGCACGACCCGCTCGCCCGCGGCAGGGTGGTGACCGTCGTCTACCTGGCCGGCCTGCTGGCGCTCGCCGCGGTGCTCGCGACGCTCGACGACTACTTCGTGATCTTCGTGATCGCCGGCTTCTTCCACGCCTACTACCTGGCCCACCACCCGCGCTCGTGGGCGGCGGTCACCGCAGGGGTGCTCGCCACGTCGCTCGTCATCAACCTCGTGACGATCAGCCCGGAAGCGACGCTCCGGTCGATCGGCATGCTCGTGCTGATCGTCATCGTGCAGACCGTCGCGATCTCGGGCGGCTACGTCCTCTCGGTCAGGGGCATGGAGCAGCAGCGCGAGCAGCAGCGCTCGGTCACCCGACTGGAGCTGGCGCTCGCCGAGAACGAGAGGCTGCACACCCGGCTCGTGGAGCGGGCGCGCGAGGCGGGCGTGGCGGACGAGCGCCGTCGTCTGGCCGGCGAGATCCACGACACGCTGGCGCAGGGCCTGACCGGGATCGTCACCCAGGTGCAGGCCGCACAGCGCGTGTGGCACGACCCGGACCGGGCGCGTCCGCACGTCGACCGGGCGCTCGACCTGGCACGGGACTCGCTGGCCGAGGCGCGCCGTTCCGTGCGGTCCATGCACCCGGGTGAGCTGGTGAGCTCCCGGCTCCCGGAGGCCCTGGCCGACCTGACCCGGCGCTGGGCGACGGACCACGACGTGGTCTGCTCCTGCGACGTCACCGGCGACGCCGTTCCGCTGCCGCCCGCAGCGGAGGTCGCGCTGTTCCGTGCGGCCCAGGAGTCCCTGACCAACGTCGCCCGGCACGCGGCCGCGAGCCGGGTGGGGGTGACTCTCAGCTACCTGGACGACACCGTCCTGCTCGACGTCCGGGACGACGGCTCGGGCTTCTCGCCGGACGCGACCACACCGAGCTTCGGCCTGACGGCCATGCGGGAGCGGCTCGCGGGCGTCGGCGGGACCCTCGTCGTGGAGAGCCTCCCCGGCGAGGGGGCCGCCGTCAGCGCGAGCGTCCCGACCGGCGAGGCCGCCCCTGCGGGCACCGTGGTCCCGGCCGATGGGCCGGGCTCCGAGGCCACCGCGGGGGCGGCCGGGGCCGGGCAGGGGCGCGCATGAGCGCACAGGACGGCTCCGCCGTGGAGCGCCCGATCCGGCTCCTGATCGCCGACGACCACCCGGTGGTGCGCAACGGGTTGCGCGGCGCGTTCGCCGACGACCCGGGCATCACCGTGGTCGGCGAGGTGCCCGACGGGCGGCAGGCCGTCGCCCGGGCGGTGCGGGGCGATGTCGACGTGGTGCTCATGGACCTCCGGATGCCTGTGCTGGGCGGGGTGGAGGCGACGGCGGAGCTGCGCGAGCGCGCACCGGACGTCCGGGTCCTGGTCCTGACCACGTTCGACGGCGAGGCGGACGTGCTGCCCGCTGTCGCGGCGGGTGCCACGGGCTACCTCCTCAAGGACGCGGGCACGGACGAGCTGGCCGCCGCCGTCCGGGCGGCGCAGCGCGGCGAGGCGATCCTCGCCCCTGCGGCGGCCGGCCATCTCATGGGCCAGGTGCGCCGTCCGCCGCCCGCGCTCCTGACCGCGCGCGAGCTCGAGGTGCTCGCGCTGGTAGCCGACGGCGCGTCCAACCGCGAGGCGGCCCGCCGCCTGTTCATCAGCGAGGCGAGCATCAAGACGCACCTCCTGCACGTCTACGGGAAGCTCGCGGTGCGCGACCGTGCGGCCGCCGTCGGAGAGGCGTACCGGCGGGGACTCCTCCCCGCCACGCCACCGGGAGCGGCGCTGTGATCCCGACCACGTGGTCCCGACCACCAGCCGCTACGCTGACCCCATGAGCGGAGCCACGCATGACTACGCCGTGACGGTGCGGTGGACGGGCGCGGGGGACACGGGTACGTCGTCGTACGCCGCGTTCTCACGGGACCACGAGATCGACCTGCCGCACAAGCCGCCCCTGCTCGGGTCGTCCGACCCGGCCTTCCGGGGGGACCCGGCACGCAACAGCCCGGAAGAGCTGTTCGTCGCGAGCCTGAGCCAGTGCCACATGTTGTGGTTCCTGCACCTCGCGGCGGAGTCGGGCCTGGTCGTGCGCGAGTACCGCGACTCGGCGACCGGCACCATGCGGGTCGAGGCCCGCGGCGAGGGCGCGTTCACCGACGTGACGCTGCACCCGAAGGTCGTGGCGGACGCGGGTGAGCTCGCCACCGACGAGCATGTCGCGGCCCTGCACCACAAGGCGCACGCGATGTGCTTCATCGCGCGGTCGGTGAACTTCCCTGTGCACGTCTCGCCCACGCCGCTCTCCGTCTCGGGCTGACCCGGAGCCGGTCGCTGGGCCGCTCCCACGTGTCAGTGGCAGCGCATAGGTTGGGGGCATGGCGGATCCAGCTACCTATCGACCCAAGGCGGGAGAGATCCCGACCGCGCCCGGTGTCTACCGGTTCCGCGACGAGCACGGCCGCGTGATCTACGTGGGCAAGGCGAAGAACCTGCGCCAGCGTCTGGCGAGCTACTTCCAGGACGTCGCGAACCTGCACGAGCGCACCCGCCGGATGGTGACCACGGCGGCGTCCGTCGAGTGGACGGTCGTGGGCACGGAGGTCGAGGCGCTCGCGCTGGAGTTCACCTGGATCCAGCAGTACGACCCGCGGTTCAACGTGAAGTACCGGGACGACAAGTCGTACCCGTACCTCGCGGTGACCCTGGGGGAGGAGGTGCCGCGTGCCCAGGTGATGCGGGGGGCGAAGCGCAAGGGCACCCGCTACTTCGGCCCGTACGGGCACGCCTGGGCCATCCGGGAGACGCTCGACCTCCTGCTGCGCGTCTTCCCGATCCGGACGTGCTCGGCCGGCGTCTACAAGCGGGCGGGCCAGTCGGGCCGGCCCTGCCTGCTCGGGTACATCGACAAGTGCTCGGCGCCGTGCGTCGGCCGCATCAGCGTCGACGACCACCGTGAGCTCGTCCTGGACTTCTGTGACTTCATGGCGGGCGACACGGCCAAGTTCGAGCGTCGGCTCACCCAGCGCATGCGGGAGGCGGCCGCGGAGATGGAGTACGAGCAGGCGGCCCGCCTGCGCGACGACATCGAGGCCCTGCGACGTGCCACGGAGAAGAACGCGGTGGTCCTCGGCGACGCCACGGACGCCGACGTGTTCGCCCTCGTGGGTGACGAGCTCGAGGCCGCCGTCCAGGTGTTCCACGTCCGCGGGGGCCGCATCCGCGGCCAGCGCGGCTGGATCGTCGAGAAGGTCGAGGACATCACTGACGGCGAGCTCGTGGAGCACCTGCTGCAGCAGGTCTACGGGGCCGCCGACGAGGTGGACGGGGCCGAGGCCCGCGACGCGGTGCCTCGCGAGGTCCTCGTGCCGGTACTGCCGCCCGACCTGGAGCAGGTCGGCACCTGGCTCAGCGGGCTGCGCGGTGCACGCGTCGACGTGCGCGTGCCGCAGCGCGGCGACAAGAAGGAGCTCGCTGCCACCGTCCGCAAGAACGCCGAGCACGCGCTCATGGTGCACCGCTCGCGCCGCGCGGGTGACCTGACGACCCGCAGCCAGGCCCTGGCGGAGATCCAGGAGGCGCTCGACCTGGAGTCGGCGCCCCTGCGCATCGAGTGCTACGACATCTCGCACACGCAGGGCACCTACCAGTCGGCCTCCATGGTGGTCTTCGAGGACGGGCTGCCCCGCAAGAGCGAGTACCGCTCGTTCGGCATCCGCGGTTCGGACGGCGACGGCGCCCGCGACGACACGCAGGCCATGCACGAGGTCATCACGCGCCGCTTCAAGCGCTACCTCGCCGACCGGCTCAGGTCCAACGACGTCGAGATGGCCGCGGAGCTGTCCGGCGGCGAGGTGGCCGCTGACGCCTCCGAGGAGAAGGCGCGGTTCGCCTACCCGCCGAGCCTCGTGGTGGTCGACGGCGGCCCGCCCCAGGTCGCCGCCGCGAAGAAGGCGCTGGACGAGCTGGGCATCACCGACGTCGCGCTCTGCGGCCTGGCCAAGCGCCTGGAGGAGGTCTGGGTGCCCGGCGACGACTACCCGGTGATCCTGCAGCGCTCCAGCGAGGGCCTGTACCTGCTGCAGCGCGTCCGCGACGAGGCGCACCGGTTCGCGATCACGCAGCACCGCAGACGGCGCAGCAAGGGCATGACCGCCTCCGTGCTCGACGACGTCCCAGGGCTCGGGCCGGCGCGCCGCAAGGTGCTGCTGACCCACTTCGGCTCGGTCAAACGGCTCAAGGCCGCCAGCGTCGAGGAGATCGCCAGCGTGCGCGGCATGGGGGACAAGACGGCGGAGGCGGTGGTTGCCGCCCTCAAGGGCTGACGCTGGCATGCTTGGGTCCATGAGCAACACCGAGCCGTCACCCATCACCGCACCCGACGGTATCGCCGAGGTCGAGGCAGCCACGCACGGCCCCGACCGGAGCGAGCCGCAGGTCCTGGTGATCACCGGAATGTCGGGCGCCGGCCGGTCGCGAGCGGCGGCCGTGCTGGAGGACCTCGACTGGTACGTGGTCGACAACCTGCCCCCGATGATGCTGGTGCCCCTGGTCGACCTCATGGCCAAGGGGTCGAGCATCGAGCGCGTCGCGGTCGTCGTGGACGTGCGCGGCCGGGAGTTCTTCGCGGAGCTGGACAAGGTGCTCGTGCACATGACGGAGGCCGGCGTGGCCTACCGGATCCTGTTCCTCGACGCGAGCGACGAGGTCCTGGTGCGCCGCTTCGAGCAGGTGCGCCGCCCGCACCCGCTGCAGGGCGACGGCCGGATCCTCGACGGCATCGCCGAGGAGCGGTCGGTGGTCGCCACGCTGGCTGCTCGGGCCGACCTGCGTGTCGACACCTCCGACCTGTCCGTGCACGACCTCGCCCGGGAGATCCGGGCGTGGCTGGCGCACGACATCAACGAGGTGCTGCGGGTCAACGTCATCTCGTTCGGGTTCAAGTACGGCATACCCCTGGACGCGGACCACGTGGTGGACGTACGGTTCCTGGCCAACCCGTACTGGATCACCGAGCTCCGGCACCTGACGGGTCGGGACCAGCCGGTGCGCGACTACGTGCTCGCGCGCCCCGGAGCCGTCGAGTTCATCGACCGCTACGTCGACGCCCTGGCACCGGTGCTCGCCGGCTACCTCAACGAGGAGAAGCGTTACGTGACCATCGCTGTGGGATGCACGGGCGGAAAGCACCGGTCCGTCGCCATCTCGGAAGCCATCGCCGAACGACTCCGCGCCCGCGGGCAGCTCGTCTCCGTCTCGGCACGGGACCTGGGCCGCGAATGATCCCGCACGCCCCCGGGGTACCTGACGTCCCCGCGCCGGAGTGGAGCAAGAACCCGTCCGTGGTCGCGCTGGGCGGAGGCCACGGGCTGTCCGCCAGCCTGTCCGCGCTGCGTCTCATGTCGGACCGCCTGACGGCAGTCGTGACGGTGGCCGACGACGGCGGCTCGTCCGGCCGCCTGCGCGACGAGCTCGGCGTGCTGCCCCCCGGCGACCTCCGGATGGCGCTCGCGGCCCTGTGCGACGACTCCGAGTGGGGCCGCACCTGGAGCGCGATGCTGCAGCACCGCTTCTCGTCGTCGGGCGAGCTGGACAACCACGCGATGGGCAACCTGCTGATCGTGGCGCTCTGGGAGCTGCTCGGTGACGAGGTGGAGGGCCTGGACTGGGTCGGCCGCCTGCTCGGCGCCCGGGGCCGGGTGCTGCCCATGGCGTCGGTCCCGCTGGTGGTCGAGGCGGACGTCCGGCACCCCGCCTCGCCGGCGGAGCCCGAGCCGGCCCTTGAGACCGTTGTCGGCCAGAGCCGCGTGGCCGTCACCGAGGGCCGGATCGAGCAGCTTCGCCTGCTCCCGGCCGACCCGCCCGCCTCGCCGGAGGCGGTGCAGGCAGTGCTCGACGCCGACTGGGTGGTCCTTGGCCCAGGGTCCTGGTACTCCTCGGTGCTCGTCCACCTGCTGGTGCCCGCGCTCGCCGACGCCCTGCACGCCACCAAGGCCCGCCGCTGCGTGACGCTGAACCTGTCGGCGGAGAACGGCGAGACGGCGGGCCTCACCGCCGTCGACCACCTGGAGGCGCTGCACAAGCACGCGCCCGGCCTGCGGATCGACGCAGTGCTGGCCGACCCGTCCGCCGTGGAGGATGTCGCGGCGCTGGAGGCCGCCGCCGCGTCCATGGGCGCGCGCGTGATCATGCGCCAGGTCCGGCGCGGCGACGACACCGCCAAGCACGACGGGCTGCGGCTGGCCGCCGCCTACCGCGACGTGTTCGAGGGCGTCTACGGCGACGTCTGACCCTGTCGCTCGCCGGGACGGCCGGGGAGAGGGCGTCGCGACGAGGTGCTTTTCCGTGATTCGTCGGCGCGTGTGACGCAACTGTCAGCCCCTGTCAGGCGACACGCCGGGACAATTCGCCCGAGCGTCCGCGATTCCACCCGGATGGTCGGCGCGTGACCATGGCAGTATGACGCCCATGGCGCTCACGGGACAGGTCAAGGAGGAGCTCGCGCGGGTGCGGGTGGCGAAGACGTCCTGCCGTAAGGCAGAGGTCTCCGCGACGCTGCGGTTCTCGGGCGGGCTCCACATCATCTCCGGTCGGGTAGTGATCGAGGCGGAGCTCGACACCGAGGCGGCGGCGACCCGGCTGCGACATGCCATCCACGATCTGTACGGGCACACGAGCGAGCTCATCGTCGTCCAGGCCGGCGGCCTGCGGAAGAGCTCGCGGTTCGTGGTGCGGGTGGTGCGGGAGGGCGAGTCGCTCGCCCGCCAGACCGGCCTCCTCGACCCACGCGGCCGTCCCGTGCGCGGCCTGGCCCCTGAGGTCGTGTCGGCGGGCGTGCAGGAGGCCGAGGCCGTGTGGCGTGGCGCGTTCCTCGCGCACGGCTCCCTGACGGAACCGGGCCGGTCCATGGCGCTCGAGGTGACCAGCCCCGGGCCAGAGGCCGCGCTCGCGCTGGTCGGCGCCGCACGCCGCCTGGGTGTGCCGGCCAAGTCCCGCGAGGTGCGCGGCATCGACCGTGTGGTGATCCGCGACGGCGACTCCATCGGGCGCATGCTGGAACGGATCGGCGCACCGGAGACGCTCAAGGTGTGGGAGGAACGTCGGGAACGTCGCGAGGTGCGCGGCACGGCCAACCGCCTCGCGAACTTCGACGACGCGAACCTGCGCCGTTCCGCGCGGGCCGCCGTGGCGGCGGGGGCCAGGGTCCAGCGGGCCTTCGAGATCCTGGGCGACGAGCTGCCCGAGCACCTGCGCCAGGCGGGCGAGCTCCGCCTCGCGCACAAGCAGGCCTCGCTCGAGGAGCTGGGTCGCCTGGCCGAGCCGCAGCTCTCCAAGGACGCCGTGGCGGGCCGGATCCGCCGGCTGCTGTCGACGGCGGACAAGCGCGCCCTCGAGCTCGGCATCCCCGACACCGAGGCAGGACTGCCGGCGGACCTGCTCGACCTCTGAGCCGTGACCGCCGAGCCGTGACCGCCGAACCCTGACCGCAGAGCCTTGACCGCCCGATCCGTCCTGTGAGAACGAACAGAACCCTGAGTCCCACGCTGTCTCGGCTCGGGTCACGGTTCGGCCGGGTTCGGGTATAGGCTCGAAATCGTCAGGTGACGACGCCGTGACCATCGCGTTTCCCGTACGGGTCGTCGCGAGGTCGCGGCGCGCGGACTACCCGGCAACGCACTGTGCCGTCGACCATCGACGCCAGTGGCGACAGATACAAGGAAACGTGTGCGCCGGGACGGCCGGCGCCCCCTGAGGAGGGCATTGTGACCATCCGCGTCGGCATCAACGGCTTCGGCCGTATCGGCAGGAACTTCTACCGGGCTCTCGTCGAGTCAGGTGCAGACATCGAGGTCGTGGGCGTCAACGACCTGACCGACAACAAGACTCTCGCGCACCTGCTCAAGTACGACACGACGCTGGGCCGCCTCGGCAAGACCGTCGACTTCGACGACGACAACATCATCGTGGACGGCAAGAAGATCCGCGCGCTCGCCGAGCGCGACCCCGCGAACCTCCCCTGGGGCGAGCTGGGCGCGGACATCGTCATCGAGTCGACGGGCTTCTTCACGGACGCCACCAAGGCGAAGGCGCACATCGACGCCGGCGCCAAGAAGGTCATCATCTCGGCCCCGGCCAAGAACGAGGACGCCACCTTCGTGATGGGCGTCAACAACGAGCTGTACGACCCGGCGGCGCACCACATCATCTCGAACGCGTCGTGCACCACCAACTGCCTCGCCCCGCTGGCCAAGGCACTGAACGACTCGATCGGCATCGAGCGTGGCCTGATGACCACGATCCACGCCTACACGGGTGACCAGAACCTGCAGGACGGCCCGCACAAGGACCTGCGCCGCGCCCGCGCGGCCGCGCAGAACATCGTCCCCACCACGACGGGTGCCGCCAAGGCCGTCGCGCTGGTGCTCCCGGAGCTCAAGGGCAAGCTCGACGGCTACGCGCTGCGCGTGCCCATCCTGACCGGCTCGGCCACCGACCTCACGTTCGAGACGTCGAAGGACGTGACGGCCGAGGAGGTCAACGCCGCGGTCAAGGCCGCTGCCGAGGGCCCGCTCAAGGGTGTGCTGGAGTACGTGGAGGACGAGATCGTCTCCTCGGACATCGTGACGAACCCGCACCAGAGCATCTTCGACTCGAAGCTCACCAAGGTGATCGGCAACCAGGTCAAGGTCGTCTCCTGGTACGACAACGAGTGGGGCTACTCGAACAGCCTCGTCAACCTCACCGTGTTCGTCGGCGAGAAGCTCTGACGGCTTTTCTCCCAGCGTGATCCTCGACGTCCGCGTGCGCATCGGCCAGCCGGCGCACGCGGACGTCGTCATGTCACGGAACCCGACTGGCGAAAATCCTGACTGCCGGAACCTCAACCTGGAGAGCTCATGAAGACCATCGACTCCCTCGGCGACCTGCGCGGCAAGCGCGTCCTGGTCCGCTCAGACTTCAACGTCCCCCTCTCTGCGGAGGGCGGCACGACCGTCATCACCGACGACGGCCGCATCCGCGCCGCCCTGCCGACACTGAAGCGGCTGGCCGACGCCGGTGCGCGCGTCGTCGTGCTGGCGCACCTCGGCCGCCCCAAGGGCACGCCGGACCCCCAGTACTCCCTCGCGCCCGTCGCCGCCCGTCTGGGTGAGCTGCTGGGCCAGGAGGTGCCGCTCGCCGAGGACCTCGTGGGTCCGTCGGCGAAGGCAACGGTCGACGCCCTGGCCGACGGTCAGGTCGCACTCCTGGAGAACGTCCGCTTCGACGCGCGCGAGACCTCGAAGGTCGACGCGGAGCGCGCCGAGCTCGCCGGTGAGCTGGCCCAGCTCGCGGACGCGTTCGTCTCCGACGGCTTCGGCGTGGTGCACCGCAAGCAGGCGTCGGTGTACGACGTCGCGCAGGTGCTGCCCGCGGCGGCCGGCGACCTGGTCCGATCCGAGGTCGAGTCGCTGTCGAAGGCGACCGGTGACCCGGAGCGCCCCTACGCCGTCGTGCTCGGCGGCTCCAAGGTGTCCGACAAGCTGGGCGTCATCGCGAACCTGCTGACCAAGGCGGACCGGCTGCTCATCGGCGGCGGCATGGTCTTCACGTTCCTCGCGGCCAAGGGCCTGTCGGTGGGCAACAGCCTGCTGGAGGACGACCAGATCGAGGCCGTCAAGGGGTACATCGACACCGCGGAGAAGAACGGCGTCGAGATCGTGCTGCCCGTCGACATCGTCGCGGCCGACTCGTTCGCTGCCGACGCGCCCCACCAGGTCGTCGCAGCGGACGCCATCCCGGACGGCACCATGGGCCTCGACATCGGCCCGGAGTCCGGCAAGCTGTTCGCCGAGAAGCTGGCCGACGCGAAGACCATCGCGTGGAACGGCCCCATGGGCGTCTTCGAGTTCGAGGCGTTCGCGGCAGGCACCACGGCGGTCGCGCAGGGCATCATCGACGCGACGTCGGACGGTGCGTTCTCCATCGTGGGCGGCGGCGACTCGGCAGCGGCCGTGCGCGCGCTCGGCTTCGACGAGGCCGGGTTCAGCCACATCTCGACCGGCGGCGGCGCGAGCCTCGAGCTGCTGGAGGGCAAGGAGCTCCCTGGCCTCACCGTCCTCGCCGGCTGAGCCGGCAGGCAAGCGCCGGCTGAGCCGGCAGACAAGCGCCGGCTGAGCCGACCCAGCCGACCGATCAGTCGTACCTCTGAGAGAAGGAAGAAACACGTGGCAACCACTCGCACGCCGCTGATGGCGGGCAACTGGAAGATGAACCTGGATCACCAGCAGGCGATCAGCACGGTCCAGAAGCTGTCCTGGTCCCTGAAGGACGCCAAGCACGACTACACCGCTGTCGAGGTGGCGGTGCTGCCGCCGTTCACCGACCTGCGGTCGGTGCAGACGCTCGTGGACGGGGACAAGCTGGAGCTCGTCTACGGCGCCCAGGACATCTCGAAGCACGAGTCCGGCGCGTACACCGGTGAGGTCTCCGGGGCGATGCTCGCGAAGCTGGGCTGCACCTACGTGGCGATCGGGCACTCCGAGCGCCGTGAGCACCACGACGAGTCCGACGCGCTCGTCAACGAGAAGGTGCGGGTGGCCTTCGCGCACGGCCTGACGCCGATCCTGTGCGTCGGCGAGGGCCTGGAGGTCCGCAAGGCTGGCGACCAGGTCTCGCACACGCTCGCGCAGGTCGAGGCGGCGCTGGCGGACGTGTCGGCCGAGCAGGTGGCGAACGTCGTCATCGCCTACGAGCCCGTGTGGGCCATCGGCACCGGCGAGGTTGCCACCCCCGAGGACGCGCAGGAGGTCTGTGGTGCGATCCGCGGGGTCCTCGGCAAGCTGTACGACCAGACCGTCGCCGACGGCGTGCGCGTCCTGTACGGCGGCTCGGTGAAGTCGGGCAACGTCGCGCAGATCATGGCGCAGCCCGACGTCGACGGGGCGCTCGTCGGCGGGGCCAGCCTGGACCCCGAGGAGTTCGCGAAGATCGCGCGCTACCAGTCGCACGTCACCGCCTGACCCTCGCTCGTGCTGTGAGCGTGATCGTCGCGCCCGGAACGGGCGGGTAGCAGCAACGATCGCGCTCACAGCCAAGGCGGCGGACATTTCGGTGTCCGAGACCGTCCCGCAATCTCCCTGATGTACTCTCGCTCGGGCGTGATGTTCCTGGTGCGGCTCCTGTTCACGGCCCTGCAAGCCCGTGAACAGGAGGTTCGCACTGTGAGGTACGTCTCGCTTACTCTTGACCGATCCGCCGCCGGGACACGCCCGGCACACCTACAACCGAGGACGTGAACCCGTGGACGCGCTCCGCATCATCCTGGAAGTCCTGCTGGTCCTGACCAGCGGCTTCCTCACCATGCTCATCCTGCTCCACAAGGGCAAGGGTGGCGGGCTGTCCGACATGTTCGGTGGCGGTATCTCGATGGGCGCCGGTTCCTCCGGCGTGGCCGAGCGGAACCTCAATCGCATCACCATCGCCTTCGCCCTCGTGTGGGTAGTGGTGATCGTCCTGCTCGGGCTCATCCAGAAGGTCAGCTGACCCGGTCGCCAAGCGCCTAGCAGCTGACGGCCGCACACAGAGGGGACGACAGACGTGGCATCAGGTGGTCATGCGATTCGGGGGAGCCGGGTAGGCGCCGGCCCTCTCGGGGAGACGGAGCGCGGCGACACAGCCCCGCGCATCCGAGTTTCTTACTGGTGTGCCAACGGGCACGAGACGGCACCGACCTTCTCGGTGGGCGAGGACGTGGAGGCCCCCACGCAGTGGGACTGCCCGCGTTGTGGCTTCCCTGCGGGGATGGACCCGGTCAATCCGCCGGCTCCCGTGCGGAACGAGCCGTACAAGACGCACCTCGCCTACGTGAAGGAGCGCCGCTCCGAGGAGGACGGCGCCGCCCTCCTGGAGGAGGCGCTGGAAGCACTGCGTACCCGCCGCGGCGGACGCGTAGCACGCTAAGGTTTTTTGCAGCGGCGAAGCAGAGCGCCTGCCCTGGTCTGTCGACCGGGACAGGCGCTCTGCTTCGCCGCTGGTGTTCGACGAGCTGCTACGCGTGCGCGCCCGCCGCTTCCACGTCCAGCAGCCACAGCGTGCGCGCCTGCCCGACGGCGCCCGCCGCTGGTACCTCCGTCACCGGGCCGTCGGCCAGCGCCGCCGCCACCTGCTCCGCCTTCTCTGCCCCCGCCGCGACGATCCACACCTCGCGGGCCGACCGGATCGCGTCGAACGTGAGCGAGACACGCTCCGGCGGCGGCTTGGGCGAGCCGTGCACACCCGTCGTCGTGCCCTGCGCGGCCAGACCTTCGTGGCCGGGGAACAGGGAGGCGACGTGCCCGTCAGGACCCATGCCGAGCAGCAGGACGTCGAACGCGGGAACCGTCACGCCCTCCGGGTCCTCGTCCTGCTCGCCCGCGTGCCCACGGAGGAGCGTCGCGTAGTCCGTGGCGCCCTCCTCGGAGGTCGCTACGGACGTCGGCCCCGCCATCGGGTGGACGTTGGCCTCGGGGAGCCCGTGCTCGGCGACGAGGCCGTCGAGCAGGGCCTCCCGCGCCTGGGTCTCGTTCCGGTCCGGGTCACCGTCCGGCAGGAACCGCTCGTCGCCCCACCACAGGTGGACGCTCGACCAGTCGACGGCAGGCACCAGCGGGCTCGCGGCCACCGCGGCGAGCGTCGCGATGCCGACCGAACCACCCGTGAGCACCACGTGGACGGGGGAGCGGACGGACTGCACGTCCAGCACGCGCGTGAGCAGCCGCGCGGCCGTCGCCTGCGCGAGCACCTCCTTGTCGGGGTGGACGACGACGAGCCGCACCCCCGGCGTCGGGCCTGCCGCCGACTGCGACATCAGGCAGCCGTCCGAGCGGTGACCAGCTTGAGCCCGCGGATGAGCGCCTCCTCGAAGATCTCGTCCGGGTCGAGCCGGCGCAGCTCCTCGATCAGCGCCTCGTTGAGCGCACGGATCGGCAGGGCGATCCGGCGCGCAGGCTTGCCCGGCTGGGTGATCGTGACGGTGCGGCCGTCGGGCCGGTCGAGCACGATCGGGCCGCTCTTGCGCTCCAGCGTCACACGGGTGATCGCGTCGTCGCTGGTGGTGCGCACCACCTCGGCCGGGCACCGCAGCCGCGCAGCGAGCCACCCGGCGAGCAGGTCGAGCGACGTGTGCCGCGTCTGTCCCTCGACCGTCACGGAGAGCACCGGCTCGAACGGCGGCTGCTCGATGGCGGCCGCGATGATCGCCCGCCACAGGGTCACGCGCGCCCAGGCGAGGTCGGTGTCGCCGGGGGCGTAGGTCCCGGCGAGGTTGGCGAGCATGTCGACCGGGTTCTTCGCGACGGTGCTGTCGATGATCCGGCGGGCCGCCATGGCGCCCACCGGGTCCTGCGACGGCACCGCCGGCGCCTCACGCGGCCACCAGGCCACGATCGGTGCGTCCGGCAGCAGGAGCGGCATCACGAGGGTGTCGGTCCGCTCGAGGAGCGGTCCGAAGGCGCGCAGCACCACCACCTCGGAGGCGCCGGCGTCACCGCCCACCCGGATCTGAGCGTCGAGGCGGCCGTCGGAACTGCCCGCGGCGGGCGCGACGACGATGACCCGGCACGGGTGCTCACGGCTCGCGTCGTTGGCGGCCTCGACCGACTCCTCGACGTCACGCTCGTCGGCCAGCACCACGAGCGTGAGCACGCGGCCGAGGGCCACCGCACCACCCTCGTCGCGCAGCCGGACGAGGCGCTTGTTGACGTGGTTGCTCGTGGTATCGGGCATGTCAATAATCACTGGACGTGCTCACCTTCTCGATGTGGCCTCAGTGTCGGCAACCGCGTCATGGGGCCGTGCTCACCTTCTCGATGGGGCGTCCTGTCACCAACCGGGTCATCAGGGCCGCCTCCAGGTCCTGCCGTCGCGCTCCATCATGGCGTCGGCCGACGGCGGACCCCAGGTGCCCGACGCGTACGGCTCAGGCTTGCCCTTGCGGGCCCAGAAGGAGGTGATCGGGTCGAGGATCTTCCAGGAGAGCTCGACCTCCTCACGCGTCGGGAACAGCGGCGGGTCGCCGAGCAGCACGTCGAGGATGAGGCGCTCGTAGGCCTCGGGGGACGACTCGGTGAACGAGTGCCCGTACCCGAAGTCCATGGTCACGTCGCGCACCTGCATGGCTGTGCCAGGCACCTTGGCGCCGAACCGCATGGTGACGCCCTCGTCGGGCTGCACCCGGATGACCAGGGCGTTGCTGCCGAGCTCTGACGTCAGGGACGACTCGAACGGCAGGTGCGGTGCCTTCTTGAACACCACGGCCACCTCGGTCACCCGGCGGCCCAGGCGCTTGCCGTGGCGCAGGTAGAACGGCACGCCCGCCCAGCGGCGGTTGTCGACGTCGACCCGGACCGCTGCGAACGTCTCCGTCGCCGAGTCCTTCGCGATGCCGTCCTCGTCGAGGAAGCCGGGCACCTCCGCACCACCCTGCCAGCCGGCCTCGTACTGCCCGCGGGCCGTGTGCTTGCCGAGGTCGTCCGGCAGGCGGACCGACGAGAGCACCTTGATCTTCTCCGCCCGCAGCTCGGCGGCGTCGAAGTTGACGGGCTCCTCCATGGCGACCAGCGCCAGGAGCTGGATCAGGTGGTTCTGGATGACGTCGCGCGCGGCGCCGATCCCGTCGTAGTACCCGGCACGGCCGCCGATGCCGATGTCCTCGGCCATCGTGATCTGCACGTGGTCCACGTAGTTCGAGTTCCAGATGGGCTCGAACATCGTGTTCGCGAAGCGCAGCGCCAGCAGGTTCTGGACGGTCTCCTTGCCCAGGTAGTGGTCGATCCGGAAGACCGACTCCGGCTCGAAGACCTCCGACACCACGGCGTCGAGCTCCTTGGCGCTGGCGAGGTCGTGCCCGAACGGCTTCTCGATGACCACCCGGCGCCACGCGTCCACGCCGTCGCCGTCCGCGTCGTCGTCCGGGCGCGACAGCCCGTGCTCGGCGAGCTGCCGGCACACCACGGGGAACGCCGACGGCGGGACCGACAGGTAGAACGCGTGGTTGCCGCCCGTGCCGCGCTCCTTGTCGAGCGTCTCGACGGTCTCGCGGAGACGCTCGAACGCGTCGTCGTCGTCGAACGAGCCCTGCACGAACCGGATGCCCTCGGCGAGCTGGCGCCACGTCGCCTCCCGGAAGGGAGTACGGGCGTACTCCTTCACGGCGTCGTGCACCACCTGCGCGAAGTCCTGGTCGGCCCACTCGCGCCGGGCGAAGCCCGTCAGGGCGAAGCCCGGCGGGAGCAGACCGCGGTTGGCGAGGTCGTAGACCGCCGGCATGAGCTTCTTGCGCGACAGGTCACCCGTCACGCCGAAGATCACCAGGCCGCTCGGCCCCGCGATGCGCGGCAGGCGCAGGTCCAGAGGGTCGCGCAGGGGGTTGACCCCCTGCGCGATCTTGGCCGGCCTCACCGGGCGCCGGCCCCTGCTGCTCCGGCGCCGTCGAGCCCTGTCTTGGTGGTCGTCAGGAGCTCGTCCCAGCTGACCTCGAACTTCGTCACGCCCTCGTCCTCCAGCTGTGCCGTGACCTCGTCCATGGAGATGCCCTGCGCCTCGACGGCCGCGATGACAGCCGCGGCCTGCTCACCGGAACCGGTCACGGTGTCGGCGAGCACGATGCCGTGGTCGGCGAACGCCTCGAGCGTCTTCTCGGGCATCGTGTTGACCACGCCGGCCACCACGAGCTCGTCCACGTACATCGTGTCGCGGTAGCTCGGGTCCTTCACACCGGTCGATGCCCACAGCGGGCGCTGCGGCTGGGCACCGGCGGCCTGGAGCGCCGCCCACCGCTCTGTGCTGTCAGCCGAGAAGACGTCTTCATAGGCCGCGTAGGCCAGCCGGGCGTTCGCGATGGCGGCCTGGCCACGCAGCGCGAGCGCCTCGTCCGTCCCGACCGCCTTGAGGCGCTTGTCGACCTCCGCGTCCACGCGGGACACGAAGAACGACGCCACCGAGCCGATCACGGACAGGTCGTGGCCGACCTCCTTTGCCTGCTCCAGACCGGTCAGGAAGGCATCCATCACCTCCCGGTAGCGCGAGAGCGAGAAGATCAGCGTCACGTTCACGCTGATGCCCTTCGCGAGCGTGGACGTGATCGCGGGCAGACCCTCGACGGTGGCGGGGATCTTGATCATCACGTTCGGCCGGTCGACCGTCTCCCAGAGACGGACCGTCGTGGCCTTCGTGGCCGCCGTGTCGCGGGCCAGTCGCGGGTCCACCTCGATGGACACGCGGCCGTCCACGGCGGCGGTGGAGTCGTAGACGGGCCGCAGCAGGTCTGCGGCGTCGCGGACGTCGTCCGTGGTGATGCGCTCCACCGCTGCCTCGACGTCCCCGCGGTTCGGCGGCCCGGCCAGCTCGGCCAGCGTGCCGTCGTACGCGTCACCCTGGGCGAGCGCGGCGGCGAAGATCGTCGGGTTGGTCGTGACCCCGACGACGTTCCTGGTGCTGATGAGCTCGGCGAGGTTGCCGGTGCGCAGGCGCTCGCGGGACAGGTCGTCCAGCCAGATGGCGACACCCGCCTCGGACAGCCGCTGGGTGGGACTGACGTTCTCGCCTGTGCTGACGTTCGTGCTGTCGGTCATCATGCCCTTCCTCTCGTGTCCGTGTGCTTCTTCAGCGGCTTCAGGACGCCGCTTCGATCGACTCCTTGGCGGCCTGGGCGACCGCCTCGGCCGTGATGCCGTACTCGGCGTAGAGCGTCTTGTAGTCGGCCGACGCGCCGTAGTGCTCGAGCGAGACGATGCGGCCGGCGTCGCCGACCACCTCGCGCCAGCCCTGCGCCACGCCCGCCTCGACCGAGACGCGTGCCTTCACACCGGACGGGATGACCGACTCGCGGTAGGCGCCGTCCTGCTTGTTGAACCACTCGAGCGAGGGCATGGAGACCACGCGGGCCCGCACGCCGTCGGCGGCGAGAAGCTCACGCGCCTCGACGGCGAGCTGCACCTCTGAGCCGGTGCCCACGAGGACGACGTCGGGCGTGCCCTCGGTGTCCAGGAGGGTGTAGCCACCCTTGAGCGTGCCCTCGGCGGCGGCGAAGCCGTCGGTGCCGCGCGGGTAGGTGGGCACGTTCTGGCGGGTCAGCACGAGGCCGGCCGGGTTGTCGCGGTTCTCGAGGATGCCGCGCCACGCCCAGGCGGTCTCGTTCGCGTCCGCCGGGCGCACGACGTCAAGGTTCGGGATGGCGCGCAGCGACGCGAGGTGCTCCACCGGCTGGTGGGTCGGGCCGTCCTCGCCGAGCCCGATCGAGTCGTGCGTCCAGACGAACGTCGTCGGGATGCCCATCAGCGACGCCAGGCGGACCGAGGCACGCATGTAGTCGGCGAACTGCAGGAACGTCCCACCGTAGGGACGGGTCAGGCCGTGCAGCACGATGCCGTTGAGGATCGAGCCCATGCCGTGCTCACGGATGCCGAAGTGCAGCGTGCGGCCGTACGGGTCGCCAGGGAACTTCTTGGTCGCGTGCTCGGTCGGCACGAACGACGGCACGCCGTCCATCGTGGTGTTGTTGGAGCCGGCCAGGTCGGCCGAACCGCCCCACAGCTCGGGCAGCACGTCCGCGAGGGCGTTCAGCACCTTGCCCGACGCCGCACGGGTCGCCACGCCCTTCTCGCTCGCCTCGAACTCCGGCAGGGAGCCGGTCCAGCCCTCGGGCAGCTCGTGGGCGCGCAGCCGCGCGAGCAGCGCCGCGTTCTGCGGGTTCTTCTCGGACCAGGCCGCGAAGGCGGACTCCCAGGCCTGGCGCTGGGTGGCCTGGCGCTGCGCGACGGAACGCGTGTAGGACAGCACCTCGGGGTCGATCGCGAACGTCGCCTCGGGGTCGAGGCCGAGGGCGGACTTCATGCCCTTGACCTCGTCGGCGCCCATGGCCGAACCGTGGATGCCACCCGTGTTCTGCTTGGTGGGTGCCGGCCAGCCGATGATCGTGCGCAGCGCGATGATCGACGGCTTGCCGGTCTCCGCCTTCGCGGCGTCGAGCGCCGCGGCCAGCAGTTCCTTGTCCTCCGCGTAGCCGTCGCCGCCCGAGGTCCAGTCCACGCGCTGGGTGTGCCAGCCGTAGGCCTCGTAGCGCTTCAGCACGTCCTCGGTGAACGCGATGTTGGTGTCGTCCTCGATCGAGATCTTGTTGTCGTCCCAGATCAGGATCAGGTTGCCGAGCTGCTGGTGGCCTGCGAGCGACGAGGCCTCAGAGGTCACGCCCTCCTGCAGGTCGCCGTCGGACGCGATGACGTACACGTGGTGGTCGAACGGCGACTCGCCAGGGGCGGCGGCGGGGTCGAGCAGACCGCGCTCGCGGCGGGAGGCCATCGCCATGCCGACGGCGGAGGCCAGACCCTGGCCCAGCGGGCCGGTCGTGATCTCGACGCCGGTGGTGTGGCGGTACTCCGGGTGGCCGGGGGTCTTGGAGCCCCAGGTCCGCAGAGCCGCGATGTCGTCCATCTCGAGGCCGTAGCCGGCGAGGAAGAGCTGCAGGTAGATGGTCAGCGACGAGTGGCCGGCGCTCAGCACGAACCGGTCGCGGCCCAGCCACTCAGGGTCGGACGGGTCGTGGCGCATGGCCTTCTGGAAGAGGAGGTACGCGGCCGGCGCGAGCGAGATCGCGGTTCCGGGATGTCCGTTGCCCACCTTCTCGACGGCGTCCGCAGCCAGTGCCTTGATGGCCTTGACAGCTCGCTCGTCGAGCTCCGACCACTCCAGGGGCTTCAGCACGGGGTCGAAAGCGTTCACGAGTCCTCTTTCTCTCCGCCGTCGGCCCCCGGACGGGCCGGAGAGCCGCGCAGCGTGCGTGCGGCGACGGCGGGATGCCGGCCGCTCTTCGTTCGATGGCGTGAACAACCCTATACGCGCGCATCATCCGCCGCGCAGGGCTGTCCACGCTGTGTCCGGCCGACCGGCTCAGGACAAATCTCACATGCGGTGGTGGGAATGCGGTGTGCACCCGAGTCATGCCGCGACGTACGATGAGCACGCGCCTGACCGGTATGAGGACCTACCAGGTGCTTCGCTGACCTCAGAGACTCCCGAACGGAACTGCGACGCGCGTGAGAACGAGCCACTCGACGACCGGCCAGACCGCGCGTCCCCAGAACTCCAGCCCCCAGGATGCCGTCGCCGACGACGGACAGCGCCCCGGTGGCTGGTTCCTGCGCCGGGCCGGCGCCTACGTCGCACTGACCAAGCCCCGCATCATCGAGCTGCTGCTCATCACGACCGTGCCCACCATGATCCTCGCGGCCGACGGTCTGCCGAGCTTCTGGCTGATCCTCGCCACCCTGATCGGCGGGGCGGGTGCCGCCGGCAGCGCCAACGCGTTCAACATGTGGTGGGACCGCGACATCGACAAGGTCATGAACCGGACCAAGAAGCGTCCGATGGCGACGGGGGAGATCACCCCGGCCGCCGGCCTGGTGTTCGCCTCGATCCTCGGCCTGCTGTCGCTGGCGTGGTTCGCGCTGGTCGTGAACTGGGCGACGATGTGGCTCGCGCTCGCGGCTATCGCCATCTACGTCGTCGGCTACACGATGATCCTCAAGCGCCGCACCCCGCAGAACATCGTGTGGGGCGGTATCGCGGGCTGCTTCCCGGTGTTCATCGGCTGGGCCGCCGTGACGGGCGGGCTGAGCTGGGCAGCGCTCGCGCTGTTCGGTGTCATCTTCTTCTGGACGCCGCCGCACTACTGGCCGTTGTCGATCAAGTTCAAGCAGGACTACGCCAACGCCAAGGTCCCGATGCTGCCGGTGGTCAGCGACGACAAGCGCGTGGCCGCCGAGATGGTCGGCTACACGCTCGCGATGATCGCCTGCTCGCTGCTCCTGACGCCGCTGGCCGGGATGTCGTGGGTGTACACGGCGGTGGCCGCCGCGCTGGGCGCGTGGTTCCTCTGGTCCACGGTCGCCATGCTGCGCCGGGCGCAGGGCAGCGCCAAGGGCAAGCTGGGCGCCATGAAGGTGTTCCACGCGTCGATCACGTACCTGTCGCTGCTCTTCGTGGCGGTAGCCGTTGACGTCTTCCTCCCGTTCTGACCCTAGTAGCTCTGACCTAGCTCTGACCCGGGTATCCGTGCGGTCATGATTCGGCCGGTCCGGAGGTCTCGGCCTAGGCTGAGAGCGTGACCGAGACCCCAGCCGACCGAACCACCGAACCCGCCGACCAGTCCGGACGCTACGCAGCGGGCCTGCCGACGGCGTCCGCCGTCGTCCCGGAGGGTGACCTGGCTCCACGTCGGGCGGCCCGCGAGAAGTCCCGCGTGGCTCCCGACTACGCGCGTGCCTGGCTCCTGCTGTCCGCGATGCGGACCGAGCTCTTCGACAAGGCTCAGCTCTCCCGGGCGGACCAGGTGATCCTCGACTGCGAGGACGCCATCGACGAGTCGTTGAAGGACGAGGCGCGCGAGAACGTCATCCGGTGGATCAAGAACGGTGGCAGCGCCTGGGTCCGGATCAACGACCGCCAGGCTTCCTCCTGGGCCGACGACGTCGCGCACCTGCGGGGCGTCAAGGGGCTCAACGGCGTCATGCTCGCCAAGACGGAGAGCGCCGACGACGTCATCGACACCGCGCAGCGCCTCGGCGGCGACGTGCCGGTGATCCCGCTCGTCGAGTCGGCCCTCGGCATCGAGGAGGCGGTGAACATCGCCAGGGCCCGCGGCGCGTTCCGCCTCGCGTTCGGGTCCGGCGACTACCGTCGTGACACCGGCACCGCGAACGAGCCCATGGCGATGGCGTACCCGCGCACGCGGCTCGTCGTCGCGAGCCGCATCGGTGGCCTGCCCGGTCCCGTCGACGGCCCGACGGTGGGCTCGTCGCACGCCCTGCTGCGCGAGCAGTCCGCCGACGCCGTCAACCTCGGCATGACCGGCAAGCTCTGCCTCGACTTCGAGCAGTCGGCGGTCATCAACGAGTCCTTCGCGCCGACCTCGTCCGACGTGGCCTGGGCCGTCGACTTCTTCGCCGAGTTCGAGGCGGCGGGCTCCGTCGTCCGCGACGGCAGCGACAAGCCGCGCCTCGCCCGCGCGCAGGTGATCCGCTCGCGCGCGGAGCTGTTCGGTATCAACCCCGCCTGAACCTGCGGTTCCGCTCCGGCTCAGCCGGTATCAACCCGTCCTGACCAGGTGATCTACCGCGCGTAGCGGTCGCCCGGCGTGGCCCGCCCGTCCAGGCGGGCCACGCTCGGCATGATGGGGCGGTGTCCACCGCCCCCGCGCACCCGCAGTCCTTCCGTGAGCCCGCGTCCGGCCCTGTCGTCAGCCCGCGGCTCGACCGTGCCCTGCGGGACTATCTCGCGCACCTGAGCGTGGAGCGCGGCCTGTCGGCCAACACCGTCGCCGCGTACCGCCGCGACCTCGTGCGGTACGCGGGGTACCTCGCGGCGGCCGGCCGGCCCTGCCTGTCCGGGGTCACGGAGTCCGACGTCACGGGTTTCGTCGAGGGAGTGCGCCAGGGGTCCGACGGCGGGCGCCCGCTGTCGCCGTCGTCCACCGCACGTGCCCTGGCCGCCGTGCGGGGCTGGCACCGGTTCGCGCAGGCCGAGGGGCTCGCCGTGGACGACCCGTCGGCGGAGGTGCGGGCACCCACCCAGCTGCGGCGCCTGCCGCACGCGCTGTCCGTCGACGACGTCTGCGCCCTGCTGGACGCCGCCGGTGCCGGCGAGGGTCCGCTGCCGCTGCGCGACCGGGCGCTGCTCGAGCTGCTGTACGCCACCGGTGCGCGGATCTCCGAGATCGTCGGGCTGGACGTCGACGGGGTGAGCGACAGCACCGCCGTGCGGCTGTTCGGCAAGGGTTCGAGGGAGCGGGCGGTACCAGTGGGCTCGTTCGCGCGCGACGCCCTCGAGGCCTACCTGGTCAGGGCACGTCCGGCGCTGGTCGCCTCGGGGCGCGGCACGCCCGCGCTGTTCCTCAACACCCGCGGCGCGCGCATGTCCCGGCAGACCGCCTGGGCCGCCCTGCAGGCCGCCGCGGCACGCGCGGGCCTCAAGGAGCACGTCTCGCCGCACACCCTGCGGCACTCCTTCGCGACCCACCTCCTGTCCGGCGGGGCGGACGTGCGCGTCGTCCAGGAGCTGCTGGGGCACGCGTCGGTCACGACCACGCAGATCTACACGATGGTCACGCCGGACGCGCTGCGCGAGGTCTACGCCGCGGCCCACCCGCGAGCGCGGTAGCCGGGGTCGCTGCGCGCGGACGGGCTGCGGACGGGCCGTGGACGAGCCGCGGACGGGTCCGCCGGCCGGACGGCCGAAGGACGCCACGCCGAGGCCGCGACCCCGGCGGTGCCCACACCCTGGTATAGCGTGGCGGTCGTGAGCGAGGCACCCAGCCAGGAGGGAGCGAGCACGATGACCGACATTCTTCTCGGCAAGGCGGTCGTCGGCGCACCCACGGACTCGGAGGTCGTGCGCGACGTCGTCGGGCGCGCCATGCCGGAGCTGCCGGAGCCTGCGCCGCTGACGAGCCACGGCCCGGCCCGCATCATCGCGATGTGCAACCAGAAGGGCGGGGTCGGCAAGACCACCACCACGATCAACCTCGGCGCCTGCCTGGCGGAGTACGGCCGCAAGGTGCTCCTGGTGGACTTCGACCCGCAGGGTGCGGCGTCGGTCGGCATCGGGGTGAACCCGCACGAGCTCGACCTCACCGTCTACAACCTGCTCATGGAGCGGGGCGTGGACATCCACGACGTGATCATCTCGTCGGGGATCGAGAACCTCGACGTGCTCCCCGCGAACATCGATTTGTCCGCCGCGGAGGTGCAGCTCGTTGGCGAGGTCGCCCGCGAGTCCGTGCTGGCCCGTGCGCTGCGCCCGGTGCTCGACGACTACGACGTGATCCTCATCGACTGCCAGCCGAGCCTCGGCCTGCTCACGGTGAACGCCCTGACCGCTGCGCACGGGGTGCTGATCCCGCTGGAGTGCGAGTTCTTCGCGCTGCGCGGCGTCGCGCTGCTGGTGGAGACCATCGAGAAGGTGCGGGACCGGCTCAACCCGGCCCTGGAGATCGACGGTATCCTCCCCACCATGTACGACTCGCGCACCCTCCACTCCCGCGAGGTCGTGGCGCGCGTCTACGAGGCCTTCGGCGACACGCTGCTCCACTCGATCATCGGGCGCACGGTGAAGTTCCCCGACGCCACGGTCGCCGCCGAGCCGATCACCGACTACGCGCCGGCACACCCGGGCGCGGCCGCGTACCGTCAGCTCGCCCGCGAGCTCGTGGCCCGTGGCGACGCTGCCTGAGGCGGAGGTGGCGCGGAGTGTGGGAGTCGAGGAACGAGGCTCCCGGACGGAGCAGAGCCGCAGCCTCAGGCAGCAGACGACAGAGCCTGACGCGTCGGAGCCCGGCCCGCAGCCGACGGCGGACGAGCCGCCCGCCGACGAGCGCCGCGCCTCCCGGACCTTCCAGGTCCACCTGCACAACTTCGAGGGACCGTTCGACCTGCTGCTGTCGCTGATCGCGAAGCACAAGATGGACGTCACCGAGGTGGCGCTGGCGGTGGTGACCGACGAGTTCGTCGCGCACATCCGTGAGGCGGAGCGGGCCTCTCGCGCGGCCGCCGCACGCGGCGAGGAGCACGCGTCCTGGGACCTCGGTGTGGCCAGCGAGTTCCTCGTGATCGCCGCGACTCTGCTCGACCTCAAGGCCGCCCGGCTGCTGCCTGGCGTCGTCGTCGAGGACGGCGAGGACCTCGAGCTGCTCGAGGCCCGCGACCTGCTGTTCGCCCGGCTCCTGCAGTACCGGGCGTACAAGGAGGTCTCGAAGGTCATCGCGGAGGAGCTGGCGTCGGCCGGACGCCGCGTGCCGCGCCTGGCGCCGCTCGAGCCGCACCTCGCGGCGATCCTGCCGGAGCTGGTCTGGGACACGACGGGGGAGCGGCTCGCAGAGCTGGCCGCCCGGGTGCTCGCCCCCAAGCTGCCGCCCGTGGTGGGCCTGGCCCACCTGCACGGCTCCGCGGTGAGCGTGCGCGAGGAGGCGGGCGTCATCGTGCGGCGTCTGCGCGTGGAGCAGTCGGTGACGTTCCGGTCGCTGACGGCAGGGTCCGAACGGCTCGTCGCCGTCGCCAGGTTCCTGGCGCTCCTGGAGCTGTTCCGTGACTCCCTGGTCAGCTTCGAGCAGGTCAGCCCGCTGGGCGAGCTGACCGTGCGGTGGACCGCAGGGCCGGACGACGGTGAGAAGTATCTCGATCCCGGGGCCGGGCCCAGCGAGTTCGACGAGGGCGACCTCGCGGTGCCGCCCGAGCCGGGCGGCCCGCAGGAGCGAGCCCCGCAGGAGCGAGCAGAGACCACGGAGCCCGGAACGGAGGCGACAGCATGACCGTCGAAGAACAGGCCCCCGAGGCCCTGCGGGTGGCCGCCCCGGCCGGGGGGTCGAGGCAGGACGAGCCGGCCTTCGTCGACGTGCACACGCTTCCTGGTGGTGCGCACGCTGCGGTCGAGGCGGTGCTCATGGTGGCCGACGCCCCGATCGGCGCGGACCGCATCGCCGCCTCCCTGAACCTCACCCAGGACGAGACCGACGACATCCTGCACGAGCTGTCCGACGAGTACGCCGGCCATCTCGGGTCCCGGCCGCGCGGCTTCGAGCTGCGCCGGACCATGGACGGGTGGCGCATCTACTCGTCGGCGGCGCACGCGGACCCGGTGGGGCGCTTCGTGCTGGACGGGCAGTCGTCGAAGCTGAGCCAGGCCGCGCTGGAGACGCTCGCGGTGGTCGCCTACCGTCAGCCGGTGACGCGTGGCCAGGTCAGCGCGGTGCGCGGGGTGAACGTCGACGGCGTCGTGCGGACGTTGCTGACCCGCGGGCTGATCGCCGAGATCGGCCAGGACCCGAGCTCGGGTGCGGTCCTGTTCGGAACCACGGGATACTTCTTGGAGCGGATGGACTTCTCGTCGCTCGACGAGCTGCCTCCGCTGGCGCCGCACCTGCCGGACCTCGACATGATCGAGGGCCTCGACGGGCTGGACTCGTAGTCCTGTCCCGGGCCCGAGCAGCGGGTCCGAACCCGGACCAGCAGGCAGGTCCGCAGCGCCTTACCCGACTCACCGAGAGATGAATCATGAGCAACGAACGCCGCGGCGGGAGCCGCCGCGAATCCAGTGGTGGCCAGCAGCCGCGCCGACCCGACCATTCCGGCAAGCAGGGCGCCAAGAACTTCCGGGGCGGTAGCTCGGCCAAGAGCCGCGCCCAGGCCAACGCGCCACGCCGCAAGCCGGCGCAGCCCGCCGAGCAGGGCCGCGACGTCCACGTCGAGGGCGGCGTGCGGCTGCAGAAGGTGCTCGCTCAGGCAGGGCTGGGATCCCGCCGGGCGAGCGAGGAGCTGATCGCCAAGGGGCACGTCGAGGTCGACGGCCAGGTCGTCACGGAGCTCGGGGTGCGGATCGACCCGGACACCGCCGTCGTGCACGTGGACGGGCTGCGGATCCAGCTGGACCAGGCGAAGGTGACCATCGCGCTGAACAAGCCGCTGGGCGTCGTCTCGACCATGGACGACCCCAAGGGGCGCCCGACCGTCGCGGACCTCATCAAGAACCGTGAGGAGCGCCTCTTCCACGTGGGCAGGCTCGACGCCGACAGCGAGGGTCTGCTGCTCCTGACGAACGACGGCGAGCTCGCCAACCGCCTGTCCCACCCCAAGTACGAGATCGCCAAGACGTACCTGGTGACCGTCGAGGGCGAGATCTTCCCGCGCGTCGGCAAGCAGCTCCTGAAGGGCGTCGAGCTCGACGACGGCATCGTGAAGATGGACGCGGTGCACGTGGTCCAGCAGATCGACGGCTTCGCGATGCTGGAGGTCGTGCTGCACGAGGGCCGCAACAGGATCGTGCGCCGGATGTTCGAAGCGGTCGGGCACCCGGTGACGCGCCTCGTGCGTACCCGGATCGGACCGATCCCGCTGGGCGACCTGAAGTCGGGTCGTACCCGCGTGCTGGGTCGCACGGAGCTGGGCACCCTCATGGGTGCGGTAGACCTGTAACCTCGATCGCTGAGTGCTGGGTATCCGCCCCTGGTAGGCACTCTGACCGGCAGATATCCAGCACTCAACGAGAAGCGAGCAAATCTGTGACCAGTCCTGTTGTAGTCGCCATCGACGGGCCGTCCGGGTCCGGCAAGTCGAGCGTGTCGAAGGCGGTCGCCGCGCGGCTCGGCCTGGCCTACCTCGACACGGGCGCCATGTACCGGGCAGCCACCGTGTGGAGCATGCAGACGGCGGACCTGGACGACGCCGTGTCGGTCGCGACAGCCGTCCGGGCGATGCCGCTGGTCATGGGCCTCGACCCGGCCGCGCCGGGCGTCGAGCTGGACGGCAGGGACATCGCCGTGACGATCCGCTCGACCGAGGTCACCGCCGCGGTGTCGAAGGTGGCGTCCAACCTCGAGGTCCGGTCCGAGCTCAAGCGGCTCCAGCGCGAGATCATCGAGCAGGAGTCCAGCCCGGTGCAGGCAGTGCACTCGGGCGGCCGGGGGATCGTGGCCGAGGGCCGCGACATCACCACTGTCGTGGCGCCCGACGCCGACGCCCGGGTGCTGCTCACCGCGTCCGAGGAGGCACGCCTGCGCCGTCGGTCGCTGGAGGTGCACGGCGCCGCCGACACGGAAGCCGTGGACGCCACGCGGGACCAGGTGCTGCGCCGCGACCGGGACGACGCGAAGGTGACGCAGTTCCAGGTCGCTGCCGACGGCGTGGCGACCGTCGACTCCAGCGACCTCGACTTCGAGCAGACGATCGACGCCGTCCTCGCCGTCGTCACGCAGGTGACGGGGCGCGAGGTGGCGCCGTCCGCCTGAGCCGCAGGCTCGGGCGGTAACCGGCAGAGCCTGAGCCGGAGGCGCCGCCGAGGCAGGAGCGACACAGGTCATACGGCCACGAGGCGACCTCAGCGTGCCAGGCCTGCGACAATGGGGGTATGACCCACGACTCCTCTGCATCGGAGGCTGCTGCGCTGGACGCCGCGGCCCGAGATGATGCTGCCCTGGACGCTGCCGCCCCGGTAGCACCCGACCTCGCCGAGACCGAGGACGACGTCGCGCGCGAGCGTGCCCTGCGCGTCGGCCTCAGGGAGTTCGAGCTCGACGAGTCGGACCAGGTGCTGCTCGACTCCGAGTGGAGCGACGAGCAGGCGGAGGCCGAGGCGGCGCTGCCCGTGCTGGCCGTCGTCGGACGGCCGAACGTCGGCAAGTCGACCCTGGTCAACCGGATCCTCGGCCGTCGAGAGGCCGTCGTGGCCGACAAGCCGGGCGTGACGCGTGACCGTGTGTCCTACCCGGCCGAGTGGACCGGCCACCGGTTCATGCTCGTCGACACGGGCGGCTGGGAGGTCGACGTCGCCGGCATCGAGTCCAAGGTGGCCGAGCAGGCAGAGGTCGCGATCTCCCTCGCCGACGCCGTGGTGTTCGTGGTCGACGCCGCAGTGGGTGCCACCTCCACCGACGAGCGGGTCGTCGAGCTGCTGCGCCGCTCCGGCAAGCCGGTGGTGCTGTGCGCCAACAAGGTGGACGGCGCCTCGGGCGAGGCGGACGCCACCTACCTGTGGGCGCTGGGCCTTGGGGAGCCGCACCCGGTCTCCGCCCTGCACGGTCGTGGTACGGGCGACCTGCTCGACGCCGCGGTCAAGGCCCTGCCCACCACGTCGGCGCACGGTGCGCTGCGGCCCGCCGGCCCCCGCAGGGTGGCGCTCGTCGGTCGGCCGAACGTCGGCAAGTCCTCGCTGCTGAACAAGATCGCGGGCTCGGAGCGCGTCGTCGTCGACGAGGTCGCCGGCACCACGCGCGACCCGGTCGACGAGCTCATCGAGCTGCGCGGCATCCCGTACTGGTTCGTGGACACCGCCGGCATCCGCCGCCGGGTGCACCAGACCAAGGGCGCCGACTTCTACGCGTCGCTGCGCACCGCCGCCGCCATCGACAAGGCGGAGATCGGCGTGGTCCTCGTGGACGCGTCGAACCCGCTGACCGAGCAGGACATCCGGGTGATCCAGCAGGTCGTGGACGCCGGCCGGGCGCTCGTCATCGCGTACAACAAGTGGGACCTCATGGACGAGGACCGTCGCCCCTTCCTCGAGCGCGAGATCGAGAAGGAGCTGGTCCAGATCGCCTGGGCGCCGCGGGTCAACCTGTCGGCGCGCACCGGCTGGCACAGCGAGCGTCTGGTCCCCGCGATCGAGCGGTCGCTCGCCTCCTGGGACCGGCGTGTCCCGACGGGCAAGCTCAACGCGTTCCTCGGTGAGCTCGTGGCCGCGCACCCGCACCCGCTGCGCGGCGGCAAGCAGTCGCGGATCCTGTTCGCGACGCAGGCCTCGACCCGGCCGCCGCGGTTCGTCATCTTCGCCACCGGTTTCATCGAGGCCGGCTACCGCCGGTTCATCGAGCGCCGTCTGCGCGAGACGTTCGGCTTCGAGGGCACCCCCATCGAGATCTCGGTGCGCGTCCGGGAGAAGCGCAAGCGCTAGAGCCGGCCCAGGGTACGTGCGGTCGGTAGAACGTCAGGTGATCGGCAGCCCGGGCTGCCGATCACCTGACTTTTTACCGACCACGTGGTCCGGATGCCCCTCGAGCGGGCAAATCGCGGTACCTTCGGGTCGTGCTTTCGGCCAGTATCCCCAGCCCTGACCCGGTGTGGTCCCAGTTCAGCGTGGGCCCACTCACCATCCACACCTACGCCCTGTGTCTGCTGGCCGGCATCGCCGCCGCCGCATACATCACAGATCGCCGCCTCCGCGCGCGGGGGGCCGAGCCAGGGCTCGCCCTCGACATCGCGATGTGGGCGGTGCCGATCGGCATCGTCGGCGCCCGGATCTACCACGTGCTCACCCACCTCGGTGACTTCACCGGCCCCGGCGTCGACCCGTGGGCCTGGGTGCGGATCTGGGAGGGCGGCAACGCGCTGTTCGGCTCCCTGCTCGGCGGGGCGGTCGGTGTCTGGATCGGCTGCCGGCTGACCGGCCTGCGGTTCGGCTCGTTCGCCGACGCGCTCGCTCCCGGCCTGCTCGCCGCCCAAGCGATCGGGCGGCTGGGGAACTACGTGAACCAGGAGCTGTTCGGCCTGCCGACCACGTTGCCCTGGGGCCTGGAGATCCGGGCCGACGCGCCGATGTTCCCCAGCTGGGCGGACCCCGGCACGCTGTTCCACCCGCTGTTCCTGTACGAGATGATCTGGAACCTGATCGGGATCGCCCTGCTGCTCGCCATCGAGCGGCGCGTGGTCCGCCGGAACGCAGCCATCCTGGCCGACGGCGGTACGCCTGGAGCAGGGCTGCGCTGGGGCCGCATGTTCGGCCTCTACCTGATCTGGTACGGGCTCGGCCGCAGCTGGCTCGAGGCCATCCGCATCGACCCGACGAGCGATGCGCCGCTGGGCGTCCCCGCGAACATCTGGACGTCGGGGGCCGCGATCGTGCTCGGCATCGTGATCGTCGTGGTGCAGGGTCGACGGCACCCGGAGCCCGAGCCGTCGGTGTACCAGCCGGGGCGCGAGCCGGTGGACGAGGACGCCGAGGCGACCGACGGCAAGCCTGCCGACGCCAAGCCCACCGACGGCACGGACCGCAAGCCTGCCGGGACGGCGACCGAAGCAGACGCGGGCACCGACGCCGACGTGCCGACCGAAGCCGAAACGGGTACCGAAGCCGAAACGGGTACCGACGCCGAGAGCGCAGCCTCGACCGGTTCGGCCGACAGCAAGTAGACCCGAGTCGTCAGCCGGCTCGTCAGCCGAGTCGTCGTGCGGGGGGCTGTGGAGGTGCGTGTGCGCACCCTCACAGCCCCTCGGCTTGTTCACCCGGGCAACCGCCACGCAGGATGTGGTCATGCCACACCAGCCGCCGGGGGACACCCCTGCCCCCGACCGGACCGCACGGCGTGCCTGGTGGCCGGTCGCCGCCGTCCTGCTGGCCGTGGCCTGGGGCGGCAACGAGTTCACACCGCTGCTCGTGATGTACCGCGAGCAGGGGAACATGAGCGACGTGACGGTCGATGCCCTCCTGGCCGCCTACGTCTTCGGCATCGTCCCGGCGCTGCTGCTGGGTGGTCCGCTCTCCGACCGGTACGGCCGCCGTCCGCTGCTGCTGCCCGCGGCGCCGATCGGGGCGCTCGGTTCGCTGGTGCTCGCCGTCGACCCGATGAGCCCGCTGCTGCTCGCCGTCGGCCGCGTGCTGTGCGGGGTCGCGCTCGGGCTGGCGATGGCCGTCGGCAGCACCTGGGTCACGGAGCTCAGCGCCCGGGCGGGCGAGCGGGGCGCCGGGCCGCGGCGCGGCTCGCTCTCGCTGACCGTCGGGTTCCTGGTCGGCGCGGGTTTCGCGGCGATGCTCGCGCAGTTCGGCCCGTGGCCCACGCACCTGTCGTACGTCCTGCACGCCGCCGGAGCCCTGGCCGCGGGCGCGTGGTTGCTGCGCGTGCCGGAGACCAACCCGGTGCTGCGCCGGGGCGACCGTGCGCGGCTGCGCGACGACCTGCGGATCACCGCCGTCCGGCACCCGCGGTTCCTGCGGGTGGTCCTGCCGCTCGCGCCCTGGGTGTTCGGCTGTGGCGGCAGCGCCTACGCGGTGCTGCCCGCGCTGCTCTCCGACCACGCGGGTGACCTCCCGATCGCCTTCGCCGGCATCCTGACCGTGCTCTCGCTCGGGTGCGGCATCGGCATCCAGGTGCTGGCCCGGCGCATCGACACCCCGGCATCGGCCCGCGCGTCGGTCGTGGCGCTGAGCATCGTCGCGCTCGGGATGGGGCTGGCGGCCTGGGCCTCGGTCACGCCGTCCCTGCCGCTCGGTGTGGTCGCCGGCGTGGTGCTGGGTATCGGGTACGGGCTCGGCCTCGTGGCCGGGCTCAGCGAGGTCGCGCGCATCGCGGGACCTGGACAGCTCGCCGGTCTGACCGCCGTCTTCTACTCGCTGACCTATCTTGGCTTCTTCGCGCCGATGGTGCTGGCGTGGCTGCACAGCACCTGGTCCTACGGCGCGATGTTCGGCTTCGGGGCGGTGGCGGCCGTGCTGTCGATGACGCTCGTGGCGCTGTCGTCGCGGACGGCGCTGCCACGGCCTGGCGGTGGCCCGGACACGGCTTAGCCCGACCAGCGCGGGCCGAGCCCTGCACGACAGCGGCGCCCGTGCACCGGCCAGCAGTGCACGGGCGCCGCGTCAGCGACGGATGGTCGTCACTCCACCCCGAGCGCCGCCACGGGTGAGGTGCGGGCAGCGGCCCGCGCCGGGAGCACCGAGGCGAGGAGCCCGGCGACGAGCGCGATGACCACGACCACTGCGATGTCGGTCCACGGGACGGCGTACCGGACGTCGCCCATGAGGGACAGTGCGGTGGCGGCGCCGGCCCAGCCGAAGATCAGTCCGAGCACGATGCCGAGGATCGCGCCGACGCCGGCGATGAGGACGCCCTCGACGGCAAGCATGCCGCGCAGCTGCTTCTTGCTCAGGCCGATGGCCCGCAGGGTCGCCGACTCCCGGGTCCGCTCGATCACCGACAGGGACAGCGTGTTGGTCACGCCGATCAGGGCGATCACGACGGCGACGGCGAGCAGGCCCACCACGATGCCGAGGATGACGTCCACGACCTGGCCGAACTGCGCGGCCTCGGCCGCCGGCCCCATGACGAAGGCCTCGCCGTCGACCTGCGCGACGGCGTCCTGGACGTCGCCCAGCACGGCCGTGACGTCGGCGCCCGAGATCTTGGCCCAGATATCGGTCCACGTCTCCTCGTCGGTCACGCGGTCCAGGTCCGTGGTGGTGACGACCCGGTTGAGCGGGCCGGCACCCGTGATGACGACGTCCAGGTCGACCGAGCCGTTCCCACCGGAGAGAGCGACCTCGTCGCCCGCACCGACGGACATGGTGTCGGCCGTCTCCTGGGTCAGGAGGATCGAGCCCTCGGTGAGACGTTTCGCCTCCTCGGGCACGTTCACCACGGCGGCGAGGTCCTGGGGGTCGGTGCCCACGACGCTCGTGTCCTTCGCGCCGTCGAGCGTGACCGAGCCGTTGGTCACCAGGACGGTGGCCCCGACACCGTCGGTCCCGGCGAGGGCGTCGCGGAGGTCCTCGACATACTCGGGCGAGGACGACGACACGCTCACGTCGTAGGGATAGGTCTCGTCGAGGAGGTTGTCCGCGGACATGCGGGCGCTGGCGGCGCCGGTGGACATCATGGTGACGAGGGTGACGCCGATGAGCAGCGCGGTGGAGGTCGCGGCGGTGCGGCGCGGGTTGCGCAGCGTGTTGGCGACCGCAAGTCGGGAGGCCGGACCGGTGCGGCCGACGAGGGCGCCCAGGCCGGCCGCGACGCGGGGCAGCCAGAGCACCGCGCTCAGCACGACACCGAAGAACGCGACGGCACCGCCGCCGACGGCAGCGAGGAGGCCGAACTGAGGCGTGTCGTTCATCCCGAGGAAGACGCCGAGGCCGAGCAGCGCGAACCCGCCGACGAGGGCGAGGAGCGAGACGACGAGGCGGGTCCGCCCGGACCGGGCGCGCAGCGTCGGGGCGTCGGACGGCCGCAGCGCGGCCAGCGGCGCGACGCGGGTCGCCGAACGAGCCGGGGCGAGCGCGGCCAGGACGGTCACGACCGTGCCGACGACGAGCGGTAGCACTATCGACTGCCAGGTCAGCGCGATCGTCGCCGGGATCGGCACACCGAGGTCGAAGCTCGGTGCCACCAGCAGCGCGGCCTGGGCGAGCAGCGCACCCGTGAGGATGCCCACCGCGGAGGCGACGGCGCCGAGGATCGCGGCCTCCAGCAGGACGCTGCGGTAGAGCTGCCCGGTCCCTGCGCCGATGCAGCGCAGCAGGGCGAGGGCGCGGGTCCGCTGGGCGATGATCACCTGGAACGTGTTCGTGATGACCATGGCCGCGATGAGCAGCGCGATGGCGGCGAACGTCATGACGAACACGAGGAAGACGAGGTCCTGGCCCCCGGTCTTCTCAGCGGCCTTCGCGGCCGCGACCGCCTCGGTGGTCTGGACGGATACGCCCTCGACCCCGCTGGTGGCAGCCTGTACCGCCTGATCGAGGGCGGCCGGGACGGTGGTGCCGCTCAGCGGTTCGTCGAGCGCGACGAGGAGCTCGGTGACCTGTTCCTGGGAGTCCTCGGCCGCGCTCCAGGTCTGGAGCGCGGCAGCAGGGACCGCGGCGGCTCCACCGAAGGTGGTGTAGGCGCCGTAGGGGTCGTCGGCGAGGCCGGTCACGGTCAGGCTCTCGGTGATCTCCTCCGGTTCGCCGAGCTCTGCTTCCCGGTCCTCGGCCTGGCTGGTCGTCCAGCCCTCGGGGTAGATGGTCCGCTTGACGGACACCTCGTCACCCAGGCCTACCTCGAGGCGCTCGGCGAGCTCGGGCGTCAGCGCCACCTCGTCGGCGGCGGGCCAGGTGCCGTCGGTCAGCTCGAGCGGCGAGAGCCGCGGGTCCTCGGGGACGGGGGTGAACAGCTGGTAGCCGCCCTTGCCGCCGTTGCGCAGGTCGCCGTACCAGGCGGTGAGCGGCTGCACCGCCTCGACACCGTCGACGGCGGCGACGGCCTCGATGTCGGCATCCGCGAAGGTGCTCTCCCCGTCGTCCCCCGGGATGGACACGACGGCGTCGGCCTGTGCGTACTGGGCCGCGATCATGTCATGGGTGGTGCCCTGGATGACGCTGCCGGCGAGCAGCGTCACGGTGACGAACGCCGTGCTGATCAGGATGGCGACGCCGGCGGCGGTGAGCCGCCCGACGCTGCGGCGCATCTGCGCCAGGGTGAGGCGTGCGGTGGGGAAGGAACTGGCCATCACACACCCGTCCCGGGCGCGGTGGCGACGGACGGCTCGAGGGTGCGCAGGGCGTCGAGGCCGGCCATGGCGGACTCGGGGGTGGGGTCGCTGATGTCGCCGGCGATGCGGCCGTCGGCGATCAGGACGGCACGGTCGGCGTACGCCGCGGCCGACGGATCATGCGTGACCATGATGATCGTGCGGCCCAGCTCACGCACCGAGCGGCGCAGGAAGGACAGGACCTCGGCCCCGGAGCGGGAGTCGAGGTTGCCCGTGGGTTCGTCGGCGAACACGACGTCGGGCTGCGCGATCAGGGCGCGGGCGATCGCGACACGCTGCTGCTGCCCACCGGAGAGCTCTCCGGGGCGGTGCGTCAGCCGGCCCGCGAGCCCGAGGGTGTCGACCAGGGTGTCGAACCAGGCCTTGTCGGCGGTGCCGCCGGCGAGCTCGACGGGCAGGGTGATGTTCTGCTCGGCTGTGAACATCGGCAACAGGTTGAACTGCTGGAACACGAACCCGACCCGGTCGCGACGCAACCGGGTCAGGGCCTTGTCGTTCAGGCCGGTGATCTCGGTGGAACCGAGGAAGGCCTGTCCGCTGGTCGCGGAGTCCAGGCCCGCGAGGAGGTGCATCAGGGTCGACTTGCCGGACCCGGACGGGCCCATGATCGCCGTGAACCGGCCCTGCTCGAAGTCGACGTCCACACCGTCCAGCGCTCGTACGGTGGCCTCACCCTTGCCATACGTCTTCGTCAGGGAACGAGCGCGCACAGCGGGTGACGACGACCCCGGCGCGTAAACGGTGGTATCCATACCGCAGACGTTACGGACGACCGGTGCCGCACCGCGTCCTGCCCCGGGCTGGTCCTGCACCGCCGCCGTCATACCCAGGTCGTAGGGGCTGTTACGGACACCGGCCGTTACCGGCACCTCACCGGCGTCGCACGATCTTCGGCTCACCGATGGGTTCGGCCTCGCCTCGTGCCACGGCTTGGTCGTGGCTGGCCAGGGCGTCTTCGAGCAGCGTCACCAGCTGCGCTTCGTCGCGGACCAGCTGCGGGTACTTGGGGCCCAGCGCGATGATCTGGTCGCGCTCGCGGAGCAGAGCACCGAAGATGCGTTCGCGTTCGGCCGCGTCGGCGGTGTACTCGGTGTCCAGGTAGCTGGTCGCGTGCCGGCGTGCGTTCGAGATCGCGTTCTGCGCCCGCCCGCGCTTGCTGAACAGGGAGGCGAGCGTGGTGAGCACCAGGACCCCGAGAATCACCGTCAGGGACAGCCCCGTGCTGATCTCGACGACGGGCACCGGTTCTCCGTCGTTGATGAACGGGACGTTGTTCTCGTGCAGCGCGTGGAGGACGAGCTTCACGCCGATGAAGCCGAGGATCGCCGCGAGGCCGTAGGAGAGGTAGATCAACCGGTCCAGGAGGCCGTCGATGAGGAAGTAGAGCTGCCGCAGGCCCAGCAGCGAGAAGGCGGTCGCGGTGAAGACCAGGAAGACGTTCTGGGTGAGCCCGAAGATCGCTGGGATCGAGTCGAGGGCGAACAGGAGGTCGGTGCCGCCGATCGCGACCATCACCAGGAGCATCGGCGTCATCGTGCGCTTGCCGTCGATCACCGTGAACAGCTTGTCGCCGTCGTAGCTGTCGCTGGTGTGGAACACCTTGCGCGCCAGCCGCACGACGATGTTGTCGCCGGTGTGCGACTCCTCGCCCTCCGGCCGGAGCATGTTGCCGGCCGTGAGCAGCAGGATCAGCCCGAACAGGTAGAAGACCCAGGCGAAGGAGTTGATCAGCGCGGCGCCGAGGAAGATGAACCCGGTCCGGGCGATCAGCGCGAACACGATGCCGAACAGCAGCACCTTCTGCTGGTCCTCCCGCGGCACGCGGAAGGACGACATGATGATCAGGAACACGAACAGGTTGTCCACTGAGAGCGCCTTCTCGGTGACGTAACCGGCGAAGTACTCCGAACCCATCGTCGGGCCGCCGAAGACGAGAACGCCGAGACCGAACACGATCGCTATACCGACGTAGAGGCTCGACCAGAGCGCTGCCTCCCGCAGCGTGGGGACGTGTGCCTTGCGGACGTGAAATACGAAGTCGAAGACCAGCAGCGCCGCGATTCCGGCTATGGTCAGGGCCCAGATCCAGGTCGATATCATGCAGCCACCTTTCCGTCGGTCCAGTATCGCGGAAGGGTCGTCAGGCGGCCAGTGCGTCGATCTCCGCGGGGGACAGCACGTGGTCGATGGCCATGGCGCTCGCGCCCAGCACGCCCGCCCCGGCGCGCGCCCGCGAGGCGACGATGCGCAGGTGCTGCGTGGCCAGCGGCAGGGACCTGCGGTAGACGGCCTCGCGGATGCCGGCGATGAGGTGCTCCCCGGCATCGGCGACGACCCCGCCGATGACGATGACCGACGGGTTGAGCATGCTCACGCACGAGGCGAGGACGCCGCCGATGTCGCGGCCGGCCTGCCGGACGGCCTGGCTCGCCGCGACGCCCCTCGACCGGACCAGCGCGACGACACCGGCGCTGTCCAGGGCGTCGAGGCCCTGGGCGGAGAGCGCCGCCGCGACGGCCTGGCCGCTAGCCACCGCCTCGAGGCAGCCGGTGTTGCCGCACCGGCAGGGGACGTGGTCCGCGCCGGGGACCGCCATGTGCCCGACGTCGCCGGCAGCGCCCTGAGCGCCGCGGCGCAGCGCGCCGTCGGCGATGATGCCGGCGCCGATGCCGGTGGAGACCTTGACGAGCAGCAGGTCGGAGACCTGTGACCAGGCGGCCCGGTACTCACCGAGCGCCATGATGTTGACGTCGTTGTCGACCAGCACGGCCACCCCGAGCTCTGCGCCAAGGATGCCGGGGACGTCGACGTCGTCCCACCCCGGCATGATCGGCGGGTTGATGGGCCGGCCGGTCGAGTGCTCGACCGGTCCGGGCAGCCCGATGCCGATGCCCGCCAGGTCGCGGACGTCGCGGCCGGCGGCAGCGAGCAGGTCGCGTCCGGCGCGGGCCACCCAGGGCAGGACGACGTCGGGTCCAGCGGCGATCGACAGGGGCTCCTCGTGTGCCGCGAGCACGGTCGATGCGAGGTCGGTGACGGCGAGCCGGGCATGGTTGGCGCCGAGGTCGACGGCGAGGACCACCCGCGCGCCCGGGCGGAAGGCGAAGGTCGCCGGCCGCCGGCCGCCGGTGGAGCCGGCCGTCCCCGCCGGGGCGATCAGACCCGTGCTCAGGAGCGCGTCGATCCGGGTGGCGATCGTCGACCGGGACTGCCCGGTGATGGCGATCAGGTCCGCGCGCGTGCGCGGCTTGCCGTCGCGCAGCAGCTGGAAGAAGTCGCCGGTGCCCAGGGACAGGGGCGGCGTCCTCGAGGGGCCGTCGGTGAGCATGGGCAGCAGCCTCCGGGTGAATTTGCGATCGCGTATCGGCAAAAGATAGCCCATCTGCTTCGGGATCCACAGAAGCCGCGTAAGCGACATGCAACTTTTGGTTGACATCGGCCAAAAGGTCCCTACATTGGTGGTTATGCGAGCCGATGACGACGCGCACACTTCCTCACCCGACCCCGTCCTGCGCCTTCGTGGCGTCGGCAAGGAGTTCTTCGGCACCTCGGTGCTGCGAGAGATCGACCTGACCCTGTACCCCGGGCAGGTCCACGCCCTGGTGGGCGAGAACGGTGCGGGCAAGTCGACGCTGATGAAGATCATCGCCGGGGTGCACCGGCCGGACACGGGCACCATCGAGCTCGACGGCCCCGCCGTCACGTTCCCGACACCGCTCGACGCGCAGCGGGCGGGCGTCGCCACGGTCTTCCAGGAGTTCAACCTGCTGCCCGACCGGTCCGTCGCCGAGAACGTGTACCTCGGCCGCGAACCGCGCAGGCGCGGCCTGGTCGACCGCCGCCGCCTGCACGCCGACACCACCCGCCTCCTCGACGACCTTGGCCTCGCGGGCATCGCGTCCTGGACACGCGTCGGATCACTGTCCGTGGCGCAGCAGCAGGTCGTCGAGATCGTCAAGGCGGTCTCGTACGACGCCCGGATCATCTCGATGGACGAGCCGACGGCGGCGCTCGCCGACCAGGAGGTCGCACTCCTCTACGAGCTGGTCCGGCGGCTGCGGGACCGCGGCGTCGCGATCCTGTACGTCTCCCACCGCCTCCAGGAGATCTACGACCTGGCCGACACCATCACCGTGCTCAAGGACGGCAACCACGTGCTGACGGCACCGGCCGCCGAGGTCGGCCCGGACCGGCTGGTGCGCACCATGGTGGGGCGCGACTTCGCCGGCTTCTTCCCGGACAAGCCGGCCGATGCCGTGCCCGGCGAGGTGCGGCTGGCCCTGGCGGGAGCCGGCAACACGATGGTGGACGACATCGACCTCGAGGTGCGGGCCGGCGAGATCGTCGCCCTGGCCGGGCTGCAGGGGTCGGGCCGCACCGAGATCGCCCACGGCGTGTTCGGCATCGCCCCGTTCACCCGCGGCCGCATGACGGTCGACGGGCAGCCGGCCCAGGTGCGCACGCCGCGCCAGGGCGTCCGCCACCACCTGGCGCTGGTCACCGAGGACCGCAAGTCCGAGGGCCTGGCCCTCGGGCAGTCGGTCCTCGCGAACGCGCGGCTCGTGCTCGACGCCGTGCTGCCCCGGGCCTCGGACCGCCGGTCGCGACGGATCGCCGGCGTCCTGTCGTCGCTCGAGGTGGCCCCGAGCACGGTCGCGGCCGCCCAGGACACCGAGGTGCAGTACCTGTCCGGCGGCAACCAGCAGAAGGTGGTCCTCGCGAAGTGGCTCGTGACCGAGCCGCGGGTCATCGTGCTCGACGAGCCGACACGCGGCATCGACGTCGGTGCCAAGCGTGCCGTCTACGACCTCATGCGCACCCTGACCGCTGACGGGACCGCCGTGCTGCTCATCTCCTCAGAGCTGCCGGAGGTCGTCGCGATGGCCGACCGCATCCTCGTGGTGCGCGACGGACGGATCGCCGGCGAGCTGCCGGGCGGCAGCGACGAAGCGGCCATCATGGCCCTGGCGACGGGGGCGGCATGACCATTAGCACCGGGAGCACCGGCAGCAGCAGCACCGCCGGGACGAGCAGCACGGCAGGCACCCGACGCCGCTACCACCTCGGGTCCACCGAGATCGTCTACCTGGCCCTGATCGGCATCCTGCTGGTCGCCGGCGTCCTCGTGGCCGTCCAGGGCGGCAACCTCTTCGCCCAGCAGAACATCAGCTACATGCTCACGCAGACGAGCCTGCTGGGGTTCGTCGCCGTCGGGCAGACGCTGGTGGTCCTGTGCCGCTCGCTCGACCTGTCCGTCGGGTACGTCGTCGCGCTGTGCTCGCTGATCGGCGCCACGACGATGGCCGGCGACCCGTCCCGCGTCTGGCTCGGCGTCGTCGCGGCGCTCGCGGTGGCGGCCGCCGTCGGGCTCGTGAACGGTCTGCTCATCTCGGCGCTGCGGGTCAACGCGTTCATCGCGACGCTCGGCACGGGGCTGATCGTCAAGGGCTTCCTCGACACGCGGTTCAAGGGGCCGGAGGGCGAGGTGCCGCTCGCCTTCCAGACGTTCGGGTACACGCGCATCGGCCCGGTGCCCGTCTCGACGATCGTCATGCTGCTCGTCGCCGCTGCGGCCTTCGTGCTGCTCACCAGGACCCGGGCGGGGTACCACATGTTCGCCGTCGGGGGGAACCTCGACGTCGCTCGGCTCTCGGGCGTACGGACCGGCCGGGCCCTGGTGCTGGCCCATGTGCTGTGCTCCCTGTGCGCGGGCGTGGCGGGCCTGCTCATCGCTGCCCGGTTCGGCACGGGGAACGCGCTCGTCTACTCCTACGGCCTCGACCTCGACTCGATCGCCGCCGTGGTGCTGGGTGGCACGCTCCTGTTCGGCGGCCGTGGCTCGGTGGTCGGCACCGTCGGGGGCGTGGTGATCCTCGCGGTGCTCGACACCGCGTTCAACGTGCTCGACGTGAACCCGTTCTTCAAGGACGTGCTGCGCGGCGTGATCATCATCGCCGCCGTCGCCCTGTACGCACGACGTCAGATCGACCCGGCGAGCCGCCGCGTCCGGTTCGGCGCCAGAGGTTCCGTCCCACGAGGAAGCGACGCCGCATGACCCTGACCGCAGACACCTCGCCAGGGACCGCACGAGGGACCGCACGGCGGTGGCGCGAGCGCCTGCTGTCCGGCGGCAGCTGGACGGTGCTCGCGCTGCTCGTCGTGGTCCTCGCTGTCATCGTCGTCATCAACCCGTCGTTCGCGGAGCCGGTGTCCCTCATGGCGTTCGCCAAGAAGGCGGCTCCGCTGGTGGTCCTCGCCGTGGGGCAGTACTTCGTGATCGTCTCGGGCGAGTTCGACCTGTCGGTCGGCTCGCTCGTCGGCGCCCAGGTGGTCATCGCGGCGCGGCTCATCGACGGCGAGGAGGCGCTGACCTGGCCCGTGCTGGGACTGATGCTCGCCTTCGGGCTCCTGGTCGGGCTCGTCAACGGCCTGGTGACGACGCTGTTGCGGGTGCCGTCGTTCATCGCGACGCTCGGCATGATGCTGGTGCTGTTCGGCGCGATCCGGCTGTGGACCGGCGGCGCACCTACCGGCGCGCTGAGCGAGGGCTTCCGGGTGCTGGGCCGCAAGGGGTTCCCGGACGTCCCCGGGCAGTTCCAGGTGCCGTACGCGCTGCTGGTGGCGCTCGTCGTCGTCGGCCTCGCGGTGCTGGTGATGCGCCGTCCGTTCGGCCGGTCGCTGGTCGCCGCCGGCGACAACGACGTGGCCGCCACGTACAGCGGCGCCTCCGTGTGGTGGCTCCGCACGCGGGCGTTCCTGCTCTCCTCGTTCCTCGCCACGGTGGCGGCGGTGCTCATCGGCGGGTACGCCGGCGTGACCGCCCAGGTGGGCCAGGGGCTCGAGTTCATGGCGATCACCGCCGTCGTGCTGGGCGGCGTCGCCCTCGGTGGCGGCCGCGGGACCGTCGTCGCCGCCATGGTCGGCGCGCTCGCGCTCGAAGCCCTCTTCACGCTGTTCAACCAGCTCGCCCTGCCGTCGACCATCCGGCCCGCCGTGCAGGGCGTGATCATCATCGTCGCCGTCGCCTACGCGGCACGCCGACGACGCACCTGAGCTCGAAACCCAACGAACGACCCGCACTCATCAAGACCCGCACTCATCAAAGGGGATGGACATGCGACCGATCCGAGCACTGCTGGCGGGCACGGCAGCGGCAGGACTGCTCCTGCTGACGGCCTGCACGACCGACGCCCCGACCGAGGAGCTGCCGGCCGCCGAGACGAGCGCGGCCGAGGAGGCGCCGGCTGAGTCGGGGGCCGAGAGCGAGTGGTTCGTCCAGGCGGACTACGACAAGGAGCTCGCCCAGCGGGACATCGAGCCGGAGGGTCCGGCCGACGAGCCATGGCTCCAGGCCATCGAGCCCGAGTGGGTGGACACCGCTGACCTCGCGAGCGATGGCGGCGACAAGACCCTGTGCTTCTCCAACGCGTCGGTCTCCAACCCGTGGCGCGTGACCGGCTGGATCACCATGCAGCAGCAGGTCGAGGTGCTCCAGGAGGAGGGCGTGATCGGCGAGTTCCGGGTCTCCGACGCCGCCGACGACGACAACAAGCAGATCTCCGACATCCAGGCGTTCGTCGAGGCCGGCGACTGCGACGCGATCATCATCTCGCCGTCGACGACCGCGACGCTCACCCCGGCGGTCGAGGCCGCGTGTGAGAGCGGCACCCCGGTCATCGTGTTCGACCGCGGCGTGAACTCCGACTGCATGGCCACCTTCATCCACCCGATCGGCGGCTACGCCTACGGCGCGGTGGGCGCCGAGTTCCTCGTCGACAACCTGGAACCGGGCTCGACGGTCCTGGCGCTGCGCATCCTGCCCGGCGTCGACGTGCTGGAGCACCGGTGGGCCGCGGCGGACAAGGTCTTCTCGGAGTCCGACATCGACGTCGTCGGGGTGGAGTTCACCGGCGGCGACGGCGCCAAGATCAAGGACCTCGTGACCCAGTACCTGCAGCGCGGCGAGGTCGACGGCATCTGGATGGACGCGGGCGACGGAGCGGTCGCGGCCGTCGAGGCGTTCGAGGACGCCGGCCAGCCGTACCCGGTCTTCGTGGGCGAGGACGAGATGAGCTTCCTGCGCAAGTGGGACGAGACGGGGATGACGGCCATCGGCAACGTCTACTCGAACTTCCAGTGGCGCACGCCGGTCCTGGCCGCGCAGAAGATCTGGGCCGGCGAGGAGGTGCCCTCCGAGTGGGTGCTGCCCCAGGAGCCCGTCGACGACACGGACCTCGCGGAGTACCTCGACGCCAACGCGGACATGCCGTCCCTGCACTACGCGAAGTTCGGCGGCGAGGACCTGCCCGGGTACCCCGAAGCCTGGACGGACCGCTGAATGGTCGCCACGCCAAGGACCGTGCCCACGAGCACCGTGACCACCTGGCCCGTCGGCGTCAACACCTGGGTGTGGACGTCGCCGCTCACCGACCGTTCGCTCGCCGAGATCGCGCCACGGGTCGCTGGCTGGGGGTTCGACGTCCTGGAGCTTCCCGTGGAGCGCCTCGGCGACTGGGACCCGCGCCGCGCGGCCCAGGTCCTCGCCGACAACGGGCTCGCGGCGAGCGTGTCCCTCGTCATGGGCGAGGGCCGGGAGCTGGTCGCCGCCGACGCGCGCACCGTCGGCGCTACCCAGGACTACCTGCGGGCGGTGGTCGACGCCGCGCACACCGTGGGTGCCCGGGTGATCGGCGGCCCGGCGTACGCGTCGGTCGGGCGCACGTGGCGGACGACGCCGCAGGAGCGGGCCGACGCCGTCGCAGAGCTCGTCGAGAACCTGGCCCCCGTCGTCGAGCACGCGATCGACGCAGGCGTCGTCGTCGGGCTGGAACCGCTCAACCGCTACGAGACGAGCCTGATCAACACGGTGGACCAGGCGCTCGACGTCGTCGGCAGGCTGCCCGCCGAGGGGATCGGGCTGATGCTCGACGTCTACCACATGAACATCGAGGAGCGGGATCTGCCCGCCGCGGTGGTGCGCGCTGGGGCGCGCATCGCCGCGGTGCAGGTCTGCGGGAACGACCGCGGCGCGCCGGGCGGCGACAGCATCGACTGGCCGGCGCTGCTCGCCGCGCTCGAGCGGGCCGGCTACGCGGGTCCGCTGGTCATCGAGTCGTTCACCGGTCAGAACGCCACGATCGCCACCGCCGCCTCGATCTGGCGGCCGCTGGCCGCGAGCCAGGACGTCCTCGCGACCGAGGGCCTCGCCCACCTGAGAGGACTGATGCCAGCGACACAGGTCTGAGACCGCGCGCGTCCGAGGTCGGATGCGGCTGAGATCGGAAGCGCCCATCGCGCTCGGTGCCGGCACGCCGGGCTGGTCAACGAAACACGCTCCGCCGGGTGCCCCGGCGGGTCCGCACGTCGATCTGCCCAGGAGGCAACACGATGACCGCACCACGACGTCCCCGCTGGGGGAGATCCATAGCGGCGCTCGCCGCCGGAGCGCTGGCGCTCACGCTCGCGTCCGTACCGGCGGCCACGGCCGCCGACGAGCCGCAGGCGGCCGAGGGAGGGCAGGCCGAGGCCCTGGCAGAGGGCCGGGTCCTCATCTTCACGGCCACCACCCAGTACCGGCACGCCGAGGCGATCACGCAGGGCACGCCCGTGCTCGAGGCGGCTTTCGCGGAGGCAGGCATCGAGTCGGACCACACGGAGGACCCGGCGGTCTTCAACGATGCGGACCTCGCGCAGTATGACGCGCTGGTCATGTTCCAGGCGTCGGGCGACCCGTGGAACGCCGAGCAGAAGGCCGCGATGGAGCGGTACCAGCAGGCGGGCGGCGGCATCGTCGCCGTCCACAACGCGACGGACATGCGCGGGAACTACGCCTGGTGGGACGAGATGATCGGGTCGCTGATGCCCGGGCACGCCGCCACCGGGTCGAGCCCTGGCCTGCCGGGCACGGTCCGCGTCGAGGACCGGAAGCACCCGTCGACGGAGCACCTGCCGCAGCGCTGGGACCGCGCGGACGAGTGGTACAACTTCTCGACCAACGTGCGGGGTGACGCGCACGTGCTGGCCACGATGGACGAGTCGACCTACGACCCGGGCAGCAACGCCATGGGCTACGACCACCCGATCTCGTGGTGCAAGTACTACGACGGTGGCCGCGCGTGGATGACCGGCATGGGCCACTTCGGCGCGCACTACACGGACGAGCCGGAGCTGGTGCAGCACATCGTCGGCGGCGTGGAGTGGGCCGCGGGGCTGGCCGAGGGGGACTGCGGCGGCACCGACTGGGGCCAGTTCGAGAAGGTCTCGCTGGACACCAACACGAGCGCGCCGTTCGGGATCGACGTCGCGCCGGACGGCCGTGTCTTCTTCACCGAGCTGGTGCGCGGGCAGATCCGGGTCTTCGACCCGGAGACGCAGACCACGTCCACCGCGGTGACGCTGCCGGTCTACTCCGGCGGCGAGGACGGCCTGCTGGGCGTCGCGCTCGACGAGGACTTCGCCGAGAACGGGTACCTGTACCAGTACTGGTCGCCCGCTAGCGAGGACGACACCGACCCCGCGAGCTTCGTCAACCGGCTCTCGCGGTTCACGGTGACGCAGGACGGCCCGGGGACGACGACGATCGACCCGGAGTCCGAGGTGGTCCTGCTGGAGGTCCCCGCCAGGCGCCTGCCCGACGAGCCGGGGCACACGGGCGGTGGCGTGATCGTCGACCATGCGACCGGTGACCTGTACCTCGGGGTCGGCGACGACGTGAACCCGCACTCTGAGCCGTCGGGCGGGTACGCGCCGATCTCCGAGCGGGACGGCACCTTCCACGACGCGCGGGCGACGTCGGCCAACACCAACGACCTGCGCGGCAAGGTCCTGCGGATCCACCCGGAGGACGACGGTACGTACGCGATCCCGGACGGCAACCTGTTCCCGGAGGCCGAGGACAGCGCGGACAAGACGCTGCCCGAGATCTACGCGATGGGCTTCCGGAACCCGTTCCGGTTCGCCATCGACCCGGCGACGGGCAACCTCGGCGTCGCCGACTACTCGCCCGACAACGGCAGCGACAACCTGGCCCAGCGCGGCCCGGCGGGCATCGCGGAGTGGAACCTGATCAAGGAGCCGGGCTTCTTCGGCTGGCCTCTGTGCATGGGGGACAACGAGCCGTTCCGTGACGTCGACTACCGCACGAGCCCGGTGACCGTGGGCGAGTTCTTCGACTGCGCCGCACCGGTCAACGACTCGGTGCGGAACACCGGCCTGACCGAGCTGCCCCCGGCCCAGCCGGCGGACCTGTGGTACGGCTACCAGCGGTCCTCCGTGCCCGGCGCCATCAACCAGGGTGGTGGGCTCGCGCCGATGGGCGGCCCGTTCTACGACTTCGACCCCGAGCTCGACTCGGACACCAAGTTCCCCGAGTACTACGAGGGCAAGGCGTTCTTCTACGAGTGGTCGCGGAACCAGGTGTTCACGATCGAGCCGACGGATCCCGAGGCGGCCCCGGGCGAGACGGACGTCGAGAAGGTCAACCGGTTCCTGCCGGACGAGGACTTCCTCGCACCGATCGACGCGAAGTTCGGGCCCGACGGCGCGATGTACGTGCTCGACTGGGGCGGCGGCTTCGGCCGGGACAACCCCGACTCGGGCCTGCACCGGGTCGACTACGTGACGGGCTCCCGCTCGCCGGAGTCGGTGCCGACGGCGTCGCCGAACTCCGGGACCGCGCCGCTGGAGGTGGAGTTCGACGGGACGCGCAGCACCGACCCCGAGGGCGAGAACCTCGAGTACGCGTGGGACTTCGACGGCGACGGGACCACCGACGCGACCGAGCTGACGGCGTCGTACACCTACACGGAGGACGGCGTCTACGACGCCCGGCTCACCGTCACCGACCCAGCGGGCAAGGACGGGACCGCCACGGTGCCGATCACCGTGGGCAACACCCGGCCGGAGGTCGACTTCGGGCTGCCGCCGACGGGATCGTTCTTCGAGTTCGGCGACACGATCTCGTGGGACGTCTCCGTGACGGACGCGGAGGACTCGCCGGACGGTTCCGCCATCGACGACGAACGGGTCGTCATCCAGCCGGCCCTCGGGCACGACGCGCACGCGCACCCGTCCGAGCCGCTCCACGGCCGTACGGGCTCCGTCGCGACCGAGCTCGGTGGCGGGCACGGCGAGGGCACCAACGTCTTCTACGTCCTCGACGCCAGGTACAAGGACGACGGCGGCGCCGGCGACATCCCGTCGCTCACCGGATCGGACACGACCCTCGTGTTTCCCAAGGAGCGGCAGGCCGAGTTCCACACGGAGCAGGAGGGGACCAGGACGGCGCCGAGCCGGGACGCCGAGGGTGGCGGTGAGGTAGTAGTCGGCTCCGACGGCGCGTGGGCGTCCTACGATCCCGTGAACCTCCACGGGATCGACGCCCTGACGCTGCGCGTGGCCTCGGCTTCCGCGGGCACCATCGAGCTGCGGAAGGGAGCGCCGGACGGCGACCTGCTCGGGACGGCCGAGATCGCGGGCGCCGGTGTCAGCGACTTCCGCGACGTGCGGGTCGACGTCGACGACCCGGGGGAGAGCTTCGCGCTCTACGTCGTCTTCCCCGGGCCGGGCGAGCGCCTGCTCAACTTCGTGGAGGCGAACGGCAAGGGCGTCAGCGACACCACGCGGCCCGAGGTGGCGATCACCTCGCCCGAGGCAGGGGTCGAGCTCGAGCACGGCCAGATCGAGGTCACCGCCGACGCCACCGACGCGGAGAACACCGTCAGCCAGGTGGAGCTCTTCGTCGACGGGACGTCGATCGGCGTCGACGACACCGCGCCGTACACGGCGTCCTGGGACGTCACCGCCGACGGCTACTACGAGCTGACGGCGGTCGCGACCAACGACCGCGGTCTGCCGACGACCTCACGGGTGGTGGTCGCGCAGGTCGGCGACATGTTCGGCGGGATGCGGACGTTCAGCAACGCGGACGGCGAGTTCGAGCAGCTGTCCTCCGGGGCGTACGTCATCGAGTCGGGCGGTGCCAACATGTGGCAGGGCACCGACGAGTACTCGACGATCTTCCGCGAGGGCTCCGACCGGCACTGGTCGGCCACGGTGAAGATCAACAGCCAGGGGAACTCCCACGGGTCCGCCAAGGCGGGGATCATCGTCCGCAACGACGTGACGCTGCCAGGTTCGTCGCCGGGATACGCGGCGCTCGGCCTCCGGCCGAGCGGCGGGTTCGAGTGGCTGCGAGGCAACGACGCTGGGCAGCTCGTGACGTCGTCGGGCGGAGGCTCGACGGCGTACCCGGCCTGGGTGCGGCTCGTGCGCGACGGCGACCTGTACTCGGCGTACTGGAGCACCGACGGCGAGACGTTCACGCAGATCGGGGAACCGGAGGAGCTGGCAGGCGCCGCCGACCTGCAGGACGTCGGGCTGTTCGTCACCGCGCACAGCACGGCGAACAGGAGCGCCGTGGAGTTCCAGGACCTCACGTTCGCCGACGAGCCGGACCCGCCGCAGGTCGAGGTGGCGGCAGGCAGCCGGTGCACCGGTCCGCACGCGCGCGTGACGGTGAGCGCGACCAACGTGGGTGCCGACCCGGCCCGGCTCGAGCTCAGCACCGCGCACGGAAGCAAGACCTTCAAGAAGGTGCTGCCAGGGGAGACCGTCTCCCAGCAGTTCAAGTCGAGGGCCGGAGCGTTCGACGCAGGGGCCGCCACGGTGACCGCGACCAACGGTCCGCACGAGGTGGTCGTCGAGGACGCCTACGACGCGGTGAGCTGCCGCTAGCCAGCTCGGCTGACGGGATGACCTGACCGGATGGCCTGACCGGATGATCTGACCGGCCGGCCCGCGTGACGGGCCGGCCGGTCTGACCGAGAGGAGCAAGGACGTGCCGAAGACGAGGAACAGGCCGCGGAACCCACCGCGGAGCGGACCGAACGCCGCGGCACGTCCATCGAGCCGGGGTGGTGCCGGCCACCCCGGACCCCGGCCGCCGGCGCCCGCGCGGCGCCGGTGGCCGAGGTGGGGCGCCGCAGCGGCAGTCGCGCTGGTGGCCGCCGCCACGGCCCTGGTGCTGGTGCTGGTGCAGCCGTGGGAATCGTCGGCGCCGGCGGCGGCACCCGGCGGGATCGAGGTCGATCCCGCCCGGGTGGCGGAGCTGGAGGCAGCGGAGGAGGAGCGGAACGTCGCGAACCTGACCGCCGCGGGGGAGCTGGCCGTGTCGGCGCAGGAACAGCTGCTGCCGGTGATGGACGGGTTGCACGAGGCGCTGCCGTCGGACGAGGCGCTCGCGGACGGGGCGCGCCCGGCGCGGCCGACCGCGGCCGAGGTGGGGCAGTGGCGCGACGTCGTGCAAGAGGTGACCGCCGAGGTCGAGGCGCTGCCGTCCGGGTCGTCCGAGCACAACATCATGCGCAACGGGTTCTTGCTCTCCACCCGGCTGCTGGGGGACACGCTCGACGTCCTGGAGCTGGCCGATGGTGGGGACGCCGCGTCGGGGGACTCGTCGGGGGACTCGTCAGGGGATTCGGAGCAGCTCCACGCCGTTGCTGGAGACCTCCGCTCGCGCGCCGTCGATGCCTGGGCCGTTGCGGCGGTCCAGCTCGACCTGCAGTACGTGGGGGCGGACCGTGGTCACCTGCACGCGTTCCTGCCGCTGCACTCGGGCATGTCGACGGAGGGTGAGGCAGAGCTGGGGCACGGGGACCACTGACGCGAGACCCGCTACCGGACGCCCGCCAGCGCCTCGCCCAGCGGCGTGCGGGTGTGGAGGACGCGCACACCGTTGCGGCGGCTGTCGACCAGGCCTGCGTCGCGCAGGACGGTGAGATGGTGGGACGCGGTGGACACCGCGAGGTCGGTCAGCCTGGCGCACTCGGAGGTCGACAGCGGCTGCTGGAGCTCGAGGACGAGGCGGGCGCGGGCCGCTCCGAGCAGGGCAGTGAGCGCGGCGAGCGCGTCCGCGCCGTCGCGGTGCCAGGTCTCGGACACGCCGTGCGCCGGGTAGAAGATCGTGGGCTGCGCGGGGTGCTCGGTGAGTACCGCGCAGCCTCGGGCGGCCATCATGACGGAGGGGACGAGCACCAGGCCGGTTCCGCCGCAGTCGACCACCTCCTCGTGCTTGCGCATCTGCACCCGGACGATCTCGTCGGCCCAGGTCACCGTCGAGTGCAGGGTGCCGGCCATCTCGGCGAGACCGGCGTCGCTGCTGCGCCGCGCGCGGACGGCTACATCGGCCCGCAGCAGGCGCAGCATCTGCGGCCAGACGGGCGCGAGCAGCGCGTCCCACACCTCCTGCCACGCCCCGACGATCATCGTCCGGGCACGGTCCGGCGCCGCGATCAGGTCGCGGATCTCCTGCTGCCGGGCGCCGGTCGAGCGGAGCACCATCTTCTGCAGGTCGAACTGGAGCCGCTCGGCGGGGACCTGGCGCAGCCGCTCGGCCTCCTCCCCGGGAGTCATGTCGCCCGACGGCGTGGCGGTGAGGAAGTCGGGCAGGTAGCCGTCCACGCCGCAGATGACGGACATCAGCCGGAAGGGTTCACCGACTGGTTTGCTCTGCAGGTTGCGGAACCACCCCCAGTGCAACGGCGCGCTCTGCGGGCGCAGGATGGTCCGCACCGCGTGCACCAGCTCGTGCCCGGGGGAGATGCCGAACCGCACCGCCGAGATATCGCTGGAACCGAGCCGGAACTCCACGAACTTTCGATCCACGTCGAAAGCGTAGTCACTGCTGCCTCGACCGGCGGAGAGTGGGTCCCATCAGAAAGCAGTCCCCGCTGAGAGGAACCCCGTCATGACCAGCCCCGCAGTGATCCCCGCCGACAGCATCCGCATCGGCGAGAGCCGCACCCTCCGGTTCGAGGGCGCCTCGTACGGATCGAACGTCTCGTTCTTCCTCGTCACCTCCGAGCCCGGTCAGGGCCCCAGCCTCCACCGGCACCCCTACGACGAGACCTGGTCGGTGCTGGAGGGCGAGGCGACCATCGTGGTCGGCGGCGCGACCTTCGTCGTCCGGGCCGGCGACACCGCCGTCGCACCCGCCGACACCTGGCACCGCTTCACCAACACCGGCACCGGGACGCTCCGGATCGTCTGCATCCACGCCTCGCCGGTGATGATCCAGGAGTTCGCCTCCGAGACCCGATGAGTTCTCTTGCCTCGTCTCGTCCACACCACCAACAGTCAGTCCCGACGAACAGCTCGGAGAGCAGTCTCATGACCCAGTACTTCCTGACCATGCCGCACGACAGCGCCGAGGAACCGACGATGGAGTCGATGCAGGAGATGGACCCGGCCGAGCTGGAGGCGGTGTTCGCCGCCGTCGGCGCCTTCAACACCGCCCTGGCCGAGTCCGGTGCGCTGGTCACCGCTGGTGGCCTCCACCCGCCGTCGACGGCGATCACCGTCGACGCGACGGGCGACGAGCCGAAGCGCGTTCCGGGGCCGTTCGTCGAGGCCGCCGAGTACGTCGGCGGGTTCTGGATCATCGACGTCGCCGACGAGGAGACCGCCCTCGGCTGGGCCGAGCGGTGCTCCGCGGCCTTGCAGTCCCGCATCGAGGTGCGCGCGCTGCAGGAGAAGCCCGAGTAGGGGACAGGCCTCGTCACCCGGGGCTGGTGCGGCCCGAAGGCTTTGCCGCCAGTGCGACGACGAACGCGACCGCCGCCACGGTGAAGGTCACCAGGGGCGGACCGGGCACCCACACGACGGCCACACCGAGCGCGAGAACGGTCCCGACCAGGGCCGCGATCCCGAACGGACGGGCCCGGCCCGGCTCGGTCCGGAAAGCGCCGGCGATCATCCACAGCAGCACGCCGACGACGACCATCGCCAGCCCCATGGACAGGCTCACACCTCGGTTGAGCAGGTCCGCGTCGAGCGAGAACGGCCCGACCTCCAGGGTCGAGGCGCGGAGCGCCGCGGTGAGCTCTGGGTCGCCGGGTAGGACGAGCTCCAGGATGTCGTGCACGACGCCGGTGAACATCCACGCCGCCGCACCCACCCGAAATGCTGTCAGCTGCATCAGGTCCTCATCTCCGCTTGGTGTTGATGGCTTGGTCCTGGTCACGGCGAGCGATGCCGTGTTCTCTCCACGCCGACTCCCACTGCCGGACCAGGGCAGGGAAGACCACCAGATGGCGTGCGGGCCTGATCGCTGTCATGTAGAGCCGCCCGAGCCTGCCGCTCGGGCGGACGAGCACCGCGACCTGAAGCTGAGGTTCACCGGCAGGCGGCACCGCCCAGCCCAGGTGCAGCACCAGGTGCACGAGGCTGCTCGCCGCCTCCACGGCGCACTCCTGGCCGGTGGTGTAGACGACGGTGAACGGCGCCAGACCTGCCCCCGAGTCCTCTGTGCCTGCCGCGACAGCCGCGCGGCCGGTCAGAGGGCTCGGCCCGGAACCGCGGCCCGGGGCACCTTCGTCCCACTCGAAGAGCCGGCCGACGGCCCGGCGTAGCGCGAAGAACATCCGCACGATCCAGGGATCACGGGTGGACACCGCGGCATCGTCGATGGCCCGCAGGACGTCGGGAAGGCCTGCGGGGCCGGCCCCCGGTGTGCGCACCACCCACAGGTCCTCGAGCCGGTACCCGTCGGTCAGCTCGTGCACGATCCAGGGCCCGTCCCGGAACTCACGGTCGGGAAGTCTCAGGTCGGCCAGGGCCACGGGCGCTCAGCTCCCGTCGATCGTGTCGGCGCTGAGGCCGAGCACACCGGCGACTGCCCGCGCAGCGAGCAGCTCGTCGTGCTCCGGGTGGCCCGCGAGCGCGATGACGGTGCCCTCCAGCGCGCCGATGAGCGCGAGCCCGACGACCTGGTCGGGCGGTCCGTGCGGGACCGGGCCCGCATCGCGTGCCGCACGGACGAGAGCGGTGGCGTGGCGGGTGATCGTGTCATATGCCTGTTCGATGTGCCGCCCGACGGGGTGGTCCTGGCCGGCGAACTCGAGCCGTAGCGCCACCGCCATGCGGGCGACGTCACGTCGACAAAATCGTGCGTGGCCCCGGGCGAGCGTGAGGAGCGCCGCGACGGGGTCGGTCTCGGCGTCGACGAGCACCCCGACCTCGTCCTGCCAGGCCGCCATCACCCAGTCGATGACCGCGAGGCTCAGCTCCTGCTTGTTCCGGAACTGGTGGTAGAGGGCGCCGCGCGTGTATCCGGCGTCGTGAGCCACCTGCTCCAGCGCGAGGTTTCCGTAGCCGTAGCGCGACAGCCCCTGGGCCGCCGCCTCGAGCAGGGCTGTGCGGGAACGCGCGCGCCGGTCCGCCTGGGAGGCCCGAGCCGTGCCCTTCCGTCCTGCAGGGTCACTCGTCACGGTTGATGCCCTGACCTCTGCCCTGACCTGCGTTGCGCGCGCACATCGTGGTCGCCACAGCCTCTCCTCGGTTGCCGTGCCCGCAACCTACATACATTCGTGAATGTATGTCAACGAAGTGGTCCTGGACCCAGGTGCCGCACGACAGGCGGGCGGACTTCGGCGCCGTCGTGGACCGAACGCTTACTCGGAGGCGGTCGACGTCGGACCGGCGGGGATCGGCTCCTCGAACACCAGCAGCGTGTGCGTGTTCAGGATGCCCTTCATGCCCTGGATCTGGTCCAGGATCAGGTGCCGCAGATCGGCGTTGTCCCGGGCGCGGACGAGCAGGACGAGGTCGAACTCACCGCCGACCAGCCCGATGTGGTCGACGCCGCGCAGGGTGCGGAGCTCCTCGCGGACCGAACGCCACTCCGCCTGCTCCAGGTTGACCGTGACGTAGGCCGACGTGCCCAGGCCGGCCAGCACGGGATCGATGTCCGCGCGGTAGCCGCGGATGACGCCGGTGGACTCGAGCCGCCGGACTCGCGCATAGGCGTTGGCGCGCGAGATGTGCAGCTTCTCGGACAGTGCTCGCATGGACATGCGGCCGTCCTGACGTAGCTCGTCGACGATGCGCTGGTCGACGTCGTCGAGGCTCGATACCACTTGTCTTGCCGCCACGCCCTCAGCCCCTTCGCTGTTGGACATTTGGATCGCATGACCAGGGAATTGCTGGACGGTCTCTCGGATCCTCGCCGTTGATGGATTCCGAATAGAACCTTGACCATCATATTCACATGACAAGCATGACGAGTGACGCGGACCGCATGCTCCCGTCGCGGGAGCCGGTCATGCTCCTTGACCCGGACGGCCGTCCGACGGTCGCCGCCAGGGCCGGTCTGCCCGCGAGCGAGGAGCTGCTCCGGGGTCTTGCCGGCATGGTCGTCGCCCGCCGCTTCAACGAGCAGGCCTCAGCGCTCGTCCGGCAGGGGCGGCTGGCGGTCTACCCCTCGTCCTACGGGCAGGAAGCGTGCCAGGTCGCCGCGGCGCAGGTGCTCACCGGCGAGGACTGGCTGTTCCCGACCTACCGCGACACCGCCGCCGCCGTCGCGCGCGGTGTCGACCCCGTCGAGGTGCTCGGGCTGCTCAAGGGGGACTGGCACTCGGGGTACGACCCGTACGAGCGGCACGTAGCACCCCTGACGACGCCGCTGGCCACGCAGCTCCCGCACGCCGTGGGCGTGGCGCACGCGGCGCGGCTGCGCGGGGAGCGCACAGTAGTGCTGGCGATGTGCGGCGACGGCGGCACGAGCGAGGGCGACTTCCACGAGGCCCTGAACTTCGCGGCGGTCTTCCGGGCGCCGGTCGTCTTCTTCGTCCAGAACAACCAGTACGCGATCTCGGTGCCGCTGGCCCGGCAGTCGGCCGCCCCGTCGCTGGCGCACAAGGGCGTCGGCTACGGCATCCCCGGCGAGCACGTGGACGGCAACGACCTCGCGGCGCTCCTGGACGTCCTGTCCGGAGCGGTCGGGCGGGCGCGTGCCGGCGAGGGGCCGCAGCTCGTCGAGGGCCGGACCTACCGGATGCAGGCCCACACCAACGCCGACGACGCCACCCGCTACCGCGCCGACGACGAGGTCGCCGCCTGGGCCGCCAAGGATCCGCTGGTGCGGCTGGAGGCCTACCTGCGGACCGAGGGCGTCCTGGACGACGCGCGCGCCGCCGACCTCACCGAGGCCGCCGAGCAGGTCGCCCGCCGCACGCGGGACGGCCTCAACCAGGACGTCGAGCCCGACCCTGACGATCTGTTCCGGTTCGTCTACTCCCAGCCCACCCCCCAGCTCGTGGAGCAGCTCGCCGTGGTCCGTGACGAGATCAGCAGGGACGAGCAGAGCAGGGACGAGCAGAGCAGAGAGGAGACCCGCTGATGACCACTACCGCGGTGGAGCACGCGACGCTCAGCACGGCCCAGGCGATCAACCGGGCCCTGCACGACGCGATGGCCGAGGATCCGACCGTGCTCGTGCTCGGGGAGGACGTCGGCCCGCTCGGCGGCGTCTTCCGGGTCACCGACGGCCTCACCGCCGAGTTCGGCGAGGACCGCTGCTTCGACACGCCGCTCGCCGAGGCCGGGATCGCGGGCTTCGCCGTCGGCCTCGCCATGAACGGCATGCGGCCGGTGATCGAGATGCAGTTCGACGCCTTCGCCTACCCGGCCTTCGAGCAGGTCGTCAGCCACATCGCCAAGATGCGGAACCGGACCCGCGGCCGCGTCGCGCTGCCCCTCGTCGTCCGCATCCCCTACGCCGGCGGCATCGGCGGGGTCGAGCACCACTGCGACTCGTCGGAGTCCTACTACGCCCACACCCCCGGCCTGCACGTCGTCGCGCCGTCGAACCCCGCGGACGCGTACACGCTGCTGCGGGAGGCGATCGCCTCGCCCGACCCGGTGATCTTCCTCGAACCGAAGAAGCTCTACTGGGCGAAGGGCGAGGTCGTCCTGGGCCGCGGTGGCGAGCCGGGGATCGGCACCGCCGTCGTGCGTCGCCAGGGCACCGATGCCACTCTCATCGCCTACGGACCGACCGTGCCGGTCGCGATCGAGGCGGCCGAGGTGGCCGCGCGCGACGGCCGCAGCCTGCAGGTCGTCGACCTGCGCTCGATCGTGCCGTTCGACGACGCAGGCGTGTGCGCGGCCGTGGAGTCGACGGGGCGTGCGGTCGTCGTCGCGGAGGCGGCGGGCTTCGCGAGCGTCTCCTCCGAGATCGCGGCGCGGGTGAGCGAGCGCTGCTTCCACTCGCTGTCCGCGCCGGTGCGGCGGGTGACCGGGTTCGACATCCCGTACCCGCCGCCGAAGCTCGAGCACTTCCAGCTCCCGTCGGTCGACCGGATCCTCGACGCCGTCGACGAGCTCCAGTGGGAGGAAGCGTGACCAGCACCGCGACCGCACAGACCTTCCTGCTGCCCGACCTCGGCGAGGGCCTGACCGAGGCAGAGGTGGTGCACTGGCTGGTCGCAGAGGGCGACGTCGTCACCGTCGACCAGCCGGTGGTGGAGGTCGAGACGGCCAAGTCGGTCGTGGAGGTGCCCAGCCCGTACGCCGGCCGGGTGGGCACCCTGCATGCCGCCGAGGGAGAGCTCGTCGAGGTCGGCAGGCCGCTGATCACGATCGCCGCCGAGAGGGTCGGCGCGGTCGAGCCTCAGGTAAAGCTTGAGGGTGAGGGTTCGTCCGACGGCCGGAAGGCGGCAGCGGCCTACCGCGAGGAGGAGCAGGCCGGCTCCGGCAACGTGCTCATCGGGTACGGCACCTCGGCGGGAGCGGCCGCGGGCCGCCGTCGTCGGCCGCGGGGTGCCGGGCCGACGGCGCCTGCCGCCGCCGTGCCGGAGAAGCGGCCGGTCAAGGTGATCTCGCCGATCGTCCGGCGGCTGGCCCGTGAGGCAGGACTGGATCTGCGCACCATCCGGCCCACCGGGGCCGGCGGGGTCGTCACCCGGTCCGACGTGTGGGCGGCCGTCGAGAGCGCGCGGTCGGCCCCGGCTCCCGCCTCCGTCTCCGCCGTTCCCTCAGTGTCCGCCGCTCCTGTGGCCGACGTCGCCGTCGCCGTCGCACCGAGCACTCCCGGCGAGCGGCGCATCCCGCTCACGGGCTTCCAGCGCGCGGCCTCCAGGGTGCTGTCGCGGAGCCGCTCGGAGATCCCAGAGGCGACCGTCTGGGTCGACGTCGACGCCACGGCGCTCTGGGACCTGCGCGAGGCCGCCCGCACGCCCACCGACCCCGGGCCTGGTCTGCTCGCCTACCTCGCGCGGTTCGTCGTCGCAGGTCTCAAGGACTACCCGGTGCTGAACGCGCGGCTCGACGTCGAGCGCGACGAGATCGTCGTGCCCGACGCGATCAACCTCGGCATCGCCGTCCAGAGCGAGCTCGGGCTGGTCGCACCGGCGGTGCTCGGGGCCGGGTCGATGACCACGGCTGAGCTCGACACGGCGCTGCGCGACCTCACGGCCCGTGCCCGGGCCGGCAGAGCGACGGCCGAGGAGCTCTCCGCGGGGACGTTCACCCTGAACAACTACGGCGGCTTCCGGGTCGACGGCAGCGCGGCGATCATCAACCACCCGCAGGTCGCGATCCTGGGCCTCGGCCGGATCATCGACCGGCCGTGGGTGGTCGACGGCCAGATCGTGCCGCGCAAGATCGCCCAGATGTCGTTCGTCTTCGACCACCGGGTCTGCGACGGCGCCGTGGCGGCGGGCTTCATGCGTTCCGTCGCCGACGCCGTCGAGAACCCCGCCTCGGCGATCGTGCGGCTCTGACGAGGCGTCGCTGAGCTGTGGCGCTCAGTGGCACCGCCCTGTGGCACCGCCCTGTGGCACCGCTCTGCGGGCTTGATGCCTCGATCGATACCGTGAGAGTGTTCCAGGGTCGTGGACCGCCTCTCCTGACCGTCCGGGGGAAAGGCGAGATGTTGTCGGCAGGGCGGCCTGAGGGTCGCCTTGTACTCGACACGCATCCGTTCCTTCGCGGCTCGCCTCTGGGCCGTCTTCTTCGTCAACGGGGCCGTTCTCTCCAGCTGGGCCCCGCGTATTCCAGAGGTCAAGCGCCTCCTTGATCTCAGCGACAGCGAGCTGGGTATTGCCTTGTTCGGTGTCGCCGCAGGTGCGGTCCCCGCACTGCTGCTCACCGCTCGGATCCTCGACCGTGCGAGATCAGGACCGGTCTGCGTGGTCACCGCGCTGCTCTTCAGCGCGGCGCTGCCCCTGATCGGCGTCGCCGACCACGTGTGGCAGCTGACCGGAGCGCTCATGCTGCTCGGGGCGGCCAGCGGCGTCCTCGACATCGCCATGAACACCGCCGGCATCGCCTACCAGCAGCACACCGGTCACCGGGTCCTGTCCCGGCTGCACGGTGGGTACAGCCTGGGCGTGCTCGCCGGCGCCCTGGGCGGGGTGGTCGCCACGCAGGTCGGCGCGACGGCGACCGAGCACTTCCTTGCCGTCGCCGTCCTCCTGGTGGCCCTGACCCTGGTGTGCGCTCCGATGCTGTGGTCCCAACCCCGGCGCCCCGCCGAACGAGGAGCCGAGGACGCCCCGGTCCTGGTGCGGGACGGGCGCTTCGGCCTGCCCGTGACGATCTCCGTGCTCGCCGTCTCCGGCCTGCTCATCGAGGGGCTGGTCACGGACTGGTCGGCTCTGCTGATCACCCGCGACCTCGGAGCATCAGCCTCCTTGGGGGCCACCACCCTGGCGTTGTTCAGCTTGGCGATGTTCATCTCCCGCTCGGCCGGCGACACCGTCCTGGACCGCTTCGCGGAACGCACGGTCCTGACGACCGTTGCCGTGACTGTGGTCTGCCTCGTGGTGCTCGGCTCCGTGGTCGCGCATCCGCTGGTCATGGCCGTGGCCGTCGGTCTGGTCGGGCTGGTCCTTGGCCCGGTCTTCCCCGTGGCGGTCTCCCGTGCCAGTCGATCCGCACCCGGACGAGCCGCAGCGATGACCGCGCGGGTCAGCGCTGTCGGGTACATCGCATATCTCGGCGGGCCGCCCGCGATCGGCTTCATCGCTGACGGCATCGGTCTACCCGTCACGTTCGCCGCCGCGGTGGCTCTCAGCTGCCTGGGCATCGCCCTCGCCTGTCGTGGCCCCGGCTGATGCACCTGTGTGCCGGCTTGTGGTGCGGGGCGTCCGGACCCTCGGGGCGATCCTGATGCCTGTCGGGAAAAGTTATCCACAGATTCCAGATAGCGCGTGCGCCTCATACGTATGTTCGAGATAATGGGGTCAACGGACGACGGAGATGGGGGGTGGGTACTGGTGGAGCAGTCGACGAACGACACGACTGGTGGTCTGCCTCCCGCGGTGTCGATCGAGGAGGCGTTGGCGCGGATCGAGGACGCGGTGGGTGAGCTGGCGGGTCTGACCGGTCCGGAGGTGTTGGACGGGTGGGATGCGCCGTCCGTCGCCCGCTTGGTCGAGGCGCACACCCGGGCCCGTCGGTTGACGGGCCGGTTGGACGGGGTGCGGTACGTCTTGTTGCCGCGGATCGAGGCTGAGGGTTCGTGGCGGTCGGGTGGTACGGCGCGCACGTTCACGTCGTGGTTGCGGGTGCGTGAGGGCATCTCGGCGGCGGCGGCGGGCAAGGACATGACGATGGCGCGTCGCCTGGCCACGGCGTTGCCGGTGACGCGGGAGCGCCTGGTCGCGGGGACCCTGGGTG
>NZ_JAMTCT010000018.1 GCF_024171995.1 Promicromonospora umidemergens | reverse complement strand
CATCACGCTGGATCCTTGGCGCATCACCGGGATGGCCGCGGCCACCCTCGTACTGCTCCGCCTTCAACGCCCGGCCACAGAATGAGGCGAGAAAACCTCAGTTGGAACCCCTATTGAACTGATCTGATACCGTGCTCGCTGAAACGTCCAAAATTGAACATCCCTGTAGCGTGGCGGGAGAGTTCACCTGAGCGACCCTCAGGTGGCGCCGTAGGAGCAACACCTCCCCAGGAATCTCTCAGGCCCCCGTACCGCCACGACAAGGAACTCTGGAGAGCAGCCGAGCTTCGTGCCTGGCTCACCGACGGGGCAAGCCGGCCATGTGTCGGCACAAAACTCTCAGGTCACAGACAGAGCGGGGAGGAACTCATCGTGCTGGCGTCCGCCGGCCTGGCCTTGGAGTTCCCATGATCTGCTCCCACCCCTCCAGTTCTGACGATCGCATCAGCAGCCCAGATGGGCCTAGGGTGCCCTCGACAGTTCGTCAACGCAGACGACCATCCCGACTGCCCATCGGGATCGGGGTGTCGCACGTCGCGACCGAAGCCCTGGGCGACATCGTCCATGTCGATCTGCCCGCGGTCGGCAGCCAGCTGCGCAACGGTGCCGACACATGAGCAGGGTCGACAGCCGCATCGTGCAGCAGAGTGGACCACCCGAGCACGCGACTGTCGGCAAAGCCGCCGCGTTCGGTATAGCGGCGTCCGCAGACTTCCGTGAGCAGATGGAACGTGTCGTGACGGGCGTCAGTTTCTCGTCATCGGACTACACGAGGAGAAACTCACCCATGCACATCCGCCCGCGGGCACGCCGTCATGAGGAGCGCTCATGGCGCTGAGCGCGCTCGACCTGTTCTCCATCGGGATCGGGCCATCGTCTTCCCACACGGTCGGGCCGATGCGCGCGGCCGGCGCGTTCGTCGACGCGCTACGGGACCAGGACGAACTAGGCAGGGTTGTGCGCGTGCAGGCCGAGCTGTTCGGCTCCCTGGGCGCCACAGGTCGCGGGCACGGCTCGGACGAGGCTGTGATCTTGGGCCTGTTGGGAGACACACCCGAGGCCGTCGACACTGCCACCGTCGGTGCCCGGGCCAGGCAGATCTGCGCGGACGGACTGCTGCTGCTCGGTGGAGAGCATCAGATCGGCTTCTCACGCAGCGATGACCTGATCCTGCACAGACGCCGGAGCCTGCCGGAGCACCCCAACGGGATGACCTTCCGCGCCTTCGACCGGCAGGGCGACGCGGTCCATGAGTCGACGTACTTCTCGGTTGGTGGTGGGTTTGTGGTGGCCCAGGACGCGATGGCGCAACGACGCATCACCCCTGGCGCCACCCGTCTCCCGTATCCGTTCGCCTCGGGCGCTGAACTGCTGCGTCACTGCTCCCAGGAACAGTTGAGCATCGCCGAGGTCATGCTGGCCAACGAGCTGGTGTGGCGGTCTGAGGAGCAACTGCGTAGCGAGCTGCTGCGAATCTGGGCGGCGATGAAAGAGTGCGTCCATAACGGGTGCACCAGCCAGGAGCAGCTGCTCCCCGGAGGGTTGCAGGTGCCGCGCCGCGCCCCGCTGCTTCATACGAAGCTGTCGGCCGAGCCGGGCCGAAGCGACCCCATCGGCGCCATGGACTGGGTCACTCTCTTCGCGCTGGCGGTGAATGAGGAGAACGCCGCCGGCGGACGCGTCGTGACCGCTCCGACCAACGGCGCGGCGGGCGTCCTCCCGGCAGTACTGCACTATTACGACCGGTTCATCCCGGACGCCAGCGACGACGGAGTGGTGACGTTCCTCCTCACCGCAGCAGGCATCGGCATCCTCATCAAGGAGAACGCGTCGATCTCAGGTGCAGAAGTCGGGTGCCAGGGCGAGATTGGCTCGGCCTGCTCGATGGCCGCTGCCGGACTGTGCGCAGTCATGGGCGGGACACCCGAGCAGGTCGAGAACGCTGCCGAGATCGGCATGGAGCACAATCTGGGGCTCACGTGCGACCCGATCGGTGGACTCGTTCAGATCCCCTGTATCGAGCGCAACGCCATCGCGAGTACCAAGGCGATCAACGCGGCGCGCATCGCCCTGCACGGTGACGGCAACCACCGGGTCTCCCTCGACCAGGTGATCAAGACCATGCGCGACACCGGTGCCGACATGAAGCTGAAGTACAAGGAGACCTCTCGTGGAGGGCTGGCGGTGAACGTGATCGAATGTTGAGCGCGATGATCGGCTACCACCCTTGGTGGTCCGACCGGCCCTGCGCCCGGGGAGTGAGTCCACGGACCTATAGGTAATCTATAGGGCTAGATCCAGAGGCTCTGGCCGGTCTAGGAGCCGGTTTTCTAGGCTTGGCACGATAGCCCGCCACGACGACTCTCCTGCCGCTCGGGCCGTCCCCCTGAGACAGGATCGGCGACGCCGATTCGCCGACGAGCGCGGCCAGGCCCTCACGGAGTACGTGGCCGTCGTCGGGGTCATGATCCTCGTCGTCGCGGTGGTGTTCGCCGCGGTGACGCCGGTCGGGGTCACCGTGAGCGAGAAGCTGATCTGCGCGATCTCGTCGGTCGGCAATGACGAGGGCCAGGAGGAGTGCGTCTCCGACTCCGAGAACGGTCGCGGCGGCCGCGGCACTGACGGTGAGGGCGACGGCGACTACCCGCCCGGCGAGGACGATCCGGACGACACTGTGTGCGAGGACGAGATCACGTTGGACCGGGTGTCCGGGGCGGATATGGACCCGCTGCCCGAGAGGGCTGAGGACAACGACATGGTGGTGATCCAGGTCGGCTGCGTCTGGTACCCGGTCCCTGCCGAGTGCCTGCTCGAGCTCTCCGGCACGGCGTTCAGCGACGTCTGGAAGAAGGTCATCTCCGGTGGGGCGGAAGCAAGCCTCGACCGGGAGGGGAACGACGAGATCGCCGACTGCGTCACCGAGGGCTGGGGTGACGAGAGCGACGACCCGGATGACGACGAGTGCAACAAGACCATGCCGTCCAGCGAGGATGTCAGCCTCGACCCGCCGAGGATCCGTCTCGGCTGCAAGTGGCTCCCGGTTCCCCAGGACGTGTGCGACGACGAGTGGACGGCGTACAAGAACGCCGCGCCCGGTCGGGATCGTGCCGCGGCGTCGGGCTGGCTCGACGAGTGCGTCACGACGGCGTACGACAACATGGAGCCGGACTGCTACGTCCAGGTCAACACCCACATCGAGGACCGCACGATGTCGTTCCTCTTCTTCCGGTTCAGCAAGTCCGAGGCCGTGATGATCGAGAAGCTCGGCGACGGCCGGATCCGCGTTCAGATGCTCAAGGGCAGCGGCTTCGGTGGCGGTGTGTCCGGGGACAACATCTTCGGCTCACCGATCTCGTTCGGCGTGGCTGCGATCGACGGTGTCACGAGTGACACGGCGTACGAGTTCACGGGTATGAAGGATGCCCAGGAATGGATCAACTGGAAGAAGGAGAACGACCGGAAGCAGTCGGCTGCCGACAGCCAGACCTGCGGTCGGATGATGATCGGGTGTGACAGGGCTCAACGTGACTACAACGATCACCTGGGCAAGAGGGGTTCTGGCGCGGAGTGGAAGGGGTCGACGAAGACCACGGTGTACTTCGGCCCCGGACGGAGAGCTGGTCCAGATGTACATCACGATCGATGACCAGGCCCTCGCCACTCTCTACGAGGCGGGGATCGACGTGGAGACGGACCTGCCCTACGGGTTCGAGGCCGGTGGCGGCTGGAGCAAGAACAAGAAGGAGGGCAGCTCCTCGTTCCAGGAGTTCATCCTGGACTTCAACCAGTACCCGGAGCTGGCCAAAAAGTTCACCCCGATGGTCGACGAGCTGTTCCCGCGCGACGAGGAGGGAAAGCTGAAGAAGGACGACATCGAGATCGACCGCGACGACCAGGAGGACGGCGGGGAGCTGCGCGAGGCCCTGGAGGAGCATGGGAACGTCCGCGAGCTCACCTACGACGACTCGAAGGTCGAGGAGTCGGTCGAGGCGGGTGTGAGCTGGCAGGGGATCGTCTGTTCAAGGGGGAGTGGATCACCACCGACGAGGAGCGCGTGCTGCAGGAGTCCTCGTTCGAGGTCACCGACGCCGACGGCAACAAGGTGAAGATCAAGCCGGCGCCCCGGTGCAAGCACGAGAAGATCGAGCCGGACGACGACTACTACACGAACGGCAAGATAAAGGAAGGGCTTGGCGGCGACTGGCGCCATCCGATGTACGACAAGGACGAGGGCACCTACCCGGGGACCAACTTCGACGGTGATGTGCCCAGTGACCGAGGCGACAAGAGCCAGTCTCTGGTCGAGGAGCACCTCAAGGCGTTCCCGGACAAGAACATCATCGTCCGGCACCGGGACATCGGCCTCGAGTTCGGCCCGGACCTGAAGGGCAAGGTGCACCTGGTGACGGTGGGTGAGTTCCACGTGGTCGGTCTCGACTCCGGCACGGTCACCCGCGATGGCGACGGCGGCTATCTCAACTGGTCCTTCGACGGCAACTACTCACGGCCCGGCGACAACAAGGTGGTCAAGTTCAAGCCCATAGGGGAGTGAGGGCGGGTGGCCGAGTCGTGAGCGAGCCGGCTCGGCGGCACCGGCTCTGCGGTCCTCAGGCCCAGGACTCGCCGGTGAGCGTCTCGTAGATCTCGACGTACCGGGCGCGTCTCTCCTCGACCACGTCGTCGGGGATCTCCGGGCCGGGATAGGTGCGGGCCCAGTCGGCCAGCGTAGGACACCGTCGGTGTCGATCCCGAGCTCGAACTTCGTGTCGGCGACGATGAAGCCGCGCTCGCGGGCGATCTCGGCGCCGCGGTCGCAGATGGTGAGCGCCAGGTCCCGCAGGCGGTCCGTGGTCTCCTCGCCCAGGTCCTTGGCGACCTCCTCGATGGAGATGTACTCGTGCCCCTCGTCCGCCTTGGTCGACGGCGCGGAGACGGGCTGCGGGAGCCGGTCGACCACTCCTCGATCTTGCCTGTGAAGGGATCCGTGATCGGCTCCCGCCCCAGCCCACCACCCAGGTGCGCGGTCAGGAACGGGATCAGCAGGTAGAAACCCGTGTTCACACCCAGCTGGCTGACCAGGAGAACCCGGACGGCCATGGGAAAGCTGCGGATGATCAGGCCCCAGACGCTCACGAAGCCGGCAGCCCGCGTGAGTCGCCCGGCCACGCGACCGTGGGGTTCCGGGTGCGAGGGCCGCTCCGTGGGCGCGTCGAACCTCGCCGCGGCTCTCAGTAGGTCGCTGACCTCGCCGCTCACATCGTAGTGAGCGACCCCGCGGGTAAACACGATGGCCGGACCCGGCGCTGTCCCGCCCACGGCGGTCCCGCCGCTGTGCGCGGCGCCGTCCTCGACGGACAGCCACGTCCCTTCGCGCAGACCGAGCACCGGCACGTCGGTGACCTCAAGAAACTCGGCCAGGCGCTGCTCGCAGGTCTCACCGTTGTGCGTGCTGGCGGGGTCCGCGTCGACAAATGTGCGTTGAGCCGGAACGGCACCAGGCCCAGTGCCTCGAACGGCGCCGGCTGCGTGGTCGGCATGTCGTTCGTGGTGCGGATGCTCGGTCCGGCGATCGCCGTGCCGGCACGCGCGCCGATGTAGGGCAGCCCGTCGCGGCCGCGGGCCGCGAGCCGGGTGACCAGGCCGAGGCGTTGCCACGGCTTCCGCGATGTCGCCTGAGGGGGCTGCCGAGGGTGCTCGTCGGCATGTTGCGAGTCGCTTCGATCGCCAAGAACCTTGAACGGTCGAATTCCACAGTGTCGAATTCCACAGTGAGGAATGCAGATGACTGAGATCACTGCGCACCACGGACTGTTCAGGGACACCGCGCTGCATGTCGATGACACGGGCGGACCAGGCCGACCGGTGGTGCTGATTCACGGATGGCCGTTGTCGGGGGAGGCGTTCCGGCACCAGGTCGCCGCACTGGTCGAGGCAGGCTACCGGGTCGTGACGTACGACCGGCGCGGGTTCGGCCGCAGCGACAAGCCCTTGACCGGCTACACCTACGACACGCTGACCGAGGATCTGCACACCCTGCTGACCCAGCTGGACCTGGAGGACGCGACCCTCGTCGGCTTCTCGATGGGTGGTGGCGAGGTCGCCCGATACTTCTCGCAGTACGGCTCCGAGCGGGTTCGCAGTGCGGTGTTCGCCTCGGCGGTGCCGCCGTTCCTGGTGCGCCTGCCGGGCAACCCGGAGGGCCCCCTGCTGGAGTCCGAGGCGATGAAGATGACCGCGCAGCTCACCGCGGACGCCGACGGTTTCTACGAGCAGTTCACCACCGACTTCTTCTCGGTCGACGGTGCGCTGGCCGTCCCCGAGCAGGAGAGGCAGGACGCCCTGGTGCTGTGCGCGCAGGCAGACAAGAAGGCGGCGTTGGCCTGCATGGCGGCTTTCGGGCACACCGACTTCCGGGAGGATCTGGGAGAGGTCACGGTGCCGACCCTGGTGCTGCACGGTGACTCCGACGCCGTGGTGCCGTTCGAAGGTTCCGGGCGGCGTACGCGCGATGCGATCGTGGGAAGCGAGCTGCATGTCGTCGCCGGTGGTCCGCACGGCGTCAACGTGAGCCACAGCCAGGAGTGGAACCGTGTTCTGATCGGCTTCCTCGACCGGTAGCACGTCAGGCCATCATGTCCGGGCGCGTCCTCGGGCGTCGGCGGGGCCACGACGACTGGCGTCGCATGATCGACACGATCGTGCTCGGTGCGAAGGTCGCGATGATCGAGCCCGGTGCCGTGCAGACCGAGCTCAACGACCACATCACCGACGCGGACGCAAAGAAGACGTCGCAAGTGAACTATCGATGGACTCGCTGGAGGCCGAGGACATCGCCGCGGTGATCGTCTACGCCGCCACTCAGCCCGACCACATGGCAGCAACAGATCAAGGAGACACTCGCATGTTCGACAAGAAGACCAACATAGCCTCGCAGGAAGCCTTCGGTGAGGCAGTCAACACCGGCAATCTGAGCGCGTTCGACCAGCTTGTCGCGCCTGATGCCGTCGACCATGACCCCGCGCCAGGCCAGGGTGCCGGTCCCGACGGCTTCAAGACGTTCTTCTCCGAGATGCGGACCGCTTTCCCTGATCTGCACGTCCAGGTCGAGACCCTGGTCGCCGACGATGACCAGGTTGCGTTCGCCTACACGCTGACCGGGACCCACAGCGGCCCTTTCCAGGGCAACGACGCCACCGGCAAGGCGTTCCAGGTGCGCGGCGTCCAGATCAGCAAGTTCATCGACGGCAAGCTCGTCGAACGGTGGGGCAGCAGTGACGAGCTCGGCATCATGACCCAGCTCGGTCTGGTCTGACCTGTCCAGCGGGTGATGCTCGACGTCTTCGCCGCAGCCGAACGTGACCGCTACCAGGAGATCCACGAGCACAAGCGGGGACGCATCATCGTCGAGGACCCGAACTCGGCTTTGAGCGCACCGACGGCGTGGTGCTCACTCGGTCACCCAGCAAGGGCGCGATGACGAGCAGAAGAAGGCGCTCTACCGCGCCCTGGCCGATCAGTTCGAGGCCGAAGCGGATGTGCGCTCACAAGAGCTGAGGAGCTCGGTCGTGGCCAACGAGTCTCGTCGCCTGCGAGCTCAAGAAGCGGGCTTGCCGGTCACGGGACGTACTGATGCAGCGGGAGGTCTGTCAGGTTCCACCGGGTTCAGGCGTCCGGTGAACACGCCGGCTCCCTGCCGGGCGGGGATCCCGGACTCGCAGCGCGAGGCGGCCATAAGAGATTTGCTGCGACGGTTAGTTGCGGGCGTCCACCAGACTTCAGTGGCGGCTGTGCTGAGTGACGCCCGTCGTGGTCGGCTTGGGAGCTTGCTGGTCGTGAGTTGAACCAAGCGCGTCGGAGGCGTTGTCAGCCACGGGACACCCCTAGGCAGGTGCGCAGCCGATTGAGACCGTCTCGGATGCGGGTCTTGACGGTGGGGAGCGGCGCGCCGAGATGCTCGGCGACCTCCCGATAGGTGAGGCCGCCGTAGTAGGCCGCCACGACGGCCTCGCGCTGGGTCGAGGTCAGTGACGTGAGACAGCGGCGCACGGCAGCGCCGTCGAGTCGGCGTTCGACCTCTTCGGCGACACTGTCGTCAGTGCCCGCGAAAGTGGCGTCGAGATCGCGTTGGTCGCGGTCTTGTCGGGACCGCTCTGCCCGGACGCGGTCCACGGCGCGCCGACGAGCGATCGTCGCTACCCAGGTGCTTGCGGAGGCGCGTGCCGGGTCGAACCGTGCAGCGGTCCGCCACACCTCCAGCATCACGTCCTGGGTTACCTCGGCGGCGTGGTCCGGATCGCGCAGCACTCCGAGCGAGGTGCCATAAGCCAAGGGGGCCAGCGCGTCATAGACCGGGCGGAAGATCGCGGGCGCCGCGCCGACGCAGGCCATCAGGGCTGATTCGACGGAGCCCGGGGCCGGCACGGCTTGTGGGCGCCCGGGCCGCCGCTTGACACCTGGAACGGTCTGAGGCGAGGCAGCCTCGGCACCGTTGACCCTGGCTAGGGGTTCCCATGCGGACAAGGATCGCCTTGTGCCGTTCATGGTCGCTGCTCGGTCCCGTGTGCCTCGCCCGTGTGGTCGATATTGCGCTGCATCATCGCAGGATAGGTAAGGGCGTCAGGTCCGCCGATGTCAAAACCATGGCCGACCGTCGCACCAACCCCCGGGGTCCGCTCTGCACGGTTATGAGGGCGTGATCGATGGACATGGTTGCTCCCTTTCCATCGATAATCGAGCAATCATAGGCAGGGTTGGTGTTCACCCGCCTCCCGGGTTCAGGCAGATCTCTGAGTCAGAGACGCTTCTATGTTCGTCAAGCTGGGACGGCGAGGGCGTTTGTCCTGGTCAGTAGCTTGAAGATCTTGCGGGTGAGGTAGCGCTTGAGCTGGCGTCGGATCTCGCGGGTGGTCTTGCCCTCGGTAGTGCGTTTCTGCAGGTAGTTGCGGGTTTCGTCGTGGGTGCGCATGCGGACGAGAGTCGCGATGTGCAGTGCCTTGTTCAGTCGTCGGTCGCCGCCGCGGTCGAGACGGTGATGGTCGCTGCGGTTGCCAGAGGAGGCTGGGATCGGTGCGGTGCCGGCCAGGCGGGCGAACGCGGCTTCGGAGCGGACCCTGCCGGGGTGGGACCAGGCGGCCAGGATGACGGCGGCCGTGTAGGGGCCGATCCCTGGTTCCTCGAGCAGGTCAGGGGCGTGCTCGGTGACCAGGGTCCGCAGGGTGGTGTTGTTCTCTTTGAGCTGGGTGTCGAGCTCGCAGATGCGGGCCGCCAGGCGCACAGCCTCGGTGCGGGCGATCTGCTGGTCCAAGGCCTCCTCGCGGGCCCGCCAGGCCTTGACCGTCTTGATCTGAACGGTGGTGAGCGGGCCGGGGGCGTCGATGCCGAGGTCGTGAGTGCGCAGCAGCCCGGTCAGTGCGTTGACCTGGACTGTCCGGTCGCGAGAGAGACGGTCGCGGGCGGTGGTCAGGACCTGCAGAGCACCGGCGACCTGCCCGGCCCGGTGGTCACGCAGCTCGTCGGCGGGTAGCCCGAGCACGTCACGGGCAGCGCGGTCCGCGTCCAGGGCGTCGGTCTTGGCCCGACCCTTGCCCCGCACCGGTGTCAACGCCTCGACGACCCGATACCCGACGTTGGCGAGGTGGGCTGCGGCCAGGCGTCCGTAGGAGCCGGTGCCCTCCATGCTGACTAGCACCGCTTGCGGTGTGTCGACCGTCCGCCGTGCGATCCATGACGTGGCCCGGGCCAGGCCGGTCTGCGTGGTCGGGAACGTCTGCGCGTCGACATGCGCTCCGGTCGTTGTCTCGATGATCGAGTACATGTGCTGGCGGGCGTGGGTGTCGACCCCGACGACGAAGAGGTAGGTCTGAGCGACGGTCGGGACTTCTGCGAGTATGGGCACTGCGATGTTCTCCCTTGCCTGGACGGACGTCGTTGCCGGCGTCGGCCTGGGTAGGAGTCACCGCGGGACATCACTGTCATGGGCCACGACCCGCGAAGGTCGGACATGCTTCTGATCAGGTCATCGAGGTGGGCCAGGCTGACGTCGGCTGCCCCGGCACGCGGACGAGTCTCTAACAGGAGCACACCGGGACGAGCTCGGTGGCCATGCGTTATTCGAGTCACGCGCGCAGGGCAGAACGAGGTCAGCCTGACCAGCCAGTCCCAGACCAGCCACTCGAAAGACTGACAGCGTTATTCACGGGTTCGGGGCGGCCCACCCTGTGTCCGGTTTGATCGTGGTTGTCGAGACCTGATCGAACCGAGAACGAGGGGCCGTTGCGCTACCACTCTACTGTCGGGCTGAACCCTGCCCAGACGCCCGAGCTGATCGCCCGCGCGTGGCAGGTGCACGACGGGAGGCCGCCAGCCGAGCGGGAGAACTTCACGATGCCGTTCGGGCGGGCGGTGGTGATGGTGCTGATCATGGCGCGGCACAACCTGCGCCAGCAGATGACCGCCGACCTGTACGAAACCTCCCAGCCCACGGTCTCGCGGATCTGGCGGTATCTGATCGCTCTGCTCGGGCAGGTCACCGCGCTGGACCGCAAGCACCTGAGCCAGGCACTGGAACGCGGGGTCGTGCTGATCGACGGCACACCGATCCCGACCGGGAACCGTGCCGGGACGGGCACGACGAACTTCGCTCGGCTTGCACCGCAAGCAGGCCCTGAACATCCAGGTCGCAGCCCGCCTGGGCGGCGACCTGGTCGCCGCCTCCGTGCCGGTGCGTGGCTCACGGCACGACTCGCGCGCCCAGGAAGAGGTCGGCTGGGCCGACCAGATCACCACCGTCCGCGCCGGCAACGAGCTGCTGGCCGTGTTCGCCGACACCGCCTACGTCAAGCACACCAAGCTCACACCGCGACCGAAGAAGAAGGACGTGCCGCGCACCGAGCAGGACAGGGAATGGAACCGCAAGATCGCCAGCATGCGGGCACCGGTCGAGCGAACGATCGCGCACCTCAAGCAGTGGAAGATCCTCTCGACCGGCTACCGCGGGCGCCTGGCCGAACTACCAAGCGTGATCCACGCGGTCACCAACCTCAAGTTCTACCGTCAGGCCACGTGAATAACGCTCCCAGGCCAATCGGGAGGTCGGTTGCAGAGCAAGCAGCGAATCGGGGGAGCTGCGGCCGGTCCACCGGATGGACTGCTCCCAGCACGCGCACCCTCCCAGCACGCGCATCAGAGTGTCCTGCACGATGCCCACTCCGGCGTCGGTCTCCAGTGCGATCGACACCGATCACGCAGGTCGCCAAGGACGTCGGATCGCGAGTCGTGCCGCCGCTGTTGAAGGCCGCCAGCGCGTGACGGGCCCCGTGGGTGCAGGACGACCTCGTCGTACAAAGCGAACGTCACGCGGAGGACGTACACCGCATCTCGGAAGTCAGGACTGCAGAGCGAGTACGTGCATGTTCTCGTCGTCTTCGACCACCGCGATCGCTCCGGTAGCGACCGCGGTTCCGATCTTGATCAGGTCCGGGCGACGATCAACGAGATCGGGGTGATCAAGGAGAATTCTCGGTTCAGTATTGGACGATTGAGGAGTAGTTGGAAGACGGCCTGCGCTCCGCTATCGGCGCGTTCTCGTCGCAACGCTTTTCGGGCGAAGCCTCTCTCGTGCGGTAGATGCGAAACGATTAATCCTCCTCTTCTTTTCTCTTGTCCACACTGTTGGAGGGCACAGGGCGACGCTCACGCCAACGCATCGCCAACGCCGTTGGTCCGCTGGTCTTCGCCCGATCGACTACGAGGCTGCGCCAGCACACGGCACCGAATTAACTCGATTGCGACATGTGTGGGGAATTGGTCAGCGGGGTGAGCGCCGAGTCGTTGAATGGTGAATTGCATTCGGAATGCGGGCGCAGGGGCTTCATTCTATTTTGAGTTGGCATTGTCCACTCAGGCGACATCTCGTCGCCGGCATATAGGAGGACTTGTTACATGCGCACGTCACGAATCGCTACCCTCGCCGCCTCTGCGGCCCTCGTCGGCCTGCCCCTGGCAGCCGCACCCGCCAGCGCCGGCATCCCCGCCAATGCCGACGCCCACGACAGCAACGAGCTCACCGCCGAGCTCATGCAGCTCAACGACTCGGGTGCCTCGGGCACCGCATGGGCCATGGTCGATGGCAACCAGGTCGAGATCAGCCTCGAGACCGAGGGGCTGCTCGACGGTGCACCGCACGCCCAGCACATCCACATCGGCGGGCAGAACGTCTGCCCGGCGAACGACCAGGAGGGCAGCGGTTTCGAGGGCGCCCTGCAGACCAGTGACGGGGCCGACGAGTACGGCGCCATCGCGGTCTCGCTGACGAAGGAGCCGGGCATGACCGGCGCCGAGCACGGGCTCGACGTCGACAACTTCCCGGCCGAGGGCAGCTACTCCTACTCGCGGACCATCGAGGTCTCCGAAGAGGTAGCCCAGCAGATCGCCGACGGCGACGGTGTGGTCGTCGTCCACGGTGTCGACCACGACGGCTCCGGCACGTACGACGGCGACACGAAGTCGGACCTCGACCCGGAGCTGCCGTCCGAGGCGACCGACCCGGCCGCCTGCGGTGAGCTCAACGCCGCTCAGATGAGCATGCCGCACGGTGGCACCGAGGCCGGTGGGACCGACACTGCGGGCATCGAGTACCCGGGCGCCGTCGTCCTCGGCGCCCTGGCCATGGGCCTCGGTGGGATCGGCCTGGTCGCCGCCCGTCGCCGCACCACCAACTGACGCACATGACATCCGAGCAGCGCAGCGCACGCCGTCGCCGCAGCACACCGGTGGTAGTGGTGTGCCCTGCGCTGCTCGTAGTCGGTGGCGGCATCGTGGCGTGGGCAGCCGACCCAGCGGAGCCCGGTAAACACCGTGCACATCGGTGACCCGACCGGGCTGTTTCGGTGCCCGCGGAACCACGAGCTCAGGCGCGAACTCCGTCTGGCCTTCCCGATGCAGCGCGAGGCATAGCCATGGCTGCCTTGACCGGCTCGGGTGGTCGTCGTGGTAGCGGCATGCGGTACGCGTGACCCTGGGCCCGTTCGACAGGGTTCTTGGGTCGCCGCTCCAGGGTGCCGCTCAGTCCAGCTCGTCGAGCTTGCGTCGGAGTCGGTCTGCTTGTGCCTCGGCTCGCGGCCGCCACCTGCCGCTGCCGCTGTTGAGGGTGCTGGCCCGCTGACCGAGCCCCTCACCGGTGTGCGCGCCGAGTGAGGTGCCGGCCACGGCAGTCAGGTTGGCAGGCGAACTTCGGGACGATTCGATCCAAACCAATCCGCTTCCGCAGGGTCTCCGAACCAACCAACATGAGCCTTGCCGCTACCACCCCGCTCGCGGCCCTCGCGCGCTTCTTGCCCGCGGTGCGGTCGGCCGTTCCGCACCTCGCCACCTTCGGCGGTGTCGGGATCGTCGCGTTCCTTGTCGATGTCGGGGTATTTAACGCGCTCCGCGCGACCGTCCTGATGGACCAGGTGATCTGGGCCAAGGTCGTCTCGGTGACGATCGCCACCGGGGTCGCCTGGTTGGGCCATCGGCAGCTGACGTTCCGGGCAACACGTCGTTCGAAAGTCGCGGCAGAGCTGCTCTTCTTCGTCCTGGCGAACGGTGGCGGGTTGTTGATCGCGGCCGGGTGCCTCTTCGTCTCGCACTACCTGCTCGGCTTCACATCCGCTTTGGCCGACAACGTCGCGGGAAACGTCGTCGGCCTCGCGCTAGGCACGGCCTTCCGGTACCTCGCCTATCGCTTCTTTGTCTTTGCCCCGACGCGGGAGACCGTTTCGTGAGGACGCCGTTCATCGCCCCCTTGACCGATGTGACACCCGGCCCGCTCCTGACCCCCGAGCCCGACACGGCTCGCGCTCCGTCCGACCTGCCCAACCGTGACGTCGTCGATCCCGGCCTGGTCGATGCCGCTCAGGATGCCGCGGGGCTGGACTGGGCCGCGCTCGCCGGGTACTGCGCACTGGTCATGCTCGCCCTGGCACTGACCGCGGTCGCCGCGACGACCCTGTGGTGGATGCTCTACGCCTGGCGTTCGAAGGGGACCTTGGAGAGCACGGGCTTCTCCAAGAAGCCGCACGAACCGGTCAATACCTTCACGCTGCTCGTTCCTGGACGGCACGAGGAGGAGGTGATGGGCCAGACGCTCGACACGCTCGCGGCGCAGACCCACCCCCGGGTGCAGATCATTGCGATCGTCGGTCACGACGACCCTGGGACCGAGGCTGTCGCGCGTGATGCCGCGGCACGCCATCCCGATCGCATCGAGGTCGTCGTGGACGACAGCGTCCCGAAGAACAAGCCCAAGGCCCTGAACCGTGCGCTGCCGTTCGCGACGGGCGATGTGGTCGGCGTCTTCGACGCGGAGGACGAGGTGCATCCGGACCTGCTCCGGCACATCGACTCGCGGTTCACGGAGACCGGCGCGGTGGTCGTCCAGGGTGGCGTGCAGCTGATGAACTTCCGCACCAGCTGGTGGTCGCTGCGCAACGTGCTGGAGTACTACTTCTGGTTCCGTTCCCGGCTGCACTTCCACGCTGGTGCCAAGTTCATCCCGCTCGGTGGGAACACCGTGTTCGTGCGGCGTGAGGCCCTCGAGCGCAACGACGGGTGGGATCCCGAGTGCCTTGCGGAGGACTGCGAGCTGGGCGTACGACTCTCCAGCCAAGGCGCCAAGGTGGTCGTCGCCTACAGCCCGGAGTACGTGACCCGCGAGGAGACCCCCGGGTCGCTGAAGTCGCTCTACAAGCAACGAACTCGCTGGAACCAGGGCTTTCTCCAGGTGCTGAGGAAGGGCGAGTGGCGGGCGCTCCCGCATCGGTCGCAGCGCATGTTCGCGCGGTACATGCTCGCGATGCCCTTCTTGCAGGCGGCCACCGGGCTCCTCATCCCGCTCTCGGTGTGCTTGATCCTCTTCGCGAAGGTACCGACGGTCGTCGCGCTCCTGACCTTCATCCCGCTCGCGCCGACGCTGGTGACCCTGGCGGTCGAGGTCGCCGCTCTTGGCGAGTTCGGCCGGCTGTACGGCCAGAAGGTGCGGGCCCGCGACTACGCCCGACTGGTTCTCGGCACCATCCCGTTCCAGGTCTTCCTCGCGGTCGCCGCGATCCGCTCCGTGTTCCGCGAGGTGCGCGGCGCGAGGAACTGGGAGAAGACCGAGCACACCGGAGCCCACCGGGAGTCGGCGCCGGACGCGCACCCCGTGACCGAGAAGATGGTCATCCAGAGGGTTGCGGCATGACTGCCGTCACCAAGATCCGCGCTCCCGTCGCGTCGATCGGAGCCGGGTTGAAGCGCTCGAGGTCCCGGGCGGCGGCCTGGGCTCTGGCGCGGCGGCGCTCTCTGCTCTGGCTCTCGCCAGTCGTGGTCCTGGGCGCGATCGTGAGCTTCGTCAACGTCGGCGGCGCCCCGCAGCGGATCGACGACGAGGGCACGTACACGGCGCAGGCGTGGGCCGTGACGAACTTCGGCGAGCTCGCGCACTACACCTACTGGTATGACCACCCGCCGCTCGGCTGGCTCCAGATCGCCGGCTACACCGAGCTGACCGGAGCGTTCGCACGGTGGGACATCGCTGTGCTGGCCGGCCGCGAAGCCGTGCTCGTCGCATCGGTCATCGCTGTCGTGCTGCTCTGGGTGCTGGCCCGCCGGGTCGGCTTGTCGCGGCCCGCTGCTTCCGCCGCCGGTCTGATCTTCATGCTGTCTCCGCTCGCGCTGCAGTTTCACCGCACGGTCTACCTCGACAACATCGCAGTGCCCTGGCTGCTCCTGGCCTTCGTGCTCGCCATGAATCGGAACGGGCAGCTGGCGGCGTTCGCCGGCTCGGCGGCGGCGTTCGGTGTCGCGGTGCTCACCAAGGAGACGTTCCTGCTGGCTCTGCCGGTGCTGGTCTGGGTCATGGTGCGCGCATCCCACCGGGAGACCAGGCGCTACACCCTCTCGGTCTCAGCCAGCATCCTCGTGCTGATCGGGGGCAGCTATCTGCTGCTGGCCGCCGTCAAAGGCGAGCTGCTGAGCGGTCCAGGGCACGTGAGCCTGACGGACGGGATCGTCTTCCAGCTCGGGTCCCGCGCGAGCAGCGGTTCGCTCACCGACCCCGGGTCGCTCATCAACCGCACGCTGGGTATGTGGTGGCAGCTCGACCAAGTCTTCATCATCCTTGCGATCGCTGCCGCCGTCGTGGCGCTGTTCCTGCGCCGGCTCCGGCCTTATGGTGCGCTCCTGCTGGGGCTGACGGTGTTCATGCTCCGGCCCGGGGGCTATGTGCCGGTGCCCTACGTGGTCGCACTGCTTCCGTTCGGCGCGCTGCTGATCGCCGGCGTGGTGAACGACGCCGTCGTGCGGCGGCGCCGCAAGGAAGCGCCCCGACGGAGGCTCGCCATGGCAACCGTGGCGATCGCAGCCGTCGGTGCGCTCACGGCCGCGCCCCTGTGGACCACGCAGCTTCGGGGCTTCCTCCTCGCGGACCTCGACCGGCCCATGCGCTCGGCCCAGGAATGGCTCACCCAGAACGTCTCCCGTGACCAGCGGCTGATCGTCGACGACGCCATGTGGGTAGACCTGGTGCAGGCTGGATGGGACCGCGAGAACGTCGTCTGGTACTACAAGCTCGACACCGACCCGGAGGTGCAGGCGCAGTCGCCCAACGGCTGGCGTGACTCCGACTACGTCATCACCACGGACTCGATGCGGACCTTCCCCGGCGCGTTCCCGCAGGTGCGTGAGGCGACCGAGAACTCAGTAGTGGTTGCCTCGTTCGGCGAGGGCACGCAGGCCGTCGAGATCCGGCGGGTCGCCGTCGCCGGAGCCGACGCCGCCAGCGAGGCCCAGGGTGTGGCGGCCGATGAGCGCAAGACGCTCGGCACCCAGCTCGCAGTCAATCCGGACGTGCAACTCACTGCCGACGATCGCGATCGTCTGGTCGCGGGACAGATCGACACGCCCATCGTCGCCCTGCTCGGCGCCCTCGCCGGATCAGGGGGCGTGGTCGTCTCAGGATTCCCGGTCATCGAAGGAGAGGACAGCCGGCCCGTCCGCCAGGTAGCGATCTCGCAGCTCGATGGAGAGCCCTCCGTCGTGGACGGCGAACCGAGCGCCGACATCCGCGACCTTGTCACGTCGCTCGACGGGAGCTACGCACCGGCCGACGTCCGTGTCGACGGTGACAACGTCGTACTCCGGTATCCGGTCTCGCTCCAGGGAACCCTGCCATGACCCTCACCCACGGGGCGTCCCACCAACCAGAGCACCCACCTTTGCGCATGATTCCCACCGAAAGGAGCACACCATGCAGTCTCACCGGAAGGAGCACATGATGAACCGTTCACGTCTGTCCCGCCTCGGATCCACCGCTGCGGCAGTGGCCGTGGTGGCCTCGCTGGCGTCCGGCCCGGCCACGGCCGCGACCGCCCCGGCGGCACCCGCCCCCGCAGCCTCCGAGGACGGCACCGGTTGGTTGCGGCTCGGGCACCTCTCACCCGACACGAAGTCGGTCGACGTGAGCGTCTCCGCGCTCAGCGGCGGAGCGAGCCGGTTCGAGCTGAAGGGAGTCGGCTACGGTGACGTCTCGTCCTACGAGTCGCTGCCCGCCGGGAGCTACACGGTGAGCATGGTCCCGGCCGGCGCGTCCAGCTCGGCCGTGCCAGTCATCTCGGAGACGGTGCGCATCGCACCGAAGGAGGCGACGACCGTCGCGGCGTTCGGGGCCAGCGACGACCTGCAGGTCCGGGCGTTCGCCGACGACCTGACCGAGCCGGGCGCCGACATGGCACGCATCCGCCTCATCCAGGCCTCGACGACCACCCCGCAGGTTGACGTCACGACGACCACCGGTCAGTCGATCGTCGAAGACGCGAAGGCGGGCTCCGCGACCCAGTACGCCGAGATCGAGGCCGGGGACTGGTCGCTCCGGCTTACCGGGCAGGGTGCGCGCGATACCGCGGACATCTCCGTCAAGGCCGGCAGCGTCACCACGCTGTTCGTCCTCGACACCGCCGACGGCGGGCTCACGATCCGCCCGGTGCTCGACAGCTCCTCCGTGGGTGAGGTGCCGCAGGGTGGTGTGGACACCGGCGGCGGTTTCCTCGCGCCCACGTGGACGCTCGGTGACGGCTGGACGGCGGTCACCTGATGCGCCGGGCGGCGCTGTTCGGCGTCGCAGCTGCGTCCGTGGTGGTGGTCAGCGGGGTGGCGGTTCTCGCCGTCGGTTCGCTGACGTCCGGCGGGCACCCCGCGGGACACCACGCGGGACACCACGCGGAGCACCACGCGTCGCCGTCCACCCAGGACGGCAGCGTGCTGCCGTCCGGCGAGATCGATCTGGTTGGTCTGGACCCTTCGGCGCAAGCCGTCTCGTTCCTCGACGAGTGGGTGGACGACGGTCGCGTCGTTCGCCGCGACGAGGGCGGCGACACGGTGAGCGAGGGGCAGGCCTACGGCCTCCTCGCTGCCGTGATCGCTCGCGACGAGGAGTCGTTCGACGAGATCTGGGACTGGACGACGGCGGAGCTGGTTCGCGACGACGGCCTGATGGCGTGGCGATGGGACAAGGGCCAGGTCGTCGACGACGAGCCGGCCTCGGATGCCGATCTCGATGCCGCACGGGCGCTCGTGCTGGCGGGGGACCGGTTCGACCGCCCGGACCTGCGCGAGCATGGGGTCGACCTCGCGACCGTCGTCGCGGATCGGCTGACGGTCGAGACGTCGCTCGGACGCATCCTTCTTCCCGGCCTGTGGGCCGCTGAGCGTGAGCCCTATGCGTACAACCCGAGCTATGCGTCACCCGCGGCCTTCGCCGTTCTGGAAGAGGCGACGGACGACGAGCGCTGGGCCGAGCTCCAGGACGGCAGCGCCGCGGTCACGAGCAAGGTCCTCGACGCTACCGCGCTGCCCCCGGACTGGGCCCAGGTTCATTCCGACGGGCAGATCAACCCCATGCCAGGGCCGCTCGGCCAGGGCGACCCGGTGCAGTACGGCTTCGACGCCCCGCGGACCGTGCTGCGCTACGCCGAGTCGTGCGTCCCGTCGGACGTGAAGCTCGCCGGCAAGACGTTCGCCGTGCTCGACCGTGAGGTCGACATCGCTGCGCGGCTCGACCTGGGCGGTGGCCCGCTCAGCGAGGACCGGTCGCCGTTGAGCTTCACGGCTCGCGCCGCCGCGGCCGCCGCCGCGGGCGACGTGGACGCGAGCCGCGCGGATCTCGACCGCGCCGCTTCGCTGGCCACGGACTACCCGACCTACTACGGGCACGCGTGGGTGATGCTGTCGACCGCGATGCTCACGACCGACGATCTGGGCGGCTGCCCTGCGCTCACTGGTGCGGCGTCGTGACCGGCCGCACCGCCTCGCACCGGCCGCACCGCTTGCTGCGCCGACCCGCCACGGTCGCAGCACTCGTGCTCGCACTACTGCTGGGCGGTTGCGCGACGACCAGTGGAGAGGAGCCCGAGCCGGGCACGTCGGGAAACTCCTCGACCGCGTTGGAGGACTCGTTCGCCGCGGGAGGCCTGCAGGACCCGTCCGAGCAGGACACGTCGGGCTCCGACCCCGAGGCGCCGGAGCGGATTCACATCCCGTCCATCGGCGTGGACTCCGGCTTCGAGAGCCTGGGCATCGGAGAAGGCGGGCGGCTCGACGCGCCGGTCGACTACGACCTCGCTGGTTGGTACGAGGACGGAGTAGTTCCGGGTGAGGTCGGCCCCGCCATCATCGCGGGACACGTGGACTCGCGGACGGCACCCGGGATCTTCGTGCGACTCGAAGACCTCGATCCCGGCGAGGACGTGGTCATCACCATGACCGACGGCACCCGGCTCACGTTCGAGGTCACAGGTGCTACGCGATCGCCGAAAACAGCATTCCCGACCGCCGAGGTGTACAGCAACGTCCCGACACCGGACCTGCGCCTTGTCACCTGTACCGGAAGGTTCGATGCGTCCAGTGGCCACTACGTCGACAACCTCGTCGTCTTCGCGACCCTTCGAGACTGAACGACCCGAGGAAAGGATCAGCATGCACAGGACTTTGGTCATCATCCCGACCTTCAACGAGGTCGAGAACCTCGAGCCGATAGTCGACCGCGTCCTCGCGGCGACCAGCGACGCGGACATCCTCGTCGTCGACGACGCGTCACCGGACGGTACCGGCGAGCTCGGCGACCGGCTCGCGGAGCAGCATCCCGAGGTCAGCGTGCTGCACCGTGCGGAGAAGAACGGGCTCGGTGGTGCGTACCTGTCCGGGTTCTCCTGGGGGCTCGAACGCGGCTACGGGGCGCTGGTCGAGATGGACGCCGACGGATCGCACCAGCCTGAACAGCTGCCGCTGCTGCTGGAACAGCTGACCGACCACGACGTCGTGCTCGGCTCGCGGTGGGTCCCGGGCGGCAGGGTGGAGAACTGGTCACGGCGGCGGGTGCTGCTCAGCCGGGCAGGGAATCGCTATGCGAGGCTCGCCCTGGGAATCGACGTGCGCGACGCCACAGGTGGCTACCGTGCTTTCAGCGCGGCAGCCCTGCGCCGGGTTGACCTCGAGCATGTGGCGTCCCAGGGGTACTGCTTCCAGATCGACCTGCTCTGGCGTGCGTTGGAGAGACAGCTTCGTGTGGTCGAGGTGCCCATCACTTTCGTGGAACGCGTCCGCGGTGAGTCGAAGATGAGCGGCTCGATCGTCGTGGAGTCGCTGGGGCTGGTGACCTGGTGGGGCGTACGGCGTCGCCTCGCCGAGATCGGTGCGCTCCTGCGCCACCGACGCAAGTTGCCGTCCGTACGGGCACTCTCCCATCGGACCCTCCCACCACTGCGGACCCGGTCGGAGTAACAGGCGCGATCGGTCCTGGGTGGCAATAGAGGTGAGGCCCGGCCGAATGCATCGATGACCTCGATGGGAATTCGCTCCAAGCGACTTTGGACCCTGGTTGCTGCTGGGGCTCAACCGCGGCCCAGGTCTGGGCCAGTACGGCGACGTACTGAGCGCCGGTGTACTCGGAGGTTGCTGGCGGCTGCGTCGAGCTCACCCCGTCATCCTTCCCAATCATGATGATGGTAAAGGCGAACACCGGCGGTGAACGTCGCGGCGGGATGAACGGGCCAGGCGGACCTTTGCACAGGGACGCCGCAATCGGCTCGCGGATTTCACGAAGACAAGCCACGGGCCGCTAGGGCGGTCCTTCCTCCGGTCCCGACGGCGAGCGCGAGCCGGACGGTCGGCGCCCAGCTGCGCCACGCGTTCGCACCGCGGGTGCTCGCCTCGCTGGCGCTGTGCTGCCTGGTCTTCGCAGGTGTCCAGTCGGTCCTGACGTACCTGGTGCCGTACCTGGGCGACGTCACAGGTGTCACCGGCCCGGTGGTGGTGGGTGTGCTGTTCGCGTTCGGGGTGGCGACGACGGTGGGCTCCGCAGCGGGATCCCGCTTCGCCGACGCTCACGCCGCGCTCGCCCTGCAGTGTGGGACGAGCGGTCTGACGGTCTCGCTGTTTGCCACCTGGACGCCCACACCCGACTGGACGGGCCGCCCGATCAGCCAGTGGCCCCGCCTCGACGCCGGGCACGACGACGGCCTCGGGCCCGGCAACCCGGATCCCTCGCCCGTACCACCGCACTGCCACTGAACAGCTGCTCCACCTGGAGCCGTGCGGTTTCGGCCCGACGTCCGCCGGGCTCGTCCACCTCATCGACACGGGCAGGCGCGCGAGTTGCCGAGTGGGTCACCTCCAGGTTCCGACGGCGTTGATGGCGGCCTCGACAAGGTCGGCGTCGATTGCGCCGTGCTCGATGGTGCTGCGGTAGTGCAGGGGGCCGATGGCGAGCGCGGCGGCGGACCGCGGGTCGGTGCGCAACGCGATCTCGCCTCGCTTCTCGGCGTCGTCGAGGGCGGCGGCGAGGCGCTCGGCGAGGGCGGACGCGAACCGTTCTCGCCGGGCGTCCATGTTCGTGTCCCACAGTGCCGTGTTCGCGAGGGTGGTGGCCACGGCGCGCACGGCGTCATGCTCGAGCTGGCGCGCCATCTTCGTGAGCTCGGTTCGCATCCAGTCCCGGACGGGGATTGTCGGCGTGCTGAAGAAGGACATGGGGACGGTGGTCATGGCCTCGCTGAGGAGCTGGTCGCTGCGGGGCCAGTGCCGGTAGACGGTGGCGCGGCCGACCCCTGCTCGTTCGGAGACCTGTGCATGCGTGACCGCGGTGGGCCCGTGCTCCAGGAGCAGCTCGCGCGCGGCGTCCAGGATCGCCGCCCTGCTGCGTAGGTACCGCGGATCGGTCTGGGATGCCATGGGCCTACTCTATGAGACATCTTGACTCACAGTCGACAGTGGTGCCACCCTGCATCTATGAGACAAGATGTATCGAAGGCTCTGAGGATCGCGGTCCTCGGAGCAACCGGCGGCACAGGCCGCCACGTCGTGACCACCGCCGTCGAACGTGGCCACGAGGTGACCGCCCTGACCCGCCGGGCGGGCTCGTTCGAATCCCGCCCCCGGCTGGCCGAGGAAATCTGGGCCGATCTCTCCGACGTCGACACGCTGACCAGCGCCCTCACGGGAGCCGACGTCGTGATCAGTGCGCTTGGCGGTGCGAGCAAGGGCCCGACCTCGGTGTGCACGGACGGCATGCGCACGACCGTGGCCGCCATGGCCGCGGCCCACGTGTCGCGACTGATCGTGGTGAGCGCCCACGGCATCCTCGAGACCCATGACCGGTCGCTCTACTCGCTGGCGGCATGGGCCGGCGTCGGCGAGAAGCTGAAGGACAAGGAGACCATGGAGCCCGTGGTCACCGGCTCGGGGCTGGAGTGGACGATCGTGCGCCCGCCGAGCCTGACCGACGCCGCGGCCACCGGTGCGTACCGGGTCGGGACCGCGCTGCCCATCCGGCTGTGGAGCTCTATCGGCAGGGCCGATCTCGCCGCCTTCCTCGTCCACGAAGCCGAGAGCGCCCGGTTCGTCCGCGCTCGCCCGAGGATCCACCGGTGACCGCGCGGTCGGCACCGGAACGACGGGTGGCCGTGGTCACGGGCGCGACCGGCGGGATGGGCCGGGTGATCGCACTGGAGCTCGCCCGCTCGGGAATGCACGTGATCACGGTCGCCCGAGACCCGCGCCGGGCCGCTTCCCTCCGCGACCAGATCGACCGGGAAGTCGGCACCGGCCGGCTCGATGTGGTGCCCGGCGACCTCTCGCGCCGGGACGGAGTGATCGACGCCGCCGCCGCGGTACTTGCCCGCCATTCAGCGGTACACGTCCTGGTGAACAATGCCGGGGCACACTTCAGCGAGCACCAGCTCTCCCCGGACGGGGTGGAACGGCACATCGCCGTCGACTACCTCGCCGCTTACGGACTGACCCTGCACCTCCGGGAGGCGCTGGAGCGCGGCAGGGCACGCGTGGTGAACGTCGTATCGGACGCGTTGCGCGATACCCGGCAGGTGAAGCTGCTCGGCCGCCCGCGCCCTGCCACGGTCAGCACGGACGGGCTCGACGACCTCGGTCAGCTCAACCCCGCCGACGGCTTCGTGCCCTTCCAGGCCTACGCACGGGCCAAGCTGTTGACCGTCATGGCGGGGTACGACCTTGCGCGCACGCTCCAGGACCACGGCGTCACCGTCAACGCGGTACACCCGGGAATCGCCGCGACCAACATCATCGACGACCTCGTACCGCCCGCCCTGCGACCGTTCCGCGGGCTGATCCGCCGGTACATGCTCACCCCCGAAGAGGGCGCCTCGGCTGCGCTCCGGCTGGCCACCGACCCGGCGCTCGCGGGCGTGACCAGCCGATACTTCCTGCGCGACGTCGACACTCGTACCCCGCCGGTCTCCTACGACGCCATCGCGCAACGGCAGCTGCGCGCGACCAGCGACCGCTACTTCCTTCCCGGCCGGCCGAGGTGAACCTCGAGCAGCCGTACGGGCCGTGAGGCGCACGCGGCCGGGGCGCGTTGTCGGCAGCCGCCGCGGCTCAGTTCTGTCGGGTGGGCCGCACCACGATCTCGCCGATCTCGACGTCCCGCGGCTGCTCGATGGCGAACGCGATGGTCCGCGCCACGGCCTCCGGGGCGATGCCGAGCTCCGCCATGTTCCGCTGGACCTCCTCCCGCACCTCCGGGGGCATGTCCATCGAGTCGACGAGCTCGGTGCGCACGTAGCCCGGCGAGACCGAGGTGGTGCGCAGCACCCCGTCCGTCGACTCCTGCCGCAGGCCCTCCAGCAGGGTGCGCACCGCGTTCTTGGTCCCGGCGTAGAGCGCCTGGGTCGGGACGATCTTCAGGCCCGACGTCGAGACCGTGGTCACGAGGTGCCCCTCGCCCTGACGCCGGAACACCGGCAGCGCGGCCGTGATCCCGCTCAGGACGCCGTTCAGGTTGACGTCGATCATGGCCTGCCAGCCGCCGACGTCGAGGTCTCCGATCGGACTGAGCCTGCTGATCCCCGCGTTGCCGACCAGCACGTCGAGCCGGCCGAACTCGTCGACGGCCCGCTGGACGAGGGCCTCGAGGTCCGCGCGCCGCGTCACGTCCACCGCCAGGGCGGTCGCGCGGCCGCCGTCCGCCCGGATCCGACGCACGAGCGCGTCCAGCCGGTCGGTCCGCCGGGCGCCCAGGACGACGCTCGCTCCCCGTTCCGCGAGCAGGACGGCGGTGGCCTCGCCGATGCCGCTGCTCGCACCCGTGATGGCGACGACCTTCCCCTGGATCCCCGTCGTGCTCGTCGCGGTGTTCCCCGTCATGTCGCTGCCTCTCTCTAGCCCCTCGGCGATATAGTGGACACGTGTCCGCTTCTTCGAACGTACCGGACACGTGTCCGTTTGTCGAGAAGCCAGGACGGGAAGCTGCGAACGATGGTCAGGACCGCCCGCAAGGATGCGCTGGAGAACCGCGCCCGGATCGTCGAGGTGGCTCGCCGGGAGATCGCCGCCTCGAGCACCGCGGAGCTCCGGCTGAACGCGATAGCCAAGGAGGCCGGCGTCGGGCAGGGCACGCTCTACCGGCACTTCCCTACGCGGGAGGCGCTGCTGGTGGAGGTCTACCGGCAGGAGGTCGACGACCTGGTCGACCTCGCGCCGAGGCTCCTGGAGACCGCCGAGCCGGTCGACGCGCTCGCCCGGTGGTTCGACCGCGTGGCACAGTACGCCCGCGTGAAGCGCGGCGTGCTGGCCGCCGTCGAGGCGTCGGTCTGGCGGGACCTCACGACGCACAGCCTTGGACCCATCGGTGACGCGATCACCCTGCTGCTCGACGCCGGCCGTGCCGCCGGCCAGATCCGCGACGACGTGGATGCCGGAGACGTCATCGTCCTGATCGGCTACCTCTCCCGGCTGGACGACGACGAGTGGGACCAGCGTGCGCACCGCCCGCTGCACATCATCCTTGACGGCCTACGCCGACGGGGCTCATAGACGTGCCGGAGGAGGTCCAGGCCGCGGTCGTCGACGGCTACGGCCGGGGGGCTTCGGGTGAGGGGACCCCTCCCGGGCACGAGCCGGTAGAAACTCAGGTGCTGGCCGACCCCGGAGGTTCTGATGCTTCGCCACCTAGCCCTGCCCGTCACTGCCGTGTTCGCCCTGACGCTCTCCGCGTGCACGGGCGGTGACGTGCCCGATACCGTCCCGTCCACGCAGGACCCGACGCAGTCCGTGTCGTCACCTGCCCCCACGGCATCCGATGCGAGCCTTACGCCCGAGCCTTCGTCGCCTGAGCCCGAGCCGCTCCGCGCGGCCGACGGTGAACGGTACAAGGCCTGCGCCGATGGGGCGTGCGAGGTGATCGTGACGGTGGGGACGACGTTCGCGCTGGACCCCGCCGTCGCCGGCGGCATGGATGCGTTCGAGATCACCGAGATCGACGAAGACGGTGCGGGTGCGGACTTCGACGGCCCGGGCCAGAACATCCACGCCTTCGCCTCGGCCGGTGCGGGCTCGTTCGTCGCGAACGGTCTGCCCTACACGGTCGTCGAGGTGCAGGACGACCAGGCGGTGATCCGCCTCGGCGACTGACGAACGACCCGCCATACCCTTTGGCTCATGACGGCTCGATCCGCACCCGAGCCTCGTGTCTCCGGCTGCCAGTAGTGATCTCGGTATGCCGAGGAACGTTCAGAGACGCCGGCGACCTCTATCTCATCCGCTCCGGAGGACCTGGCGCACCCCGCGCACCCCGCACGCCCGCTGGGATGGTGGCCGTGCGCTGGTTGTTCGGATGCTCGCGGGCAACGGTCAGACTGTCCCGGCGAAGTCCATGACCGAGGGTGTCAACTTGATGTCGGCAGGCCCGGAGATTTCCGGATCTCCGGGCCTGGGTCATGCCTTGTCCGTCAGCAACGCGGTCCAGCTCTCGGTGAGGACTGCGAGCACGACGTCGAGCGACGCGTCCCACACGCCTGGCCGCCAGTGCCGGGCCGCATGGTCCAGCTGGGCCATCGCGAGCACGCCACGGAGCCGCCTTGTCTCGGGCGAGAACCGGCCGGCGGCGTCCAGCCCGTCGGCGATGTCGCCGATCGGCTCCTCGAACCATTCGTCCATCAGCGTGCGTAGTGCCGGGTCGGTGACAGCCGACTCGAAGGCGGCGTTCGTATAGGGCCGGATGATGTCCCATCGGCCGGCGGTCTCGCGTAGCCATGCCCGGATCCCCTCGGGTGTGCCCTCCGTGACGACCGTGACGAGCGCGCTGGCGGTCGAGCCATGAGTGGGGGACGCCGTGCGGTCGAGCAGCTCATTGAGCTCGTCGATGAGCGCGCGCATGAGGTCGGCCTTCGAGGGGAAGTGCGCGTAGAACGTCACGCGCGTCGTGCCGGCGGCGGACGCGATCTCGTCGATGGTCGTCCTCGCGTAGCTCTGCTGCGTGAAGAGCTCGAGCGCCTTACCGAGCAGCAGCTTGCGCGTCATCGCCTTCTGCGCCGCGCGAAGCCCGGCCATCAGCGTCCCCCTGTGCACGTCATGCGCTCAGCCTACTGTCCTGACATATCGATAACTGAGTGACTCTAATGACCAGTGACTTGACGCACTGTAAAGCGTGTGGCACGGTTCGAGGCATGTCGAGGGCGACTCGGGTCGCGCTTGGCACAGCTGTCCCTCGCCGTGCACAGCCGGCGCCGCTCATCCCCTGGGAGAAGCAAGCGATGACGCTTTCCAGCTCTGCGGACAACCCGCACGTCAACACGGTCCTCGGTCCTGTTCCCCCGGACGAGCTGGGGGTGGTCGCGATCCACGAGACCCTGCTCTCGGTGGTGCCGGGGGCCGAGCACGCGTTCGACCTGGCGGTCGACCGCGCCCAGGTCTTCGAGTCCGTCGCCGCGAAGCTGCGGGACTTCCGTGAGCAGGGCGGCGGCACCGTCGTCGACAGCTCGGGCATGTTCCACGGCCGTGACGTGCCGCTGTACGAGGCCCTGTCGCGGTCGACCGGCGTGCACGTCGTCGCCTCGACGGGCATGGGGCCGGAGGGGATGCTCGGTGGCTACTTTCTGACCCCGCAGACCAACCCGCCCACGCCCTGGCCCGCCGAGAGGTTCGCCGACCTGTTCGCCCTGGAGCTCACGGCGGGCATGGTGGTCCCGCGTGTCGAGCGCCGCGGCACGGCGGGGCTGGTCGCCACCGCTGCGACCCGCTCGGGCATGACCGCAACGGACGAGAGCCTGTTCCGCGGGGCCGCGCATGCCGCGGTGAGCACCGGGACGCCGCTGTCGATCCGCTACGGGAACGACGCCGTGAGCGACCTCGAGGTGGCGTGCACGGCGGGGCTGCCGGCCGGCCGCGTCGTGGTCGGCGGGCTCGATCGCGCGGACGCGGTCGCCAGTGCCGCCGCCCTCGAGGTGGCCCGCCGCGGCGCCTATGTCGGTGTCGACCACGTCGGAGCCCAGGACGACGTCCATGTCGCAGACGCCGAGCGTGTGGCCCTGGTGATCCAGCTCGTCGAGGCAGGGTTCGGCAACCGTGTGCTGCTGTCCAGCAGCGCGACGGGCGTCGCCGTCGGCCATCCCGGCAACGACGTGCCGTTCGCCGCGGTCCTGGCGACGTTCGTCCCCCTGCTGCGGGCCCACGGCCTCGGAGACGACGACGTGCGGCAGATCCTCGTCGACAACCCGGCGGGCCTCCTGTCGGTACGCCCGCCCGACCGTGCCTGACCCCGTGACCACGAACCACGAACGACGAAGAAGGTGAGTGTTGTGTCCAGAGTGAACACCGTCCTCGGCCCGGTCGCGGCCGAGGAGCTGGGAGTCGTGGCCGTGCACGAGCACATCGGGTACGGCATGCCCGGGTCCGAGCTGGACTCGAGATGGTGGAAGACACCGGAGGAGCGGTATGAGGAGACCGTCCCGAAGCTGCGCCGGTTCCACGAGCACGGACGCCCTTACGGCGGCGGCACCTTCGTCGACGCGACCGGCATCTGCAACGGGCGCGACGTCGACTACTACCGGTCGCTGTCCACGAAGACGGGAGTGCACATCGTGGCCTGCACGGGGTTCGTCGGTGGCGACACCGCGCTCCCGTTCTTCTCCCGGGCGAGCGTCGAGTACCTGGCGGATCAGTTCGTCCACGAGATCACCGTCGGCATCGGTGGCACCGGCGCCCGTGCCGGCGTCATCAAGGTCGGGGTGAGCCGCGGAGGGCGCATGACCGACCTGGACAAGCGGATCTACCGCGCGGCCGCGCGAGCCGCCCTGTCCACGGGCGTGCCGGTCCTGACCCACCTGGCGATCGATGCCGAGAACGCGATAGCGATCTTCCGTGAGGAAGCGCTCCCGCTGGACCGCGTCCTCTTCGGGCACGCCGACGACGGCGTCAACGCCGCCAAGACCCGCGACACCTGGATCGCCGAGCAGGGCGGCCGGGTCGGCTTCGACACGTTCGGCTACGAGACCGAGCTCGACGACCCGCCCTTCTGGGCCCGGCCGCGCAAGGAGCGCCTGGAGCACTTCCTCCGGTTCGTCGAGCGCCACCCGGGCTCCGCGCTCGCCTCGGCCGACGCCAACTGCAGCCCGCTGGGCTGGCCCGGAGTCAAGGGCCACACCGTCAACTACATCTTCGAGGACCTCATGCCGGACCTCCGCGCCGCCGGCGTGGACGAGGCAACGATCACGCGGCTCTTCGTGGACGACCCCGCCGACTTCCTGTCGATCCACGACTGAGGCCCGACCGCACATCCTTACCGGCGCAGCGGTGCGCCCCCCGCAGAAAGAGAATCACGATGGACACCTCTGACCTGAAGTCGCTCGACGTCGCCATCATCGGCGCCGGATACGCCGGTGCCGCGGCAGCCAAGGCCCTGAACCTGCTCGGGGCGAACGTCACCGTGTACGAGCAGGCGCGTCAGATCCGGGAGGTCGGGGCGGGCATCGGCCTGCGGCCCTCCACCATGGACCGGTTCCGGCAGTGGGGAACCTTCGACGATATCGCCGCGGTGAGCTCGCCCAGCGACTACTTCGAGATCCTCACCGCCACCGGAGAACCCATCATGAAGGAGGAGTGGCCGGGGGCCGGCGAGCACGGCGTCCGGACCCACCTCATCCACCGCGGCGACTTCATCGAGGCGCTGCTCGGCGTGCTGCCCGATGGCATGGTGCGCCTCGGCCACCGGGTCACCGGCGTCACGGACGACGGCGGGCGCGCGACGGTCACCTTCGCCGACGGCGGGACGGTGACCGCCGACCTCGTGATCGGCGCCGACGGCATCCGGTCCGTGGTTCGCGAGCAGCTGTTCAGCGACAAGGGCCCCATCTTTTCTGGCGAGCATGCCTACCGCGCGGTGATCTCGGCCGACGCCGCGTACGGCATGGCAGTGGACGACAACCTGCGGATGTACATCGGCCGGGGCACGAAGGTCTATCTCCTGCCGCTGCGCCATCGCAACCAGGTGTCGTTCGACATCACGACCCGGTGCGAGGACAGCACCTGGGCACCGAGCGTCACCACGGACGAGCTCGTGGCGTGCCTGGACGGCTTCGACGAGCGCATCGTGAACATCGCGCGTGACCTCGACCTGGACACCGCGAACGTCCGCGCGGTCTACGACATCGATCCCATCGACACGTGGCACTCGGACGCCGTCGTGCTCCTTGGCGACGCGGCGCACTCGATGCTGCACCACCAGGGCCAGGGCGCGAACTCGGCGATCCTGGACGCCGGCGGCCTCGCCGACGCGCTGCAGGAGGCGGGCTCGGTCGCGGAGGCGCTGGCTCAGTACCAGGCCATGCGCAAGCCGGTCACCGACGAGCTGCAGCGCATCTCGCGCCAGGGCTGGGACGAGAACGAGGTCGACGAGGTCTTTCCCGGGCAGCAGGCCGGCGCGCCTACGGCCACCACCTCGACCTCGACCGGAGGGAGCTGAACCCATGGCACTGCATCCTCAGATCGCCGAGGTCCTGCGCACCCTGCCCGCCCCGCCCGACGGCCCGCTGGACCCGGTGGCGATGCGCGCGGCCGAGGAGTCACAGGTGACGCCGCTCGACGAGCGGCTGCCGCTGAACTTGGTCCTGGACACCACGGCTCGAACGACGTCAGGCGACGTGCCGGTGCGGATCTATCGGCCGACCGACACCGAGACCTCCGGCGTGATCGTCTACCTCCACGGCGGGGCGTTCTTCCTCGGCAGCCTCGAGACCCACGACCACGTGGCGCGGGCCCTGGCCAAGGAATCGGGCCTCACCGTCGTCGCGGTCGGCTACCGGTTGGCGCCGGAGTCGGTCTTCCCTGCCGGCCTGCAGGACTGCTGTGCCGTGCTGCGATGGGTAGCCGACGGCCACGCCAACGGCGGCGTCGTCCGCTGGGACGGCGCGACGCTCGCCGTCGTCGGCGACAGCTCCGGTGGTACCTACGCCGCCGCCGTCGCCGCCATGGCGCACGACGACGGGTTCGACCGGATCACCCATCAGGTCCTGTTCTACCCCTCGCTCGATCTGGACCTCGACGTGGACCGGTACGCCTCCCTGCGGGAGAACGCCGTCGGGTACGGCATGGAGACGGCGGGACTGAAGCCGTTCAACGCGTTCTACCTCGACAGCGGGGCCGACCCGGCCGACCCGCTGGTCTCACCGATCAAGCGGACGGATCTGACCGGGCTGCCGCCCGCACTGATCATCACGGCCGAGCACGACCCGCTGCGGGACGAGGGCGAGCTCTACGGCACGCGGCTGCGCGAGGCGGGTGTGGAGGTCACGGTCAGCCGGTACGCGGGCGCAGGGCACGGCTTCGTGCAGCACTTCTCGTGGATCCCCGACTACCACCGGGCGATCGAGGAGGCGGGCGAGTTCCTGTGCTGAACGAGGTAGCCGTCCATCCGCTGATCTCGCCGTGGGGCCGGTTCGGGCTCTACAGCTTCCTGATCGACGCGCCGGAGCTCGCCGTCGTCGACACCGGGATCGCCTCCTCGCCTGCCGAGGGCATGATCCCGGCGCTCGAGGCCCTGGGCAGACGCATCGAGGACGTCCGCTGGATCCTGCTGACCCACGGTCACATCGACCATCTGGGCGGCGCACACGCCCTCTGGGAGCTCACGGGCCGACGGGCCAAGGTGGTGCTGCACGAGGCCGACTCCCACCTGCTGCGCTCGCGACGGGCGCACGTGGAGCAGTACCTCGGCGTGCGCGGGCGCTACTTGCGGGAGCCGGACGGCGAGGCGAGGCAGCTCGCGGCCGCACAGACGGTCATCTCGGGCGAGATGGAGCCGTCGGTGCTGGTCACCGGTGGCGAGACGCTGTCGCTCGGGGGAGGCGTGTCCGTCTCCGTGCACCACGTGCCAGGGCACACGGCCGGCTCGGTGGCGTATGTCGTGGACGGCCAGGACGACGCGTTCGTGGGTGACGCCGTGCAGGTGCACGGCGCCGCCAACGGGTTTCCCGGCTACGAGGCCCCGGACGCGTACCGGTCCAGCCTTCGGTACCTGCGCGACGTCGTCCGCCCGCGGCGCCTGTACCTGGGCCACCCGTACCGGACGACGGACGGCGTGCCGTACGGCGTCGAGCTCGGCCGGGCGCAGGCCCAGGCGGCGCTGCAGGAGAGCCTCGACGTCGAGGCACGCGTGCGGCAGGCGGCCTACCGCTGCCTCGCGGACGACGCAGCGCCCGACGGCTCCGCGTACGCGCCGTTCGCCCGGGCCGCTCAGGAGCTCGGCTACGCGGGGGACCCGACGCTGGAGCCGTCCCCCTTCTTCACCACGCTGCACGGCTACCTGCGGTTGCAAGGACCACAGCGACCGCCACGACAAGGAGCGATGTACCCATGACCGACTACCGGACGCTGGACGCCGGCGGACAGGAGATCGCGGTTCGTAAGGACCTACGGGTCCCGATGCGCGACGGCGTCACGCTGGTCGCCGACGCGTACAGCGGCGTCGAGGACAAGCCACGACCCGCCCTCGTGGCCCTGAGCCCGTACGGCAAGGAGCTGCAGGCCCTCGCTCTTACTATGCCGCCGCAGCGCCGGCCCAGCCCGATGTGGGACGGCTGCATCGAGGCGGGCGATATCGGGCGCGTCGTCGCGGAGGACTACGTCCACGTCATCGGCGACCTCCGCGGCTCCGGCGGGTCCGAGGGTGAGCACATCGGCAACTACAACGCCGGCGGCGTCTCGCTGGGCCAGGACGCGTACGACGTCATCGAGTGGGTCGCCGCGCAGCCCTGGTGCGACGGCAACGTCGGCATGATCGGCATCTCGTACTTCGGTTCCATGCAGGTGCTGGCAGCCGCCGAGCGGCCGCCACATCTCAAGGCGATCTTCGTCAGCGGCGGCCACTACGACTTCTACGAGACCACCTACCACGGCGGCGTCATGTGGTTCATGCCCCGTGCGGCTCGCGAGGGGCGTGGTGGGGACTCCGGCTGGGCGTTCACCGACCGGGTCAGGTCGCGGATGCTGGAGACGTACTCGCCGGAGGAGATCAAAGAGCGGGTCGCCGCGCGCCTGGCCGATCCCGACGTCGCCGCGTGGCCGAACCTCGTGCACGTGCTGAACTACCCGACGAACCACGAGGCGTGGTTCGACATCGTGCTGAACGAGCTCGACGGCGACTGGTACGAGGAACGCAACCCGATCAACCTCGCCAAGAACATCGAGATCCCCGTCTACCTGCAGATCGACCAGGGTCGTGGTTGGACCGTCGATGGGCACGTCGAGCTGTTCGAGAATCTCCGCGGACCCAAGCGGCTGGACATCGGCTCCTACCCCCCGATGCAGTCCCGCCCCTGGGTCGAGGAGCACGACAAGATGTTCCGCTGGTACGAGTACTGGCTCAAGGGCGTCGACAACGGTGCGATGGACGAGCCGGCGGTGAGCGTCTTCGTGGAGGGCTCGCGCGAGGTGGTCACGGCAGACCAGTGGCCGCCCAAAGAAGTGGAGTACCGGCCGCTCTACCTGCGCCCGCACGCCAAGCTGTCGGCCGAGCCGGAGCCCATGGGCACGGCGCACGCGGCACCCGACGGCTTCTTCCAGGCTCCGCTCACGGTCACGGACAAGGTCGAGATCCTGCGCTGGAGCACCGCCCCGTTCGAGGAGCCGGCCGAGCTGATCGGCTCTGGCGCCGCTCACCTCTTCGTGGCGATCGACCAGGACGACACCAACTTCATCCTGCGGCTGTGGGACGAGGCGCCCGGGGGGTCGCGACAGCTGATCACGAGCGGATACCTCAAGGCCTCGCACCGCGAGCTCGACGAGGACCGGTCCAGCGAGGGCCATCCGTACCATCCGCACACCCGGGCCGTCCCGGTCGAGCCGGGAGAGATCGAGGAGTACGTGCTGCGTCTGTACCCGTTCGCCGCGACGTTTCTGCAGGGCCACCGGCTGACGGCGGAGCTGTCCAACGCTGAGCCGCTGGCCGACGAGCACAACGCCCTGCTGCCGCCGGACGCCTTCCACCTGCCGGTGGGTCGTCCCGTGACGCACACGGTCTACCGTGACGCGGCCCGTCCGTCGCGGCTCGTCCTGCCGTTCACCACGACCGCACGGGGGCGATGATCTGATGCAGACGGCCTTTGTCTTCGATGCCGTCCGGACGCCGTTCGGGCGGTTCGGCGGTGCGCTCGCCCACGTGCGGCCGGACGACTTGGCGGCGTTCGTGGTCGGTGAGCAGGTGCGTCGTGCGCCGGCTCTGGATCCCGCGGTCGTTGGCGATGTGATCCTGGGCAATGCCAACGGTGCGGGGGAGGAGAACCGGGACGTGGCGCGGATGGCGGTGTTGCTCGCGGGCCTGCCGGTGTCTGTGCCGGGTACCACGGTGAACCGGTTGTGCGGGTCGTCGCTGGAGGCGGCGGTGCAGGCTGCCCGTGCTGTCGAGTCGGGCGACGCGGACGTCGTCGTAGCGGGTGGTGTGGAGTCGATGAGCCGTGCGCCGTGGGTGCTGCCCAAGACGGACCGCCCGTTCCCTGCGGGAGACCTGAATCTCGCCTCGACCACTCTGGGCTGGCGCTTGGTCAACCCGCGGATGCGCGCGGAGTGGACGGTATCGCTCGGGGAGGCGACCGAACGGCTGCGGGAGAGGTACGGGATCACGCGGGAGCGGCAGGACGAGTACGCGCTGCGCAGCCACACCCTGGCCCATGCTGCCTGGGAGTCCGGTCGCTATGCCGCCCTGGTGACGCCGTATCACGGTACGGAGCCCAGCACGGAACCCAGCACGGAGCCTGGGGCGAAGCCGAGCACGGGGCCGGGTACCGGGCTGACCCGTGACGAGTCGATCCGGCCGGGTACCTCGCTGGAGCGGCTGGCGGCTCTCACGCCGTCGTTCCGGCCGGCGAGCGACGGTCCGGGCGGCGGCACCGTCACCGCGGGCAGTGCCTCGCCGCTCTCGGACGGCGCCTCCGCGGTCCTGGTCGGGTCGGAGCGCGCGGCCGGCCTGACCGGTCTCGAACCGCTGGCGCGCATCGCCGGGCGGGCGGCGGTCGCGAACGAGCCGCAGTACTTCGGGTACGCACCGGTCGAGGCGGCCGAGCGTGCGCTGGCCCGCTCGGGGATCACGTGGGACGACGTCGCTGCCGTGGAGATCAACGAGGCCTTCGCCGCGCAGACCCTTGCGTGCACGGACGCCTGGGGCATCGACCTGGACATCGTCAACGCCTGGGGTGGGGCCATCGCCCTCGGGCACCCGCTGGGGGCGTCGGGGACGCGCGTGCTGGGCACGCTGGCCCGGCGGCTCGTGGAAGAGGGCGGCCGGTGGGGCGTCGCGGCGATCTGTATCGGCGTGGGGCAGGGTATGGCTGTGGTGCTGGAGAACGTGACGAACGGTGGGACCGCATGAGCGCGACGGTCTTCGCGTCGAGCGCGCTCGACGCGCTCGGGGACGTCGCCGACGGCGCGACGGTCATGATCGGCGGGTTCGGGCCGGCGGGGCAGCCGGCCGACCTCGTGGCGGCGTTGCTGGAGCAGGGTGCCTCCGACCTCGTGGTGGTGAGCAACAACGCGGGGAACGGGGAGGACCCGCTGGCCCGGCTGATCCAGCACGGACGCGTGGCCAAGATGGTGTGCTCGTTCCCGCGGCAGGTCGACTCCTGGCATTTTGACGCGGCCTACCGGTCCGGAACGGTCGAGCTGGAGCTGGTGCCGCAGGGCAGCCTGGCCGAGCGGATCCGGGCGGCGGGCGCGGGGATCGGCGCGTTCTTCACACCGACCGGCTTCGGCACGCCGCTCGCCGAAGGGAAGGAGCATCGGCGGATCGAGGGCGTCGACCAGGTGCTGGAGTACGCGATCCACGCGGACGTCGCGTTGGTGCGGGCTGACCGGGCGGACGGTGTGGGCAATCTCGTGTATCGCAAGACGGCACGCAACTTCGGTCCGATCATGGCGGCCGCCGCGCGGCGCTCGGTCGCGCAGGTGCGCGACGTCGTCCCTGTCGGGCAGCTCGATCCCGAGGCCGTGGTGACGCCGGGCATCTACGTGGACGCCGTCGTCGAGCTCACGGAGGTCACGAGCACGGCGGGAACGAGCACTGCCGGAACCGTCGCGGCCGGTACGGATGGGTCGGCATGAGCGCCAGGGACACCGTCGCGCGGGGAGCCCCGCTCACCAGGGCGCAGCTCGCCGCCCGGGTAGCTGCCGACATCGCTCCCGGGTCGTACGTCAACCTCGGTATCGGTCTGCCGACGCTGGTCGCGGACCACCTGGCCGCCGACAGCGGGATCATGCTGCACACCGAGAACGGGATGCTCGGCATGGGGCCGTCCCCGGAGCCCGATGACGTGGACCCTGACCTCGTCAACGCGGGCAAGGCCCCCGTGACGGAGCTGCCGGGGGCCTCGTACTTCCATCAGGCCGACTCGTTCGCGATGATGCGCGGCGGTCACATCGACGTCTGCGTGCTGGGTGCGTTCCAGGTCTCGACGTCCGGCGACCTCGCGAACTGGTCCACGGGAGCGCCCGACGCCGTCCCCGCCGTCGGCGGTGCGATGGACCTGGCAACCGGGGCACGGCGGACCGTCGTGATGATGAGTCTGCTGACGAAGGACGGCGCACCGAAGCTCGTCGAGCGGTGCACGCTGCCACTGACCGGTGTCGGTTGTGTGTCCCGGGTCTATACCGACCTCGCTGTCTTCGACGTGGGCCCCGGCGGCGTGCGCGTCGTGGAGACCTTCGGCACGACGCACCGTGAGCTGGAGACGCTGCTCGACCTTCGGGCGGCGGGGACGGGGTAGGGGCGCGGGTGTTCAGCCACGAGGCGAGGAACGGTGCGGGCGCGGCGAAGATCGGGTTCGCGCCGGTCAGCGGATTTTCCTGGTCAGAGCCAGCGAGGCAGCTCGGGCACGGGATCGCCGTCCGTCGTCGTCAGCCGGGACCGGCCGCGGCCGGTCAGCCAGCGGACCAGGTCAGGTAGTGCGCCGCGGACGCCCGAGACGTCGACCGGTTCGCCGCGCCTTGCCCACGTGCCGAGGATGTCGTCCCGCAGGTGCTCGAGCACCTCTGTCGGTACGTCCGCGAACGACGGGGCGACGCCCCTGGAGACGTCGGCGAGGTCGACCGCATGGACCCAGACCTCGCGCGTACGCATCCAGGCGGTCTCGGACACCGGCACGGTGCGGCCCTGAGCCGTTACCACCTGGGCGGCCCAGGCCGCGCCGGGCAGGTCGCGCCACTCCACGTCCAGGTGGACCGCCGCGTGCGTCGCGAGGTGCCGCAGCGCCTGCGCGGGCAGCGTGGAGCCCCGCTCGATCTCGGCGTTGCGCTGCGTGGTGGACGCGTACATGGGCGTTGCCTCACCGGTACGCGCCCACTCGACGAGGCGCACCAGCGCCCGCGCGTTGTAGCCGACGTGCGCCACCACGTGCGCTCGGGTCCACCCCGGCAGCGCCGAGGCCTCGTACAGCGCGGCGTCGGGCAGATCGTTCAGCACGCGGGCGAAGTACGCGGTGCCGAGCCGTGCCCAGGCCAGTGTCTCGGCAGGTGCCTCGGGTGCGTCGTACCGCGCTCCGGCACCCTGCCGGAGCCGGAGCGCTTCCCGGGCGGCGACGGTCATGGCACCTGCTCCGCGACGGTCCGGTTGGTCAGCTCGCCGATCCCGTCGATGCGGACCGTCACGGTCTGGCCCGGTCGCAGGTACTCCTGCGGCGAGCGAGCGTGCCCGACGCCGCCCGGCGTGCCCGTGATGATGACGTCGCCGGGGTTCAGCGGCAGGATCGTGGAGACGTACCGGACCAGGTGCACGGGGTCGTGCACCAGGTCGTGGACGTCGCCCCGCTGCCTCTCCACGCCGTCGACCAGGGTCGTGATCTGCGCGTCGGCAGGGATCTCCTCGGGGGTGGCCAGCACCGGGCCGAGGGGGGTGGAGTCCGCCCACATCTTGCCCTGGAGCCACTCCTTCGTGCGGAACTGCCAGTCGCGCATCGACACGTCGTTGCAGACGGAGTAGCCGGCGATCGCCGCAAGCGCCTCGTCCGCCGAGGCCCTGCGCACCCGCGAGCCCACGACGACCGCGAGCTCGCCCTCCCAGTCGATCGTCCCGGACTCCGGCGGCAACGGGATGTCGTCACCCGCGCCGAGCAGGCAGTCCGCGAACTTGGCGAACAGGGTCGGGTGCTCCGGCAGATCGCGCCCCATCTCCAGGATGTGTGCCTTGTAGTTCAGGCCGACGCACACGATCTTTCCCGGGCTGGTCACCACTGGCGCCAGGTCCGCGGAGGCCAGCGGCAACCTCTCGCCGTCGTGCGGCCCCGGCTGCCTGACGGTGGCGAGCGCGCCGGCGCGCAGCACGGCGCCCACATCGGCGTACCTCGGCAGCGTGACGAGGGAATCGCCCTCGACTCGGGCCGCGACCGTCGTCGCCGCTCCGTCTGCGGCGGTGGTGCGGAGGGTGGCGAGCTTCATCGGTGGGTCTCCTCGACATGGGTTCGGGCGAAGTGGAGACGCTCCATGATCGGAGCGTCGGAGAAGCGGAACAGGTCGAACTGGGAGCCGGCGGCCAGCGACCACTGGACCCATGACGGGACGACGAACAGGTCGCCCTTGACGAGCCGGTGCTCGGCACCGCCGAGCGTGACGACGCCCTCGCCGTCGAACACCTGGAAGACGCTCGAGCCGACCTCGCGGCGGCCCGGCGTGACCGTGCCCGCACGCAGGCGGTGGAACTCGCAGCGGATCGTGGGCATGACGTCGCCGCCGGTGGTCGGGTTGGTGTACCGGATCGCCGCATGGCCCTGCTCCGCCGTGGCCGGCTGGCCTTCCTCCTCGAGCAGGAGCTGCTCGGTCAGGGCGGCGTCCGTGTGCTCCCACCGGTAGGCCATCAGCGGCGAGGACACCGTGTCCTGCAGTCCGCTGAGCGGCCGCAGTCCCGGGTGCGCCCAGAGGCGCTCGGCACGCGAGTAGCTCGGGGTCGCGTAGTCGGTGACGCGCTCCGAGCCGAACTCGAAGAACCCGACGTCGTTGTGGTGCGAGAACGGGATGTCGAGCCCGTCGATCCACGCCATCGGGCCGTCCGTGTCGTTGTGGTGGCCGTGGAAGTGCCAGCCAGGGGTGAGCAGCAGGTCACCGCGGCTCATCCGCACGGGGTCGCCGTTCACCACGGTCCACACACCCTCGCCCTCGACCACGAACCGGAAGGCGTTCTGCGCGTGCCGGTGCTCCGGCGCCGTCTCGCGCGGCCCGAGGTACTGGATTGCCGCCCACAGCGTCGGGGAGACGTAGGCACGGCCGCCCAGTCCGGGGTTCGCCAGGCCGAGCGCTCGGCGCTCGCCGCCGCGGCCGACGGGCACCAGGTCGCCCGACTGCCTGGCCAGGTCGTAGAGGCGGTCCCACTTCCAGACGTGCGGTACGGCCTGCGGCTTGGGGTGGGTCGGCATGAGGTCGCCGAGCTGGGTCCAGAGCGGAACGATGTGCTCCTCCTCGAAACCCTGGTAGAGCGCGCGCAGCTCGGGAGTCTCCGCCGGCCGCATGGCGTTCTCCACGTCGTCGTGACCGGGAGCGTCGTCGGGGTAGACCTCGTCAAGGGTGATCGCGTCAGTCATCGGTTCACTTCCTCGTGAGATAGGTGTCGACGGGACGTGGACCGTGCCCGACGGCGTCCGCGTGGTCGCCCGGGTCCAGGACCGGTCCGTAGAGCCAGTCGACGAGGTGGTAGTCGTAGGTGTCCCTGCGGCGGAACGCCTCGTCGCGCAGCAGGACGTGGACCGGTTCGTCCACGTGCCAGATGTCGCCCCAGAGCCGGCCCGTCGACTGGACGGTCGCCGCCGCGGCAACGCGGTCGGCCTCGTAGCGGTGCAGCGCGGCCTTGACGTCGCCGGCGCACCAGCGCTCGCTGTCGCGCCCCTCGGCGAGTGGGGCGAGGGCGTTGGCGAGCGCGGCGCCGTCGAGGAGCGACTGCCCGGCGCCCTGCGCGAGGTACTGGAGCATGGCGTGGGCCGCGTCACCGAGCAGGGTGACGTTGCCGTTGGTCCAGCTGGTGATCGGCTCGCGGTCGTACATGGGCCAGCGGTTCTCACGCTGGATCGAGGACAGCCCTGCGACGACGGGGGCCGCCAGTTCCGCGTAGGTGGCGTCGAGCTCGGCGGGGGAGCCCCAGTCCTCCTTGCCGTCCAGGTACTCCTGCGACCGGAAGACCGCCACCTGGTTGTAGAGCTTGCCGCCGCGCACGGGGTACTGGACGAAGTGGCAGCCGGGGCCCATCCAGACGACGACGTCATCCGTGTCGGTGAGGCGTTCGACGGTCTCGATGGGGACGACCCCGCGGTAGGCGATGTAGCCGGAGCAGACCGGCTCGTCGTCGACCACGTGCTCGCGCACCACGGAACGGAGGCCGTCCGCCCCGACGAGGATCCGGCCGGTGATCTCCTGGCCGTCCGCGCAGGTGACGGTGACGCTGTCACCGTGATCGGCGACGCGTTCGACGTGGTGGTCGGTGAGGAGCGTGACCATCGGCTCCGCCCGCGCGGCGCGGAGCAGGGCGTCGAGGAGGTCGCTGCGGTGCAGCACGACGTACGGCCCGCCGTACCGGGTGGCGGCGTCCTCGAGGTCGAGGTGGCTGAGCTCCTCGCCCGTCGCCGCGTTCGCGAAGACGAGGCGCCGGGGGCGCACCGCGTGGGGCAGCAGGTCGGCCAGGACGCCGACCCCGTCGAGCATCCGCGTGATGTTCGGCGCGAGCTGTAGTCCGGCGCCGACCTCTTTGAACTCGGCCGCTCGTTCGAGGACCGTCACGGGGATACCCCGCCGGGCGAGCATCAGTGCCGCCCCTAGTCCGCCGATGCCGCCGCCCGTGATGATCACGCGGTCGGTGCCGTGGGTCATGGCTTCCTCCTCGAAGTCGCGACGAGCGGTTGCTCGTACGGCGTCTCTGCCTGGCGTCGACGGTACGACCGGAGTTCTGTGGGTCGCAAACATGGGCTACGCTTTTTCTGTGGAGCAGAATCTGTACCGTGTTGAGGCGGTCGACCGAGCGATGGTCCTGCTGACGCTTCTGGCCGAGCGGGGGTCACTGAGCGTCACCGAGGCGGCGACCTCTCTCGGTGTGGCTCCCTCGACGGCGCACCGCCTCCTGACGACCATGGCGGGCCGTGGGTTCGTGGAGCAGGGTGAGCGCAAGCTCTACCGCCCGGGCCCACAGCTGCTCGGCCTGCGGACGCCGCAGCGGAGCATCCCTGCGCTCGTCGCCCGGATGCGGCCGGTCCTCCAGACCCTGCACGACGAGGTGCGCGAGACCGTCCACCTGGTCGTCCTGGCGGGACCCGACGTCCAGTTCGTGTACGGGATCGAGGGGCAGCAGGCGCTGCGCATCGGCCTGCGCATCGGCTCCCGCATCCCTGCCTACTGCACGTCCGGTGGCAAGGCGATCTTCGCGGCGCTGTCGGCCGACGCGGTCGACGAGCTGCACCCAGATGGGCTGCGACCCTGGCCAGGCAGGAACGCCGGGTCGCTCGCGGAGCTGCATGCGGAGCTCGACCGGGTGCGGTGGCGCGGATACGGCGTGAACACCGAGGAGAGCGAGCGCGGCGTGGCGGCGCTGGGCGTCGCCGTCGGCGCCGACGCCGCGCAGCCTGTCGGGGCCATCAGCATCTCGTTGCCGACGGCACGGTACGCCCCGGACGACGAGCCGCGGCTGGTCGCACCGCTCCGGGCGGCGCAGGCCGAGGCCGTCCGGGTGCTTGGCGGCTGAGGACGATCGGCCGGGGACGAGTCGGAGCGGCTCGTCGCCGCAGCCCGGTGTGCGCATCCGGGTCCCTGCCCCGGGACCCTGCCGGACCCACGCATAGGATTCAGAGGTGACACAGGACAGCACCTCGCCCTCCAGACCCGAGCCGGTGCCAAGCCGGAGCAGGGGGTGGGACGAGACCGCGCTCGTGCTGCGCGAGCTCGCCTGGACGGTGCACCGCAGGGGTATGCACCCGCCGGGCTCGCCAAGTCTGCCCGTGACGGAGATCGCCGTGCTGACTCTGGTCCGCGAGCGCCCCGGTCTGTCGGTCGGTGAGGTCTCGCGGCGCCTGGACCTGCAGCAGTCGAATGCCAGCGCGGCGGTGCGCGCGCTGGTGGGCCGCGCTCTGGTGCGCCGGGAGCCCGGTGCGGTCGACCGGCGGGTGACGCGGCTGTTTCCCACGGAGGCCGCTGAGGCGGAGCATGTGGCGCTGGCCGAGAACTGGGCGGGTCCGGTGCGGGAGGCGCTGCGCGGTCTGGAGCCCGAGCACGTCGCTGCGATCGCTGCGGCGACGGAGGCTCTGCGGGTCCTGGAGGAGCGGATCCGGACCGACGGAGGAGAGCAGGTGTGACGTTCGACGTGTCCGGCCGGTCGCGCTAGATATTGCATATGGGCACATATATAATTCCGGAGTGATTTCCCAGACCTCCCTTGCCGAGAATCCCGACGAGCTCACCGCGACACCCGTCGTCGAGGCGGCGTCCGTGCCGTCCGTTCCGTCCGACGACGCCCCATCCGGTCCGGGGCGGACCGGCCCGCGGCTGGGTGGCATGCTGGTCGCCGTCCTGGCCCTGCTGACCGCAGTCGCCCCGATGTCGATCGACATGTACCTGCCCGGATTCCCCGCCATCGCGGCGGACCTGGGCACCAGCGCCTCCGGTGTCCAGATCACCATGACGACGTTCCTGGCCGGGCTCGCCATCGGGCAGCTGTTCATCGGCCCGCTGTCCGACGGCCTCGGCCGCCGGGGGCCCCTGCTCGCCGGGATCGTCCTGTTCTTGATCGCCAGCGTCCTGTGCGCCCTGGCCCCGAACGCGACAGCGCTGGCCTTCGCGCGGTTCCTGCAGGGGCTCGGCGGCGCGGCGGGCCTGGTCATCGCCCGGGCCGTCGTGGCCGACGGCACCCGCGGTCCCGCTGCGGCCAAGCTGCTCGGCGTGCTGACGATCATGAGCGTCGTCGCGCCCGTCGTCGGTCCGCTGGTTGGCGGGGCCGTCATCGCGGGCGCCGGCTGGCGTGCCGTGTTCTGGGTGCTGGCCGGTGTGTCCGTGCTCATGCTCGCCGGGGCGCTCGTGTGGGTCCGCGAGACCCTGCCCGCCGAGGCTCGCACGCGCGGCGGGATCGCCCAGACCCTCGCCTCCGCACGCGTGGTCCTGGCCAACCGCACCTACACCGGTTACCTGCTGACCTTCTGTCTCGGGTTCGCGGGCCTGTTCGCGTACATCGCCGCCTCGCCGTTCGTCGTGCAGAACATCCTCGGCAGGTCCGAGGCGGAGTTCTCGCTGATCTTCGCCGGGAACGCTGTCGCCATCACCGTGACCAGCGCCCTCGCGGCCGCGCTGGCGGGCAGGGTCTCGTACCGGCTGGTCATCGGGATCGGTCTTGTCGTCAACATCGTGGCCGCCGTCGGGCTGCTCACCTCGGCGCTGTCCGGGGTGCCCGGCGTGCTGACCCTCGTGCTCTTCGGGGTCTTCCAGGCGTCCCTCGGCCTCGTGTTCGGCCACGCGACCACACTGGCCCTGGCGCAGACCGAGCAGCACGCGGGCACCGGCTCCGCGTTCCTCGGGTTCGGCCAGTTCCTGCTCGCAGCGCTCGTGTCCCCGCTGGTCGGCATCGCGGGGGAGGACAGCGCGCTGCCGATGGCGATCGTGATGGTCGTGTGCGCGGTGCTCGCTGCGGCGTCGTTCCTCGCGGTGCCCCGCACGCCACGCCCGAACTCCCGGGTCGGCCTCGACCGCGACAGCTTCGAGGCATAGACGAGGCGCAGCGGCTCGCGCTAGCCGCACTGCCCTCTTGCGCCAGGTGTTGGCGTGCTTGTTCCTCCGGTCCTCCAGGCTGGCCCCAGATCCTGACACCTGGCGCACATGGGAGACTGGAACTCTACGACGATGGCCCGACCGGAGACCAAGCACGCCCCGTGAACAGCAGCGCAGAGAGCCCGACCCGGCGTCAACACGTCCGCCAGGAGGTGCTGAGCAACTCGGTCGCAGCGGCCCGCGGCCTGCTCACGGAGGGCGGGCTCGAAGGCGTGACGATGCTGGCGGTCAGCCGGGTGGTCGGGATCGCCGGACCTGGGCTCTACCGGTACTTCCCGAGTCGGGCCGACCTGCTGCGGGCGACGTGCCGACATGTGCTCGACGAGCTGGTCGCGCACGTTCGCGCGGCCATCGTGCGCCAACCGGCCGGCGACCGTGCTGCTGAGCTGCACGCCATGACGAACGCGATGTTCGCCTGGTGCGTGGCGCACCCCCACGAGTTCGACCTGCTGCTCGGGGCCGGCCTGCGCCTCGAGGCAGGCGCGTCGGTCGGGGGCGAGGCCCGCGGCGGCACGTTCTATGAGGTGGCGAGCCTCGCATTCCCTCCGGTTGCGGCGCAATGGGCCGACGGCGCGGTCCGGTTCGATGAGCCCGTTCCCTCGGGACTCGAACCGGAGCTGGCTGCACGTCGCGACGTCCTGCTCGCGACGTTCCCCGACGTGCCTCGCGACGTGCCGCTGGGGTTGGTCGCCGCGGTCCGCGTCGCCTGGCAGCGCACCTTCGGTCTGCTGTGCATGACGGTGTATCACCACATCACCGGACCTGACGAACAAGTAAGGCGCGACTACATCACCTCCCTGCTCGACGACCTGAACGTCCGCAACCTCAAGCTCTTCGGCCTGGGGCTCAGCCCCGCAGTCGTCCTGGAACCGGTCTTCACCGGCGCGACCGACGGGGGACGGGCGTGAGCATGCCGGGTGCCCCGGGCCGTCGCGCACGACTCCGGCGCGAGCTGGTGACGGAGGCTCTGACGTCGGCGCGCCGCCTGTTGGACGAGCACGGCCCGGACGGCGTCACGATGCAGGCCGTCGCGAAGGACGTCGGGATCGCCGCGCCCGGGCTGTACCGCTACTTCGACGGTCGCCCGGGCCTGCTGCACGCCACCCACCAGGACGTCGTCGACGAGCTCCTGGCCTTCGTGGAGGGGGCCAGGGTGCGGCAGCCGGCGGACGATCCCGACGCGCAGTGCCATGCTGTCGTCCACGCGTTGTTCCACTGGTGCCTCGCGCACCGCAACGAGTACGACCTGCTGATGTCGGGCCGGTTGCGTATCTCCGGCACGGGTGAGACCCCGCCCGACGACGTCCGCCACGCGCCCCTGATGGCCCTTGACCGCGTGGGCGCAGTGTTCGCACCGATGGCCGTGGCGTGGTGGCTGGCAGGTTGCCGGGTGGTCCCCGACGAGGAGATCCTGCCGGCCCTCTTGCCTCATCTGCGGGTGGCTCGGGACCTGATGCGCGCGATCCCTGGCTTCCCTCGGGACGTCCCGCTCGGGCTGCTGCACGCGATGAACCTGTGCTCGGCACGACTCTGGGGCCTGCTCACACTGACCGTCTACGGCCATCTCGGCGACGTCGACGGCCCCGGGGCGGCAGCGCACGTGGAAGCGCTCGTGCACGACCTCGTCGTCGACCTCCTTGCCATCTTCGGCCAGGAGGTTTCCGACGACGTCGTGCTGGTGCGGGACGCCGTCGTCCCCCGGTCGTGATCCGCGGCCCGACGGCGATCGCTGCCGGGCCGGGCGCCAGGCGGGCGCCTACCCCAGGGACACCGCACCGAGGCGGTCGGCCACAGCGACGAGCACGAGGAAGTTCGGGACGTCGTTGGCCAGCACCGACGACCTGAACAGCTTGCCCTGCCGCTTGACCAGCAGATATCCGTTGTCGATCCGCAGGCTCGTGATCTCGGACCAGGGGGTGAGCTTCTTCCCGAGGACCAGTCCCTCCGGCGTCGCGGCCGCGGGCCCGAACTCGACCGACCGGCCGGCGGCGAGCTCGGCGAGGACGCGGGGCGCGTTGGCGCGGGTGATCCCGTCCTCGAGCGCGGGGCCCCAGACATCGATCCGCTCGAACTCCGCGGCGCGGGTGATGTTGCCGAGATCGACGCCGTCGCTGTTGGCGATCATCGTGCTGAAGGCGACCGTCTGCCCCATGACCACCGGAGGCGTCGCGGCGTTCAACAGGCCGTAGGACCACCTGGCCTGGCCGTCCGACTCCCACGAGGCCCTGACGCCGACCCGGACCAGCCGGGTCTCGTCCCAGCGGTAGGGCAGCACGCGACCCTTCGCGCCGAGGATGACCACGCCCTCGTCGAAGATGTGCATCGCCTGGTCGCCCTGGGTGTCCTTGGCCTTGATCATCATGCCCGCCACGGCACCGCCGATCAGCACGACGAACAGGACGATGAAGCCGATCCCGATGATGGACGCGAGCAAGCCGGCGGAGGCGAGCATCCAGAGGACGAGGCCGAAGAGGATCAGCGGCGGGATCAGCATGAGGGCGGGGCTCCGTCGTGGCTTGTTTCCCGCCGCAGTGAACTCCGCACGGCGCTCACCCAGCCGCAGCGCGTGCGCGGCCTGGTCGATCGACTGGTAGCTGATGGGGTCGGGCATGGAAGGCGTCTCCTCGTACAGGGCCGGCGTGTGCTCGAACGCTAGCGAATCCGCGTCCGATTTCAAAGAGGCCCTATCGATGCGAGGGGGTGTAACATTTCGGCCGGCGTCGCGCGGAGCGCCACACGAGTGAGTCGCTGGTTGTGAACGACTGACGGGTACCTCGACTGCTGGATCCTCAGGTCTGAGCTCGAACGAGCGAGCGTGCCAGCGCCGTGCTCTCCGCCAGCGTGTCGATCCCCAGCAACCGGGTGGCGAGGACCCCCTCGTGCAGCACGAGCAGCCGAACGGCGAGGGTGGCGGGGTCCGAGCATCCAGCGAGGCCGGCGAGCTCCTCGAACAGGGCGCGCAGCCAGAGCTTCTGATCCGCCGCGACGCGGTGCGCGGGATGTGCGGGATCGGGAAGCTCGGCGAGGGCGTTGAGGAAGGCGCAACCGCGGGTGCTCGCGGCGCTCCAGTCCTGCAGTGCGACCAGGGGAGCGGTCACCGCCTCGAGCGAGTCACCACAGGAATCGATGGTCGCGCGGACCAGTGCCCGCCACCGTCGGTCGCGTCCGGCGAGATATGCCGCCACGACCTGGTCCTTCGAGCCGAACTGGTTGTACAGGGTTCGCTTGGTCACCCCCGAGTGCTCGGCGATCAGATCGACGCCGACCGCCGTGATCCCGCGGTGGTAGAACAGCTCCTCGGCAGCCGCGACGATGCGGCGGGCCGCAGGCGTCATGGGACGCATCTCCTGCATCTGAGGTCACCTTCACCGATCGGTATAGTACCCGTCAACTTTACCGATCAGTATAGCTCTGAAGGGATCCAGCGATGAAGGCACCCACGACGATGCGCGCCGCCCGGGTGGCGCACCACGGCGGACCGAAGGCCCTCGAGGTGACGGAGGTGAGCACGCCCTCCGTCCCGGCGGGGGAGGTGCTGGTCCGAGTCGGCTCGACAGCACTGAACAACACCGATCTGTGGACGAGGGAAGGCGCCTACGGTCGCCCGGACGACCCGGCGGCCCTGTCCGGCTGGCGAGGTCCGATCGATTTTCCGCGCATCCAGGGTGCGGACGTGGCCGGTCGTGTCGTCGCGGTGGGCAGTCACGCGGACGAGGGGCTCATCGGACGCAGAGTGGTCATCGATCCGGCGATCTACGACTCCGACGGCCCGGACGCGAACCCGGTGGGCCTGATGGGGAGCGAGCGCGACGGCGGATACGCCCAGTACGTGACCGCGCCGAGGGCACGTGTGCACGACATGTCGGCTTCTCCGCTCTCGGACGACCAGCTCGCGGCGCTGCCGACCGCGTACGGCACAGCGCTGGGCATGATCGAACGGGGCCGATTGCGCAGAGGAGAGACCGTGCTGGTCTCGGGGGCTTCCGGCGGCGTCGGCCTCGCGCTGATCCAGCTCGCCCGGGCTCGCGGAGCGCGCGTGCTCGCCATCAGCAGCGGATCCAAGCTCGGCCCCGTGCGCCAAGCAGGCGCCGACGAGGTCATCGACCGTGCGCAGGACCTCGTCGCGCAGATCCGCACGGCTGCCCCGGAGGGGATCGACGTCGCGCTCGACGTCGTCGCGGGTGACCTGCTGCGCGAAGCGTTGCCGCTGCTGCGGGAGGGCGGCCGATGGGTCGTGGCCGGCGCGCTCGGCGGGTACGAGGTGGACTTCGACGTGCGCCGCCTCTACCTGCACAACGCCCAGGTGATCGGTTCCTCGATGCATACCCCCAGGCACTTCGAGATGCTCATGGACATGGCGCGCGGTGCCGAGATCGAGCCGGTGATCTCCGCCGTGTTCCCGCTGGACCGGGTCGGAGAGGCGCAGGAGGAGCTGGCGCGCAGGGAGCATGTGGGGAAGATCGTCCTGCACCCCTGGGCGCACGGGAGCGCGGCTCCGGCAGGTGGGCCGCGAACGGAGCACAACGACGAGCACTGAGCACTGAGCCTGGAGGCTGGTGTGGGTCGGGGGCCGGCAGACCGCGGCGAAAGACTGCCCAGCAGGACGTCGGTGGCAGGGCCACGACCCCGGCGACCACCCGAGCATCATCACTGTCAGTGGTAGCCGCTACGGTTCCCCCCCATGGACGGACGATGGACATCTGCGCAGGTCGCAGCGGTCGCGCCGGATGCTGCCTCGCTCGCTGCGGCGCGAAAGCTCGGCACCGGGACGAAGCTCACGAGCGCGGGGTGGGCGAGCGACGAGGCGTTGCTGTGGGGCTACTGCGCTGGATCAGGCAAGAGCGGGTACCAGATCTGCGTGGATCTGGCCGAACCCGCGTACAAGTGCTCCTGCCCGAGCCGCAAGTTCCCGTGCAAGCACACCCTGGCGCTGCTGCTGAGCTGGGCTGACGAGAGCGTCTCGGCGGCCGAACCAGTGGACTTCGCGAGGCAGTGGAAGGCGCAGCGGGCCGGCCGGGCTCAGGCGAAGGTGACGCGGGCGAGCGCGCCGGCGACCCCCCAGCAGCAGGCCGCGGCGGAGAAGCGTGCGGCCGTGCGGGACGAGCGGATGCGGGCAGGGGTCGACGAGCTCGCCCGCTGGCTGGACGACCGTGCCACGGAGGGGCTGGCCCCGCTCGCCTCGGCTGGTTACGCGCCGTTCGACCAGATGGCGGCGCGCCTCGTGGACGCCCAGGTTCCGGGGCTGGCGGCGCGGGTGCGGGAGTGCGGTGCGGTGGCGTCGTCCGGGTCCGGCTGGGCGGATCGCCTGCTGGTCGAGATGGGCCTGCTGCGCCTGCTGGCGACCGCGGCCGGGCAGCTGGACCAGCTCCCTGAACCGTTCGCCGCGACGGTCCGAGCTCGGCTGGGCCGGACCCCGGGCACCGAGGAGGTGCTCGCGACCGAACCGACCCGGGACACCTGGCAGGTGCTGGGCAGTCGCGACACCACGGACTCCACGCTGGTCGCCCGTGCCGTCTGGCTCCGGGGGCGGCAGACGGGTCAGGTCGCTCAGCTGCTCGCCTTCTCCCCGCCCGGCCAGCCGCTGCCCGCTGCGAGCGCGACCGGTACCGAGGTGGACGCGGATCTGTACTGGTATCCCGGCGCTCTGGAGCTGCGGGCGGTCCTGCGCCCCGGGCAGGCGGCGGCGAGCTCGTTCGCGGCGCCTGCTGGTGCCGTGAGCGTCGAGTCCGGGATCGACCAGGTGGCGCGGGCGCTCGGCGCCGACCCGTGGCTGGACCGGTACCCCCTCCTGCTCCGGGGCGCCCTGGTGCCCGGGCGAGACGGCTCCCCGTGGTGCGTCATGTCGGAGGGCGAGGCATTGCCCCTGATAGGTGCGGCCTCGCAGGCGGAACCCTGGCATCTTTACGCCGCGACCGGCGGGCAGGAGTGTGACGTGGCGGTCGAGTGGACCCCGCGCGGCGTGGTTCCTCTGTCGGTCTGGACTCTCGGCGGGCTGGTGAACGCATGAGTGCGACGGATGTTCTGCTTGCCTCGGCGCTGGTGGGCACCGCACGTCGCCCCTGCGTCCTGGCGCCCGACGACGAGCCGCTGCTGGCCGGGGTGCTGCCGACCGGGACGCTGAGCCCCGCTGACCTCCTCCACGCGGCAGGTGCGGTCGCGCTGGCCGGCCGGGCCACGAACCGTGACCGGCGCCGGGTCGCGCCCGTAACCTCGCTCGCCGAGTTCCGGGCGCACGAGGGTCCCGAGACCACCGACCTGCCGGAAGCGTCGTCGGTCGCGACGAGCCGCCTCGCCGCGCTGCTGGCGCAGCCGTTGAACCAGGACACGCTGTGGGGTCTTGGCGTCTGGTTGGACACGTGCCGTCAGGCCGGACGGCAGGTCCCGGCGCACCTGGTTCCCGGTCTGCTGGACGTCGCGGCCCGCAACCGCGCACTGCGAGCCCCTGCCCTGGCGGTCGCGGGCCGGGTGGCGCCGTGGCTGGCGCAGGCGGCGGCGGGCCGGTGGACCTGGGTGACCCGTGACGCCGTCGGCGAGGAACGGACGGCAGGTCTCGCTGCGACGGCCCTGGCTGCCCTGCTGGAGCTGGTGGACCTGGAGATCCTGGAGGCACGGGTCGACGGCGGAGTCACCGAGGCCGACGAGCCTGCACTGGAAAAGGCACTGAGGTCGGCCAGGACCCGCAAGGCCGCTGCCACCCTGCTGCGACGTCTGCCGGGTAGCGCGTACACGGCCCGGATGCGGGTACGGCTCGCCGCGTGCCTCGCCGTCGGGCCGGACGGGCTCACGGTGACGTTGCCGTCCGAGCTGCCCGCGGACGCCGTGCGCGACGGGCTGGTCCGCAAGGCCCCTGCCCGGCGCGGGGAGCGTGCGTGGTGGTTCGAGCAGCTGGTCGGCGCCGTGCCGATGGCCGCATGGTCCGACCTCGCGCCGGATCCGGCGGTGCTGCTGGACGCGACCTCGAACCTGGACGTGGCGGCCGAGCTGGTTCGTGGGCTCGCGGTCGCGGCCCAGGACCAGGAGCACGCCGGGCTGGCGCGGTCCCTGATCGGACGAGGCGAGATCGGCATCCAGGGGCGAGAGGCCCTGGCGGCGCTCCTGGATCCTGCGGACCGGGCCCAGGCCGCGCTGACGCTGCTCGTGGACGACCAGATGCTCGTCGCCGCTGCCGTGCTGCGCGCACTGCCGCACCCGTGGCCACGTGAGGTCGAGGAAGAGGTGTTCGCCTCCTTGCTGCGCTCGCCGAGCCGGCGCTGGGAGACCGCCGTCGGGGACGTCGCAGGCACGTTGCTGGACCCGTCCTGGTTGCCACGCCTGACCGCGGAGGCCGCGCGGTCCGCGAGCGCGACCAAGGGACGCAAGGGCACCGTGCGCCCTGACCACAGCCGTACCGCCCTGGACCGAGCCATCGAGCTCATCACCATTCGCCGCGACACGTTCGCCGAGCTGAACGACCTGAAGGAGTCCCGTTGACCGTCATCACCGAAGCCGTGATCCTGCGCCCGCACGCCGAGGACCTGTACGCGAGCGAGCTCGCCTACCTCGCCGAGCAGGACGACCGGCAGCGCCCACCGGGCTGGCGGCTGTCGCCGCAGGCGGTCGTCACCTACCTGCTGGGCGACGGCGACCAGGTGACACCCAAGTACGTCGGGCCGCGCCGCCTCATGGAGGTGGCGGTGGCCACCCTTGCCACGGACCGCGCGCTCCTGCTGATCGGTGTGCCCGGCACAGCCAAGACGTGGGTGTCCGAGCATCTCGCCGCCGCCGTGAGCGGGGACTCGACCCTGCTGGTGCAGGGCACCGCCGGAACCCCGGAGGAGGCCATGCGCTACGGGTGGAACTACGCCCAGCTGCTGGCGCACGGCCCCAGCGAGGCGGCCGTGGTGCCCAGCCCGGTGATGCGCGCCATGCAGCGAGGCTCGGTCGCCCGGATCGAAGAGCTGACCCGCATCCCGTCGGACGTGCAGGACACGCTCCTGACGATCCTCTCGGAGAAGACGATGCCGATCCCGGAGCTCGGCACGGAGGTGCAGGCCACCAAGGGTTTCACCGTCATCGCGACGGCGAACGACCGCGACCGCGGCGTCAACGAGCTGTCCAGCGCACTGCGTCGCCGCTTCAACACGGTGGTGCTGCCCACGCCGGGCACCGTCGAGGAGGAGGTCGAGATCGTCAGCCGCCGCGTGGAGTCCCTCGGGCGCTCCCTGGAGATCCCGCAGGCTCCACAGTCCGCCGACGAGATCCGTCGCGTGGTCACGGTGTTTCGCGAGCTGCGGGAGGGCGTCACGGCGGACGGCCGCACCAAGGTCAAGAGCCCGTCCGGCACCCTGTCCACCGCCGAGGCGATCTCGGTGGTGACGGCGGGGCTCGCGCTGGCCGCGCACTTCGGGGACGGCGAGCTGCGCCCCGCCGATGTCGCCGCCGGGATGCGCGGCGCCATCGTGCGCGACCCCGCCGCGGACGGCCAGGTGTGGCGTGAGTACCTCGAGACCGTGGTCCGTGAGCGGGACGGCTGGGAAGGCTTCTACGCGGCCGCCCGGGAGTCCGAGTGACGACGTCGTCCGTCGTCGGTCAGGTGCACCTGCTCGGCGTCCGACACCACGGTCCGGGCTCGGCGCGCTCCGTCCGGCGGGCGCTGGAGGAGCTCAGGCCGGACCTGGTGCTGGTCGAAGGGCCACCAGAGGCGGACGACCTGGTCGCCTTCGCGGCCCAGGACGACCTCGTGCCGCCCGTCGCCCTGCTGGCCTACCAGGAACCGAAGGCCGTCTCGAAGCGCACCGTCACCCCGGACGGCACGCCGCCGGCCGAGCCCGACGGCCCCCGGGCGGCCTTCTGGCCGTTCGCCGTCTTCTCCCCGGAGTGGCAGGCGATGCGCTGGGCCGCGCGGAACGACGTCCCGCTACGGTTCATCGACCTGCCCGCTGCGGCGCACCTCGCGCATCGCGCGGCGTCCGAGGACGTGCCGGGGGCGGCGGACGACGGGCCGGGTGGCGCACCGGACGAACCGCGACCGGCCCGCGTCGACCCGCTCGGCGCGCTGGCCGCCGCTGCCGGGTACGGCGACGCTGAACGGTGGTGGGAGGACGTCATGGAGCACCGCGAGGGTGGGGCCGCGGTCTTCGACGCCGTCGAGCAGGCCATGACGGCCGTGCGGGAAGGGGAGCCCACCGACCCATGGGACGCGCTGCGCGAGGCCCACATGCGGCAGTCCGTGCGGGCGGCGCTCGCGGAGGGGGCGCAGCGGATCGCCGTCGTCTGCGGTGCGTGGCACGTACCAGCACTGACCGGTCCGTCACCCGCCGCGACCAAGGACGCGGCGCTCGTGAAGCCGGTGCTCCGGGAGGCCGCGAAGGCGAAGGCGATCCTCACGTGGGTGCCGTGGTCGCACCGTCGGCTCGCGGCGGCGTCCGGCTACGGGGCCGGGGTGGAGTCTCCCGGCTGGTACCACCACCTGTTCACGGTCGAGGACCGACCCGTGGAACGCTGGCTCGTGAACGTGGCACAGGCCCTGCGCGCGGAGGACCTGCCGGTCTCGTCGGCGCACGTGATCGAGGCGGTGCGGCTCGCGGAGACGCTGGCCGCGCTGCGAGGGCGGCCGGCCACGGGGTTGGAGGAGGCGTCCGAGGCGGTCCGGGCCGTCCTGTGCGACGGCGACGAGGTTCGCCACGCGCTGGTCCGGGACCGGGTCGAGGTAGGGGACCGGCTCGGTTCGGTGCCTGACGGCGTGCCGACAGGGCCCCTGGAGCGAGACCTGGCCGCCACCGCCAAGCGACTGCGGCTCCCGCGGGAGGCGCTGGCCCGCGACCTGGACCTGGACCTTCGGAAGCCGACCGATCTCGGTCGCAGCGCCCTGCTGCACCGCCTCGACCTGCTCGGGGTGCAGTGGGGCGAGCTGACCGGGACGCGCGGAAAGGGCACGTTCCGGGAGTCCTGGAAGGTTGCCTGGGACCCGCGGCTCGCCGTGGACCTCGTCGCGGCGGGGACGCACGGCTCGACCATCGAGCAGGCGGCGAGCGGCGCGGTGCTGGCCGCCGCCCGGACGGGGGGCCTCGCGGGCCTGGCAGCCCTGGTGGAACGCTCGCTGCTCGCTGAGCTCCCAGGAGCCCTGCCAGGGCTCCTGGACGCGGTGGCGGACCGGGCCGCCGTGGGGTCGGACACCGACGCCCTGTTCGAGGCGATCCCCGCGCTGGCCAGGTCCCTGCGGTACGGCGACGTGCGCGGCACCGCACCGGGGGCCCTGCGGCAGGTGCTGCTGGGCCTGGTCGCTCGTGCGCGGACCGCGCTGCCCGGCGCGGTCACCACCCTGGACGATGACGCGGCGGCGATCTTGGTGCCTCGTCTGCGCGAGGTGACGGCCGCGGTGACTCTGCTGGGCGCGGAGGCGGGTCTGCGCGAGGACTGGCTCGCGGCTCTGGAACGCCTGGCCGACCGGGACGATCTGCACGGCCTGGTCGCCGGCTGGGTCACCCGGACGCTGCGCGACGAACGCCTCGCGGACGTCGAGACCACCAGCGTCCGCCTGTCCCGCTATCTCAGCCGGGGCACGCCCGCGCGGACGGCTGCCGCGTTCGTGGAGGGTTTCGCCGGGGGCAGCGGACTGGTCCTGGTGCACGACACGGTGCTGCTGCGCCTCATCGACGAGTGGCTCGTGTCGCTCGGCGAGGACCTGTTCGTCGAGGTGCTGCCCCTGCTGCGGCGAACCTTCGCCCAGTTCGAGGGTGCCGAGCGGCGGGTCATCGGTGAGCAGGTCGCAGGCCGCCGGCTGCACGTGGCCGACGTCGTCCCGCTCGATCCCCAGCTGGTGGCCCACGTGCTGCCCGTCCTTGCCACGATCCTCACGCCGACCATCTCGTGCCCTCAGGAGACGTCATGACCACACCCGAGACGGACGAGCGGCTGCGCCGCTGGCGGTTGGTGCTCGGCGGCGGTGACGACGGCACGGGCGTCACGCTGGACGGGCGCGACGCCGGGATGGACAAGGCCCTGGAGGCCCTCTACAGGTCGGGCGGCGACGCAGGGAGCGGCCCACGGGGAGCAGGTCTCGGCGCCAGCGCCCCGAACGTCGCCCGGTGGCTGTCCGACGTTCGGGAGTACTTCCCGTCCACCGTGGTGCAGGTGATGCAGCAGGACGCGATCGAGCGGCTCGACCTGCGCCGTCTGCTCCTGGAACCCGAGATGCTCCAGGCGGTCGAGCCGGATGTGCACCTGGTGGGCACCCTGCTGTCGCTGAGCGGGGCCCTGCCCGAGAAGACGCGGGCCACGGCGCGGGAGGTCGTGGGCCGCGTGGTCAAGGACCTGGAGTCCAAGCTGGAGCAGCGCACCAAGGCGGCCGTGAAGGGGGCGATCGACCGCACGGCGCGGACCAGCCGCCCGAGGCACCACGAGATCGACTGGAACCGCACCATCCGTACGAACCTCAAGCACTACCAGGAGGAGTACTCCACGATCGTGCCCGAACGGCTGGTCGGGTACGCCCGCAGCCAGCGGGCGGTGCAGCGCGACGTCGTGCTGTGCATCGACCAGTCGGGATCCATGGCCGCGTCGGTGGTCTACTCGGGCGTGTTCGGTGCGGTGCTCGCCTCGATGAAGACGCTCAAGACGTCGCTGGTGGTGTTCGACACGGCCGTCGTCGACCTGACTGAGCAGCTCAGCGACCCGGTGGACCTGCTGTTCGCGACCCGGCTCGGGGGCGGCACCGACATCAACCGGGCGCTGTCCTACTGCCAGTCGTTGGTCACGCGTCCCCGCGAGTCGATCGTCGTGCTGGTCAGCGACCTGTACGAGGGCGGGGTCCGGCAGGGCATGCTGTCGCGGGTCGCCTCGATGCTCGCCGCCGGAACCCAGGTGGTGGTGCTGCTCGCCCTGAGCGACGAGGGCACCCCCTCCTACGACAAGGAGAACGCCACCGCGCTGGCCGCGCTCGGGGTCCCGGCGTTCGCGTGCACGCCCGACCGGTTCGGCGACGTGATGGCGGCAGCGATCGAGCGACGCAGCCTCGCCCCGTTCGTGCCCGACCCGGCGTGAGCGTTGGCGCACCGGGTGCCGTTCACGCTCCGGGTCGGCGGTGCGCCTCGGCATGCTCCCGGCCGAGCAGGTGTCGCAGGGCCGGCTCCAGGGTGGCGTGCCGGAACCGGTGTCCCCGTGCGAGCAGGGCGGCGGGCGACACGCGCTGGCTGGCCTCGGCGAGCTCGGTCGCGCCCTGCCGGCCCAGCAGCAGCCGTGGCCCCAGAGCGGGAACCGGCAGCACCGCGGGCCGCCGCAGCACGGTGGCCAGGGTCTTGGCGTAGGTCGCGTTGCGCACCGGCTGCGGCGCGACGGCGTTCACCGCACCGGACAGCGCGGTGTCGTAGAGCGCCCGGTGGTAGACGTCCACCAGGTCGTCGATCCCGATCCACGACTGCCACATCCGTCCGTGGTCGAGCCTGCCGCCGAGCCCCGCCGCGAACAGCGGGTAGAACAGCCGCAGCGTGCCGCCGCGCGGGGACTGCACCAGTCCCGTGCGCACCTGGACCACCCGCAGTCCCGCGTCAGCGGCTGCCGACGCGGCGTTCTCCCAGTCCGCGACGACGTCGGCAAGGAATCCGTCGCCTGGTGCGCTGGACTCCTCCAGCACCTCGTCCCCGCGGTCCGGGCCGTAGCAGCCGATCGCCGACGCACAGACGAAGACCTCCGGTCCGCCCGAGGTGCGGCCGGCCAGCTCGGCGAGCGCCCTGGTCGGCCCGATGCGCGATCCGCGCACTGCTGCACGATGCGAGTCGTCGAACCGGCCCGCTATCGAGGCGCCGGCGAGATGGACCACGGCGTCGACGCCGCGCAGCAGGTCGTCGGCCGGTGCCTGTGGGTCCCAGCGCCGCTCGTCGGGCCCCTGCGGCCGGCCCCGGACCAGCCGGACGACGCGGTAGCCCGCCGTGGTCAGGAACGGCGCGAGGGCGCTACCGACCAGGCCGCTGCTGCCCGTCATCGCGACGACCCTTGGCCGGTCGCCGTTGTTCCGGGCCGTTGCCTGTGCCGCCAGGTCCATGCCGAGCTGGCGGTGCCGGTAGGCGAACATGCTCCGCAGCAGCGCACGTGGCACCGGGGTCTGCACCGTGTCCGTGATGCGGGTGTGGTCGCCTTCGGCGCGGAAGTCGTGGGTGTGCCGCCACGGCAGCACCCAGCGCAGCGGCGCGGAGACCAGCTCGTCGACGAACTGCTCCGGCGGTCGACAGCCCGAGTGCCGTGCCACCCACCGCAAGCCGAGGGGCAGCCCGAGCACCGCCTCGCCGTCGGCCAGCGACCGCGCCTCCTGCACGACGCGCAGGGGTGCCCAGGGCGGCGTGAGCCTGTGGATCGCGCCGGGCTGCTGGTGCCAGGCGAAGACCTCGGGCCGAGGGTATGGCACGACGCTCGAGAAGGTCTGCGGCATGGTTCCTCCACGTCAGATGTCGAAGGTGGCGATCGTGATGAGCAGGATCGTCACGGCGGCGCCTACCGCGTAGTTGACCCACAAGAAGTGCCGCCAGCCGCCGTTCGCGCGTGCTGAGTCCTCGTCGCGCAGCCGTGCGTAGGGAAGCGCCAGTGCGAGGTAGGGCAGCACGAGCAGGCCGGCGAGGGCGCCCGGCCACCCGGTGGTGGCGACCAGCAGCCCGGCGGCGACCCAGGCACCCAGCGCGCAGCGGACGGTGCGGGCCGCACCGAACGCCGTAGCGATCGAGGAGATGCTGCCCGCGCGGTCGGGGACCACGTCCTGGACCGCACCGAAGGCGTGGCTCGCCATCCCCCACAGCAAGAATGCGCCGAGCACCGCGACGAGCTCGGGTGCGGGGGCGGCCTGCGCCAGCGTCAGGCCGTAGACCGCCGGGCTGACGAAGTGCACGCTCGACGTCAGGGAGTCGAGCACCGGCACCTCCTTGAACCGGAACGGCGGGGCCGAGTAGGCGACGAGTGCGAAAAGGCTGATCGCGAGCGCTGCCCACGACAGGGGTGGGCCGAGCAGGACCAGCGCGGCCACGAACGGTACGCAGGTCGCCACCGACGCGACCAGGACCGTGCGGTGCCGACGTGGTGGCAGCAGCGCGCCCTCGACGCCGCCCTTGCGGGGGTTGGCGAGGTCGGACGCGTAGTCGAACACGTCGTTGATCCCGTAGAGCGCGAGGTTGTACGGCACGAGGAAGAACAGCGTGCCGATGACCAGCGGGGCGTCGATCTCGCGCACGGTCAGGAGGTACGCCACGGCGAACGGGTAGGCGGTGTTGATCCAGCTGAGGGGGCGCGACGCGCGCACCAGGTCAGCGATCACGACGGCTCCCGAGGTAGGTCCAGAGCGCGGGCAGCAGGATGACGGCCGCCAGCGGGTAGGCGAAGTCCTCGATCGGCGCCAGGCCGAGCCGGAGCCCCGAGATGTGGGCGTCGGAGTAGGCGAACAGCCCGCTCGCGATCATGACGGTGTCGAACACCGCGGTGAGCAGCAGCAGGGCCACGGTGGCCAGCACGACGGCGCGCCAGCCGGCGGGACGTGGTCCGGTGCGGCGTGCGGCGGCTGCCCGCGCCACGACGGCGACCGCCGTGGCCGCCGTGAGGAAGCCGAGCGCCAGCAGGAGGTAGGTCATCGGAGCCCGTCCTCTCGTTCGCGAGCGCGCTCGTCCCGTCGGCGGTCGCCGCGCCGGCTCGAGCGGTGCAGGACGCGCTGGGCGCCGAGGACGAGGACCATGGTCAGCTCGCAGAGGAACAGCAGGAACACGAGCTCCTCGACGGGCAGCTCAGGGGCGAGCATGAGCCCGGTCATATAGCGCCCGGAGCCGTGGAAGAACACCCCGAGCCCGATGCCCGCCAGGTCCCAGAGCAGGAAGAACACGGCCCCCAGGGCGAGAACTGCCGCCGCCCGGGCGGGATCCTGCCAGCAGAAGAGCCGGTACCTCCGGTCCAGCAGCAGCACCCCCGCCGCAGAGACGAGCAGCACGGCGAGGTAGGCGAGGCTCATCGGGCCTCCGGGAGCGGGCCGCCACTCGTGTCGCCCCGCAGCCGCTTGACGACCAGCTCCGCGCTGATGAGGCACATCGGCAGCCCGATCCCCGGGATGGTCGTGGCGCCGGCATACAGGAGGCCGTCCACGCGCGACGACGCGTTCCGCCCTCGGAACATGGCGCTCTGCCGCAGCGTGTGGCCGGGGCCGAGCGCTCCGCCGCGCCAGGCGCCGAGGTCCCGCTCGAAGTCGGCGGGGCCGATCGTACGCCGGACCACTACTCGCTCCGCGAGGTCCGGCGTCCCCGTCCGGTCGGCGATCTGCGCGATGGCGTCGTCGACGACGCTCTCGACGCGGGCATCCCCTGCACCGTCGATGCCACCAGCGCCGATGCCGGTGTCGGCGGGCACAGGGACCAGGACGAACAGGTTCTCGTGGCCGGGCGGAGCGACGTCGTCCGTGGCGCTCGGCCGGCAGACGTAGAGCGAGGCCGGACCGGGTGCTGCCCGCCGGTCGCCGAAGATCGCATCGAACCCCTGCTGCCAGTCGCTGGCGAAGAAGAGCGAGTGGTGGGCCAGCTGCGGTAGCTCGCCGCGCACCCCCAGCAGCGCCAGCACCGCGCCGGGACCCGGGTCGCGGCGCTTCCACCAGCGGTCGCCGTGGCTGCGGTGCTCGGGTTCGATCAGGGCGTGCTCCGTGACGTGCAGGTCCGCGGTCGAGACCACGACGTCTGCCTCCAGCTGTCGCGAGTGACCGGTGAGGTCGGTCACCTCGACGCCGGTGACGGCGCCGTCTGCCACCGTGATCCGGTTCACCCGCTGTCCGGTGAGCAGCTTCGCTCCGTTGCGCTCGGCGAGGCATGCCACCGCGTCGATGACGGTGCCGAACCCGCCGCGCGGGTACAGCACGCCCTGGGTCACGTCCAGATGGCTCATGAGGTGGTACATGCTCGGCGCCGCGCTCGGTGAGGTGCCGAGGAACACCGCGGGGTAGCCGAGGATGCGGCGCACGCGGTCGTCGGTCGTGTGGCGCGCGATGAAGCGGTCCAGCGGTTCGCCGAGCAGCCGGGCCAGGCGTGGGAGGCGGCGGACGAGGTCACGGTCGAGGAAGGGCCGCAGCGACGCGAACGTCGCGTAGAGGAACCGCTCGGTGGCGATGCGGTACGTCTCCGCCGCCGAGTCCAGGTAGGCCTCCAGCCGGGACGAGGACGGCGGGTCGAGTGCCAGCAGGGCCTCGCGTGCGCCGTCGGCCGGCAGGTCGAAGGGTTCGGGGTCGCCCTCGAAGAAGACCCGGTAGGACGGGTCGAGACGGACGAGGTCCAGCTCCTCCGCCGCGCTGGTGCCCAGCAGCCGGAAGAAGTGGTCGAAGACCTCCGGCATGAGGTACCAGGAGGGCCCGGTGTCGAACTGGAAGCCGCCGTGGTGCCACTGCCCCGCCCGGCCACCGAGCTCGGACCGCGCCTCCAGCAGGGTGACCGTCGCCCCGTCCCGTGCGAGCAGGGCGGCGGTCGCCAGGCCCGAGATGCCGCCGCCGACCACGACCACACGTCGACCGCGCACCGCATCGTCCGTGCGGCCGTTCAGGTGTCCCATCGCCTGCCTTCCCGCGCCCCGGCCAGTGCTGTGGCGACTATGCGGAGCTTGACGGCGGTGGGCACGGACACGCGCCGGCCGCGCAGCCGGGCGGTGGGCGTGTTCCGGAGCCTCTCGTTGAGCTCGGCGAACAGTCCGGCGGCCAGTGCGGTGGCCCGGCGTGGGCCCGGTGGGAGCAGGGGGATGACGGCGCGCGCCGCTGCCAGGTCGGCGTCGATCTCCTTGACGATCACTGCCTTGTGCTCGTCGTCGAACCCGTCCGGGGTCATACCGGGGAAGTAGGACCGGCCCAGGCGGACCTCGTCGTCACCGAGGTCGCGCAGGAAGTTGATCTTCTGGAACGCGGCGCCCAGCCGGCGGGCGCCCTCCTCGAGCCGTTCACGTACCGCGGGGGAGACCGGGTGCTCGTGCAGGAACGCCCGCAGGCACATCAGGCCCACTACCTCGGCGGAGCCGTGCACATAGGTGCGGTACTCGTCGTCGGTGAGCGAGACGACCGGGTCGAGGTCGCGGCGCATGGAGGCGAAGAAGGGACGCACTAGCGCCTCGCCGATGCCGACGGTGCTGGCCGTGGCGGCGAAGGCATGCACGACGACGTTCGCGCTGAACCCGCTGCGCAGGGTCGCGAGCGTCTCTTCCTCCAGGGCGTCGAGGGTGCTGCGACACTCGGCCGGTGCGAGCCCCGCCTCGTGCGCGGGGCCGTCGACGACCTCGTCGGCGACGCGCACCAGCGCGTAGACGTCCTCGATCATCGCTCGCATCATGGGTGGCAGCAGGCGGGTGGCCAGGCTGAACGAGCTGGAGTAGGCGCCGAGGACGCGGGCCGCAGCCACGTGAGCGGTCTCGGAGTACAGCGCGAGCGAGGATGACGGGTTCACAGCTCGTTCTCCACGGTTCCGGTCCCCTCGGGTCGATTTTTGCTAGCCGGGCTATATTTAAGCACAGGAAGCATTGGCCGCAAGGTTAGGATCTGGCCGTGGTCCATGAACAGGGGTCGGGCGGGTCTGTCGAACCGTCGATGCTGGACCCGCGCGTGCTGGATCCCGGCCAGGAGATGGTGAGCCGGGCTGGTCTCGCGGAACACGATGTCGACCAGGTGGTGCGCCTGTTGGAAGGGCTGCGGCGCTGGCGCGAGACCGAGCGTCGTGCGAGCGAGGCCTCGCGGCGCTGTATGAAGCTGGGCGAGACCGATATGCGTGCTCTGCGTTTCATCATCGCACTGCGCAACCAGGGTCGCCTGGCGACGCCGGGTGCCATCGCCGCCCACCTCGGTATCTCGTCCGCCTCGACCACCAAGCTGCTGGACCGGCTGGCCGAGAGCGACCACGTCCGCAGGCTCCCGCACCCGTCGGACCGACGCAGCGTCGCCGTCGAGGTGACCGAGGAGACCGCGCGCGTCACCTATGAGACCGTCGGCCGTAGGCACGCTCACCGGTTCGACGCCGCCGCGCGGCTGACCTCGCAGGAGAGAGAGATCGTCACCCGGTTCCTCGATGACCTGGCCGCCCCGGGTGAGGACACCGGCGACGGGTCCTAGCGGCGCCCGCGAGCGAGCTTGGACGGCCACCAGATCGCCCGGCCGACGTCGTAGGAGAGTGCCGGAACGAGCAGCGACCGGACGACGAAGGTGTCGAGCAGCACGCCGAACGCGACGATGAAGGCGAGCTGCACGAGGAACAGTACCGGGATGACCGCCAGTGCGGTGAAGGTGGCGGCGAGCACCAGGCCCGCCGACGTGATGATGCCGCCGGTCAGTCTCAGCCCGCGCAGCACGCCCTCCCGGGTGCCGTGCGCTGCCGACTCCTCCCGTACCCGCGTCATGAGGAAGATGTTGTAGTCGATGCCGAGCGCGACGAGGAACACGAACCCGAACAGCGGCACGGCAGGATCGGCGCCAGGGAAGCCGAGCACGTCGTTGAACACCAGCGCGGCCACTCCCATCGCCGTGCCGAACGACAGCACGGTGGTGAGGATCAGGAGCACGGGCGCGAGGACAGCGCGCAGCAGGAGCATGAGGATCAGCAGGATGACGACCAGGACGACCGGCACGATGACGGTGCGGTCGCGGATCGATGCGTCGTTCGTGTCGAGATCCGTTGCGGACACACCCCCGACGATGGCCTCGGGAACGGCGTCGGCGTAGCCGGCGCGCAGATCGCGGATGGTCTCTTCCGCGGCAGCGGAGTCGGCGGCGTCGGACAGGGTGGCCTGGAGCAGTACCTCCCCCTCGGACACGACGGGCTCGGGTGCCGGGGTACCGGGCGGGCCGAAGGCCTCTATGCCGTCCCCGGTGACCGGGGCCGTGCCGGCCGGGGTGTCCGCGGTGACCGCGACCGACGCGATCCCGTCCTCGTCCAGCAGGACGTCGGCGGCGTCCTGCAGGTTCTCCTGGGGTGCCATGACATAGGCGGGGCTCCCGGAGCCTGCTGGGAAGTGGTCGGCCAGCCGTTCCTGTCCGGTGCGTGCCTCGGAGGCTCCGAGCACGAGCTCCGACTGCGGTACGCCGGAGGCCTGGAGCTGGGTCACGCCCACGCAGCCGACGGCGAGCACGAGCGCCGTGGTGATCCAGGTGACGCGCGGCCTGGCGCGCACCAGACGTGCGACCCGGCCCCACAGGCCACCAGCTTCGCCACCGGCCCGGGCGGCGGCGGGGTCGTACAGCGGGCGCCGCGGCCAGAACGCGGCGCGGCCCATGGCCAGCAGCAGCGCCGGGAGCAGGGTGAGCGCCGCGAGCATCGCGAACGCGATACCGATCGCCGCGACCGGTCCGAGGGTGCTGTTGGAGCGCAGCTCGCTGAGCAGCAGACAGAGCAGCCCGACGATGACCGTTCCACCCGAGGCCAGGATCGGCTCGAACGAGCCCCGCAGCGCGCGCCGGGTGGCGGTCCACCGGGCGGGCGTGTGCACCAGCTCCTCGCGGTAGCGGGCCACATACAGCAGGGCGTAGTCGGTCGCCGCTCCGATGACGAGGATGAACAAGATGCCCTGAGTCTGTCCGCTGAGCAGCAGCACCCCCTGGTTCGCCAGGTTCCAGACGACCAGCAGGGCCGCGCACAGGGCGAACATGCTGGTCGCGAGCACGGCGAGCGGGAGAAGCAACGAACGGTAGACGATGACGAGAATGACCAGCACCGCGGCGAGAGCTACTCCCAGCAGGAGGCCGTCGATCCCCGCGAAGGCGGTCCCGAGGTCGCTGGACAGTCCTGCGGGACCCGTGATGTACACGTCGATACCGTCGGGAAGGTCGACCGTCAGGGCGTCACGCAGTGCTGTGGTCGCCTCGCCGAGGTCGGCCGAGCCGGACAGCGGGACGAAGGCCTGCGCTGCGACGCCGTCGTCGGACGGGATCACGGGGGAGACGTCGCCGTCCACCGTGTCGAGCTCGCCGGCCTCTGCCAGCCGGTCGCCGATGGCGCTCAGGTCGTCAGCGGTCAGGTCGTCCTGCGAGACGAAGACCACGACCGCGGGAACCGCATCGCCCTCGGTGAAGCCGTCGAGCCGTTCCTGCACCTCGGTGGCCTCGGCCGTGGTGGGCAGGTATGCCGTGCGGTCGTTGGACGAGACCTCGTCGATCCGCCCGAACAGCGGCCCGCCGAGCCCGGCCGCCGCGACCCAGACCAGGATCAGGGCGGCAGGCAGCAGGACACGCAGCCAGCGTGGCACGCGCGAGCTCATGTGCGAGGTCCTCCAGGTGTTGTCGTTCGAAAGGTCTTGTCGTTCGAAGCTCCGCTTCCGGGTCGCTTCGCCGCTCGGCACGTTCCTGATTTCGTTAGCCTGGCTATATTCAAGCATAGGACGGGATTTGCCGAGCGGTAAAATCTGGGTGTGGATCCCGAACCTGCAGCGCGCGACGATGCCGAGCCGTCGATGATGGACCCTCGGGTGATGGACCCCGACCAGGAGATCGTGCACCGCTCGGGCATGGATGACCGGGACGTCGATGAGGTGGTGCGCGTCCTGGAGGCGTTGCGTGCCTGGCGTGAGACCGAACGCCGGATGAGCGTGGTCTCCCGGCGCTACATGAAGCTCGGTGAGACCGACATGCGGGCGCTGCGCTACATCATCGCGATGCAGAGCCACGGGCGCGTCGTGACACCGGGCGCGATCGCCGAGCACCTGGGCATCACGACGGCGTCGACCACGAAGCTGATCGACCGGCTGGCGGCGGGCGGCCACGTGCTGCGGTCTCCACATCCCTCCGACCGGCGCAGCCTCGCGATCGAGGTCACCGAGGACACACGGCGTGCGGCGCGCGAGACGGTCGGCCGCAGCCACGCCCGCCGGTTCACCGCGGCCGCCCGCCTGACCGCGCAGGAGCGGGAGGTCGTCACCCGCTTTCTCCATGACCTCGCAGGTCCAGGCACGGACGAGGAGCAGACGTGAGCCTCGTGCCTGGCGACGTGGTGCGTGCCGCTGCGGTGGGCAGTCTCGCCGTCGGCATCGTGGCTCTCGGAGGCGTCGCGGGCGCGTTGTTCTTGCTCGTGCTTGGCGGGGTCCTCGTCCCGCGGTTCCTTGGCCTGCCGACAGCCCTCGACCTCTGCTTCGGTTCGAGCCTCTTGCTGGCGGCGTGGGCTTCTCAGCTCGGGTGGTACGAGGCCGTGCCATGGCTCGATCTCCTCGTGCACGCGGTGTGCACGGGCCTCGTCGCAGCCGTCGGTGTCATCATCATGGTCCGCGGGCAGGCGCTGGAGGCCGGTGCGCTTCCCGGGCGAGCGAGGGTCGGCCTGGCAGCGACGACCATGGGAGTCGGCGCACTGAGCGCGATCGTGTGGGAGCTGGGGGAGTGGGTCGGGCACACCTATCTCGACGAAGGTATCGACGTCGGATACACGGACACCATCGCCGACCTGGCGTTCGGCCTGTTCGGTGCGATGCTCACCGGAGTCGTCCTCGCGGTCCGGGACCCGGCGTGGAGGCTCGGTCGTGACGCCTGACCTCGCGCCGACGGTGTCCGTGGTCGTCCCGGTCCGCGACGACGCGCAGGCGTTGGACGTGTGCCTGTCCCTGCTTGCCCGCCAGACCGTGGCCCCGCTGGAGATCGTCGTGGTCGACAACGCCTCGACCGACGCATCCGCGGCGGTGGCGCACCGCTGGGGCGCGGTGGTCGTCGACGAACCCAGCGTCGGGATCCCCGCGGCCGCGGCGACCGGGTACGACGCCGCGAAGGGTGCTGTCATCGCGCGGCTCGATGCCGACTCCCGGCCCGGCCCGCGGTGGGTGCAGACGGTCGTGGAGCGGATGTCCGCCGACCCGGGGCTCGACGCGCTCACGGGGACCGGCAGCTTCTATGACGCGCCGCGGGGCCTGCGGACCGCTGTGGCCGTGGTCTACCTGGGGGCGTACTACGTGCTCGGACACCTCGCGCTGGGGCACACCGCCCTGTGGGGCTCGTGCATGGCGCTGCGCTCCAGCGCCTGGCGGGCCGTGCGTCGCGACGTCGCGCGCGAGGACGCCGAGGTGCACGACGACCTCGACCTGGCGTTCCGGCTCGGCGCTCGCCGGCGCATCCGGCTCGACCGCTCGTGGCGGGTGGGCGTGTCCGCGCGCAGCCTGCGCGGGCGGCACCAACGACGTCGGCGGCTCGACCGCGCGTGGCACACCCTGCGGGTCAACTGGCAGGTCTCGCCTCCGTGGGAGCGTTGGCTGCAGCACCGATAGCCTTGAGCGAGCCCTTCGGCGGGTCGTCCGGCGGTAGACTCCGAGTTCTGGGGCGATCAACCAGGCCACGACCATGCCCCACGGTGATTCACCAAGACACCCGGTGGCGTGTCACCATCGGCGTGAGCGAGGGCCCGCGGCCGGCGCAGGCGAGACGCTGCGTGGTGACCTGGCGGCCGATCGGAGCATCCTGGCCCGGGCTACCTGCCTCCTCGTGGGCCGGTTGTCCGACGTCCGACCAAGTCCTGTCCGCGCGGGCGTGGCACGGCGAGCAGCGCCGCATCGCGGTACGTATGTAGTGAAGGAGCAGATGTGGCACCACCAGGCCAACGCCGGTCCGGTCGCACGCGAACCGGATCCGGCGGCCAGCGCCGCCGCCCTCAGCGGCCCGCCGAGCAAGGGATGATCCCGGTGCTCGCGGAGGTCGCCCGTGAGGTCGACGGCGCAGTGCGGAGACCGCCGACGCGTCCGGCGGTCCGCACGAAGTTCCAGGTCGTCGCGCTGCTCATGCGGGAGGAACGGGCCCGGGCCAAGGCCGACGGCGCCCTGACCGACTCCAAGCGAAACCAGCAGCTCAAGCGGCTCGACGAGGTTGCGACGCTGCTGGCGAGGATCGCTGCCCGGGACACCTCGCTCCTCGAGCTGCTCGCAGAGGACGCCAAGGTCTCCGACGCGGCACGCGCCTTCAAGGCGACCATGATGCGCGCAGGCGGGCTGGAGCCGCCCGAGGAGCCCCCGCCTGCCCCGCCGGCCGCGCCGGCGCCCGGGGCCGAGAAGCGGGTGGTGCCCCGCTCGGTGATCTCCCGCCAGCTGGCGAACCCGTTCCTCGCCCCGGACTTCGAGGCCGCGGCCGAGCGGGTGGCCCCGCGGGTCCGCCGGCTGGCCGGCTGGGAGCTGCTCGAGCCGCTCTTCCGTTCCTTCGAGTACGCCGGCGCCGGCGTACCCGCCTGCATGCCGCTGCCCGAGGCTCGCTCGCTGTCCGCCCGACACGGCCGGGAGCTGATGCCGCACCAGGCCCAGGTCGTCGAGGCCACGGCGCGCGGGCACCGCACCTTCCTGCTCGCGGACGAGCCCGGGCTCGGCAAGACCGCCCAGGCCCTGCTCGCCGCCCAGGCGGCAGACGCCTTCCCGCTGCTGGTCGTGGCGCCCAACGTGGTGAAGACGAACTGGGCGCACGAGGTCGGGATGTGGACGCCGCAGCGCCGGGCGACGGTGGTCCATGGCGACGGCGAGCGGATCGACGGGTTCGCGGACGTCGTGATCGTGAACTACGAGCTCCTGGACCGGCACGTCGGCTGGCTGGGCGACCTGGGTTTCCGCGGCATGGTCGTCGACGAGGCGCACTTCATCAAGAACAAGGGCTCCCAGCGCTCCCAGCACGTGCTTGCCGTCTCCGAGCGGATCCGCGCCCGGACCGCCCGGCCGCTCCTGATGGCGCTCACCGGCACCCCGCTGATCAACGACATCGAGGACTTCCGGGCGATCTGGCAGTTCCTCGGCTGGATCGACGACACGAAGCCGCTCGCCGCGCTGCTGACCGCCCTCGAGAGCACCGAGCTCACTCCTGCCGACCCCGGGTTCTACGCCGCGGCCAGGACCAGCGTCATCGACATGGGCATCGTGCGCCGCCGCAAGGCCGACGTCGTCGCCGACATCCCCGCCCGCCGGGTGGCGGACCTGCCGGTCGAGCTCGACGGCGCGGCGGGCCGTTCGATCCGTGCCGCTGAGACCGCGCTCGCCGAGCGCCTGGTGAGCCGCTACCGGTCCGCCGTGCAGGCGCGCGCCGAGAGCTCCGTCGCGAGCGACGGCGTCGAGGGCGAGATCGACCTGGAGCTCGCGCGCCGCGTCGCGGCGGCAGAGCTCAAGGACTCGAGCTCGCGGGCCGACGGCGAGAACGTGTTCAGCATGGTCCGCCGCATCGGCCAGGCCAAGGCCGGGCTGGCCGCCGACTACGCCGCGCAGCTCGCCCGCAACGTCGGCAAGGTGGTGTTCTTCGCCAAGCACGTCGACGTGATGGATCAGGCCGAGAAGACCTTCGCCGACCGCGGCATCGGCTACGCCTCGATCCGCGGCGACCAGACGCCGAAGACGCGCGAGAAGAACATCGCCGCGTTCACGGGCGACCCCGACGTGTCGATAGCTGTCTGCTCCCTGACGGCCGCCGGAGTGGGGCTGAACCTCCAGGTCGCCTCCAACCTGGTGCTGGCCGAGCTGTCCTGGACCCACGCCGAGCAGACCCAGGCGATCGACCGGATCCACCGGATCGGCCAGGCAGAACCCGTCACCGCGTGGCGGATCATCGCCGCCCAGACCATCGACTCCACCATCGCGGAGCTGATCGACAGCAAGGCCGGGCTGGCCGCCAGGGCACTGGACGGGGCGGGTGACGAGGACGTCGCGTCATCCACCGACGTCCAGCTCGAAGCTCTCGTCACGCTCCTCACCGACGCGCTCGCCGCCGAAGGCATCGCCTGAGTCACCGGACTGCCACCGCGCGATGACGGCCTGCTGAGCAGGGGCGCGAACTCGGCCTGGGAGCTCCGTACCCGCGACAAAACGTGATACGCCGCCGGAGAACCGGCGTATCACACCATTTCTCCGGTGTGCTTTTTCTAATGTCGCCGGTGTGACCACTTTGGCTCTAAGAATGGCTCTAACGCTGGCATAAGGGCGGTTGGCCGATGAGGTGAGCATGCTTTGCAGGGTCTGATATCTCACGACACCTGTTATCTGATCGAGACAAAGTCCTTACTCGTATGTAGCGTCGGATTAGTTGTGCCACGGGAGGCATAACCGCGGGCCCTATTCCTGGTTCGGTATGGGCTCGTGCAGCCGACGACTTGGAGAAAATCGGTGAGTACCAACGCCCGACGCGGTCGATACCGCGCCGATCATCCTCCTAGCACTCCCTTGACGACCTTGACCCGTACCGTGGCCCGCTCGGGCGCAGTCATCGCGGCATCGTCCGGACTTCTCGTGACGGCATTCGTGCCCAGCGCACACGCCGTCACGGAAGACGGTTCGAACCGCTTGGCAATCGTCGACATGACGGCACTGACGCAAAATTCCCGCAAGGAGATCGTGGCGGCCCCGGCAGTACAGGTCGCAACGGACGCGAAGCTCAGCATCGAGAGCAAGGCCGTCACGGTCACCCCTGCTCCAGAGCCAGAGCCAGAGCCAGAGCCAGAACCAAAAGAAGAGCCCGTCGTGGAGGCCGCCTCTCCCGAGGTGGAGGCCGAGCCGGAGGTGGAGGCCCAGGCCGCGGTCGAAGAACCCGAGCCGGCCGCCCCGGACTACGCGTCCGACGGTTCCATCGGCGCTCAGGCCGTGGCGATCGCCATGCAGTACCTCGGTATCGCCTACACGTACGGTGGCGAGTCCCCGGGCACGGGCTTCGACTGCTCGGGCCTGATCAAGTACGTGTACGCCCAGCTCGGTGTCGAGCTGCCGCACTCGTCGTCATCCATGGTGGCCTCCGGCTACCAGGTCACGACGCCGATCCCCGGCGACATCGTGTGGACCCAGGGCCACGTCTCCCTCTACGCGGGCGACGGCATGGTGGTCGAGGCGGCCAACTACGGTACGCCGGTCCGCCACACCACCCAGTGGCAGGACTACGCGGTCTACATCCGCCCGTACTGACAGCCCGTACTGACAGGCACACCCGCGGGACGAGGGCGTGATCGTCACGCCCAAGGCGAACACTCGGGTCGATCCCGATGTCAGTTGCCGCGCGCCTGAGGTCAAAACCTTGGAGGTGAACGCCGCCGGACCGACGCATTCGTCTCGTATGTCGCCGCGTCGGCAGGATCGTGATCTCGGTGAGGTTCACGTGCTTCGGCAGGCCCGCGAGGAACGCGACGGTCTCGGCGACGTCCCCGGACGGCAGCACGTCGATCTGCTTGAATCAGGTCGGCCATCAGGGCGCTCGCGTCGGGGTCGGTCACGTGGTCGGGCAGATCGGTGTCGACCACTCATCTGTCCGACGTCGCTGAGGTCGGCGAAGGACAGATGAGGGTGCGCCAGCGCCGGTTGGCGTCGATGACGAGCAGGCCGCCGTTCAGGACGACCGCTGGCTCGTGCTCCGGGAGCAGTGGAGCCGGCTGGGCGGTCGGGGCAGGCACGTTCGCACGCTAGTCGCTGCGCGCCCGACGAACCTGGCCCTGTTCCTCCTATGTGCCGCGGTGCGAGGCTCCGCCGGCGACCCGGCCGTCCTGGGCCGAGGACGTGGAGGCCTCGGACAGTGTGCGAAGCGCCCGTTCGCCGGCGCTCGCCGGCTCGGCACGGTACACGACGAGCTGGTGCCCGGGCAGGGCGGAGACCTCGAGGGCGTCGAACGCGATCGTGAACTCGCCGACGTCCGGATGCCGTAGCGCCTTCTGGTCATGGGTCTTCGGCTCCACGTCGTGTGCCGCCCAGAGCTCGGCGAAGGCCGTGCTGCCGGTGCTGAGCTGGTCCACGAGCTCGTGGCGCCGGGCCGTGTCGGCGTAGAGCCCGGAGGAGGCGCGCAGGTTGGCCACGCATCCCGTGGCAGCGCGCCCCCAGTCGGCGTAGAAGGTGCGGCCCTCGGGGTCGAGGAACACCATCTCGACGAGGTTCCTCGTCGCGGTGAACGGCCGGAACAGGGTGGTCGCGAGCTGGTTCATCGCGACGATGTCCAGCAGTGGGTCCAGGACGAAGCAGGCGGCCCCTGGCCAGCTGTCCATGAGGCGGGTCAGGGCCGTGTCGACCGGCTGCTCCGTCTCGGCGAGCTCGGGTACCCACACGATCTGTGCGAGCCCGTAGGCGTAGCGCCGCTCGTGGACGTCGAGGTCCAGGGCGTGGGCAAGGGCATCCGTCACCTGCGCCGACGGATTCGTCTCCCGGCCCTGCTCGAGCCGCGTGTAGTAGTCCACGCTGACGCCGGCGAGCACAGCGACCTCGTCCCTGCGGAGCCCCGGGACACGCCGTCGTCCCGACGAGACGAAGGGAAGTGACGCGACCGAGGCCGCAGCCCGCCTGGCCCGGAGGAAGTCGCCCAGCTCGCTCACGGTCGCTCCCGTCGGCAGGGTGGTGGGTGGCTGCGCGCACCACCTTAACCGGACCTTCGTGATCAGGTCCGATGCACTACCGGCACCTCGTCGGACCGGCTCGGCCGCCGCGGTGCACCGCACCAGCCGGCCGACGCCAGGCCCGAGTACGGTGCTTTGCCGTCAGAGGCCGATCTCGGCCAGCCATCGGCCGATCGGTCGCGGGGTCAGGCCAAGAAGATTCTGAGCGCTGTCGCCGTGGCTGATGGTGTTGGCGGCCTGAGCGTTGAGCGCCTGGTAGAGGCCGACGACGGGTGCGCTGGCCTCAGCGCCGAACAGCGGCGTGATCAGTGCTCCGAACGCGTCGGGGGTGATGGCCTCGTACACGACGTCGCGCCCGAGCCGCCCTGAGAACCCGGCGGCGAGGTCGGGTCCGGTCAGGCCGGGCAGGTGCCCGATGCCCACCGTCCCCGTCACCGAGGGGTCCCCGAGGAGGCGGACGGCGACGTCGGCGACGTCCAGGTGCGAGCTCCACGAGACAGGGACTGTCTCGGGGAGCGGGTAGCGCAGCACGCCGTCCTGCCGGGCCGGGCCGTCGACGACGGGCAGCAGCAGGTTCTCCAGGTACAGCCGCGGAGCCACGACGGCGGTCGAGACTCCGGTGTCCGTGATCCTCCGGATCAGGTCCGTGATGGGGCTGCCCTCCGGCGCCTGCAACGGTGAGTCCGGCTGATCGACGACCTGCCCGCTGGTGGAGATCACTACACGGCCCGGGCGGGCGGCCGCGATGGCGGTGGCGATGGCGTCGACGTAGGCGGCCGTCCGGTCGGGGCCGCTCATGGGGAGGTGGACGAACACGCCGTCCGCGCCGGTGTAGGCGGCGATCAGCGAGTCGGCGTCCGCCAGGTCGACGGTGACGGGCTCGACGCCGTCCGGGACGTTCGCCGTCGAGCGGACGGCCGCGACGGGACGCATGCCGGCGGCCAGGAGCGCGGAGACGACGGGGGCACCTTGGGCGCCGGTGGCGCCATGCACGATGTAGGTCATGGAGCCATTAGTGCATGGCCTGCACCAGTTACGTCAACTGCACTAATGGCGGTAGGGTGGCGTTCATGAACGAGGTCGAGCTGCCGGAGTGCGGAGTGGCGCGCTTCTTGCTGCTGTTCGAGGGCCCATGGGCGACGCTGATCGTGCGCGAGCTGATGCACGGTCCGCAGCGGTTCGGCGAGCTGCGTGACGCGCTCGGGCGCATCAGCGCGCACACGTTGACCAGTCGCCTCCGGCTGTTCGAGGCGCGTGGCATCGTGACCCGCACCGCGTACGCGGAGATTCCCCCGCGTGTGGTGTACGAGCTGACGCCGCTGGGGTGGCAGCTGCGGCCGGTGCTGGACGCGATGTACGAGTGGGGGATGGCGGCGCCCGTGTCGGCGTTCGTGCCGGAGGGTCGGTAGTTCGCGCCCACCTCACCAGCGGGGCGCGCGGGCGGGACGATGCCTGGCGTCCAGGCTCACCGCCCGCGCCAACCTGGCACCACGCAACCTGCGCCCCGGGCTGGCGTACTCGCCGAGCAAGAACTTCGTCATGTGGTACGGGTCACGGCCAATCCATTTCTGTCCCGGCTCCGAACGACCTGCACGAGCGATGCCGTGACGCCCTGTGCGGCCGGCTATCGCATGCTGTCACCACGCAGAATGGAAGATGCCATGACACAGTCCACGTCGTCGACACGAACCCGGGCACCGCACCAGTGGCTCGCCCTCACGATCGGTGCGGTCTACCTCGTGGTGGGCGCTGCCGGGTTCCTGGTGACCGGGTTCGACGGTTTCGCCGAGCACGACCACGACCAGACGCTCCTCGGGTTCGCCATCAACCCCCTGCACAACATCGTGCACCTCCTGATCGGGCTCCTCGGGCTCACCATGTGGTCCGTCCCGGGCCGAGCACGGGTGTTCGGCTGGCTGCTCGTCGCCGGGTACGGAGCGACCTTCGTCTTCGGCCTGATCGCCGTGAACAACCCCGACATCAACATCCTCAACATCAATGCGGCTGACAACGTGCTGCACATCCTGAGCGTCCTGGTCGGCCTGGCCATCGCGCTGTGGCCGCACCGGAATGCCGACACCACCTCACCCGGGTCGCACCGGTCCTGATCGGATACCTCACGACGAGTTTGTGACGTCCTTGCACCCTGCCGCGTCCTATGGGTGTCGCCAGTCCCGGCGGCTCGCATCCGCGGATGCGGCAGGAGCAAGGTAGAAGGAGTTCCTCATGGCCAACGCGACCGATACAGCCCCGGCCAAGGGCGGCACGACCGTGACGAGCACGACCCAGCACGACGGCAGGACGACGATCGAGGACGGCGTCGTCGCGAAGATCGCCGGTATCGCTGCCCGCGAGGTCGCCGGCGTCTACGCACTGGGCGGAGGCGCTGCGCGTGTGGTCGGCACCATCCGTGACGCGCTCAACTCCACCGACCTGACCCAGGGCATCACCGTCGAGGTGGGAGAGAAGCAGGTGGCGGTCGACGTCACGATCGTGGCGGAGTACCCCGTCGCACTGCAGACCGTCGCGGACGGGGTGCGTGAAGCGATCTACCGGGCGATGCGCGACCTCGTCGGTATGGAGGTCGCCGAGGTCAACGTCACCGTCAACGACGTCCACCTGCCTACGGACGACGCCCCGGACGGTGAGCCGCAGGCAGGGCGCGTCCAGTGAACGGGACCATCGGCGCGGCGGCGGGCGCGATCCTCGCACTGACCTGGATCACGCTCGGGTTCGGGGCGTTCCTCCTGGTCGCGGTCGCGATGCTGATCGGTGCCGCGGCCGGCCGGGTCGCCGACGGCCGGCTGGACCTGCGGGCTCTGACCGAGGCGTTCCGCGGCGGGCGTTCGTCGTCATGACCGCCTCGGACCGTTTCGTAGAGGCGGAGTCAGGGGCGGAGACGGAGGCGGAGGTGGCGGGCGCCACGAGGATCTCGGCACGCGCCCTGGAGCATCTTGCCGTCTGCCTGGTCCGGGACGCGGCGCATGTCCAGCACCGTCAGGTCTCGGTCCGCCTGGCCGACGACGACGGCGGGCTGACGGTCTGGGTCTCGGTGCCGGTCGCCGTCGGCCCGAACACGGCGGGATCGGCGGCAGAGCGCGGTTCGCGGCTTCGCCGAGGCGTGATCGTCGGGATGCGCGACCTGGCCGGCCGGACGGTCACCGCGGTCGACGTGCGGTTCTCGGGTGTGCACCAGGTCAGCGGAAGGAGGGTGTGGTGAACAGACAAGAGGCTGTGTACCGACGCGTCCTGCGTCGCGAGAAGCACTCGGCTCGCACCGGCCCAGCGGTCGTCCTCGCCATGGTTCTCGTGGCACTGCTGGTCGCGGTGATCGCCCTGTCCGTCGGACGGCACGTCGATCCAGGGCTCAGCGAGACGGTCACCGACCGGCTGGCCGGACCGTCCTCAGGGGCAGACCGACGAGCCGCGACCGTGGCCGGCGCCCTCGCGGTGATTCTCGGCCTCTCGGCGGTGACCGCGGCCGTGCTGCCCGGACGGCTGCCGCGACGCTCACGCAACACCGATCGCCTGGCGCTGCTCGTCGACGACGGTGTGCTCGCCGACGCGGTAGCTGCGGCCGTCGCCGCTCGCTGCGGGATCGAGCCACGTCAGGTCTCCGCCACGGTAGGCCGCCGGCGCACGACGGTGCGGCTCACCCCGACCAGCGGCGTCGCCGTCGACGGTGACGCCGCCACCGACGCGGCGGGTGCGGCGCTCGGCGCCGTGGGGTTCTCGACCGTGCCCAAGCTGCACGTAGCACGGCGAGGAGTGCTCTCATGAGTGCGACCAGCAGGCTTCTGAACCGTGCGCTGCTCCTGGTCGGCGGTCTCGTGCTGGTCGCGTCCGGGGCGGCGGCGATCCTGACCGGGGCGGCGGCGGGCTGGACGAGGTCCTGGCTGCCGACCGACCCGGTGACGGCAGCACTGTCGCCGGTCAGGACCTGGGCCGCCACCCTGCCGCGGACAGGCGGTGTGCCGGGTGCCGTCACGGTCACGGTTGCCGTCGCGACGGTGCTGGTCGTCCTCCTGGTGGTGTTCGTCCTCACCCGGGGTGGTGGCAGGACACGGACGGTCCTCCGGCTGCAGACCGACGAGGGAGCCACCTCCGTCGACCACGATCTCCCCGAGGCCATGCTCGCGCGCGCGCTCGGCGAGCGGCCCGACGTGTTCTCGGCCCGCACGGGCGTGTACCGCGTGAAGGGAGAGCCGGCGATCAGGCTGACGATGACGGTGCGGCGCGGCGCCGACCTGGCTCGTGTGCTGTCAGCGGCCGAGCTCGCGGTGCGGGAGTGGGACGCGTTCGCGGGCCGGGAGATTCCCGTCCTCGTTCATCTGGCCGACCAGCGCTGGCGGGACCGCTTGCGCGCGTCGGCCCGTGTCCGGTGACCCGTTCCCAGAGCTGCCGGAAGTGGGGAGTCGCATGAGGGAGCAGTCCGCCCGAGGCAGGGATGAGCAGCTCCCGTCCCCCCTGGAGCAGGCTGATGACGGCATCGTCGCCGGACGCGCGGCCGACGGAGACGTCGCGGCGTTCTCCGTGATCGTGCGGCGGTACACGCCCATGATGCGCGCTTCGACGCGTCGCATCCTGAACGGCAGCGCGGAGGTGGACGACGTCGTCCAGGAGGCCTTCGTGACCGCCTGGCAGCGCCTTCCCGAGCTGGAGGACCCGCGCAAGCTGCGCAGCTGGCTCATGCGGATCGTCGGTCGCAAGGCTCTGGACCGCCTCCGTGCCAGTCGCCCGCAGGTCAGCACCGCAGACATCGACCACCCGGCTCCTGCCCATGCCGCGCCCTCGCGCGTGGCGGAGACCCGGGCAGGTGTCGACGCCCTCGACGCGGCGCTCCAGAGGCTCACCGACGCCGAGCGCGAGTGCTGGGTGCTGCGCGAGGTGGGTGGATACTCCTACGACGAGATCGGCGAGGCGATGGACGTCCCTGTCACCACGGTCCGAGGGCTGCTGGCACGTGCGCGCAAGCACATCATCGTGCGGATGGAGGAATGGCGATGACCGCTGAGGACGAGACGCCGGCTCCGCACCGGTTCGAGCTCGAGCCGGAGGACCTCGACGGGCACACCATCGAGGAGCTCACCGACTACCTGGAGGCCGGCCGCACGCCGTCGGACCCGTCGATCGACAGGTCTCCAGCCTGCCGGCTCGCCCTGGACGCCCTCGAACGGCTCGGTCGCCTGACGCCGGACCTCATCGCTGCCGACCTGGCGGCCGAACCGGAGACCGACGAGAGCTGGGTGCGGCGCGTGCTCGGCGGCATCGTGCTGGAGGCCCGGGCCGGGCGCCGGATCCCGCTGGCGCCGCCCCGGCCGAATGCGGACCTGGTCATCACCGAGGGCGCGGTGCGGGGACTGGTCCGTGGCGCCGAGAACGTGGTTCCCGGCGTCCTGGTCGGACGCTGCCGCTTCGAGGGCGACGTGAGCGTGCTCGGTACCCCCGTCCGCGTCCTGGTCGACGTCAGCGTCCCGTACGGGCAGGCGATCCCGAACCTGATCGCGCGGCTGCGCGCAGAGATCGCCGACCGTCTCGCGGCTCACACCCAGCTCGACATCACAGCGATCGACATCACCGTCCGGGACGTGCGACCGCTGCCCGGAACCGAGGGAGACCCCGTTGACCGCTGAGCACCTGCCCCACGTCGCGGCGGAGATCGAGGCGACCGTGCGTGCGATCGACGGCGTCTCGGACGTCTACGCGACCGGCTCGGCCGTGCTGAGGACGATCGGCGCGAGCGCGCGACGGCTCGGACTGCGCGCCGACGAGGCGTCACCGGTCCTGGTCCACCGGGACGAGGACGGTGTCCACGTCGACATCGCGCTCGGTGTGCACGCGACCGACAGCGCCACCCGCCTCACGCGCATCGTGGACCAGGCAGTTCGCGATCTCCTGGCCGAGCAGGGACTGACGAACGCCTACATCGCGGTCTCGGTCGTCCACGTCGACGAGCTGCCACCAGCTCTGGCACCGGGTCGCTCGTGACCCGGCCGACAGCGCGACGGCATGGAGCCTGATCCTCGCCCGGGTCCCATCCGGATCCTCCATCGCTACGAATCACGGGTGTCCTACTCAGGCGGCGGCTGCGCCGGCGAAGACGCTGTCACGTGGGCCGTCGCCCAGCAGGTCTTCCTCTTCATCTGAAAGCAGACCCATCGATGACCGAGACGCTTGTCGACAGAACGTCCACCAGGCCCGGAGAGACCTACCCCTCGCTGTCGAGCCGAGGTCGCCGCCCGTGGTTCGGCCCGCTGCTGCGGCGGCTGCACTTCTACGCAGGCATCCTGGTGGGCCCGTTCATCCTCGTCGCCGCGACCAGCGGCGCTCTGTACGCGCTCACCCCCGCCCTGGAACAGGTGGTGTACGACCACGAGCTGCATGCCCCGGCCACCGACGCGTCCGTGCCCCTCGACGAGCAGGTCGAGATCGCTCAGACCCACATCGGCGAGGGCGCCGCCCTCACAGCGGTGCGCCCCGCCCCCGGAGCGGGGGACACCACGCGGGTCATGTTCGCCCAGGACGGTCTGGGGCCGAGCGAGTCGCGCGCCGTGTTCGTGGACCCTGGGACCGGCGAGGTCCGCGGTGACCTGGTCACCTACGGCTCCAGTGGCGCGCTGCCGCTGCGTGCCTGGGTCTCCGACCTGCACCGCAGCCTGCACCTGGGTGACCCTGGCCGGCTGTACAGCGAGCTCGCCGCCTCCTGGCTCGGCATCGTCGCCACCGCGGGGCTCGTGCTGTGGATCAACCGGCTCCGCGCTTCCCGCCGCGCGGCACGCAGCGCACGTCCGAAGGCGCGGCGCACCGGGTATCGGCGTGTGCTGTCGTGGCACACCACCGTCGGCGCCGTCGTGGTGCTGGGCGCGCTGTTCCTTTCCGCGACCGGGATCACCTGGTCCCAGCACGGCGGTGCCAACGTCGGCGAGCTGCGGACCAGCCTCGGCTGGCTCACCCCGTCGGTCAGCACCAGCCTGGCCGACGACGCCCCCGACGCCGGTGACGGGCACGCGGGGCACGGAGGTGCGCCGGGTGCGGACCTGGAAGCGTCGGACGCCGCTGCCTTCGGGGCGGTCCTGGCCGTCGCGCAACAGGTCAACGTCAACACGGGGGAGGTAGAGATCAAGCCGCCGGCCGGGCCCGGCACCGCCTGGGTCGTCCAGGAGACCAAGAGCAGCTTCCCGACGGAGGGCGACTCGGTCGCCATCGACGAGACCACGATGCAGGTCGTCGACCGCGCCGATGTCGCGGACTTCCCGCTGGCGGCCAAGCTCAGCACCTGGGGGGTCGACCTGCACATGGGGCTCCTGTTCGGCCTGGCCAACCAGCTCGTGCTGTTCGTCCTGGCCCTGGGCATCGGCTCCATGGTCGTGCTCGGCTACCTCATGTGGTGGAAGCGGCGTCCTACCCGCGAGCCGCAGGGCCTCGGCGGCCCGCCACCGGCCAGAGGCGCGCTGCGCGGTGCGCCGTGGTGGGGCGTCGTCGCCGTCGCCGCAGGGGCTGTCGCGGTCGGGTGGTTCCTCCCGCTGGTCGGCTACACCCTCGTGGCGTTCCTCGTGGTCGATCTCCTGGCCGGCATGGCCAGGGCTCGGCGCGAGCGGTCACCTGTGTGACGTGGGGGTTCCGTCGTCGCGGTGCGCGAGCGTGGCGAGCGCGTCCTTCCAGTGCCCTTCGGCAGCGGCCGCGTGCCGTTCGGTGTCGAAGTTCTCCTCGACCACGGTGACGAGCGTGCCACCGTCGTCGGGCTCGAGGACGATGCGGATCTCGTGGTAGTTGGCGGGGACGTCCTCGAGCCCGTTGAGCGGCGCGAAGTGCGTGAAGTGCAGCAGCCGCGGCCGCTCGACCGCGATGACCTGGCCCTTGTCGGCGAACACGCGGCCGAAGAAGTGACCTTCGAAGGTGATCGGGCTGCCTGGACGGAAGTCCGTCTCGATGTTGGCGCCGAGCACCCATCGCGCTCCGGGGTGCATGAGCTCCGCCCAGACCCGCTCGGGTGGCTCGGCGACGTGCGTCGTCGCGGTGACGGTGTGCCGCGGGGTGTCTGTGCTCATCGCTGCCCTCCGTGGTGCTCTCGGACACGACCGTACCGCGCCCGCTCGGACCCTGGGCTCCCTTACGCCGCCGAGGGCGCGCCCCCCGAGGTGACCTGAGCACGTTCGAGCACGAGGAAGTCGGTGACCCCGAAGAGCCGCACGAACGGGAGCTGCGCCTTGGGCAGGTAGGGCAGCGCCTCGGCCCGTCCGATGATCTGCGCCGCCGTCACCTGGTGCGTCTGCCCGTCGTTCACCAGCTCCGCGGAGCCTGCCGCACGGATGTTCCGCAGCCAGTCCGTATCGGACCCGTAGGAGAGGATCGCGAGAAAGGCGTCGTCCATGGGGAGCACCCCGATCGGGGTCGCATACGGCGTTCCTGAGCGCCGCCCCACGTGCCGGACCACGGCGAGCGCCGATCCGGACCGGCCCGCCAGCCGCAGCATCCGAGGATTGTTGAACCGGCGGTTGAACCTTCGGACGACGACGAGCGCCTGCGGGCGTTTGGTGCGCATGACCACCACGAGCGTCAGGAGCACGCTCAGCACCAGCACTACCAGGCCGACGATCACCCAGAGGGTCCCGATCCACATACCGTCCCACCTTCCGCTTGCGCCGACTCCGTGTACGACGACAACCATCACGTCCGCTCCGCAGTGGGTCAAGCAGGCCCGCGTGGGCTCATCTGAACAGCTGGTCCGCCGCGACGGACAGCCGCACCTCGTCGCCCGCGACCGAGGCGATCTGGTCCGCCTCGACGTATCGGTGTCCCGAGAACAGGCCGCTGGCGTCGACCCGGACGTAGCCGAGACGCGCGAGGCGCTCCTGGGCCTGCTCGCTCATGCCGCTGTCGGTGCTGAAGATCTCGGCGAGCGACGTGAGCACGTTGCCCGACGTCTCGGAGGACTGGCCGGCGCCGGTGGTGGCGCCGGCGTCGGACATGCGCACCTCGTCGACGGTTCCCACCGCCTCGCCGTCGGCGTCGACCACCGTCATCCCGGTGGTCACGTCGCGGATCGGTCCTGTGGGGCCTGCGAACTCGCTCATGTCCGTCCTCCTCCTCGTGGGTTCTCGTGATGCTCTGCTGAAGGGCTCTCGCCGGCCGGCCGGGCCGGCGGCTGCTGCCTTGCCCGCTCAGCTCGGCGGGTCGACCGGCTCGGCACCACGTTCGATGCGTACCCCGGCGAACTCGACGTCGACGGGTGCCGCGAACCGCCGTCCGTTGATCTCGTCGTGCCGCATGAAGGTCGGCGGGTCCACGTGCACCCGCAGTGTGTACTCGCCGTCCTCCGGCAGCTCCCAGTTGCGCGCGTAGTGGTAGAGCATCGGGTGCCAGACCAGCTCCTGCGGGAACGGCCCGAGCTCCTGTCCGCCGGGCGTCACGAGCGTCGCGCTCACGTTCAGGCCGGGGACGAAGCGACCGTCGGCCCCGTCGCAGACGACGACCTCCACGTGCGCGTTGGCGGCGCCCGGGTTGTGCCACACCAGCTCGCCGTCCTCCAGGTGGTACATCCCCTCGGCCTTCTCGATGGCGTAGCCGACCAGGTAGTCGCCCGCCTGCTGGGTGCCCCCGGCGTCGGCGACGTCCTGAGCCATGTGGTCGAGGGCCTTGCGGTAGGCCGCACCCTGCGCGACGGCGAGCCGTAGCTGGCGCTCGGTCGCCTCCGACGAGCCGGGGTCCCTCGGCGGTGTGGTGGCTGGTGTCGTCATCCGTGCCTCCTCGTCCAGGGGTGGTGGGTGCTCTCGATGCTCCACCGTCCGGCGGGAACCCGCATCCGGGGTCGTCCCGCGTGCCCCGTCGGCGGGTGGCGCCCTCGGACGGGGCCACCCGCTAACGGAGCACGCGGATGCTCTCGATCCGAACCTCACCCACCGTGCTGAGCGGGTCGATCCGCAGCGTCGTGATCGGGCTCGCCTGCGGCGGGACGCTCACCCGGTAGACCTGCGGCCCGCCCGCAGCGACCCCGAACCGGGCGCTCCGGTGCTCCGCGGCCCCGGGCTGGTCCGCCGTTCCCCAGAAGACCTGTCCCTCACCGGCGGTCGACGACGTCATGGTGATCTCCACGGTCGCGCCCGCCGACGCGTCCAGCGACATCGGCCCGGTGAACGACAGAACCGGGTCCCCGCCCGTGGAGGTAGCCTGAACCGCGCCGTCCGCCACCGCGAAGCCGTCGAGCTGGTTGGTCGGCTCCCACCCCTCGGCCTCGCCGTCCGTCTCGAAGCCCCACGACTCGATGGCAGTGGTGATCCGTAGGTCGGCACGGTCGCCCGGGGTGCCCGCGTCGCCGTAGAGCGCCGTGACCTCGATGGTCCCGGCCGGCGCGCCTGCGTCGTCCGGCGCGGTCACGGACGTGCTGATGCTCGCCTCCCCACCTCCGGCGAGGTCGTACGGGACGGTCGCCGGGTCCAGGACCCACCCGTCGGGCGCGGTGAGCTCGACGACGCCGGTCAACGGCGCGGCGGTACGACGGTTGCGGATCGTGACGACCGCCGTCGTCGAGCCGCCGGGCCCCTCCAGGACGTCCGGTTCGGCCACCAGGGAGACGATCTCGACCGGGGAGACCACGTCCACGACCGTCGTCACGGGCACGGCGATCGTGGCCCGGCCGTGACGGTAGGTCACGACGCCGTCGAGGGTGACGCCGTCTGCGACCGGCTCCTCGGGCCCTGCCGACAGGGCCAGCGGCAGCATCACGGACGTGCCCGGTCGCACCGTCCGAGGGCTGGTCCCCGGCTCCGCCGACCACCCGGCGGGCAGGTCGAGGGTCAGGGTCGGTTCGGTCAGCCGGGAGCTACCGCCGTTCGCGAGGGCCGCCTCCAGGTGGGCGGTGGAGCCGGGGACGACGTCCGGCTCGGTGAGCTCCAGCGTGACGGTCACACCGAGCAGCAGCGTGCTCGCAGCGGACAGCGCGGCGCCGGTCCGGTCGAGCGACGCGACCAGCGCCTCGGCGTCGGCCTCGCCGACCGAGCCGTCGTCCGTCCAGCGGTCGAGCGCTTCCCGCAGCTCCGCGACCCGGGACAGCGCCTTCGTCGCGGACGCCAGGCCGGCTCGCTCCCGGCCGGCGAGGACGTGCTCGTGGGCGGAGCCGACGACGCGGTCGAGCACGGACGCCTCGGCGAGCAGACGCTTGCCCACCCCGCGGCCCACCGCGCCGGACGTGACGAGCTCGGAGACCTCCTGGCGGAAGGCCGAGGCCTCGTCGGCGGCCTCGCCGATGTGACCGCGAACGGCGTGCGACTCGAACGCGTACGTGCCCGACCCGACCTCGAAGACCGCCGCGCCGTCCTGCATCCGCACGAACCGGACGCCGGGTGCGTCGGCGGCGCCGGCGCCGCCCTCTGAGACAGCGTGCCGACCGGTCGCCGGGACGTGGACCAGCGCCGTCGTGTTGGCTGGGACCGTCACGTCGAGCGCGAGGTCGTGGTCGGACCGCTGCTCCCAGGCGGACCGGACCACTCCGTAGGGCGAGTCGTGGCTCACGGCGGCGTGGGTGAGACCGCCACCGGGTCGAGGGGCGACGTCGAAGGTCGAGTAGCCGGGGCTGGTCGCCGTGATGCCGCCGATGGAGGAGTACATCCACTCGCCCACGGCGCCGTAGGCGTAGTGGTTGAAGGAGTTCATGCCGGGGTCCTGGAACGAGCCGTCCGGGCGGATGGAGTCCCAGCGCTCCCACGTGGTGGTCGCGCCCATCGTCACCTCGTACAACCAGGACGGGTACCCCTTCTCCAGGAGCAGCCGATAGGCCACGTCGTCACGACCCACGGCCGACAGCGCGGGCAGGAGGTGCGGCGTGCCGAGGAACCCCGTGGACAGGTGCCAGTCGCGGGCCTCGACGGCCGCGACGAGCTGGTCGCCCACCGCGTCCAGCCGGTCCTCGGGGACGAGCCCCATGTCGATCGACATCGTGTACCCCGCCTGCGAGCCGCTCCCGATGGTCCCGTCCGCGGCGATGAACCGGTCTGCGTAGGCGGCACGGACACGCTCGAACAGCGCGCGGTACTCGTCGGCCGCCTCGTCGCGGCCGGTGGCCCGCGCCATCTCGCTCAGCAGCCGTGCGTCGTGGGCGTAGTAGGCCGTGGCGATCAGCGTGTTGGGGGTGGCGTCGTCGAGGTTCAGCCAGTCGCCGATGCCGTGCCCCTCCGGGACGATGTCGTCCTGCGCGACGGAGCTCCAGAAGCCGACGAGATCGACCATCATCTGCCAGTTGTCGTCGATGACCCGGGTGTCGCCGTACTGCGTCCACGTCGCATGGGTGACGGTGACTCCGGCGTCGCCCCAGCCGGCGGAGACGTTGCTCTCGCCGACGCCGGGCTCGGTGCCGGGGGCGACGCCGGGGAGCGCCCCGTTCGGGGCCTGCCGGAGCCGCATGTCCCTCAGCCACTTGGTCAGGAAGGCGTAGGCGTCGTGGTTGAACGTCGCGGTCTCGGCGATGACGTTGAGGTCACCGGAGTAGCCGAGCCGTTCGTCGCGAGCGGGGGTGTCGGTCGGCACGGAGAGGAAGTTGCCCCGCACGCCCCAGACGATGTTCGAGTGCAGCTGGTCCAGCATCGGGTCGGAGGTGTCGAACGTCGACGTCGCCCGGTTGTCCGTGCCCACGACGATGCCGGTGACGTCGTCGGCCGCGGGGGGAGTGTCCAGACCGGTGATCTCGGCGTACCGGAACCCGTGGAAGGTGAAGGTCGGGCTGTACTCGGCGGTGCCGTCGGCGCCGAGGGTGATCGTGTCGGTCGCCCGTGCGGTGCGCAGGTTCGCGGTGTAGAGCGTCCCGTCGGGGTTGAGCACCTCGCCGTGGCGGATCGTCACGACGTCGCCGGGCCGTCCCGTCAGCCGGGCCCGGACCCAGCCGACCATGTTCTGGCCCAGGTCGTAGACCGTGACGCCGTCGGCGGGCGTGGTCACGGCTTCGGTGGGTCGTTCTTCCGTCACCCGTACCGGCGGATCCGTCTGCGCGTGCAGGTCACCGACCGGGGGAGCGGACACGCGGGCCGCGGTCCAGGCACCCGAGCGGCCGGGTTCGCTCCACCCGGGTACCTCGTGGCGGACGTCGTAGGTCTCACCCATGAGGAGGTCCGCGTCGAGGACGGGGCCGGGCGTCGTGTCCCACGACTCGTCGGTCGTCACGACCGAGCTGGTCCCGTCCTCGTAGGTGACCTCGAGGCGGCCGAGGAACGCCGGGTCGGTCCCGTACCGGTGCTGGCCGACCCAGGCGAGGTGGCCCGCGTACCAGCCCGTCCCGAGCATCGCCCCGATCGTGTTGTCACCCTGCCGGAGCAGCTCGGTGACGTCGTACACCTGGTACTGGACCAGCTGGCTGTAGTCGGTCCAGCCCGGCGCCAGCTCGTGGTCACCGACCCGGGCCCCGTTGATCTCGGCACGGTAGACACCGAGGGCCGTGGAGTAGAGCCGGGCGGAGGCGACCGGTCGGTCGATGCGGAAGTCCTTGCGCAGCAGCGGCAGGGCACGCTCCTCGCTGGTGAGCACGCCGTCCTCGACGACGCCGGAGACCTTCAGGCGCCCGTCGTCCACGCTGCCGATCGCGAACGGGTTCACGCCGTCGGAGAAGTCCGTGTGGAAGAGCGTCTCGCCACCCTGGGTGACGGTCACCTCGTCGACGTCGCCGGACTCGCCCTGGGCCGACCGGAACCCGATGGTGCCGGACGACCGCAGGGGGATGGCACGGGAGTCGATGACCTGTCCGTCGATGCTCGTGGTCGCCCGGCCGTCGGCCACGGCGACGGCGATCTCGTGCTCGGCGGTGAGACCGCCGGGCAGGGCCTCGTCCGGGACCGGGACGTCGTCGAGCAGGGCCCAGCTCCCGTTGGTGCGGCTGTGCGGCCGGAGGCTCGGTTCGCCACGTGCGGACAGCTGCCACATGTAGGCGTTGTCCGCCGTGGAGTCCGAGTAGAAGACGATCCCGAGCGCCTCGGTGATGTCGCTGGTCCGGACGCGCAGCGTGTAGTCGCTCCACCCGGTGCCCCTCGGCCCGTCCGGAGGGCCGCCGACCCACTCCGCGCCCCACGACCCGGCACTGGTGGCGTCGGCGGGCAGCGCGGTCTCGAACGAGCTCGGCTCGCTCCATCCGGTGGCCGTGCCAGCGCCGTCCCACACCCGGACCCGCCAGTGGTGGCGGGTCGTCGCCTCGAGCTGCTCGCCGTCGTACGGGACGTTCACCGACTCGCTGCTCTCCACCCGGCCGCTGTCCCACACGTCGGGGTCCTGGAAGCCGTCGGCCGACGTCGCGACCTGGATCTGTCGCGCCGTCTGCACGATGCCGCGCCCCGGCCCGTCGAGCTGCCAGGAGAAGACAGGTGGGTCCACGGGGATACCGAGGGCCTCCTCCAGGTGGTTCACGGACAGCGTCCCGACCGTGACCGCACCGACCCCACCGGGATCGCCGGTCTCTGCGCGGCCGACGGCGGCGGTCCCGGTGAGCGAGACACCGACCAGAACTGCTGCGAGGGCGGGCACCAGAGTGCGCCGCACGGCCTGCCGGATGTTCGTGATCAGCACAGACGTCTCCTTTGACGACTTCGTTCGATCTCACGTCGCCGAGGGCGGACGCGGTTCCGCCCCGGCAGGCCGGGTCAGCGCGACAGCAGCTTGGAGCTGAGCCGCACCGACCTTCCGGGCCGGTAGGGACGGCTCGTGCGGACGCCGTCGCCCCGCAGCGTGATCCGGTCGCGGGTCACGGTCAGCTCGAGCCGCTTCCCGTGCCAGTAGAGGTTCCGTACGCCCGCGTGGCTGAGCGACGAGGGCAGGTTGGGGGTGATCACGAGACCGTCCGGCTCAGCCTCTACCCCGACGAAGGCGTACATGAAGCTGGCCGGCGCCAGCCCGCTCTCGGGGAACGGGATGTCGGTCCCGACCGAGGTGCTGCCTGTGCCGCTGTCGACGGTGCTCTCGCCGCGGAACAGCGGGGTGCCGCCCGAGATGTGGTCGGGCTCGCTCCAGCGGTCGAGGATCGCCGTCAGCCGGGCCCAGGCGTCGTCGGCGGAGCGATAGCGGGCACGCGCCATCACGTCGAACCCCGAGGTGTAGAGGATGGCGCCGCCGTCCTGCACCTGGTGCCCCCACGGGGTGTTGAGGTTGTTCAGGAAGAACCAGTAGCTGTTCCGGCGGGTGGTCGCCCGCGGTGCGAACACCCACGTGGAGTAGATGTCAGCGGGTCCCTCGTAGTGCTCGCCGAGCGCGACGACGAACCGCGACCGGGCGTCCGGCGCCGGTGCGCCGTCGGTGTAGGCCGATGCGCCAGGCACGGCGGTCGCCGACGACCACCACGCGAGCGACCCGGTGACGTTCGATACCTCCAGGTAGTAGACGCCCGGCGCCTGGCTCGGCAGCTCGAGGTGCGCCACGCCGCCGTCGCCCCAGTCGCTGAACTCCTGCTCAGCGACCTTGTCCTGCGGCGTGGTCCCGGGCAGGCCCCGGTAGAGCGTCATCGTGAACGCGGCACCGCGTTCGCTGTAGGTCGGGAACCGCGCCGCGACGCTCGTGAACCGTGCGTCGGCCGTGAAGCTCTGTCCCATGGTGTGCCCTGGCTCGATCTTGGGCGCCTGGCTCCCGCCCTCGATGAGCACCACCGAGTCCTGCAGCTCGGTGTGACCGTTGTCGAGCCAGTCGAAGATCCGTCTCGCCTGTGCCGCCGACGGCAGCCCGAACGACGCGGCCTCGAGGTTCACGTAGGTCGCGCCGTAGTCGTGCACCACGCCGTCGACGTCGATCGACTGCACGTACCGGCCGGCGGTGTCGTTCCAGAACAGCTCGTTGTACCGCGCCCGGACGGTCGGGCGCAGCGCGTCCAGCTGTCTCGCCCGGGCCTTGTTCCCGACGAAGTCCTCGAGCTGGGCCATCGCCTTCAGCGCACCGTAGAAGTAGGCGTTGGCGTAGGCGTCGAGGTAGCCGTGGGACGTGATGTCCCAGTAGTTGGAGGGCACCGCACCGTCCCGTGCGTCGTGGTCGGGCGAGTCGATGGTGACCACGCCGCTGCTGCCGCCGAGCGAGTCCAGGTAGAAGTCCATGGCACGCCTGACGCGGGGCAGCATCGTGCTCAGGAACGCAGAGTCGCCGGTCCAGGAGAAGTAGCGCCACGCACCCAGGATGTACATCGCGTTGGACGTGAAGTGCCTGCTGTCGTAGAGGTCGGGATCGGGGAAGGGCCAGCCCTGTGAGTCCGTCCATGACCAGACGTACCCGTCGTCGTCCTGCTTGGTGTTCAGGAGGCTCGCCGACTGCTCCGCCGCACCGACGGTGCCGGTCCAGTCCAGGATGCGCCCCTCCCAGTCGGCCCAGTCGGCCGCGTGCCCGCTGAACCGGAAGCTCAGGGCCCGCTCCCAGTAGAACGTCGAGAGCTGCGTCGCCCGGACCTGGTCCGACGCCAGGAAGGCGGGGAAGGCGTCGGGCAGCGCCTCGGTGTGGGCCTGCACGTCGATCGTGACCGACCGCGAGATCACCTGCGCCGGTTCGGTGCTGCCGGTGTTCAGCGTCAGCTTCATCGAGTCGTCGGTCATCGTGCCGCCGAGGATCGGCAGGGGCGCCGTGAACCGGAGGTCGTAGGGGCCGGTGCCGGTGGCCCCGACCCACTTGGTGCCCAGCACGGGATTGGTCCAGGCGGCCCGGCGCTTGAGCTGCTGCGCCGGGATGTAGTACCCGTCGTCGCCGATGAACCGGCTGAACAGGACGCCGTCCGCGTAGTCGACCGAGAACCCGTCCTTGGCCCAGGTCGTGTTCAGCGTCGTGCCCAGGTCAGCACGCGGGTCACCCTGCCACCGCAGCTCGTGCGACATCGTCAGCCTCGGGCCGTCGAGGCTCAGGTCCCAGGACGCGATGCCCTCGACGTCGAAGCCTTCGACGTCGAGGGTCATCGTCCGCCCGGACAGCCGGACCCGGTCGCTGTAGGCGGCGCCGCCGACGTCGACGCTGGTATCGCCGCTGTGGGCCCACCAGCCGGGGGAGCCCGAACCGTCGGAGGCCTCGAGGTAGTAGGTGCCTGCGGGCTGAGCGGGTACCTCGACGTAGGCCCATCCGTTGTCCTGGAGGGGGTCGACCCGCTGGCGGCCGATCTCGGTCAGGCCGGTGCCGGGAGTGCCCGCGTACAGGGTCAGCGTCATCGTCGAGCTCGAGCTGTTCCAGGTCGGGAACTGGCCGCCGACGCGCGTGAAGCGGTGCGCCGTCGCGACGAACGTCTGGCCGAGGGTGCCGCCAGAGGGGAGGGCGACGGGCGCGTTGAGCTGCTCCTGGCGGAGGTTCGCCGGGGAGGGGAGCTGGATCCCGGACAGCCGCAGGGTCGTCCCCTCGGTGGTCCAGGTGACGTCGCCGTTGTGCCCGGCGTCGAAGAAGTCGGAGGCGCCGAGGAACACCGACCGGAAGGCAGTGGGTTCGTAGCGGCCTGTGCCGGCCGGGTCGCAGGCCAGCTCGGTCAGCTTGCCGTGCGCGCCGGAGAGGCGGACGAACCCGTTCTCCAGCCGGTAGGAGGTGGCGTCCGGCGCGGCGGACGCGCGTGCGGGGTGGGGGATCAGCGCGGTCGCCGCGGCGACGACCCCGGCTCGCTGGAAGAAGAGGCGTCGGCTCAGAGAGGAACGGTCATCGCTGGTGCTCATCGGGATAGCTCCGTTGCTATGAAAGATGAAACGTTTCAAGTAGGCTAGGGACAGAGGCCCTGGCTGTCAACCATCGTGCAGCGGGACCGTCGGCGGCGTCGGCGGCAGTCCCGCTGACGGGCTCGGGCCGGCCTCTAGGATGGAATCTCGGTCAAGCGGTCGGAGGGGTGATGGACAGGTCGGTCGGCATCCGCGAGGTCGCAGAGGCGGCCCGTGTGTCGGTGGGCACCGTCTCCAACGTGCTCAACAAGCCCGACCGGGTCTCCCAGGCCACGCTCGACCGCGTGCTGGGAGTCATGGACGGCCTCGGCTTCGTGCGGAACGGCCTGGCGAGGCAGCTCCGGATGGGCACGGGCACGACGCTCGGGATGATCGTGCTCAACGTGGCCAACCCGTTCTTCGCCGACCTCGCGCACGCGTGCGAGGCGGCCGGCGAGCGGGTCGGGCAGACGGTGGTGCTCGGCTCGAGCGATCAGCTCGAGGCACGGGAGGACCGCTACCTCGACCTGTTCGAGGAGCAGCGGGTGCGCGGGATGCTCGTCGCGCCGATCGACGGCATCACCCCACGGATGCGGCAGCTGCGCGCCCGTGGGATGCCCCTCGTCCTGTTCGACATCCACGGCGACCCGGGCTTCTGCTCGATCACGCTCGACGGCCGAGCGGGCGGCGCGATGGTCGCGCGGCACCTGATCGAGACGGGCCGCAGGCACATCGCCTTCCTCGGCGGCCCGCGGCACCAGGTGGAGGACCGCTGGCTCGGCGCGCAGGACGTCTGCGCCGGCAACCAGGGCGTCCGCCTCAGCCACGTCGACACCCGCGACCAGACGATCGCCGAAGGGCGCGCCGCCGGTGCGGTGATCGAGGCGATGGCCAAGAGCGAGCGGCCCGACGCCGTGTTCGCGGCCAACGACCTGCTTGCGCTCGGGCTGTTGCAGGCGCTCGTGCTGTCCGAGGACATCCGCGTGCCGGAGGACATCGCGGTAGTGGGGTACGACGACATCGACTACGCCCAGTCCGCCGTCGTCCCCCTGAGTACGGTCCGCCAGTCCACCGAGCTCCTGGCCGAGCGCGCGATCGAGCTGGTGCTCGCCGAGTCGAACGACCCGGAGCACGAGCACCAGCAGCTGCGGCTCCCGCCAGAGCTGATGGTGCGCGACAGCTCCGCGCCACGCTGAGCCCGCCGCGGCGGCCGGTGGGCGCAGTGGTTCACGGCCAGGTCGGACGAGCGCGCGAGAACCCGATCTGGCCGAGATGAAAGACGGCAGGTGGGCCCGACGGCGCCGTCGTCCCGCCGTCGACGTAGCGGACGCCGGCCTCGATCGCGACCACCGCGCCGGCGCCCGCCCATCCCGCGACCGCGAGCGTCGTACGTACCCAGCCCGCCGGCCAGAGCCGCTGGTTGGTGACCAGGGTCTCGCCGTCGGCGGAGATCAGCCGGAGCTCGGTGCGCAGCGCTCGGGCGGACGGGTCGGAGCACAGGTCGAACATCGCGAACACGAACCGGGCCTGGGTGAGGTCGAGCGGGTCGGGGAACCGGAGGCGAGCGAGCGGACCGGCTGGTTCGCCGACGACGCCGTCGGTGACACCGCCGCTGACCCGCAGGACGGGACCTTCGAGCTGCGCGTGTGGTACCGGCATGCAGCGCAGGCCGTGCTCGAGCACGGCGACCGCCGAGGCCGAACCGGCGGGTTCGACCCGCTGGTCCGCGATCGCCGCCTGGAGGAGCAGCGGGTCGCCGTCGACGTCCGTCGAGAGCGGGGCCCACGGAGCGGTCGTGGCGTCGGGCTCGGCGTGCGGCACCGCCGGCTGTGGCACGGGTGCGTCGGCGACGAACCGGTGGCGGCCAGGGCCGACGACCTGCTCGGCGGATCCGGGAAGGCGCACGAGAGCCTCCGCGCCGACGGGGACCGTCAGCGCCAGGTCGAGCCGCGAGCCGTCCCGGTCGAGCCGCACCTCGATGCGCCCCCGGACCGTCTCGGTGTCGAGGGTGAGCCGGGTGAGCCCCGCGACGACGCACGGTTCGACGACGAACCGCGCGTACCCGCCCGCGACGGGCCGTACCCCGGCGAGGAACTCCCACGCCCACGCGGCGAACGGGCCGCCGAGGCCGACATGGTCGAGCGAGCCGGTCCCGGTGTTCTCCGGGTCGATCCACCAGCACTCCCAGAAGGTGCCGGGGCCGTGGTCCAGCATGGCGCCGATGCCTGGTTCGGCGGGCTGGTGCAGGGCGTCGAAGAGCACCTGGGACCGGCCGTGGCGGGCGAGCGCGCGCACCACGGTGCGGGTGGTGGCGAAGCCCGACGAGACGCGGTCGCCGCGGAGGCGGACGTCCTGCTCGAGGCGCGCGACGGCGGCGGCCGACTCGGCAGGGGTGAGCCAGCCGCTCTCGACCGCGACCGCGAGGGATCCCTGGGACCCGTTGCCCACCGAGAGCCCGTCCGGGCCGGGGGTGGGGTCGACGAACGCCGCGCGCGCGGCCTGGCGGAGCGCGTCGGCCTGCGCCCGGCGGAGGCCCGCTGCCTCCGCCGCCCCCGTGAGCTCCTCGAACGTGGCGAGCACCCGGAGCGCGTCGAGCGTCGCGGCCGTGTGGTGCAGCTCGGGCGGGGTCTGCTCGAGCGCGAGCCAGTCGTGGCCGTAACTGATCGGGGCGAGGCTGATCGTGCCGTCGGCGCCGGCGCACGAGAGCTGGAAATCGACCCAGCCGCGCAGTGCCGGGAGGGTCTCGAGCACCACGTCGAGGTCGCCGTAGTGCAGCCAGTGGTTCTCCAGGACCCGCTGCAGCGCGGCGCCCCAGACCGGGTCGGCGGGGACCCGCTCCGCGCGCACGTCGGGCGAGATCGCGGGGATCGCGCCGTCCGGCTGCTGACTCGTCCGCAGGTCGGCCAGCCACTTGGTGAAGAAGGCCTGCATGTCGAACGCCGCGAGCTGGAGCTCGGCGGCGCTCGCGGTGTCCCCGGTCCAGCCCGACTGCTCGCGCGTGGGGCAGTCCTCGGGGATGCCGTGCACGTTGTTGAGCACGGTGCGCCGGCCCCTCGCGACGAGCGCGTCGACCAGGGGCGCGTCGGTGGTGAGGTCGCCGGTCGGGCGGAGGTCGCTGTGCAGGGTCCGCACCTCGACCCGCATCCGTGTGCCCGCGGGGAGGCCGGTCACCTCGAGGTAGCGAAACCCGTGGTAGCTGAACCATGGTTCGAGCGTGTGGCCCGTTCCCGTGCCGCGTGCCGGCGCGCCGATCGTGTACCGCACTGCCTGCCGCACCCGCCCGTGATCGAACGGCATCGTGAGGTTCGTCGTGTCGAGCCGGCCGTCGCTGCCCACGTGCTCGCCGTGCACGACCTGGACCACCGTTCCAGCGGGCAACGCGTCCTCGATGATCAGCCGGCTCCGCCCGGCCACGTTCACGCCGACGTCGAAGAGCCGGACCTCGGCGTCGGCGCTCGCGACGGGTGCCGGGACGAGGGTCTCGACCACGTGCAGGGGAGGGCCGGGGTCGGGCCGGACGGTGCGCGGCGGCGCCGCGACGTCGTTCCCCGGACCGCCGGTCGAAGGTCCGCCGGGAGAAGGACGGTCGGGAGAAAGTACCGAGACGGATGCCGTGCCGAGCTCGAGAGCGCGGTCGGGCTCGTGCGCCTCGAGATAGAAGGGCTCCTCGATCGTGACCGGCCCGGCGCCCACGAGCATCCCCGCCCCGGTGCCGTGGAACGTGCGGCTGCCGTCGGCGTGCTCGACCACCAGCGTGGCCAGCACGCGCGGATCGAGGCCGGTCCGTGCCCACTCACCCCGGGCGAGCGCGAGGTCGAGCACGTTGGAGCCGGGCACGAGGAGATCGGTGACCTCGTAGGTGCGGAAGAGCGCCAGGCCGGCGTCGGTCCGCGACGGGTCGCTCGCCGAGGCGTTCACCGGCGTGCCGTTGACGCTCGCGCGCATGAGGCCCTGTGCGGTGAGGTGGAGTCGCGCGCGGCGGGGCGCGCGTGCCAGCTCGAAGGTGCGGCGTGCGACGGCCGGCGGGGGAGTGGCGACCCAGCTGGCGCCGCCCCAGTCCGCGAGGGTGTGCGGCCCGGTCTCCAGCGGCACGGGCGTCGCCCACGGCGACCACGCCCCTGCCTCGTCCTGGCAGCGCACCGTGAAGGTCCCGAGGGCGTGCGGGGCGAGGTCGACCGAGACCCGCGTCCAGGGGTCGGCGCTCTCGACGACTCCGCTCGTCCAGACGGATGTCCCCGGCTCGTCGCGCACGACCGCCTCGAAGGCGGTCTGTGCCTGGCCGTCGCGAACGAGTGGCAGGCTCCACGACAGGCGCGGGCGGGGGGAGGTCGCGAGGACGACGAAGCGGTCGTCCCGCACCGTGGAGCGCGCGTCGACCCGCAGGCGCCCGGGAACCGTGCCGACTCGTCCTGACCGCTCCGTCATGGCCGACGTCCTCTCGATCGCGGGGGATTGAAACGTATCAGAACCTTCTTCGCGGCTGGCTCGGGCTTCAGCCTTGACATTCGCGCCCCACTGCAGAACCATCAGATGAAAGGTTTCAATCGACGTCGGTCCCCGGGGCTGATGCCATGAAGCGCCCCTTGCAGCCCTCACAGGAGAGGATCTGTCGACAATGACGTCACGTCCCCATCGCGTCCGTAGGCCGACGGCGGTCGCCGCCGCCCTCGCCGTCATCCCGCTGTTCGCCGCGTGCGGCAGCTCGGACACAGCCGGTGCAAGCAACGAGGTCGAGGGCAGCACGGTGGTCCTCACGACCATCACCAGCCTGGAGCCCCAGTTCAAGGAGTACGCCGACGCGTACATGAAGGAGTTCCCCGACCGCACGGTCGAGGTGCGCAGCACCACCGACGACGGCGCGGAGTACGCGCAGCAGCTCGCCACCGCCCGCCTGAGCGAGGACCTGCCCGACGTGTTCTTCAACGTCGACTTCCTCGCCGACACGCTGGCGAAGAACAACGTCACGCTCGACCTCGCGCCCGGCATCGAGGAGGGCAAGCTGGGCGACCTGGCGATGGACGACTTCCTGCCCCAGTTCGTCGCGCAGTACCGCCCGCTCGCGGACCCGGAGCAGGTGACCGGCCTGCCGGTGAGCGCCGACTCGGTCGGTCTCTACTACAACAAGTCGCTGTTCGAGCAGGCCGGCGTCACGGAGTACCCAGAGGCGGACTGGACCTGGGAGGACATGTACCGCGTCGCCGAGGAGATCCAGAGCAAGTCGGACGGTGCGGTCACCGGCCTCGCCGCCCCGCTCGCCGACGGCTCCGCGCAGATCGTGTACGGCCCGGTCATCCAGGCCTACGGCGGGTACGTGTACGACGCCGAGACGGGGAAGTCCGGTATCGGCCAGCCCGAGGCGGTCGAGGCCTGGACCACGCTGCTCGAGCCGTACGGCACCGCGTCAGGGGAGTACACCACGACCGGGGACGACCCGACCCTGCAGTTCAGCTCGGGCAACATCGCGATGGCGATCGCCTCGCGCGGGGCCGTCCCGCAGACGCAGCTCGCGCTCACGGACGCCGACTGGGACGTGCAGGTGCTGCCCACGATCGACGGCAGCTCGACGGCCGGCGGGGGGTCCTACGGCCTCTCGATCGCCCAGACGAGCGAGAACCAGGACGCCGCGTGGGCGTTCCTGGCGTGGTTCTACGACACCGACGCAGGGATGAAGATCGCGCAGGAGGTGGGCGGCGTCATCCCGCCGACCGAGGATGGCATCAGCAACGGCACCTGGAAGGACGGCGAGCCGCCGCCCGCGAGCATCGAGATCTTCGGTGAGTCCGCCCGCACCGCGGTGCTGCTCACGCAGATGCCGGGGGCGAGCGCCAGCGTCATGGCCGAGGCCACCAAGAAGGCGACCCAGGAAGTGCTGCTCGAGGGGCGGGACGTCGCGGAGGCCTTCCAGGAGGCCGAGGAGACCGTCAACGCCGCCATCGCCAAGGAGACCAAGTAGGTCGCCGGCCGGGTGCGGGAGCAGCCGTTCCCGCACCCGGCCCCGGTCCGGAGGAGCAACCCGTGACAGGAACCCCCATGACGGTGACACCGTCGCGCCCCGTGGAGCCGCCACGTCAGGCCGAGCCTGCCGAGCGTTCGCCCGGACGGAAGGACCGACGCGGCGACGCGCTCGTCGCCGCCCTCTTCGTCTCGCCCGCGATGCTCGCCTTCACGGTCTTCGTGATCGTGCCGGCGCTCGGCGGCCTCGTGCTCGCCTTCTTCGAGTGGGACCTCTTCGGCACGCCCGTGTTCGTCGGGCTCGACAACCTCGCCCGGCTCTTCACCGATCCGGCGATGTGGCAGGCGCTCGGCGTGACCGCCCTGTTCGTGGTGCTGGGAGTGATCCCGACGACCCTCGTCGGGTTCGTCCTGGCGGTCGTCGTCAACGTCAACATGCCGGGCATCGGCGCCTGGCGAGTTCTCTACTTCACGCCGATGATCGCCTCCGCCGCCGTCTCCGCCATCATCTGGGTGAACCTGTACAACGGCCGCAGCGGCCTGGTGAACCAGTTCCTCGCGCTGTTCGGCGTCGACGGACCGAACTGGCTCGCCGACCCGACCTGGGCGCTGCCCGCCCTCGTGCTCATGATGATCTGGGGAGCGCTGCCGATCGTCATCATCCTCTACCTGGCGGGCCTGCAGCGGGTCCCCGAGGACATCTACGCGGCGGCGTCGCTCGACGGCGCGGGCCGGTGGCGCCAGCTCTGGAGCATGACGTGGCCCAACGTGTGGGGCACGACCGTGCTGGTCGCGGTCCTGCAGGCGGTGAGCTTCGTCAGCGGTTCGTTCGAGGTCGCGCTGATCATGACCGACGGCGGCCCGCTCGGCACCACCCAGTCGCTCGCGCTGTACTCGTACAAGGTCGCGTTCACGGAACGTGACATCGGCTACGGAAGCGCGCTGTCCCTCTTCCAGCTCGCCCTCATCATCGGCGTCGTCCTGCTCTCGCGGGCGATCGTCCGCTTCCGGAAGGAGCGCGGCTGATGTCCACGCGGCTGTACCTCTCCCTGCGCTACGCGCTCGTCGTCGTGTGCGGGCTCGTCCTGGCGTTCCCGCTGCTGTTCATGGTCTCGGGCTCGCTCAAGTCCGCGCGCGAGATCAGCGCGTTCCCCCAGCCCTTGCTGCCCGAGACACCCGTGTGGCAGAACTTCGTCGATGCGTGGGACTACCTCACCCCTCAGGTGATCGGCAACACCTTCGTCTTCAGCCTCGGCATCGTGGGGCTCCAGCTCCTCATCTCGCTCCCGGCCGCCTTCGCCCTGGCGAAGATCCCGTTCCGGTGGAGCGCCGTCATCCTCGCGACGCTCGTCGTGCCGATGTTCGTGCCGGCGAACCTCACGCTGATCCCGCTCTTCGTCGTGACCTTCCAGCTCGGGTGGCTGAACTCGTTCGCGGGTCTCATCATCCCCATGGCCGCGCAGTGCGCGTTCGCGATCCTGCTGTTCCGCCAGTTCTTCGTGACGCTCCCGCCCGGCCTCATCGACGCGGCACGGATCGACGGCGCCGGCTGGTTGCGCGTCCTCGTCTCGATCGCCCTGCCGCTCGCCAGGCCGGCGCTGGCCACCTTCTGCTCCATCAGCTTCCTGACGGCCTGGAACATGTACATCTGGCCGCAGGTGGTCGCGCCGAACCCCGAGCACCGCGTGATCAACGTGGCGCTCGCGCCCCTCGCCGGCGGGGAGAACTCGGTGCTCTCACCGGCGATCGGGCTGGCCGGTGCGGTGCTCGCGATGATCCCGGTGCTCATCGTCTTCATCGCGCTGCAGAAGTGGTACATCAAGGGTGTCGTCGGAACCGGGCTCGAGTGACCGCACTGGTCACCCGGCTCCGGCTCGAGCAGTCGGAGCCCGGCGCGGTGCTCGGTACCGCCACGCCACGGCTCTCGTGGGTGCTCGACGTCCGCGCACCGGGCTGGGCGTCGGACCGGTACGAGGTCGAGCTCCAGGACGCGGCCGGCGCGACGTCGCTCGCCACGGTGCCGAGCGGTGAGAGCGTCCTCGTCGACTGGCCGTTCGCGCCGCTCGCTCCGCGCGGGCACGGCCGGGTGCGGGTCCGGGTCGGGTCGGGGGAGCGGTGGACGCCGTGGAGCGATGCGGTCCCCGTCGAGGTCGGGCTCCTGGGGCCCGAGGACTGGTCGGCGGCGTTCGTCAGCCCCGTGTCCCTCGGCGGGCTCGACGACGGCGCGCCGCTGGTCTTCACCGACTTCGACCTCGACGAGCTGCCGGTGCGTGCGCGTCTCTACGCGTCGGCGCACGGCGTCTACGAGGCCTCGCTCAACGGCGGCAGGGTCGGCGACGACGTCCTCGCGCCCGGCTGGACCGCGTACGAGCACCGCCTGCGCTACCAGGTCTACGACGTGCTGACCGGTCTCCGCAGGGGGCCGAACACCCTGAGCGCCCTCGTCGGCAACGGCTGGTACCGCGGCCAGCTGGTCTGGCCGGGCAACCGGTCGAGCTACGGTTCCCGGCTGGCGTTCCTTGCGCAGCTCGAGCTGGAGTTCGCCGACGGCTCGCGCCGGCGGATCGTGACGGACGGGTCGTGGCGGGCGAGCCGGAGCGGCATCCTCTTCGACGACCTCTACGACGGCGAGCGCCGCGACCTGCGGGTGCCGAACGTGCCCGACCGCGGGGGGAGCGAGCCCGTCGAGGTGGTGCCGGGTGACCTCGCGCGGCTGGTCGCCCGCCGTGGCCCGGCGGTGCGCGTGACGGACCGGGTGCCGGTCGCCGGGATGTCGGCGTCGGGCGGGACGATCGTGGACTTCGGGCAGAATCTCGTCGGCTGGGTGGAGCTGGTCGTCCGCGGGGGGCGCGCGGGTGACGAGGTCACGGTGCGCCATGCGGAGGTGCTCGAGGAGGGTGAGCTCGCGATGCGCCCGCTCCGCAGCGCCAAGGCGACGGCGAGCTACGTGCTGAGCGGTGCGGATGTCGAGGTGCTGCGTCCGACCTTCACGTTCAACGGCTTCCGCTACGCGGAGATCTGTGGGCTGTCCGAGGTCGCGGCCGCTGATGTCACGGCTCTGGTGCTCGGCTCCGACCTGCGTCGCACGGCGTGGTTCGAGTCGTCGGACCCGGACGTCGACCGGCTGTACGAGAACGTGGTCTGGAGCATGCGCGGCAATTTTCTGGACCTGCCGACCGACTGCCCGCAGCGCGACGAGCGGCTCGGCTGGACCGGGGACATCCAGGTGTTCGCCCCCACTGCCGCGACGCTCTTCGACACGTCGGGCTTCCTGGCGGGCTGGCTCGAGGACCTCGCGGCCGAGCAGCGGCCCGACGGCGGAGTGCCCTACGTCGTCCCCGACGTGCTCAGGGAGCCGGACCCGGCCGCCGCCGGCTGGAGCGACGCCGCCACGGTCGTGCCGTCCGTGCTGCACCTGGCGTACGCGGACCACGACCTGCTCGCGCGGCAGTACCCGTCGATGCGCGCCTGGGTCGACAAGGTCGCGGGCCTCGCCGGCGACGGCAAGCTGTGGAGAGGCGGTTTCCAGTTCGGTGACTGGCTCGATCCGGCGGCGCCGCCCGACGACCCGGCGAAGGCCGCCGCGGACCCCGACGTCGTCGCGACGGCCTACTTCGCCCGTTCGGCGGGCCTGCTCGCGGCCGCCGCACGGACGCTCGGTCACGATGCCGACGCCGACCGGTACCGCGCCCTCGCGGACGAGACCGTCCGCGCGTTCAACCACGAGTACGTGACCCCTGGCGGGCGGGTGCTCAGCGACTGCCAGACGGTCTACGCCCTCGCCCTGTGCTGGGACCTCGTCGCGGACCCGGCTGCCCGCGGTGCCGCGGGCGACCGCCTGGTGGAGCTGGTCGTCGCCGCCGGCTACCGGGTCGCCACCGGGTTCCTGGGGACGCCGCTGGTCCTCGACGCGCTGTGCGTGGCCGGCCGCCCGGACGTCGCGTACCGGATGCTGCTCCAGAAGGCACCGCCCTCGTGGCTGTACGCCGTCACTATGGGTGCCACCACCATCTGGGAGCGCTGGGACTCGATGCTGCCCGACGGCAGGGTCAACCCCGGCGACATGACCTCGTTCAACCACTACGCGTACGGCGCCGTGGCGGACTGGCTGCACCGGTGCGTCGGCGGCCTCGCGCCGACGGCGCCCGGCTGGCGGCGGGTCGAGGTGCGCCCGCTCGTCACGGGGCAGCTCGCGCACGCGCGCACCGCCGTCGACTCGCCCTACGGCCGGATCGAGAGCTCCTGGCGGATCGACGACGGACGCGTGCTCCTCGTCGTGGAGGTGCCCTACGGGGTCACGGCCGAGGTGTGGGTCCCCGGCGCGGAGACGCCCGTCGTCGTCGGCCTCGGTACGCACCGCTTCGAAGGTGCGGTCCAGCCGGGGTCGAGGCCTTCCGAGCAGCGCCTCAGCGGGTCCGCCGCCCCCTCGACGGATGCCGGAGCGCCGGCGGCTGCAGAATGGAGTGCATGACCCAGCCACCTCGTCGAAGCCTGTACACGTCGGTGCGCAAGGCCCTGCACGCCGATCCGTCGCAGGCACCGGACACCGAGGTGCAGCCCGCCGTCGACGACGCCATGGTGCTCAGGGCCCTGGACCTGGCGATGCGCATCGGCGAGTCGATGTTCGCGGTCGGCGCGTCCGCCCACGAGGTGACCCTGGCGATCACGCGCGTGGCCCATGCGTACGGGCTCCAGGGCGTGCACGTCGACGTGACCTACACGTCGATCACCCTGTCGTACCACCGCGGCGGCGAGGGCTGGCCGCACACGCTGCTCCGGGTCGTGCGCGTGTCGGCGCCCGACCATACGAAGCTGCAGCGCCTCCAGGCGCTGCTGGTCGACATCGACGAGGGGATGGGCCTCGACGAGGCGCGGACGGCGTTCCGGGTGATCCGCCGTGTGCCGTTCCGGTACCGGCAGCCGGTCGTCGTGGCCGCCCGGGCGCTGCTGGCGGTCGGCGCGAGCATCCTTGCCGGGGGATCTGCGGTGGTCGTGGTGCTCACCTTCGTCGCGGCGCTGGGCGCCGCGGCGACCCAGTCCGGGCTCGCGCGGCTGCGGGTGCCGTCGTTCTTCAGCCAGATCGCCGGAGCCTTCGTCACGACGGTGGTCGCGGTGGCCGTGTCCGCCCTCGCCGCCGCGGACGTCGAGCCGTTCGCCGGGGTGCTGCCCTCCATCATCGTGGCGTCCGGGATCGTCCTCATGCTCTCCGGCCTCACCGTGGTGGGCGCGGCGCAGGACGCGATCGACGGGTTCGCGCTCACGGCGGCCGGGCGCATCCTCGACGTCACGCTGCAGACGCTCGGCCTGGTGGTGGGCATCCTGGCCGGGCTGGAGCTCGGCAGCGTGCTCGGGTACCAGATGACCCTGCCGGACGGTCCGCCGCCGCTCGGTCCGCTGCCGAACCAGCTCGCCGGAGCGGTCATCGTCGCGGTCGCCGTCGCGCTGTTCAACGGCGCAGGCACGCGGATCCTCGCCGTCAGCGCCGTGCTGGGTGCCGTCGCGGCCCTCGGCCACGTCGTTGGGCTGACGTCACACCTGCACGAGGCGGCGGCGAGCGGCGTCGCGGCGTTGCTCGCCAGCTTCGCGGGGGTCCTGGTCGCCCACCGGCTGCACGTACCGTCCGTCGCGGTGACGACGGCGGCCATCGTGCCGCTCGTCCCCGGCGGCGCCGTGTTCTACGGGCTGCTCGGCATGGTGCACGCCGACCCGGCGTCGACAGGCGGCGGCGCGAGCTCCCTCGTCCTCGCGGCGTCGGTCGGCGTCGGGCTGGCGGCCGGCGCCTCGCTGGGGATCTACCTCGGGACACCCGTGCGGGCCACGCTCGCCAGCGTCGCCCGGTCCCGCGCGCGCGTCCGCCACTGACGGCGGACCGGAGGCGGTGGCGCTCAGCCACCGAGCGCGGCCGTGAGGTCGTCGGGCGTGGTCACCGGCCGGTCGCACACGAACCCGCGGCACACGTATGCGGCAGCCCGCCCGTCGACGAGCGGGCGGCCGGCGAGCAGGGGCACGCCAGGGGCGTCCGGCTCGCCGACGGCGACCACCAGCCCCGGCGACACCGCGCGCCGCGCCACGTCCTCCAGGGCGGCCCGCGCCGCGTCGTCGGGCCCGACGACGGCGACCTGCAGCGGGCCGGCGGCGAGCGCCTCAGCGGCGGCGAGCGTCCAGCCCGCGAACCGTGGCGCCTGCCGGGCCAGGGCGCCGGCGGCGGCCACCGCTGCCTCGGCGGCCGCACGGTGCCGGGACGAGCCGGTCAGGGCCGCGTAGGTGCACAGGGCCCGGGCGAGCGCCGACTGGCCCGAGGGCTCTGGCCCGTCGGTGGGATCCTTCGGCCGGCTCACGAGGCGCTCGGCGTCGTCGGCCGCGTCGAAGAACCCGCCGGCGTCGTCGCCGAACCGGGCCAGCGCGGTGTCCAGCAGCGCGCCGGCGGCCTGGAGCCACCGCGCCTCACCGGTCGCCTGGTGCAGGGCGAGGAGTCCCTCGGCGAGGTCACCGTGGTCGGCGGCGACCCCGGGCGCCGCCCCGACGACGCCGCCGCGCGACGCCCGCCGCAGGCGCCCGTCGACGAGGTGGAGGCTCAGGACGAGGTCGGCGCACCTCCGGGCCGCCTCGACGTGGTCAGGGAGGCCGAGCAGCACCCCGGCCTCTGCGAGGGCGGCGATCGCCAGGCCGTTCCACGCCGTGACCACCTTGTCGTCCCGCGTGGGCTGGGGCCGCGTGGCCCGGGCCTCGGCCAGCCGCGTCCGCACCCCGGTCCACCAGGCCGGGTCGGGGTCCTCGGGCAGCTGGAGCGTCGAGGTGCCCTGCTCGAAGGTGCCCTGGGTCGTGACGGACAGGACCTGTGCCGCCCGGGCCCCGTCCACCGGCCCGAGGATCTCCGTGAGCTGCTCGGGAGCCCAGACGTAGGTGAGCCCCTCGACGCCGTCGGTGTCGGCGTCGAGCGCGGAGGCGAACCCGCCCTCTGGCGTGCTCAGGTCCGCCAGGAGGAAGTCGGCGGTCTCGCGGGCGACGCGCCCAGCGAGCGGCGATCCCGTGGCGCGGTACAGGTGCAGGTAGACGCGCAGGAGCTGCGCGTTGTCATAGAGCATCTTCTCGAAGTGCGGCACGACCCAGGCGTCGTCGACCGCGTACCGCGCGAACCCGCCCGCGAGCTGGTCATAGAGGCCGCCGCGCGCCATGGCCTCGCACGTGCGCTCGACGATGCGCAGCGACCCGGGATCACCGGTGCGGGCGTGGTGGCGCAGAAGGTGCTCGAGCGTCATGGACGGTGGGAACTTGGGCGCACCGCCGAACCCGCCCCGTACCGGGTCGGCGGCGTGGGCCACGAGCCGCGCGGCCTGGTCGAGCGCTGCGTCGTCGAGCGCTTCGGGCGTCAGGCGCGACGACGTGCGCACGACCGCTTCGGTGATCGCAGCGCCCTGCTGCTCGACGGCGTCCCTGCTGTTCGTCCAGGCCTCGGTGATCGCGTCGAGCAGCGCCAGGAACTGCTCGCGGGGATAGTAGGTGCCGCAGTAGAAGGGCTCGCCCCCCGGGGTCAGGAAGCAGGTCATGGGCCAGCCGCCCTGCCCGGTCAGCGCGGTCGTCGCGCTCATGTAGACGGCGTCGACGTCGGGCCGCTCCTCCCGGTCGACCTTCACGGCGACGAAGCGGGCGTTGACGACCTCGGCCACGCCGGCGTCCTCGAACGACTCGTGCGCCATGACGTGGCACCAGTGGCACGCCGCGTACCCGACGGACAGGAGGACCGGGACGTCGCGGCGCCGGGCCTCCGCGAACGCCTCGGCGCCCCACTCCCACCAGTCGACGGGATTCCCCGCGTGCTGGAGGAGGTACGGGCTGGTCGCGGTCCCCAGACGGTTCGGCATCGCACCAGCCTGACATGCGGCGGCTCACCGGTCGTGCGCGGGACGCAGGACGACCTCGACGTGGGCGGCGGCGACAGTGGCGGACCGGTGCGCGACGAGGAGGGTGGCACGGTCGGTGGCTCGGGCGAGGAAGTCCATGATGGCGGTGTCCGCCTCGGGGTCCAGCGACGCCGTCGGCTCGTCGAGGACGAGGACGCGGGGGTCACGGAGCAGTGCGCGGGCGATGGCGACACGGGCGCGCTGGCCCCCGGACAGGCCGGCGCCGTGCTCCCCGACGGGGGTCGCCAGCCCGAGCGGGATCCCGCTCGACGCGTCGAGCAGCCCTGCCGAGCGCGCGGCGGCGTCGACCATCGCGTCGGTCGCTCGCGGGTCGCCGAGCATGATGTTGCTGCGGATGGTCCCGCGCAGCAGCGGTGACGACTGCGGGACGACGGCGACGAGGTCGCGGAGCTCGGCGTCGGGCAGGCACCGTAGGTCGCTCCCGTCGATGCGCACGCTTCCGGCGTCGGGGTCCCAGATGCGGAGCGCGAGCCGTGCGGCGGTGGTCTTGCCCGCACCGGAAGGGCCGGTGAGAGCGACGATCTGGCCGGGGCGGACGTGCAGGCTGAGTCCGTCGAGCACGGGGCGGCGCCCGTCGTAGGCGAACGTGACCCGGTCGAGGACGAGGCCCACCTCGCCGTCGACCGCCGGCCCGGTGCGCCCGGCAGGAGGCCCGTCGACGGCGGGCGGCGTGGCGAGCACGCCCGTGATGCGTTCAGCGGACGCGCGCAGGGTGCCGGCGTTGCGCAGCAGGTCGGCGATCTGTGCCGCCGGACCGAGCCCGGCGACGGCCACCGTGACCGCCAGCGGGATGTCGGCAGGGGCGATCGCGGCGCGGTCGGCCAGCACGACACCGAGGGCGCCGAGCGCGGCGGCGGCCAGGGTGATGTCGGCGACGCCGCGTTCGAGGCCGAGGCGGGCGGCCTCCCTGACCTGGGTGCGTGCGTGGGCGCGGGTGTCGTCGGTGATGCGGTCGAGCTGGGTGCCGAGGGCGTCGGCGCCCGCGAGCTCGCGCAGCCCGCGGACGGTGTCGAGCAGGTCCGACCGCAGCGTGGCGGAGCCGGCGGCGAGCGCCGCGCCGTCGCGGCGCGCCCGGCGCGCGGTACCCAGGGGCACCACGACGCCGACGACGAGCAGCGGAACCCACACGAGCAGCAGCAGCGGGCTGAGCGAGACCGAGACGGCGGTGCTGACGGACAGGATGAGCAGCGCGCTCAGGGTCTGCGCCGCGGTGTGCGCGTAGAGCCACTCGAGCGTCTCGATGTCGGCGACGATCGTCGTCACGAGGTCGCCGGTGCGCCGGTGGCGGGTGCGGGCAGGGAGCGCCTGGCGCAGGGCGTCGAAGACCCGGCCACGAAGCATCCCGATGAGCCGGTACGCCAGGTCGTGCGACACCCACGACTCGCGCCATGCGGCCGCGGCCGCCACGACGCCGAGGGCGCACAGCGTGAGTGCGGTGAGCCCGATGGGCAAGGGCTCGCCCGCCATGACGCGTCCGACGGCGAGGGCGAGACCGAGGGCGATCGTGAGCACGACGGTCTGGCTGAGGACGCTCCACAGCACGGTCTCGACGAACAGGCCGCGGCGGGTGGCGATGACGGGCAGCAGCCGCAGGACGGCCCTCACCGGGCACCTCCCGCGGTCAGCGCAGGCAGCGAGGGCGGGCCGTCGCCGCTCGCCACCGTGCGCCCGTCCTGGAGCGCGATCCACCGGTCGGCGTGCAGGCAGGCGCTCTCGCGGTGGGCGATGATGACTGTCGTCCGTGCGGGCGAGGCGGTGGCGACGGCGTCCATGACGCGGCGTTCGGTGTCGGCGTCCAGGGCGGAGGTGACCTCGTCGAGCACGAGCACTGGTGCCTGCGACAGGAGCCCCCTGGCGATGGCGAGCCGCTGTCGTTGCCCGCCGGAGAGCTGCTCGCCGTTCTCGGCCAGCACCGTGTCGTACCCGTCGGGCAGCGCGCGGACCACGTCGTGGACGTCCGCGACCGCGCAGGCGCGCTCGACCTCGGCGTCGGTGGCCTCGGGCCGGTAGAGGCGGAGGTTGTCGCGCACCGTCCAGGCGAACAGGGTCGGGTCCTGCGGCACGACCACGACGCTCCGGCTGCGTGCTCGGGGGGTGTAGTCGCGCAGGTCGACGCCGTCGAGGCGGAGCTGCCCGGTGCCGGGGTCGACCTCCCGCTCCAGCAGGCGGGCGAGGGTGCTCTTGCCCGATCCGGAAGGTCCGACGACGGCGAGGGTCTCGCCGGGTCCGACCCGCAGGCTCAGACGGCTGACGCCCCGGCCCGTCCCGGGGTAGTGATAGGTGACGTCGTCCACCTCGACGGACCCGGCCCGGGCGGGGGCCGAGCTGGTGCCGTCCTCGACGACGGCCGGAGTCCGGGAGAGGAACTGGTCGAGGCCGTCGACGGCGGTCAGGCCGAGGTACCCGGCGTGCCAGCTCGTGCCCAGCTCCTGCACGGGACGGAAGCACTCGCGGACCAGCAGCAGCACGGTCACGGCGGACGCGGCGCGCAGGTCACCGGAGAGCACCGCCGACAGGGCGGCGACCACCGCGAGGACGGTGCCCAGGTGCATGGCCAGGCCGCTCACGAAGGTCTCGACGAGCGAGAGGCGCAGCTGGGCCATGGTGAAGCCGCGCAGGTGGTCGGCGTCGTCGGCGAGCCTGGCGGAGATCCGCCCGGTCGCTCCGAAGGCACGCAGCAGCGGGATCTGCTGCAGCGCCTCGACGTAGTCGGAGGACAGTCGCGTGAACCGGTCCCACCGGTGCCGGCCGGTGCGCAGCAGCCGGACGTCCCATGCTCGCGGCGCGAGGATCGCGAGCCCGGCGGCGATCGCGAGCACGACGCCGGCTCCGGCCGAGCGCGCCATGACGAGCGCGACGACGACGGCGGGGACGACGAGCACGACGAGCAGCTGCGGCAGGTAGCGCGTGTAGTAGGCGTCCAGGCCGTCGACCCCGTCGACGACCGTCGCCGTGGCCTGTCCGGAGTCGCGCTCGGCGACCGGCACCGCGCCGAGCCGGGTCAGCAGACGTCGGCGGAGCCGGACCCGCACGGTGGCGCCGAAGCGTGCGGCGACGGGCTCGCGCGCGCCGGTCAGCGCCCCCCGGACCAGGGTGATCCCGATCAGCGCCGCCACGGCGGGCAGCGGGTCACCCTCCCCACGGACGAGCACCGCGATGACCGACCCCGCGGTGATCGCGAACGCCACGTGCAGGGCCGAGAGCACGACCCCGAGGCCGGCCAGGGCCAGGATCGCACCAGGGACGGCCCCGGCGAGCTGGAGCAGGCGGCGGTGGACCACCGGTCAGAACGCGTCGGGGTAGAGCCGCTCGGCGATCTCCCGCACGATCGAGATGTTGCCGAGCGTCCCGGGGAACACGTCGGCGCTGGAGACGGCGATCAGCCGGTTCTCGCGCACGGCGGGCATGTCCGGGAACGTGGTCGTCAGGTACTCGCGGGTCGCGGCCTCGTGCTCCTCGTCGTAGACCGAGAACACGAGCGCATCGGGCTGCTCGGCGGCGAGCGACTCCGGCGTGATCGTCGCGGCGAAGAACTCCGCGAACGCCGGGTCGTCCGGGCCGTAGACGTTGTCGGCTCCGGCGAGGCGCAGGATGTCGTGCTCGATGCCCGCGCCGATGGCCTGCAGCGTGGTCCCCTCGACGTACACCTGCGCCACCCGCAGCCGCTCGACGTCGGCGACCGCCGTGGCGACCTCGTCCAGCGCCGCCTCGCTGTCCGCGACGAGACCGGCGGCCTCCTCGCGGACGCCGAAGATCTCGCCGACGTTCTCCAGGTCGTCGAACAGGTCGGTGACCTGGCCGGTCATGCGCCGGTCCGCGCAGCCGCCGGTCGCGACGTAGACGGCAGCTCCGGCCTGCTCGAGCTGGTCGATGCCTGCGAAACCCTGCTCGGCGGTGAACTCGTACGTGGTCGGCGAGTACACGAAGTCGGGCTCGACGGCGAGGAGGTCCTCGCGGCTCGGTGGCATGGCGTCACCGAGGACGGGGACGTCCTCGGCGAGCGGGGCGACGTCGTCCGGCAGGGCCTGCGCGGTGGCCTGCGCCTGCCCGGCGAGGCGGTCGGCCAGGCCCAGGCGCAGCAGCAGCTCGGTCTGTGCGGGGTGCATGCCGACCGCCGCCTCGGGGGCGTCGTCGACGGTCACCTCGCGGCCGCAGTTCTCCACGGTCACCGCGTCGTCCGTGTCGGCCCGGCTCGGGGTCTGCGTCACCGCGGACCCGCAGCCGGCGAGGAGCAGGGCACCGGCGGCGAGCACGGCGGCTCCGGCGGAGCGGGTACGAGCATGCGACGTGCGAGTCATCTGGGGAGGCTGCTTTCTGGGAGGGGTTCGTCGTGGGGCAGGACGGCGTCGCCGCCGTCGTCGTCGCCGGTGACGAGCCGGCGGAACGCGAAGACCGGTTCGTCGGCGTCCCCGTGCACGCGGACGTCGACGTCGAAGGTGGTGCGGATCAGGTCGGGGGTCAGCACGAGGGCGGGAGGCCCCGCCGCGACGATGCGGCCGCCGTCCAGCACGACCACCCGGTCGCAGTACTGGGCCGCGAGGTTCAGGTCGTGCAAGGCCGCCAGCACCGTGCGCCCGAGGCTGCGGACGGTCGTCATCAGCTCGTGCTGATGGCTGATGTCCAGATGGTTGCTCGGTTCGTCCAGCACCAGCACGGGACTCTGCTGGGCGAGGGCGCGGGCGAGCATGACGCGCTGCCGCTGGCCGCCGGACAGGGTGGCGACCATCCGGTCGGCCAGGTCGGTGATCCCGGTGCGCCGCATCGCGTCGGCGACGACGTCGAGGTCCTCGGGGGTGTCCCGACCGAAGGCCGCGTGGTGCGGGACCCGGCCGAGCAGCACCGTCTCCTCGACGCTGAGGTCGAAGTCGGTGGGCGGGTCCTGCAGCATCACCGCCACCGCGCGGGCCGCCCGGCGGCCCGTCAGGTGCTGGACGTCCTGCCCGTCGATCCGCACGGTTCCCTGCCGGGGGCGCACCGCCCGGTAGAGCGTCCGCAGCAGCGAGGACTTGCCGCTGCCGTTCGGCCCGACCAGGCCGACGACGGATCCCGGCTCGACGGTCAGTGACGCCTGCTGCACGACGTCGCGGCCCCCGAGGCTCACGGTGACGTCGTCAAACTGCACCCTCATCGTCCGAACCCCGCCCGCTCGGCGTCCCCGCGGCGCATCAGCCACAGGAAGAACGGAGCGCCCACGAACGCGGTGAGAATGCCCAGCGGGATCTCGGTCGGGGCGGTCACGGTGCGTGCCAGGAGGTCGGCGGCCGTCAGGAACACGGCGCCGCCCAGCACCGTGACCGGCAGCATCCGCCGGTGGTCCGCGCCGACCGCGATGCGGGCTATGTGGGGGACGACGAGCCCGACGAACCCGATCCCGCCGGCGACCGACACCACCGTGCCGGTCAGCAGCGAGGCCACCACGAGCAGCAGCCCGCGCAGGCGCGCGGCGTCCACCCCCAGGGAGACCGCGGACTCGTCCCCGGTCATGAGCGCGTTGAGCGACCGCGCGAGCAGCGCGGAGACCACCCCTGCCACGGCGAGCGCGACGGCGGGGCCGATCAGGCTGGACATGGTCGCCGCCGACACGCTGCCCAGCAGGAAGAACAGCACGCTCACGACGTTCTGCGCGCTGGTGGAGATGGTCAGATAGCTGGTGATGGCGCTGAACAGCGTGCCGAGCGCCACGCCAGCCAGGATCATCCGCGTGGGGGACAGGGCGCCGTTCTTGCGCGCCAGCGTCGCCACGCACGCACAGGCGCCCAGCGCACCGGCGAAGGCCGCGACGTTCAGTGACAGCCCGCCCAGTGCGGCCGAGCCGAGCACGATCACCAGCACCGCGCCGACGCTCGCCCCTGAGGAGACCCCGAGGATGTAGGGCTCTGCCAGGGGGTTGCGGACCGTGACCTGCATCAGGGCACCCGCCATGGCGAGCCCGGCACCGGCAAGGCCGGCCAGCAGAGTCCGGGGCAGGCGGAACTGCCAGACCGCCTGGTCCTGCAACGGCGTCAGCGATCCGTCGGACATCCATGGCATGCCGGGCAGCAGGTGCCCGAGCACGATCTGCGCCGCCTGCACCGGGCTCACCGCCACGGACCCCACCGCGCCCGAGACCACCACCAGCAGGCTTGCGGCTGCCGCGAGCCCGAGGCAGAGCAGCCAGGTGCGCCGGACCAGTTGACGACGCACGCGGCCGGGCGGGACCGCACCGTCCGCGACGCTCTCGGGTCGGGTCGCCGGGGCGGGCGGTTTCAGCGGCACGGACGGAACCGTACTGATTATCATTCTCAGTGGCAAATGAGGCGAGCCGGCACGACCCGATCGTCGTCCGACGGCCGCGCCGACACCGGATGCCAGCCAGGGACCGCCGGGCCATAGTGGCTGGAGGCGAAGCCTGCCGGTACGGGGGAGACCTGCGGAAGGGGCTGCGATGAGCGTGGGGGACCTGCTCACCCACAGCTGCGACGCCGACCGCGGCATCCACCGCCACCGGCGCGGCAAGGGATTCACGTACGTGGACCATCGCGGCGCCCGGATCACCGACCAGGAGACGCTCGCGCGGATCCGCTCGCTCGCCATCCCTCCCGCCTGGACCGACGTGTGGATCTGCGTCGACGCCACCGGTCACGTGCAGGCGACGGGGCGCGACGCCAAGAACCGGAAGCAGTACCTGTACCACCGCCGGTGGCGCGAGTACCGCGACGCCGCCAAGTTCCACGAGCTGGCGGAGTTCGGCGCGGCGCTGGTGCCGCTGCGCCGGCGGGTCGACGCCGACCGGCGCGCACCGCGACTCAGCCTGGAGCGCGTGGTGGCGACCGTCGTCTGGCTGCTCGACACGACGCTGGTCCGGGTCGGCAACGACGAGTACGTGCGGTCCGGCGAGTCGTTCGGGCTGACGACGCTGCGCAACCGGCACGCCACGGTCGACGGAGCCGAGGTGCGGTTCCGCTTCCCGGGCAAGTCGGGCACACCGCACGACGTCGTGGTCCACGACCGGCGGGTCGCGAACATCGTCCGCCGCTGCCGGGAGCTGCCCGGTCAGCAGCTGCTGCAGTACGTGGACGGTGACGAGGTCCGGAGCGTCGGGTCACGCGACGTCAACGCCTACCTCGGCCTGGTGACCGCCGCCGACTACACGGCCAAGACGTTCCGGACGTGGGGAGCCAGCGCGGTCGCGCTGGGCCACCTGCGCCGCCTCGAGCCGGCGAACGGGCGCGAGCACGACGAGCAGCGTGCCGAGGCGGTCCGGATCGCCGCCGCCCACCTGCACAACACCCCCGCGGTGTGCCGCAAGAGCTACATCCACCCCGCGATCCTCGCCGACGACCGCGAGGACCTCGACCGCCTGATCGAGCGGTCCCGCGCCAACGCCGTCCGCACGTCCCGCTGGATGGACGCCGACGAGCGTGCCCTCCTGAAATTTTTGACCGCCATCACCGTTCGCACCCCGGAATCGCGACAAATCCGCTTTGATAGGTGATTACCCCCTTCGACGGCAAGGAGATCTCGCGATGACCCAGGCAGCCCAGGTCGGCACCGTCTACCAGACCAGCCAGGAGCTACTCGACGCCGACCTGCCCCGCCTCAGCGTCGTCCTGGACGCCAGCGGGTACGCGGTCCAGCGGGACGCGGACGGCAACTGGTACAGCGTGTCCTCCGTGGGCCCGGCGGACCTCGCAGAGATCTACACCCTCATCCATCTCCCGGCCACCGCGCTGCCCACCGCTTACGGTTCGGTCGTCATCGCGGACAACGGCACACCCTTCATGCGCCGCTGGGACGCGGCGACCGATGACCGCTTCGGCCTCGAGCACTGGATCGGTCCCGACGGGTCCACGGTGACCGGAGACCACCTGCGCCGCCTCGGCATCGCGCGCGCCTGGGACGCGGGAGGGCCCAACGGTGTGCCGAGCATCAGCGGCCGCCGTGCTCGGTCGCGTACGGCTCAGCGCGCGCCGGCTCACTGAGGGAGCCGGCTCACTAAGAGAGTCGTGCGGTTCGGCGCAACGGTCGTTCGCGGAACGGGCTCAACCGACATTTCACCCATACGCGCTATCGTTCCCTCGTGATCGAGAACCCGAGGCCAACCCGCCACCTTGAGCACATCGAGCCGGCACGGGTCGGCACGCCGATTCCAGGTTCGGCGCAGGCGCGGGCAGCGGCGTCGGCGGGCGATCTGACGACGCCGGACGGCCCGCCGGCCGACGGTGCCGGGGCCGGTCTCGTCCCGGACCAGGCGCGGTCGAGGGTGCGGGTCGTGGTGGCGGGCGGTGTGACGCTCGCGGTGGTCGCGCTCGGCATCTGCGGCGCGCTCGTGCTGGGTGGGGACCACCCGGACGACGTCGGCGTGGCCGCGTCCGTCGCGGGAGTCCCGGACCTGCCGGCCGTAGCCCTGGATGACCAGCCGTCGGACGGCGCCGGCGGGACGGAACGCTTGACCGAGGCGCGGACCCGCCTTGCCGACGCGGTCGAGGACGGCGAGACGGCCCATGCTCAGGCTGCCGCTCGGAGCGCGACGCCCTCCGCGGCGTTGCGCAGCCTGCGCCGCGCGCTCGACGCGGGGAGAGCGGCCCTGGAGATCCGGCCGCCGAACGATCGGAGCTCCGAAGCGCGCACCGTCGCCTACCTCAAGACCCTCGACACGCGTCGATCGGCCATCCTCGACGCGGTGACGGGCGTCGCGGACGCCGGGCACGCCCAGCCAGGTCCGGCAGCCCCGTGGTCGACTTCTGGGCGCGGGTCCGGGGGCGCCGCGCCGGTCGGCCCGGCGCCCGACCATGGCGGCGCGAGCGAGGGCGCGACCGGTGGCTCGGGCGGTGGCTCGGGCAGCGGCGGGGCCACTGGCGGCGGTTCCGCGGGGGACACCACGGGCAGCACGGGTTCGACCGGCGGTGGCACGACGACGCCGCCGGTGGCCCCGCCCCCGAGCGCCGATCCGACGTCGGAACCGAGCACAGAGCCCCCGGTCGAGCCGACCCCTGGGCCGACGCCGGACTCGTCGGCCTCTCCTACGGCCACTCCGGAGTCGGCCGGCCCGTGACGTCGACCGGCCCGTGACGTCGGCCACCGCCGGAGTGCTGTGGCGGTGGTTCGCTGAGGTTCAGCCGCCGTGGACCAGCCCGTCGCCCATCGTGGTGCGCAGGTGGAGCACGGAGGTACCACTGCGCCGGGTGGTGATCAGGCCCGCCCGCCGGAGCACGGCCGTGTGCCGGCTGACGCTGGAGGGAGACGTCCTGGTCCGCGCTGCGAGCGCCGTGGTCGTCAGCTCGACGTCTATCAGGCGGAGCACCGCTGCGCGGGTCTCGCCCAGCAGCTCGCTCAGGGCCTCGCCCTGGGGGCGGCCGCCACCGGGCAGCCAGAACGGCTCGCGGCTGACCGGGTAGACCAGGACGGGCTGCAGCAGCGGGTCGGCCAGGGTGATCGGGTGGTTGACGCCGAAGAACGTCGGGACGAGGGACAGCCCGCGCCCTTCGAGATGGAGGTCCCGCCGCACCGGGTAGTCGACCTCCAGGACCGGGGTCCGCCAGCGGGTCGCCGGGCCGAGCCGGCTCAGTACGGCATCCACGCCGTGCGTCAGGGTCCGGTGTGCCAGCCGGGCCACCCAGCGGCCGGTGATCTCCGCTGCCTGGTCCACGTGCGGGCTCATCACGGTCCGGTGGTAGCGCCGCATCGCGAGGCCGAGCCGGTGCAGTGCGGCAGGACGTCCGGCCGCGATGTCGTCGAGCCACGGGCCGGCCCCTCTGCCGCCGTCGAGCCGGCCGACCTCGGCGCGAAGACGGTGCTTGTTCGTGGACAGTGCGGTCTCCACGCCCGCCTCGAACTCGGCCGGCCGGTCCGCGGGCGTGAGGAAGTCGGGGAAGTAGCCACGGCTGGGCGCGAGGGTCGCGAGCAGCTCCGCGTCGCGCAGCAGCCTGGCCTCCGCGAGCCTTCGTCGGGAGAGCCTGCTCCAGGAACCGAAGTACGACTCGGGCCGGGTCACCTGGTGGACGCTGAGGACGAGCTCCCACATGGGATCAACTCGTGTTCCGACTCGGGTCCGCACAAGGTCGGCGGCGGAGAAGTGAATGCGCAGCACAGGTTCCCCTCGGGCTGGTCCGGCTCTCACGAGACGCGCTCGCGCGCGAACTGTAGAGAGGCGCAGTCCCGCTGTCTGGTACATCGCCTACATCGCCTCGGGTGCGGGCTGGCCCGGGTGCGGCACGGCCTGCGGCCCTGGCTCGCCGTACCGAGTACGCCGAGTCAGGGCCGTGGTCCCGTCCCACCTGTCGGGGGTGCGCCGGTGCGGTCAGCCGGCCCGGGCGATCGCGATGTTGGTGTTCCCGCGCTGTCCGGCCTCGTAGTGCATGTAGAGGCGGCCGTCCTCCTCGGCGAAGCTCGGCGCCGCGGCCCGGGTGGCGACCGGCTCGGTGTACAGGACGCCGAGGTGGTTCTCGCGGTCGAAGCTCGTACCGACGTCGGCCACGTGGATGGTGCCTGCGCCGCTGTGGTAGACCACGTGACCGCCGCCGTTCCGCGACCAGTAGTGGGCGCCCGAGAGCTGGCCGCCCTCGCCAGAGGCCGGCGAGATCAGCGGGGCGTGCTTGAACTGCCAGCCCGAGGCCAGCTGGTTCGACCAGCCGATGAAGATCTTGCGGGTCCCGGCCTGGTTGCCCATGAACAGCATGATGTGGGTGTCTGCCTCGGTCGGGTGCGGGAACACGCGCGCGTAGGAGGTCTCGCTGACGTTCGAGGGCAGCATCCCGGTGTGCAGCACCGTGCCGCCGTAGGCGAAGCTCCGCCCGTCGGCCGACGTCGCCACCCGGGTCGTGGTGTTCTCCCCGTGGAAGTACAGGTACATCCGCCCGTCCGCGGCGTTCCAGACCGCGTGCGGGCTCGAGACGTGGCTGACCGAGTAGTGCGGCGACCAGGTGCGAGGGATGACCGGGTTGCCCGAGTACTCCCGCCACGGTCCCGCGAGGGAGTCGGCGTAGGCGAGGCAGATCCCGCCGGGCGCGTCGTGCGGCGCGTAGTACATGTACCAGGCACCCAGCGGGTTCTGCACCCGGCCGGCGACGCGCCGGACCGAGGGGAAGATGAGCTCACCCGTCGGGTTGTACGCGAGTGCCGACCTGTCGAGGGCCGCGCCGAGGCGGGTGAAGGCGGGGAAGCCGGGCACCGCCGCGGCGGCCGGCGGTGCGATGCCCAGGGCGGCGGCCGAGCCGAGTACCGCCGCGCCCACCAGGAGGCTCCGCCGGTCCAGCACGGGCTTGCGGTCTGATTCCACAGTGACTCCAGTCCGGCCCGGGCGGTCGCCCCCGCGCTCCGTTGCGCGGCGGTGCGAAAGTGTCGTGCCGGACCCATCGGGTCTGAATCTGTGGTCGACGGCGTCCCGTGGTCAAGGTGATCATGCGAAGTATCAGCGGGCCGGGTAGTCCCCGATAGCCCTGCTCAGGGGAGTCGGCGGTGTGTTCCGGTCGCCCTGGAGGTCCACGCGGCGGGTGCCGCAGGTGGTGCACCGCACGTAGAGCACACAGCCCGTCGAGGTCGGGTGGCGTGATTCGGTCGTCCAGGTGTGCTCGTGCGCTTGGTGCCTGCTGGTCCGCGATGCGGGAAGGGTGTGCGGGGGTGCCATGCACCACACGATGCTGTAATGGCGTTATGCATCTCAACCCTTACGGCGAGTACGCGGTCCTGCTCGCCGCGTCGCTCGCCAACGAGTGGCCGGCTGACCGCGCGGGTATCGAGGCGCGCACCCGTGAGTTCGGCATGACGATGGACTTCGAGGAGGGTCCGGACGACCACGGCCGCTTGCGCCTCGTCATCGACGACTGGCTGCGGATCGTGGACGCGGTGGACCCGGAGCGGCGCGCCGCGCTGCTGAACGCACAGATGGCCGCGACCGCGGCATACCCACGACTCACCGACCATGACGGTGAGGGGTGGCACCTGCACTACCGGGACGAGGGCCAGGTGCTGTCCTCGGTCCTGCGCGCCGTGATCAGCGTGGGTACCTCGCTCCACCTGGTCACGCGCGGGATGCACCGGCTGGGGCGGTGCGCGGCCGAACCGTGCACGGCGGTCGTCGTCGACGTCACCCGGAACGGGCGTCAGCGGTACTGCTCCGTGCGGTGCGCCAACCGGGCGGCGGTCCGGAGGCACCGCGAGCGAACGGGTGCGGGACGATGAGAGAGCCTCGGCCCGCACCCTGCGCTGCGCCTGCGGCTCAGCTCTACCTGTTTCGCCTGAGCCTGCGGCTCCGCTCTACCCGTTTCGCCTGAGCCTGCGGCTCCGCTCCGGGCGCGTGCCTCGTACCTCGGCCCGCACCCTGCGCTGCGCCTGCGGCTCAGGCGATGGTCGCGTCGATCGTGACCGGGATGTTGCCGCGGGTGGCGTTCGAGTAGGGGCAGACGGCGTGGGCGGCCTCGACGAGCTGGTCGGCGGTGGCCTGGTCCACGCCCGAGAGCTCGACGTGCAGTGCGGCGCTCAGGCCGTACGCGCCGCCGTCGGCCGGGTGGATGCCTACCTCGGCGACCACCGCGGAGTCGGCGAACTTGATCTTCTGTGCCGCGGCGACGCCCTTGAGCGCGCTGTGGAAGCAGGCGGCCCAGCCGGCCGCGAAGAGCTGCTCGGGGTTGGTGCCGCCGCCGGGCCCGCCCATCGCCGTCGGGATCGCCAGCGTGAGGTCCAGCATGCCGTCGTCGGTGGCGGCCCGGCCTCCGGCGCGGCCGTCGCCGGTGGACGTCGCGATCGCGGTGTAGATGCTGTCAGCCATGGTGGAGCTCCTTCGTGGGGACCGGCGGCGGTACGCCGGTCCTCGGTAGACGAACTAGTACGTCTACCGTAGGTGGGATGCCGCGGCGGCACAAGTCCGGGTCTGGCCGAGGAGCGGGACTGTCCTGGAAAGGCCGCAGCCCGCCGCCACTTTCGTGGCGACGGGCTGCGGGCGGGCGCTCGCGGGCGAGCAGTGGTCGACGGCGGGTGGTCAGCCGGCGGGGCGGGCCGCCCGGCCGGCGTCGACGATCGCTGTGACCGCGCGCTCCAGGGCGGCGCCCACGCGGGACGGCTCGTCGAGATAGCCCGACACCATCGCGCCGTCGCGCAGCATCATCAGCTCGTCGGCGGCTTCGGCGGTGCCGCTCACACCCATCCCGCCGAGCATCTCGGCGAACGTCGCCCGATACCAGGCCCGGTGCTCGGCGACCGTCCTCCGGACCGGCCCGTCAGGTTCGGCGTACTCCGCCGCCGCGTTGATGAACGCGCAGCCACGGAAGCCCGGCTTGCAGCTCTCCGCGCCGATCGCGGCGACGAACAGCCGGAGCGCCTCTGCGTCGTCGCCGGCGGACGTGCGCAACCCTTCCAGCGCGCTCCGCTCCCACGCGGCCTGCCGCTCGAGGTACGCCACCACCAGGGCGTCCTTGGTCCGGAAGTGCCGATAGAACGTCACCTTGGTGATGCCGGCGCGCTCGATGATCTTGTCGGCGCTGATCGCGCGGACGCCCTGGGTGTAGAACAGCTCGGTCGCCGCGTCGAGGATGCGGTCCCGGGTCGAGCGGGGGCTGCCGGCTCCGACGGGGCCCCTGGCCGGTTCGCCGGACGTCGTCGTGCTCATGCCGCCACCTGCTCGCTTCCGTCCCGGATGATCTGACGGAACAGTCTACGCCGGGGTGTACGGACGGGTTCGTCTACCTGGGGAGCGTCTCCTGGGAGCGTCTCCTGGGCGGCGGCGTGGGTGAGGGGGCGGTGCGGTCGGCCGCGCCGCGAGCGGACCACGTGGCCGAGCGAGCTGGCGCTCGGCGACCCTGCTGCTCGCGGCGCGGCCGGCGCCGCTAGGTCCGGCTGCGCCGGACGAGGCCGATGATCAGGCTGGCCACGACGACGATCACACCGATCCAGATGAGGAACTGGCCTATCTCGGTGGCGACCCCGAGAATCACGAGGGCCACGCCGACCAGGATGAGGATGAGCCACGTTGGCATGTCGATCTCCTTCCTCCGGCACGACGCTCGATTGCGCCGTGCTACCTCGATACTGTTCCTGTTCGCCGTAATTCGCATCTCGGGCATTGGCGGCATGACGGGCGGGCGTCGCCCGCGCAGCGAGAAGGCCCTCCTGCCAGGTGGGACCTGTGCGGAAGGGCCTCCTGACCAGGTGGGTGAGTTCCCTCAGGCGTCCCAGGCCTTCGTGAACTCGGCGAGGTCGATGCGGCCGTCCTGGTCGTGGTCGGCCTTGCCGAAGATCTCGTCGAGGTCCTTGTCGGTGGTCTCCTCACCGCGGGTGGCCATGGCCCGGCGGAACTCGTCGGCGGTGATCCGGCCGTCGCCGTCGCCGTCGAACTCGACAAACGTGCGGGTGAGCTCGTCGTTGGTGGTCATGGGCAGTACCTCCGCGATGCCGGGAACAAGTCGGAGAGTATGCAACCACAGAACGGTCGCGTGGTGGCGCCCCGAATGTCGGCTGCCGTCCGATACCGTGCGGCGTGGCACTCGTCGACGCCCGGAGGACCAGACCATGAGGTTGTATGCGGCCGCACCGGCCCGAGGTGCCCGTCAGGTGCTGGGTGACCTGCTGCTGGTCGCCTGGATCGCGGCGTGGGCCTGGGCCGGGCGGGAGGTCCACGACGTGACCCTGACGCTGGGGCGGCCGGGGCTCGCGACGGCGTCGGCGGCCGACGAGATGGCGGGCCGCTTCCACGACGTCGAGGGGCGGGTCGGTGGGCTTCCGGCCGTGGGGGACGACCTGGCCGCACCGTTCAAGGGGGCGGCCGACGCGGCCGAGAGCCTGGCGGCCGCCGGGCGTTCCCAGGCCGAGACGGTGGCCGACGTCGCGCTGCTGGTCGGGATCGCGGTGTTCCTGATCCCGGTGCTGCTGGTGGCCGTCCTGTACGTGCCGTTCCGCGTCCGGTTCGTGCGCCGCGCGGGCGCGGCCCGGCGGTTCGCGGGCGCCGACCCGGAGCTGCTGGCGCTCCGCGCCCTCGCCAACCAGCCGCTGCGGACCCTGACCCGGATCACGGACGACCCGGTCGGCGCGTGGCGCGCCGGCGACCCGGACGCGGTGCGCCGCCTGGCCGACCTGGAGCTGCGCACCCTAGGCCTGAAGCGTTGAGTGCTGGGTTTTTGCCCCTCCACGCGCGGTAGAGGGGCAAAAACCCAGCACTCGACGGAGACGTCCGTCAGTCGACGCAGAACTCGTTGCCCTCGATGTCCTGCAGGGTGATGCAGGATTCGTTCTCCTCGTCGGCGTACTGCGTGAGCACGTGCGTCGCGCCGAGCGCGATCAGCCGTGCGGCCTCGGCCTCGAGCACGGCAAGCCGCTCCGCGCCCACGAGCCCGGCGCCGGCCCGCACGTCGAGGTGCACCCGGTTCTTGACGATCTTGCCCTCGGGCACGCGCTGGAAGTACAGGCGCGGACCGACACCCGTCGGATCGACACAGGCGAAGTCCGTGTCCCGCTGCTCGGGCGGCAGCGAGCTGGTGTACTCGTCCCAGGAGGCGAACTCCTCGGGAGGCGGCGGTACGACGTACCCCAGCACTTCGCACCAGAACCGGGCGACCCGCTCCGGCTCGGCGCAGTCGAAGGTGACCTGGAAATGTTGGACCTTTGGCATCGGGTCACCATAACGACCGGTGCCGACCTGGTCATCGAGATATCGCGTCCGCCAGCAGTCGGGCCAGCTCGGCCGGACGCGTGAACATCGGCCAGTGGCCCGAGTCGAGGTCCACGAGGTCGACGTGCTTGGCCCGCGCGAGCTCCGGCACGTCGCCGGCGTCGATCCACTGCCGGGCCTGGGCGGCGGTGAACTCCGGGCACACCACCACGACGGGAACGTCGAACCGGCGCTCGTCGGTGAGGTGCACCACGCCCCGGGCGACTCCTTCGGGGACGGGGACCGCCGCGTCCGCGAAGGCGCGCTTGGCCGCGTCGGAGAGGTCGGCGGAGTCCGGCCCCTCGAAGGGTCCCCAGCCGGGGAACGGCATGACGCCGTCGGTGATCTCGAACAGGTCGGCGTAGGGCTTGCCGTCGTCCCAGGGGAAGCCGCCGACGAGAGCCACCCCGGCCAGCTCCTCCGGACGCGCGTCGGCAGCGAGCCAGGCCAGCGTGCACGCGGCCGAGTGCCCGACGACGAGCGGCTTCCCGTCCGCGGCGTCGACCGCCGCGAGCACCGCGGCGACCTGGTCGTCGAGCGTGGCCGACGTCGAACCGTCGCCCTGGCCGGGAAGCGCGACCGGCACGGGCCGGTGCCCGAGCGCCTCGAGCTCCGGCACCACCTCGCTCCAGGCGGACGTGTCGAGCCAGGCGCCTCCGACAAGCAGGATGTCCATGATGTTCCTTCCGTGGTCGGTGCGGCAGAATGCCGATGCGCACCACGGTAGAGCCAGTTCCGGACGTTCTACTTCCGGATTGTCCCGAACCGTGCAAGGTGCGATGAATTTCGCTCGCCCGCTCGTCTGATCTGCCAGAAGGCCCGCGGATCGCGTGGCCACCACGACAAGGAGAACCACGCATGAGCACCATCGTCGCCACGCACTTCGTCTCGCTCGACGGCAAGGTCGACCCGACCGGCGGAGACCCCGAGCTGCACGACACGGCGTGGACCTATCGGACGGTCGCCCCCGTGCCCGAGTCCTTCCAGCTCAAGGAGCGCGAGCAGGAAGAGGCGGGCGCGCTGCTGCTGGGCCGCGCGAGCTACCAGATGTTCGCGCCCGTCTGGCCCGACATGGACGAGTTCACGCGGTACAACACGCTGCCCAAGTACGTCGTCTCCACGACGCTCACCGACGACGACCTGACCGACACCTGGGGCGAGACCACCATCCTGCGCTCACTGGACGACGTCGCGCGGCTCAAGAAGACCGACGTCGGCGAGATCCAGGTGCACGGGAGCGTGTCCCTCACCCGGGCGCTCGCCGACGCCGGCCTCATCGACACCTACCACCTGCTGGTCTTCCCGGTGCTCCTCGGCCAGGGCAAGCCGCTGTTCAGCGACGCCGACAAGGCGGCCCAGCAGCTTCGGCTGGTCGAGCACGAGGCGTACAGGAACGGCGTCCAGAAGCAGGTCTTCGAGGTGGTGCGCTGAGAGGCGGTGCGCTGAACCGGCCGGTCAGCTCACGTCGCCGCGCCAGGCCCCCGTCTCGGCACCGCGGGACTCGATGAACTTCTTGAACCGCTCGAGGTCGCCCTCGACGCGCCGGTCGTCGAAGTTGAGCGCGCTGCCCACCTTCTCGGTGGCGTTGCCGGGCTCCCAGTCCATCTGCACGGTGACCCGGGTCCTGGCGTCCTGAAGCTTGTGGAACGTGACGACACCGGCCTGGTCCGGCCCGGTCCGGCTCGTCCACGCCACGCGCTCGTCCGGGTGCTGCTCGGTGATCTCGGCGTCGAACTCCCGCTCGACCCCGCCCACCTTCGTCGTCCAATGGGTGTGGGTCGGGTCGAGCTGGCGGACCTCCTCGACGCCCTCCATGAACCTGGGGAACTCCTCGAACTGCGTCCACTGGTCATAGGCGGTACGCACGGGTACTTCCACGTCGATCGACTTCGTGATGCTGGCCACGAGTCTCTCCCTTCGTTGGCGTGCCCCCACCGTGACCTGGGCCCGGCCCACTCGCGCGTCGAGGGCATAGCCTGCTGAGGTGCCGTCCGAGACCAGCCCCACCGCACGCGCGCTGCGCACCCTGGAAGTCCTGCAGACCCGCCCCGGCACGACAGCGAACGAGCTCGCCGAACGCCTGGGCGTCACGGAACGGGCCGCCCGCCGGTACATCGAGATCCTGCGTGAGGCCGGGATCCCCGTCTCGTCGGTCCGCGGCCCGCACGGCGGCTACCGGCTCGGGCGCGGGACACGGCTGCCACCCGTCACCTTCACGCAGACCGAGGCGCTCGGCCTGGTCATGGCAGTGCTCGACAGCCACGCCGACGCCGACGACCTCGTCGACACGGCTCTCGGCAAGGTGATCCGGGCGCTGCCAGAGAACGTCGGCCGCCAGGCGTCCGCCCTGCGTGAGCACGCGTCCGCCGCGCCGGACCGGTACGCGGCCCGCCCGGACAGCACCGTCACCAGCGAGCTCGTCGCGGCGATCGCGGCCCGACGGCGCGTGCTGGTCACCTACCGGGGCGAGTCCGGCAGCGAGTGGGTCGCCGAGGTGGACCCGTGGGCCGTCGTCGTGCGCTACGGACGGTGGTACCTCCTGTGCCACTCCCACCGCGCCGGTGCGACCCGTACGTATCGCATCGACCGGGTCGTCGCGGTCGAGGACACCGACCGTGCCTTTGAACCGCCCGACGGCCTCGACCCCGTGACGGCGCTCGAGGAGCACCTGGGCACGGGGTGGCAGCTCACCACCCGCGTCGTCTTCGACGCCCCGCTCGCCGACGTCGCCCCCTGGGTCGGCGCGCAGATGGGACGGCTCGAGCCGGCGGACGGCGGGTGCGTGCTGGTCGGCAGCACCCGCAACCCCGAGATGTACGCGCAGGAGTGGCTGGCGAGCGTGCCGTTCCCGTTCCGGGTGGAGGGCGGACCAGAGCTCCGGGCCGCCGTCGGGGCGCTCGCGGTGCGGCTCGCCGCTGCCGTGGCCGACTCCTGAGGAGGCGGTGGCGGCTTGCCGGTGGCCGTGGCTCGATGACTGCCGGGTCCTGTGGAAGCATTCCGCTCATGACCGCACGACGCGTGGGCATCATCTGGAACCCTTCCAAGACGACCAGGACGGAGCTCGAGTCCGCGCTCGAGAAGGCAGTCTCCGCGGCGAGCCCTGGCACGGAGGCCCGCTGGTTCGAGACGAGCGTCGACGACGCGGGCCAGGGCGCCGCCTCTGCGGCGATCGAGGCGGGCGCCGACGTGCTGGTCGTCGCGGGCGGCGACGGGACCGTGCGCGCGGTCGCCGAGCACCTCGCCGAGGCGAGCGGCGACGTCGAGCTGGGGATCGTCCCGCTCGGGACCGGGAACCTCCTCGCCCGGAACCTCGGGGTTCCTCTCGGCGACGTCGCCGCCGCCTTCACGAGGGCGCTCACCGCCGAGGCGCGGGCCATCGACGTGGGGTGGCTCGAGATCGACCTCGACGGCGGGACCGAGCGGCACGCGTTCGCGGTCCTGGCCGGGTTCGGGCTGGACGCGCACATGATCACCGAGACAGACGACGACCTCAAGGACAAGGTCGGCTGGCTGGCCTACGTGGAGTCGCTCGGCCGCGCCCTGTCCGCCAGCGACACCCTCGACGTCCGGATCACCGCCGACGACGAGCCGCTGGGCCAGGAGAGCGTGCACACGCTGCTGATCGGCAACTGCGGAACCCTCCAGGGCGGGATCAACCTCCTGCCGGACGCTGACCCGAGCGACGGCGAGCTGGACCTGCTCGTCCTGAGCGCCGACGACGCGGCGGGGTGGGCCGACACGCTGCGGAACATGGTCTGGGACAACGGCGTCAAGCGGCTCGCCACCGGCGGCGCCGTGGCCGAGAGCAGCGACAGCGCGACGCATCTGCGCCTGCGCAGCATGAGCATCGAGCTGCTGGAGCCGCGCGTCTTCGAGATCGACGGCGAGGACCTGGGGGAGACCACCCGGGTCGCCGTCACCGTCCAGCCGGGCGCCGTGCGGGTCCGCTGAGCACTGTGCCGTCCGGTGGTGCCCGGGTCCGCGCGTTGCACGGGCCAGTTGCGGACACATGCCCCAAGATGGGTCGCACAGGGGCGATACCGAGAGCACGGGAGGCATCAAGATGTCGCGCAAGAAGCACACCGACCACGTCGAGACGGCGGCGCACGGCGGCGGGGGCTTGAAGAAGCTGCTCACGCTCGTCGCGATCGCGCTGATGGCCGCTGCGGTCGTGAAGGAGCTGCGCACACCGAAGGCGGAGCGCGGCTGGCACGGCAAGATCGCGTCGGTCGTCCCGTACGAGCTGCGCGTCCCGACCCTGGAGCGCGCCAGGGAACGGCTGTGGGACCCCGAGGCCGAGCACGTCGTGGGGCCCCGCGTGTTCGGCGTCGGGTGGAGCGTGAACCTCGGCAAGGCCGTGGCCGTGGTGCGGCAGAAGGTCGGCGTCTGACCCTGCCGGACCGGCTGGGCCGGGCCGGCCGGCGGGCGGCCGACCGGGCGAGCGCGTCAGCCCGGCGGCAGGACTCGTTCCGGCAGGTCCGCGCCGACCAGGAACGGGCGCAGCAGGCCGGGGACGGCGGCGTCGGCGAGGGTGAGGCCGTCCTGCTGTGCGGCGTCGCGGACGGCGTACGCGCCCCGGCCCGCTGCGGTCGTCGCGACGACGGTGATCAGCCCGGCCCGGCGCTGCAGCACCGACTGCCGTACGGTCCAGCCCACGACGGCCCGCCGTTGGAGCGCCACCGTCGCTCGGCGGACCGTGCCGCTGCGGGCGACCAGGTAGATGCCGGTGAGCGTGTGGCCGAGCGCGCGGTAGGCGTCGAGGGCGAGCAGCACCGCCAGCGGGACCAGCACCAGCGCGCTGATCCAGGCCACGTGGAGCAGCACGGGCGTGAGCAGCAGGCCGAGCACCACGAGGACTGCCTCGGCGGCGAGCACCGTGCCGAACGCCCGGCGCAGCCGGCGGCCGCGGGCCGCGGGCGGGTGCGGCGTGAGCTGCGCCGCCGTCGGCGGGGTGGACGGCTCGCGGAGCACGTCCGCCGCCACCCGGTCGGCTACCTCCTTTGGCGCCACCGGCAGGAGGGTCCGGCTGTCGGTCTTGTCCTCCTCGCTCGTCGCCAGGCCGGTGGCGACGGCGTCGACCCGCGCTCCGCCGGCCAGGCGGGCGGCGAGCGGCTCGACGACCTCCACTCCGCGCAGCCGGGACTCCTCGAGCGAGATCGACCGGGTGGTCAGCAGCCCGCGCTGCACCTGGAGCGTGCCGTCGGGCCTGCGGTCCAGCGTGTGGTTCCACCAGTACTCGACCCAGATGGCCACCGTGGCCACGCCCCCGACGAGGAGCAGGCCCACGGCGAGCGCGGCCGAGACGAGCAGCGCCGGCGCGACGCCGAACCACGATCCGACCGTCTCGACCACGCGGACCTGCATCCCGAACCAGTCGGCCACCTGGAGCGTGCCGCCGGCCGCGGCGCCGCCCAGCGTCGGGCTGAGGAAGGACAGCGGTGCGAACCGGATCCAGCGCCGGTCCACCCGGGCCAGCATCCCGTCGCCGGCGTCCTCGGCGCCAGGACCGTCCGGGCGCGCGGCGTGCGCCAGCAGGGTGCCGCGCAGCGCGTCGGCCGACTCCTGGCGCACCGGCCAGAGGGTGACGGTGCCCTCCGTCCCGGCGTGCTCGCCCGTCCCCACCCGTACGGTCACGACGCCGAGCATGCGGAGCACCGGGTCGGCGGTGAGGTCGACCGAACGGATCCGCTCCCTGCGCAGCGCGAGGCGCTTGCGGAACACGACGCCGGTGTTGACGTGGAACCGTTCCGGGTCGACGTGGTAGCTCGTGACGCGCCACATCCACTCGCCCGACGCGGCGCCGGCGGCGACGGCCACCACGAACCCCGGCAGCACCCAGGCCAGCGCCGCCCCGACCGAGGTGCCGACGGCCAGCCAGTACCCCGTGATGAGTGCGGCTCCAGCGGCGGGGCCTGCGGTGTAGAGCGCGCCCGCGAGGAAGGCTCGTCGGTCCAGCCGCTCCCACGCGGCACCGTCGCCGCTCAGGTCGCGTCCTCTGGCGTGGCCTGGGTGGCGACGGTGAGGTCGGCCGCGAGCGCGGCGGCCGTCTCGGCGTCGAGCCCCTCCACCTTCACCGCCCCCTTGGCGGACGCCGTGGTCACCGTGAGCGTCGCCAGCCCGAAGCGCTGCTCCAGCGGGCCTCGCCCGGTGTCGACGGTCTGGACCCTTGACAGGGGCGCGACCCGCCACTCCTGGAAGAACCAGCCGGTACGGGTGTAGACGGCCTCGTCGGTGACCTCCCAGCGGTGGTGGCGGAACCACAGCCTGGGCAGGGTGAGGGCGGCGAGCGCCCCGACGGCTGCCAGGACCACGGCGGGCAGGAGCAGCCACGGGCGGGCGGGGGCGATCAGCAGGCCCAGCACCCCCAGGGGGACCACCGGCACGGCCGTCAGCAGCCAGAGCTGCAGCGACCACCAGCCGACGGCGCGTGGGTCCACGGCGTGCCGTGGCGGGCGCAGGCGCAGGGCAGGGCCGGGACTCTCGTCGACGGTCGGCGCGGTCACGGCACCATGCTCCCAAGCGGCGCGCGCTGCGGCAACGCCTTTCGACGTGCGCCGAACTGCGAGTGCGGCAGCACCGGCACACCATGATCCGGAGGTCGGCCCGTCGAGCGGAGCCGGCAGCCACCCGGAGGAGGCCGCCATGTCCGCGCCACGCCCGCACCGCCCCCGCCGCCCGCACCGGTCCCGTGCCGTCGGCCCGTTCGCGGCAGCGGCGCTCCTCGTCGTGCTTGGGACCACGGGCTGCGCCACCGGGATCGGCGCGGACGACGGCGCAGGCGCCGACGTCGACTTCGGGGCGTCGCCGTCACCCGGCGGCACGCTCCAGGTGATGGGGTTCGGCACGGGTGACGAGATCGGCGAGGTGCGCCACGACCGCGCGACCGAGGCGCTCGGCACCGAGGTCAAGCTGTCCGAGGGCGCGCTCGACCCGCAGGCGTTCCTCTCGGCAGCGGCCGCGGGCAACCCGCCCGACCTCGTCTACGCCGAGCGCGACCAGATCGGCACCTTCGCCTCGCGTGGCGCGATCCTGCCGCTGTCGGCCTGCGTCGACGAGCAGGGGATCGACACCGACGCGTTCGTCGACCCGGCGCTGGCCGAGGTGACCTTCGGGGACGAGCTCTACGGCATCCCCGAGTTCAACATGGTCCAGATCACCATGGCCAGCGCCGACCTGCTCGCGGACGAGGGCCTGAGCCTGGCCGACGTCGACGGGTCCGACCCGGACGCCGTCCTGGCCGCGACCGAGGCCATGACGCGCCGTGACGGCGGCAAGCTGTCCGTCATCGGAGTCGACTCCAAGCTGCCGGAGTTCCTGCCGCTGTGGGCCAAGGGCCGCGGCGCCGACCTCCTGTCCGACGACGGCCGCACCGCACAGCTGGACGACTCCGCTGTGGTGGAGGCCCTCGAACAGGCCGTCGCCGTCTACGACGCCCAGGGCGGCTTCCCCGACGTCAAGACGTACCGCGACTCGGCGGACTTCTTCGGGGCGGGCAACCAGTTCGCCACCGGACAGCTCGGCGCCATGGCGATGGAGCAGTGGTACGTCAACGTGCTGAACGAGAGCTCACCCGACGCCCCGCTGGCGTTCGGCCCGGTCAAAGGACCCGATGGCGACGTGCACGCCTTCGCGACCGGGTCCGCCTGGGCGATCCCGGTCGGCGCCGCGGACCCGGCCGCAGCCTGCGCGTACGCCGCCCGCATGACCGAGACCGAGGCCTGGGCCGAGGCCGCACAGGTCCGGGCGGACGCGCGGGCGGCCGACGGCCTGGTGTTCACCGGCGTCCTGACCGGCAACGAGGAGGCGGACGCGCAGATCCGCGACACGCTCGTGCCCGCAGACCCGCCCGCTCCGTGGGACGACGCGATCGACGCGATGTACGCGGCCAACGACCACACCTTCACGCTCCCGGCCAACCCCGCCGGCGCCGAGTTCGAGACCGCCTGGCAGGACGGCGTCAACCGGGTCCTCAACGGCCAGCAGGAGCCCGCCGCCGCGATGGCCCAGGCACAGGAGGAAGCGCAGTCCGCCCTCGACGAGGCGTGGGCTACGTGGGACGAACAGCAGTGACGACCGCACGTCCCAGCGCCCGCGCCCGTCGCGAGCGCACCGCAGGCCTGGCCTTCATCAGCCCCTGGATCCTCGGGTTCCTGGTCTTCACGGCCTGGCCCATCTTCTACAGCGGCTACCTCTCCCTGACCGACTACGACGTGCTGACCGACCCGTCGTTCGTCGGCCTGGACAACTACGAGCGCATGGTCGACGACCCGCAGGTCCGGCTCGCGCTCTGGAACACCCTGCAGTACACGCTGCTGCAGGTGCCGCTGTACGTGCTGGTCGCGCTCGCGCTCGCCCTGCTGCTGCACCAGGCAGGCCGGGCCTCCGGGTTCTTCCGCACCGCGTTCTTCATACCCAAGATGACGCCCCCCGTCGCCGTCGGCGTGCTGCTGCTCCTGCTGTTCAACGGCGAGTACGGCCTCGTCAACGAGGCGCTCGGCACCATAGGCATCGACGGGCCGAGCTGGACCACAGACCCCGACTGGATCAAGCCGGGCCTCGCGCTGGTGAGCCTCTGGTCCGTGGGCGCCGCCGTCGTGATCCTGCTGGCCGCGCTCCAGGACGTGCCCGTAGAGCTGTACGACGCCGCCCGCGTCGACGGCGCCGGCTGGTGGCGCCGCACCCGGACCGTGACCATCCCCATGATCAGCGGCGCCCTGTTCTTCGTCACCGTGGTCAACACCATCGCCGCGTTCCAGATGTTCACCGAGGCGTACTCGGCCTACTTCGGCGCCGGGAACTCGACCTACTCCAACGACGCTGCGCTCTTCTACGTGATCTACCTGTTCCGCGAGGGCTTCGCCGAGCTCCACATGGGCTACGCCTCCGCGCTGGCGTGGCTACTGTTCGCCGTCATCATGGTGGTGACCGCCGTCCAGCTGCTCGTGTCCCGCAGGCTCGTCTACTACGAGGGGGAGCAGCGATGAGCGACCCGGTCCGCCGCAGGCGCTGGGTCCGGGCGGTGGTCGTCACCGCCCTGGTGGTCCTCACCATCGTCTTCGTCTACCCGCTGATCTGGCTCCTGTCGGCCTCGTTCAAGCCGCGGGCCGAGATCTTCGACAACCGCCTGGTGCCCCAGCACCCGACGCTCGAGAACTACCTCACCGTCTGGCAGTCCGCGCCCCTGGCCCTGTGGCTGGGCAACACGCTGGTCGTGACGGCGCTCGCGGCCACCGCGGTGACGGTCTCCAGCGCGCTGGTCGCGTGGGGGTTCGCCCACTACCGGTTCCGCGGGCGGGGGCCGCTGTTCGGGGTGGTGCTGGCGACGATGATGCTGCCGGGCGCCGTCACGCTGATCCCTACGTATCTCATCTGGCACCGGCTGGGGTTCGTGGGCACCACGGTGCCGCTCTGGGCGGGCAACCTGTTCGCCAGCGCCTTCTACGTGTTCCTCCTGCGGCAGTTCTTCCTCAGCCTGCCGCGTGAGCCCTTCGAGGCGGCCCGGCTCGACGGCGCGAGCGAGTGGAGGCTGTTCTGGCTGGTCGCGGTGCCGCTGTGCCGGCCGGCGCTCGTGCTGACGTTCCTGTTCGAGGCGCAGGCATCCTGGACCGACCTGCTGCGCCCGCTGGTGTACCTGCAGGACGCGGCGACCTTCACGGTGCCGCGCGGGCTCAAGGCGCTGATCGACCAGTTCGGTCCGGGCGGCGAGTCGCAGTGGGAGGTCGTGGTGACGGCGTCGGTGATCACCACCGTGCCGATGATCCTGCTGTTCTTCGCGGGCCAGCGGTACTTCGTGCAGGGGATCGCGACGACGGGGACCAAGGGCTAGTGCGTGCGGTTCGCCGCCAGGATCTCCTCCTGGTACGGGGCGACCACGTCACCCGAGACCCGGCAGTCGAGCAGCAGGAAGCGGCGGTCGGCGACGGGCTCGGTGGCCCACCGCGCCAGGCGATCCAGGTCGGCGAGCGAGCGCACCACGACCCCCTCGGCGCCGACGGCGGCCGCGAGCGCGGCGAAGTCCGTCTCGGGGATGAGCATCGGCTCCTTCGTGATGCCCTGCCGCCCGTACACGTGCACCTCGGCGCCGTAGGCGGCATCGTTCCAGACGACGGCGATGCCGCGCCCGCCGGCGGTGCGTACCGCGGTCTCGAGGTCGGCCAGCGCCATGAGCCCGCCGCCGTCGCCTGTGGTGAGCACGACGGCGTCGTCGGGGCGGGCCGCGGCAGCGCCGGCGACGCTGGGGAAGCCGAGCCCGATGGACTGGTAGGCGGTGCCGACCATGACCATGCGGTCGGGTGAGGCGACGGGCCAGTACATGTTGGCCCAGCCGATGAAGTGCCCGCCGTCGGAGACGACGACGCGGTCGGCGGGCAGCAGGCTCGCGAGGCGGTGCGCGACGGCGCGCGGGTCGAGGCGCCCGTCCGGCGCGATCCCGTCCGCCGGGCCGGTCTCGTAGCGGCGGGCCGCTGCGACGTCCACGGACTCCCGCCACCCGGACGGCTTTGCCCCCAGGGTGTGCAGCTCGTCCATGAGGATGCGGGTCACGAGCGCGGCGTCGCCGCGGACGAAGCCGCCGACGTGCCGGTGCGTCGCCGCCGGCGCGGTGTCCACCTGGACCACGCGCGTGCCCGGCGCGAACAGGTCGCCGAAGCGCATGGTGAACTGGTTGAGCGACGCCCCGACCACGACGGCGACATCGGCTTCGCGGACCAGCTCCATCGCCCGCTCGGCGCCGAAGCCGCCCGCGACGCCGAGGTCGTACCGGTCGTCGGGGAAGACACCGCGGCCCAGCGCCGTGGTCGCCGTCAGAGCTCCCGTCGCCTCCGCGAGGTCGCCGAGCGCCTTGCCCGCGCCGGCGAGCCAGGCGCCCCGGCCGGCGAGCAGCAGCGGCCGGTCAGCGCCGGCGAGGTGCTTGGCGAGGTCGGTGATGGCGGCGGCGTCGAACGGCCCGGTAGGTGCCATGGGCTGGGGGAGGGTGGGCTCCGGCGCGTCGGGGACCGGGCCTGCCTCCAGCGCGGCGACGTCGTACGGGATGGCCAGCACCACGGGCACGCGGTAGGTCAGGGAGTGCTCGATGGCGATGACGCTGGTGGCCGCGGCGTCGGCGCGGCCGACGGTATAGGTGCGGGCGCCGACGGCGGCCGCGAGCGCTATCTGGTCCACGTCCCAGGGGCGGGGGCCCGACGTCGGCTCGTCGCCCGCCAGCAGGACCAGCGGCACGCGGGCCGCCGCGGCCTCGGCGAGCGCGGTGAGCGCGTTGGTGAAGCCCGCGCCGTAGGTGGCGGTGGCCGCGGCGATGCGGCCCGACGCGCGGAAGTGGGCGTCGGCGGCGACGACCCCGCCGGCCTCGTGGCGGACGGCGGTGAAGCGTGCGGTCGTCGAGCGTTCGAGGGCGTCGAGGAACCAGGCGTTGCCGTTGCCCATCACGCCGAAGACGTGGTCGACGTGGCGGGCGACGGTACGGGCGACGTGGGCAGACACGGTGGGCACGGGGGCCTCCAGGGAAACAGTGACGGATGAGTGGTGCGGTCCGTATGTGTCCCGTGCGGGCCCGGCTCTGGGCCCGTCGCGCGCCCCTTTTTCGAGCGCAGGCGGTGTGGTCCGCCTTGACGATCGGGAGTATATCCCCCCGGGTCATTCCAGGTTGGTGCGGCTGCTCTCGTGCAGCACGAGGGCGCATATCGCCCCGTCCAGGTGCCAAGTGGTCGTTCCGTAGATGTCGGCCACGGAGATCTAGCCTGCAGAGCCGTCCACGAGCATCACGTCTTCGATGTCCTCGAGCGCGTCTTCGGCGTGGCCACGGGTTTCCGGATCATCCAGGAGTGCTTCGATCAATGGGCGAACCACCGCGACATCCAGACGACGGTGGATTCGTGCCACATGGGCCAGGCAGGTGGCCGCGACTTTTCGTACCCAGGGATCGTCATGCCCAAGAAGCTCGACGTATTGCCCTTGCAACCACTTCCAGTCGTCGATGTGAAAGGCCGCAGATATCATCGCTTCGCGCAGAGGCAATGATTCGCCATCCTCGATGGCTGCCAGGAATTTCCCACGGTCAATCTCTTCCGACTTGTAGTACTCCAGGCTCACAGTATCTTCCCCTTCCTGTTCACATCGCCGTTCTTTACGAGTGCATTCTTCATCTCGTCCCTGAGTCCCTGCTGGTTCGGCGTTCCGTTCCACTCCCGAACGTGACCATGGAACTTTCCAGGTGCGTGCTCATCGAGCACGACGAATTCCCCGTTCTCCTTGTCCACAGCCACACGCCGGGTCGAGGTGTTCTTGTAGGGCACCGAGCGATCCAGCGCCTTTTGCCCGTCCGCGGGCTCGGGCGCGGCCTTACCACGCTGGCTCAGGCCATGTTTCGGGTTGGGCTCGTACGTGCCGTTCGGGCCAACATGGGCGGCATTGTGGACCAGGATCGGGACAGCGCCAGCCTAGACATAATAGTTGTGGTGGGTCTCGACGTGAAAGTTGTAGACCATCTCCGCGTCTGCATCATCGCGGGTCTCGGTCTCGATGGCTTTGAGGCGCCCTACGGTTCTCGGACAGTTGGCCCCAAGATATAATTCTTGGGATTGACTGGAAGGAATGGCCCGTTGGCGGAACAGAAGTATTCACCGGAGTTCAAGGACGCGTGCGTCCAGGAAGTGATCCGGAGCTCACGCACTATCGCGCAGGTAGCGCGTGAGAATGGTGTGGTGCAGCAGACTCTGCGGAACTGGGTGAACGCGTACAAGAAGCAGC
>NZ_JAMTCT010000017.1 GCF_024171995.1 Promicromonospora umidemergens | reverse complement strand
GGTAGCCGATCATCGCGCTCAACATTCGATCACGTTCACCGCCAGCCCTCCACGAGAGGTCTCCTTGTACTTCAGCTTCATGTCGGCACCGGTGTCGCGCATGGTCTTGATCACCTGGTCGAGGGAGACCCGGTGGTTGCCGTCACCGTGCAGGGCGATGCGCGCCGCGTTGATCGCCTTGGTACTCGCGATGGCGTTGCGCTCGATACAGGGGATCTGAACGAGTCCACCGATCGGGTCGCACGTGAGCCCCAGATTGTGCTCCATGCCGATCTCGGCAGCGTTCTCGACCTGCTCGGGTGTCCCGCCCATGACTGCGCACAGTCCGGCAGCGGCCATCGAGCAGGCCGAGCCAATCTCGCCCTGGCACCCGACTTCTGCACCTGAGATCGACGCGTTCTCCTTGATGAGGATGCCGATGCCTGCTGCGGTGAGGAGGAACGTCACCACTCCGTCGTCGCTGGCGTCCGGGATGAACCGGTCGTAATAGTGCAGTACTGCCGGGAGGACGCCCGCCGCGCCGTTGGTCGGAGCGGTCACGACGCGTCCGCCGGCGGCGTTCTCCTCATTCACCGCCAGCGCGAAGAGAGTGACCCAGTCCATGGCGCCGATGGGGTCGCTTCGGCCCGGCTCGGCCGACAGCTTCGTATGAAGCAGCGGGGCGCGGCGCGGCACCTGCAACCCTCCGGGGAGCAGCTGCTCCTGGCTGGTGCACCCGTTATGGACGCACTCTTTCATCGCCGCCCAGATTCGCAGCAGCTCGCTACGCAGTTGCTCCTCAGACCGCCACACCAGCTCGTTGGCCAGCATGACCTCGGCGATGCTCAACTGTTCCTGGGAGCAGTGACGCAGCAGTTCAGCGCCCGAGGCGAACGGATACGGGAGACGGGTGGCGCCAGGGGTGATGCGTCGTTGCGCCATCGCGTCCTGGGCCACCACAAACCCACCACCAACCGAGAAGTACGTCGACTCATGGACCGCGTCGCCCTGCCGGTCGAAGGCGCGGAAGGTCATCCCGTTGGGGTGCTCCGGCAGGCTCCGGCGTCTGTGCAGGATCAGGTCATCGCTGCGTGAGAAGCCGATCTGATGCTCTCCACCGAGCAGCAGCAGTCCGTCCGCGCAGATCTGCCTGGCCCGGGCACCGACGGTGGCAGTGTCGACGGCCTCGGGTGTGTCTCCCAACAGGCCCAAGATCACAGCCTCGTCCGAGCCGTGCCCGCGACCTGTGGCGCCCAGGGAGCCGAACAGCTCGGCCTGCACGCGCACAACCCTGCCTAGTTCGTCCTGGTCCCGTAGCGCGTCGACGAACGCGCCGGCCGCGCGCATCGGCCCGACCGTGTGGGAAGACGATGGCCCGATCCCGATGGAGAACAGGTCGAGCGCGCTCAGCGCCATGAGCGCTCCTCATGACGGCGTGCCCGCGGGCGGATGTGCATGGGTGAGTTTCTCCTCGTGTAGTCCGATGACGAGAAACTGACGCCCGTCACGACACGTTCCATCTGCTCACGGAAGTCTGCGGACGCCGCTATACCGAACGCGGCGGCTTTGCCGACAGTCGCGTGCTCGGGTGGTCCACTCTGCTGCACGATGCGGCTGTCGACCCTGCTCATGTGTCGGCACCGTTGCGCAGCTGGCTGCCGACCGCGGGCAGATCGACATGGACGATGTCGCCCAGGGCTTCGGTCGCGACGTGCGACACCCCGATCCCGATGGGCAGTCGGGATGGTCGTCTGCGTTGACGAACTGTCGAGGGCACCCTAGGCCCATCTGGGCTGCTGATGCGATCGTCAGAACTGGAGGGGTGGGAGCAGATCATGGGAACTCCAAGGCCAGGCCGGCGGACGCCAGCACGATGAGTTCCTCCCCGCTCTGTCTGTGACCTGAGAGTTTTGTGCCGACACATGGCCGGCTTGCCCCGTCGGTGAGCCAGGCACGAAGCTCGGCTGCTCTCCAGAGTTCCTTGTCGTGGCGGTACGGGGGCCTGAGAGATTCCTGGGGAGGTGTTGCTCCTACGGCGCCACCTGAGGGTCGCTCAGGTGAACTCTCCCGCCACGCTACAGGGATGTTCAATTTTGGACGTTTCAGCGAGCACGGTATCAGATCAGTTCAATAGGGGTTCCAACTGAGGTTTTCTCGCCTCATTCTGTGGCCGGGCGTTGAAGGCGGAGCAGTACGAGGGTGGCCGCGGCCATCCCGGTGATGCGCCAAGGATCCAGCGTGATGGCCTGCGGGTTCGGCATGCTGCGGGGTCGTGGTGGACGTTGCGGGACGACATGACCTGAGCGAGAACACGTTCTTCGTCGTGTTCCCCGACGACGAAGAACTCGAATGGGCGATCTCGGTCCACACCCGCCGCGGGCTCCTGGGCGGCTACGAGATCGAACGCGAGGATCCACGCACCGGCGAGCACACCACGACCACCGTCGCTGACCCATTCCGAAACACGCCTGGGTGGGCGGGCGTCTCACAAGAACCTTCGCTCGCCGTCTCTGCGAGCCCTTCGAGCGATTTCAATCGCAAGAAGGTGCGCCGGGTATGGAGTCGCTGGGCCGCGCTCGGTTGGTGACTATGGCTGGGCTGTCTTCTGCTGGTGCCACGGACGCTACTGCCTGGAAGCTGGTGAGACGGAGGGTGCAGCGTCAGAGGACGCGGCACTTCACCTGCGGTGGTCGTTCAGGACCGGTAGCGAGCCGCCAGTTCGGGCGACTGCGCGCTGAAGGCCGCGAGGTCTGCGGTGAACACGTCCTGCAACAGGCCGTCCTGCTCGACACCGGGAGCGGTGACGAGTTCGCCGAGCTCCATTCCACGAAGGCTCGCGGTGACGACGTCGGCCGCGCTCATCCGCGGAACAGCGGAGACGTCCATGCCCTGCCGCTCGTGAAACTCTGTCGCGACGGCACCCGGGCACAGCGCCTGCACGTTCACGCCGGCCGGGGACAGCTCGGCGTGCAGCGTCTGCGACAGGGCCACCGCGTACGCCAGGCCTGCGGTGTACACCGCCCGAGGCAGCGGCACCTGTTCCAAGCTCGCCGGACCGCTGAAAGCGATCATGCCGGCGACGTTCACGATCTGACCGGCCCCGCGCTCGACCATGCCCGGTGCGACAGCGCGAGTGAGCAGGGTCGGTGCGACCACCTTTACCCCGACGATTTCCGCCGCCTGCTCCTCGGGCAGTTCGACGAACGGCTTGTAGTGCGCCACGCCCGCGTTGTTGACCAGGATCGTCACCGGCTGATCCCTGATCGCGGCGACGACCTTCGCAACGCCCTCCTGCGTGGACAGGTCCGCAGCGACGGTCTGCACAGTCACATCCGGGAACTCCGTCACCAGTTCATCGAGCCGCTCCTGCCGACGGCCCACCGCGATCAGGTCGGTACCCTGTGACGCCAGACGACGGGCGTACTCCTGACCGATCCCGGACGATGCACCCGTCACGACAGCTAGTCCGCTCATGGTTCGTTCTCCTCTGTCTTGTTCTCCAGCCGCTCCCGCGACGCGAGATGCGCTCGCCCCGTTCTGGTCGCTGCGCCGTGACCAACGGTGACTCCCGCGGCGTCTTCGTGGGTACGCCCGCGTGACAGTGGTCCCGGCAGGACCACCATCGCGGCCGCCTCAGCGGCCTAAAATTGCGAACATGGCCCCCAAGGAGAACTTGCTCGGTGACTACCTTCGGGCCCAACGCGCGCGCGTTCGTCCCGAACAGGTAGGCCTGCCCACGGGGAACAACCGACGCGTGCCCGGCCTACGCCGATCCGAGGTCTCCCTTCTGGCGGGGATCAGCTCGGACTACTACCTCCGCCTCGAGCAGGGCCGCGACCGACGTCCTTCCGCGCAGATCCTCGAAGCCCTCGCCCGGGTGTTCGGCCTCGACGCGACCGGCACCGCGTACCTGCTCTCCCTCAACGAACAACCCCCTCCGCGCTCACGGCGATGGCCGCGGCGCGAGCACGTCCCCGAGGGCATCAGCAAGATGCTGGCGATCCTGCAACTACCGGCATTCGTCGAGGGCCGCTACCTCGACGTCCTCGCCGCGAACCAGCTCGCCACCGCACTCTCACCCCGGATCGTCGCGGGCCAGAACCGCCTCCGCGACGTGTTCCTCGATCCCGAAGAACAGGCCCTGTATCCCGACTGGGACGACACCACTGCTCGGCTGGTCGCCGGCTTTCACCGCTCGGTCGGAACCGACACGAACGACAGCAGGTTCATCGATCTCGTCGACGAGCTCTCCCTCGCCAGCGACCGCTTCCGGACCCTCTGGGCGCAACACGACGTCCAGGCCCGGCAGAGCTGGCCCATCACCATGGACCATCCCACCGTCGGCACGCTCACCCTCAACCGCGAGAAACTCATCATCAGCGATACTGCCCACGCGCTCGTTCTCGCGATCTACCACCCCGACCTTGGAACCGACAGCGCCGACAAGCTGGCGCTCCTCGCCTCCTGTACGGCAGATCCCGCCCTGCGAACCACTGACGGAAGACAGGATCGATAACAGACTATTGAATTGCCGAGCGCGCGCACCGCGCTTCGTCACGCTCTACGCCATGGCGTCACCGCGCTCGGCGTATTCCTGCGTCTTGAGCACCCCGAGGCAGCCCATCTGCGAGTTGCCGGGTGTACATGCGCGTTACCGCCCTGATAAAGGGCCCTGCTGGACGGTCACGCGCTCGTTGGATGCCCACGGCCGTGAGTGGAGCTCTCAGGCTCCGACAGCAATTGCGCTAGCCCGAGAGACCGACTGGCGCAGCTCACGCAGTGGCGCGTAATCGGGGTCGTCGAAGTACGCACGGACCGCCTGCTTGTCGGGGAACTTCATCAACACCGCAATGGCCGGCGCGTTGTCACGCTCAATGAGCAGGGGGTCGGTGTCGTGCGCCAGCAGCTCGCCGCCATGCCGGATCGCAATCTGTACAGCGCCCGCCTCGTACTCCGCAAACTTTGTGGCATCCGACGGGGTTACCTCGATGAATAGGAACGCAGACAAAGCTTCTCCCAAATGTTCGACTGTTGGGCTGGAGTCGAACCGTAGCACCGTTCGACTCACTGTGTAGAGTCGAAGGATGAGCACCACGAATGATCATCCGGACCGAGCGCAGTTGCGCATCGAAGCTGTCCTCGAGGCCTTGTCCCATCCGGTCCGGCTGCAGATCTTGCGACGCTTGGCCGGCGGGGAGGAACTCACCTGCGGCACGGTCTTGCCGGATGTACCGCCGTCTTCCGCGAGCCACCATTGGCGGGTGCTGCGCGCGAGCGGCGTCCTCTTTGCACGGCGCGATGGGCGGGTCATCCTGCACACGCTGCGCCGCGACGATCTCGATGCACGCTTCCCCGGGCTTCTTGACGCTGTGCTGGCCGCCATCGGCCGAGAACCGTGAGACGACGGCCGAAACCCGTCAGTTTCGAGAATGTTGCTGACCTCCCGCCGCGGTGAGGGCACAGCGACTCTCTCGGTCTCGGTCGCAAACGACAGCCGGCCGACGCCCGGGGGACCGCGAGCGCATCCTGCTCGCGGCCTGGGCACTCTTCGCAGAGCGCAGCCTCGCCAGCACCCTCGCCGAGGTCGTCCAACGGGCGGGTGTCGGCATCGGCAGCCTCAATCGTCAGCTCTCGGACCGACAGACCCTCCTCCTGGCAGTGTTCTCAACACGCGCGATGGACCGCGCCCGCAACAATGACCCCATGACCACGCGCCCACGCCGACCCGACCCCTCGACCCTGGACGAGAAAGAGAAGCACGTCTTCGCTGAGCGCCTCCGTGAGCGGGTCTACGTCACGTTCGCCGCGCTCGCAGTCATTCTCACCCTGCAGACTCACGCGCACGGCCTCACCGCCGGGACTGCCGCGGGATCACTGACCATCACCGCCGTGGGCACCGTCGCGGCCGCCTGGCTCGCGGAGCTCATCGCGCACATCGCCGCGCAAGGCCGGTTCCCGGACCGGGCCAAGGTCCGCGCCATGACAGCGACCAGCCGTGGCGCTCTGCTGACCATCGTCGTCCCGCTGCTCGCCCTGGCAGCCGCAGCCCGCGGATGGTGGGAGGTGACCGCCGCGCTGCGCGTCGGTGTCGGCGCACTGATCGTCTCGCTGGTGCTCATCGCCTGGCTCGGCGTCCGCCGCACCAAGCTGGCCTGGCCAGCTCGGATCCTGGCGCTGGGCGTGCTCGCGGCACTCGCCGTCGGGGTCGTCGCCCTCAAGACCCTCGCGCACGGCTGACGCCTGCGGCACCGCGCCAACGCCAACGCCAACGCCCGGCGTAGCCCATCCAGCGCCCCAACCAGATGCCCGCCGTCGTCACTTAGGCAGGGCCGGGTACGCACACCGAGCCACCCGACCAGGGCTCCTCGCCGCTGCCGGGCACGCGCCTGGTTAGCCATCACGCCAAGGCACGCGGTCTGTCTGGCTGCTCGCCCTTGCGCCACGCGATCGAAAAGACCTCGGCGAAGTCCGCCTCGGCCGCAGGCAGCCGCGACCGGGCGTACCGGTACACACTCCTCGTGCGCCACGAACAGCACCTCCGCCTCCGCCTCCGCGTCCGCAGGCGTGAGCGGACCCGGGCCGAGCGCTGGGACTCGGGGTTCGTGGCCGGGACGAGCTCCAAGGGACGATGAGACGCGCTTCCGACACACGGTGTCCGGCAACCACACGCCATGACACCTGGTCCTCTTGTCGTCCACATCACAGCCCGGCAGCTGTCATCACCAACCGCACGGTGCACACCAACGTTGACGTGACCGCCTCCCGCACCCGCACCCTCCTGACCGGCTCTGCCTCGACGGACCCTGCCGGGACCAACCCCGCCGTGATGGCCGCCGCCCGCTTCGCTCCCGCAGGGCCGGTCGTTGACGCGCCCTCAGCTGCGATCCCTATTTCTGTACGGCTCCGTCGGGCGTCGAGGCGTGGAGCGCTCCCATTCACGGTCTTCGTCGCTGTGACCACCACCTACATTGTTTACTCCGTCTGGCAGTGGAACACTTTCTACATCAAGTCGTGGGATCTGGGAATCTTCACCCAGATGTACCATGGGTACGCCAGCGGCAATTTGCCGATCGTGGCCATCAAGGGCGACGGATTCAACCTACTCGGTGATCACTTTCACCCGCTCCTGATCGTCTTTACGCCGATCTTTGCGCTGTTTCCTCAGCCATTGACACTCCTTGTGATCCAGGACCTCTGCTTCGGGCTGGCGGCCGGTGTGGTTACGTGGTCCGCGCAGCGCCACATCGGCCCGATCGCGGGTGTCGTCGTCGGCGTCGCGTTCGGTTTGAGCTGGGGCTTGCAGTACTCGGTCCAAGCACAGTTCCACGAGATCGCTCTCGCTGTTCCGCTGTTGGCCGCGGCTTTGGCGGCCGTGCTCGAGCGCAGGTGGTGGTGGGCGTGTGCACTGGCCGCCCTGCTGCCATTCGTGAAGGAGGATCTCGGCCTGACGGTAGCGGCTGTCGGCGGAGTCATCGCTGTGCTGGGGCAGCGTAGGCGAGGACTCGGGCTCGCACTGTGGGGCATCGTGTCGTTCTCGCTCACTGTCTTCGTCATCCTGCCGGCATTGAACGCCGAAGGGGCATGAGCGTACGGGCAGTACATCACCGGTGGAGACGACGGCTCCGGCGACCCGGCAGGACCATGGGCGCAGCAGAAGATGTTGACCGTAGCTCTTCTTGTCGCCGCTACTGCTGGATTTGCAATTCGGTCGCCGTTGTCGCTTGTCCTCTTGCCGACATTGGCGTGGAGATTCCTTTCCTCCAACGAGAACTACTGGGGTCCCGACTGGCACTACAGCGCCGTTCTGATGCCTATTGCATTTATCGCTGCGATCGACGGTATATCGCGCGCCAAGCACTCCGCGTCGGTTTGGGAGTCGTGGTGGGCGCGTCTGGGACCGGCGATGCTGGCGACCGCGTGGGTGATCATCCTGGTGGCAAGGCCGGCACCGCTGCACGAGATGAATGAACCAGGACTGCTCGAGCCCGATCCGCGGACCGCAGAGATCAATGAGATTCTTGCGATGATCCCGCCCGGGGCCACAGTTGAATCTGACATCTCGCTCATGAACTATGTCGTCGCTTCAAACGAGGTGTACTGGACCGGCAACGCCAACCCGACGCCGGAGTTCGTACTCATCGGCCCAGGGGGTGGAACACCGCATGAGTGGGGAGACGCGCTCGGTGTCGCGACCGCCAGGCACCCCGAGGCGAGTTTCGAGCTGGTCGGCAATCGCAACGGGTACAGCCTGGCTAAGCTTCGGACCGACTAGGGCGTGTCTCCTCTATGGCGTGACCAGATGAGGCAGGCGGACAGGATGACGGCGGCGCGGTAGGTGAGTGCGCCGCGGGGCCAGGCCGCTCGCACTCATCCTTCCCGAGGGCACAGGGCCCGCAGGTGCCGCTACCGTCCCGCCGCTGGTTCGTGCTGCTGGTTGCCGGCCGTGGCGGCGATCGCGGCGGCGACGGCTTCGGGGCGGGTGAGCATCGGCAGATGTCCGCCGGGCATCCGGGTTGTCTCTTGTGGGCGCAGGCGAGCGGCGAAACGTTGCTGAAGCGCGACCGGGAGTTCGACGTCGTCGGTGGTCAGGACGTATCTCCGCACGGGGGTCGAGATGAGTGCGTCGTTGGAGCCGGCGGATGAGGTGAAGAAGGTCCGCGGCTCGGGAACGAGATCAGCGAGGAGCCGGCGCGTCGCCTGCTCGTCCGCGTCGGACGCGAGGCCCTTCCGGACCGCGGCCTCAGGCGGGCGAGTACCAGCGACTCGCATGACGAGGGGAAGGAGCATCCGCTGCGGAAACGGCAGCGAGGAGACGAACGAGCCGCCGGTCAGGGGAATCACCGCGGCCACCGCGACGACGCCCACTACACGGCCAGGCGACGCGAGCCGCGCGAGCTCTGACGCGACCACGCCCCCGGCCGAGTGCGCCACGACCAGGAGTGGTCCGTCGGGCGCCGCATCGAGAGCTGCCCGGGCATAGTCTGAGACGGTGCTGGCTGCGGCCGCCGGCCTCGGGGCGATCATCGACGGTGCGTCGAGCCCTGCGCGGACATCGTCCCACAGCCATTCGGGAAGCCCTGCTCCGGGCAGGATCAGTACAGAAGCTGTCGTCATGAGGCCCATGCTAGGAAAAGAAGCCGACATGCCGACGACGGGGATTCGATATTGGCCTACACGAGATCGACCACGCCGCACCTGACGCTGCGCCGCATCGAACGTCAGCACGCCCTCATCGAGGAACTCCGGCGCCGCCGCGGCGCACCGCGGTCAGCGCGCGACCTGGCCGCCGCACTGCAGGTGACGCCGCGCACCGTCGAACGCGACATCGCGCTCATGCGTGCGAGCGGCATCCCCATCCGCGTGCGGCGTGGCCCGGGCGGGGGTTACCTCTTCGACATCCGGTCGACGCTCGAACCGATCACCTTCGAACCCGGTGAGATCGCCGCGCTCCTTGTCGCCCTCGTCGCGCTGGGAGCAACCGAGACCGAGGCAGCCCGCTCGAGCATGCACAAGCTCACCACCGCGTTGAGCAGTCAGGAGCGCGACAGGATGACGAGGCCAGCCCACCGACCGTCACGATCAGCCCCAGCGCAGTCGCCTCAAGTACCGCCGACGGACGACGCCGGCTGACGCGCCCGCCACCTATGTGTCGGCGTTCCCGAGGACGACAGCAGGCTGGTAGCCCGGACCCGCCCCCAAAATAGCGAATGGCCTGAACCTACGATCCGTAGGTTCAGGCCATTCCGATGTCCTGCGACATCACAGAACCCAACTGCCTACTTCTCCCGGCGGGCTGATCCTTTGCGTTCGCCCAGCTGCAGTGGATCACCCACAGCTACCTCCTCGGCCTCGCCGCCACCCTGATTCTCGCCGGCAAGCTCGGCGACAGGTACGGCCACCGCACGCTCTACCTCACAGGCCTCGTGCTGTTCACGCTCGCCTCGGTCGCCATCGGCCTGTCCAACACCGCCACCGGCCTGATCGGCTTTCGCGTCGCGCAGGGCGTCGCGGCCGGCATCCTCATGCCCCAGACCCTCGCTATCCTGCGTGCCACCTTCCCGCGCGAGAAGTTCAGCATGGCCGTCGGAATCTGGGGCGGAGTGTCCTCCATCGCGATCGCCATCGGCCCGACGCTCGCCGGCGCCCTCGAGTCGGCGTTCAGCTGGCAGTCCGTCTTCTTCATCAACGTGCCTGTCGCCGCTGTCGGCCTCGTCTACGGGCTGTGCTTCCTGCCGCGGACCAGCTTCCCCACGCCTGGGCGCTTCGACGTGCGCGGCGTCATCGTGCTGGCGGTCGGCTTGGTGGCCACCGTCTTCGCGATCGTGCAGGCCGAGACCTGGGGATGGGCTGACGTGCGGACGCTGGGGCTGCTGGCCGCCGGCATCCTGGTCATCGTCGGGTTCGTCGGCCTGGAGTCCCGTATCGAGACCCGCGGTGGCGATGCCCTGCTGCCGCTGTCACTGTTCCGCGGCACCACGGTCGGCACCGGCGGTCTCATGATCGCCACCAACTTCTTCGTCCTCATGGGTGCGACGTTCGTGCTGCCCATGTTCTTCATCAACCTCCGGGGCGCCACAGGCCTGGAGGCCGGACTGATGCTGCTGCCGATGTCCGCGGTCTCGATCGTCTCGGCCCCCGCCGGGTCCGTCCTGGTCGCGAGGATCGGTACACGAGCGACCGCGGTCCTCAGCCTCGGGCTGACCACCCTCGGCCTGCTCGGGCTCCTGAACGTCTCCGCGACCTCGTCCTACGGGATCACCGCCGTCACACTGGTGGTTCTCGCGATGGGTACCGGTATGACGATCACGGCTGGCGCCGAAGCGATCATGGGCTCCGCCCCCGTCCACCTGGCCGGCGTCGCGGGCGGGTTCCAGTCCACCTGCATCCAGATCGGCGGCGCCGTCGGCACCGCCGTCATGTCCGCGATCGTCACGGCGAACGTGCACTCCGCCACGACGACCCTCGGTCTCGGCGAGGCCGGACTCCAAGGACTCGCGCAGGGTTCCGTGCCCGCGAACCTCGACGCCGGCGCCGCGACGATCGCCGAAGGCGCCTACGTCTCCGGCCTGCACGCCGCGTTCCTCGTCGCGGCGGTCGTGGTGGCAGCGGTCGCTGTCGCCGCGCTCGTGACGCTCCGAGGCGTCCGCCCGGGCAGGGTGCAGCGTGTCGTCAGGAAGTCCGTCGACGGCGGGGCCGCCCACTCCTGAGTCCGGCTGGATCTCGACCCTTGGCGTGCCAGAGCCGTCGGCCCTGTTCCCCTGCTCGAGAACGGGACCGACGGCTACGACGAGCGGTCGGCGGATTGCCCGAGGCGCGTACCAGTGGCCGGACCATACCGACGCGGGCCAGGTAAGCCGGTCCGAACCGGCTTGTGGCTGGTGGCTGGCGGAAGTGCGCCAGCCATTCGGCGGCGACTGGTTGAACCGGTGATATCGGTCTGCACACCGCCGCTGGAGAGGGCGCCCGAACGCCTCACCGACCTGCGGCTCGGCGACGTGCGAGCGAGGTGGGTACGGGCCACGCTGCTGGAGTTGAACACGGAGACAGGCGAGCTGAGGGGGCCCGATGGGTCTGGACATCGAGCAGGACGAGGGTTTCCAGCGCCGTGAGTGGGTGTGGCAGCGCAGCGGCACCGTTCTCCTCGTGCTGATCGTCATGGCGGCCTTGGCTGGGCTCCTTGGCACTGGGCCGCTGAGCTGGACCGAGAGGGACAGCGCCGACGGCGTCGTGACCGTCGCGTTCGACCGCGTCACGCACCACGAGGCCGACGACAGCATGACCCTGGCGTTCGGGCCCGAGGCGGTCTCTGGCGGCACCGTCACCGTGGAGCTCACCGGGGCCTGGCCCGGCGGCGTCGACGTCCAAGGCATCTCGCCTGAGCCCACGGAGCAGAGGATCGCGGCGGGCGGGCTCGTGCTGGAGTTCGCCGTGGAAGACACCGATCATCTCGAGGTGACCGTGGGCTTCCGGCCCCAGGAGTACGGCATGTTGCGCGGTGAGGTCACCGTCGCCGGCCGGTCCGTCTCGTTCTCGCAGTTCGTCCTACCCTGAGGAGGCCTCGATGGATGCTGTCCTGCGCGCCGTGGCGATCTACGTGGTCCTGCTGGTCATCTTCCGCTTGACCGGCAAGCGGTCGATGGCCCAGGTGACCACGTTCGACTTCATCATCCTGCTCATCGTCGGCGAGGCGACCCAGCAAGCGCTTCTCGGCGAGGACTTCTCCATCACGCAAGCCGCCCTGGTCATCGCCACTCTTGTCCTGCTCGAGCGCTTGTTCGACTACGCCTCGTGGCGCCTACCCCGGTTCAAGCGCGTCGCCGAGGGCCTCCCGGTGATCGTCGTCGAGAACGGCCGACCGCTCCAGGAGGCCATGACCAAGGAGCAGATCACGACCGACGACGTGCTCAGCGCGGCTCGGGCGTCGCAGGGCCTGGAGCGGATGGACCAGATCAAGTGGGCCGTCCTGGAAGCCTCCGGCGGCATCAGCATCGTGCCGAAGAGCAGTACCTGACGCCCGACCCGTCCCGGGTGGTGGGCGGCGGCCGGTTCCGGCTAGGGCGGGTCCGCTGTCACGCACAGTGCGACGGCGGACCCGCCAGATCGGCTCTCTTCGAGCGTCCGTGGAGGCGGTCAGTCTCCGCGGCTGAACTCTCGTACGACCTGCAGCAGTGCGGCCCGCACGGTGCCGTTGTGGTCGACGTCACCGACGTCGGTCAGCCGCTGCTCGGCGCCGTTGGACACCAGCTGCCGCTGGCAGTGCCTGGCATGCTCGAAGGCAACGTCCTGGTCACCCGTGGCGTGGAAGATGTGCACGGGGACGTCGGGGCGCCAGTCGCAGGTGGTGTCCATCGTGCGGAGCTTCTCCCGCAGGTCCCCGCGCGGGTGACGCACCGAGTCGAGGAACTTCTCGGTGAAGAGGTCCTCGGACCTCGGCGGCAGCGCACCGGCGATCTCCTGCGTCTTGTGGTCGCCGTTGAGAAGTTCCTCCACCTGCGCTGCATACGGCGCACGGAATGCCTTCTCCGGTGTGTCGTACAGGTCGTACATACGGTCCCACGCGATGGAAAAGTAGGCCAGGTAGAGCGAGGCCATGGTGATCTTGTCGTCGGCGGCGTCGGCCTCGAACTGGCTCAGGTCGAAGGGACCGGCTATCGGGGCGAGCGCGCCGAGTTCGAACGACGGGTCGATGCCCTCCTGCAGCGCGCGCCCGAGGAGCATCGTGGCCGGTCCACCCTGAGAGAACCCACTGATCCGCACCTCCTCGTCGAACGTCCGATCGTGCCGGCCAGCGAGCTCCCTGGCCGACCGCAGTGCGTCGAGCGACGCGGAGACCGTCGCTTCCGGGTGCCCGTAGGGATGGGTGCCCGGGCTCTCGCCCAGTCCCAGGTAGTCCGGGGCGGACACGGCGCGTCCGGTCGAGGCGAACAGCAGTGCCGCAGCCCGGTCGGTGGACGCGTCGTTCATCGAGGCGACGTCACGCCGGTACACCGTGGTGCCGTGCAGCCACGACACCACGTGCAGATCGCTCTCCTCGGTCTGGGGGAACGCGACCAGCTGGCTTGCTGTCGTGGGCTCACCGCCGACATCGATCGTGCTGTACACCACGCGGTACGCCGTGACGCCGTGACGCACCGCGCTGGCGTCGATCTCGGCCTGGCGCAGGTGCGCCGTGACCTCGGCAGGATTCAGGTCAGCCACCTGCGTCACGGAGAGCACGGCACCGCGTGACGCCGACTCCGGCTCCTGGTTGGACGCGGGCGGGACCGCAACAGGGGCCGTGCTGCACGCGGCGCTCAGGCCCACTGCGACGATGGAGGTCAGAGCCACAAAGGCGCGGGACGTGGATCGGTTTTCTCGTCTGAAGAACATGCGAACAGCCTTCCGCGCGGCCTCGGGCCGCCGACATGGTGTGTTCCTCCGAACGCATCGTGGGGTAGCCCCACCACCGGCGTCTTGTCACACCGCAGCGGTAGATCAGGTCGGTGACCTGCGGCGACGGTGGACCTGGCGAGGTTATGGCCCGCGTGGCGGACAGCCCGGCACAACCTCGCTCGTGGCCTTGTTCATGGGCCCGTCGAGGAAGCGCTTGTCAGGCAGAGCCCACTGACGACGACCCAGCCTGGCAACCGGCACCTGCACACCGTGATCGGTGACCGCTCCCGAGTGGCCTACATCGAGGGCCACGCCGATGGAAGGTCGCCACCGCGATCGGTGCGCACCGTGTGCTCGACCGGCTCCTGGCAGCCGTCGTCACCTGACCCGGGAGCCGTGCCGGGACGGGGGTCGGTCCGTCCGGTGCCGCCGCGCTCGCTCCTCGGCAAGCCAGTCGTCGAACGACGTCGAGGTGATCCTCGCGTCCGCACCAGGCAGGAGCACGTCGCCCGCCATGGTCGAGTCGAAGATGCCGCCGTCCCACGTCGGCACCAGACGGATGGGTACCCCGCGCGCGGCATAGGTGCGGCGGGCCATGTCGACGAGGTCGTGCGGGTCCGGGCCGGCGACGTCGACGTGCCGGCCCTGCGGCGTGCCTGTCGCGACGTCGGCGAGCACGGCGGCGACCTCGATGGGTGCGACCGGCTGGATGAGGAGCGGGGCTATCTCGGCCACGCCGTCGCGCTCGGACCAGGAGGCGGCCATCGCGGCGAAGTCGTGGAACTGGGTGGCCGGCACGATCGTGTAAGGGACGTCCCCGGCCTCGACCGCCGCCTCCTGTGCACGCTTGCCCGCGTAGTGCGCGTTGCCGCGGACCTTCTGGACCCCGGCGATCGACAGTGTGACGTGGTGCCCGGCGCCGGCCCGGTGTCCCTGCTCCAGCAGGTTCTCGGTCACCGTGGTGAAGAAGCGGACGTTCTCCGACTCCAGGCTCGCGGTGCAGTTCGTGGCGTCGATGACGGTGTGCACGCCGGCCAGCGCGCCCGCCAGGCCGGCGCCCGACAACGCGTCGACCCCATGGCTCCGGCTGATGGGTACGACGTCGTGGCCAGCGCGCTCCAAGGCGCTCCGGGTGAGCTTTCCGATGTTGCCGGTGGCTCCGACGACTGCGATGCGCACGGCGACCCCTCTCGCAATTATGGATATTAGAGCGCGACAATAGCGTAAATATGGTCGAGGGCTGCTGCGTGCGCGGGTTCGGCCGGGCCGTGCTGCTCGTTAGTCTTGCGGCATGAAGCTGCCGGAGAGCCTGGAGTGGGCGCTGCACTGCACGACGCTTCTCGCGCAGGTGCCCGGCACCACGGTGAGCACGGCGCAGCTCGCCCAACACTTCGATCTGCCACCCGCGTATCTTGCGAAGCAGCTCGCACGGCTCGTCCGGGCAGGGGTCCTCTCGGGTACGACCGGTCCACGCGGCGGGTTCCGTCTCGGGCGTCCGCCGGCACGGATCACCGTGCTCGACGTGGTGGAGGCGATCGAGGGTCGTGGCAACCCTTACCAGTGCCGCGAGATCCGTCGGCAGGGGCGCGGTGCGCTTCCAGCCGAGGAGTGCGGCAAACGGTGCGCGCTGGCCGCGACCATGGACGCCGCGCACACCGCCTGGCAGGACAGCCTTCGGTCCGTGAGCGTGGCCGAGCTCGTCGGGTCGCTCCCGGCAGAGATCCCCGAACGCAACCGGCGCCTCCTCGCCCCCGGGCCTCACATCTGGCCCAGCTGATCCGCATCGCGACGGACCTCCATGCGGCCCAGAGCATCGTGAGCTGACCTCCCCCGTTGTCGGCCTGCATCCACAGCAGGTCGTCCCGCTTTCAGCAACGAATGTTGCTGAATGGCCGCCGCCGGAGACAGGCGGAACCCAAGGCGTACAAGCTGACCATCCCGACGAACGAATCAGACCCGCTCACCCGCACGCACCCTGGTCATGAATGGCTCTACGTGCTCAGCGGCCGCCTGCGCCTCGTCCTCGGTGACTACGACGCCACACTCGGGCCCCGCGAAGTCGCCGAGTTCGACACCCAACACCCCCACTGGTCCGGTTCCACCGGCGCTGGTGCGGTCGAAGTCCTCAGCATCTTCGGCGGCCAAGGAGAACGAGTCCACATCAGGGCCCAGCCCACCCGCTGAGAGATCCTGGCGGGCCACCGTCACCGGTAGCCTGCGAGAGGAAACAGGCCCGAGATTCGTCAGGAAGGCGGCGGGAGAATGCCTCCGATCACCGAGATCCATGGGCTGTTGATCGCCGACCGCGAGCGCACGACCGATCTGATCTCCTCGCTTTCCGGCAACATCGCCTCGATGGTGGAGGCGTCGCAGCTCACCGCGTCCGACGACGAGCACGACCCCGAAGGGTCGACGATCGCCTTCGAACGCTCACAGGCGAGCACGCTGCTCGCTGCGGCCAGAGACCACCTGGCCGACGTGGACGCCGCGCTCGCGAGGATCGCCGCCGGCAGCTACGGCTACTGCGAACGCTGCGGACGAGCAGTCGCAGGTGACCGCCTGCTGGCCCGGCCCACGGCCCGCACCTGCATCGGCTGCGCCGCCGCCGGCTAGCTGACACCGCGTTGTCGACAAGCACCACTCCTGGTGTGCTGACGGCGACCTGCTCTCCCGACCCGGTCAAGACCACGAGCGTCTCGACCTCGGTGTGCTCCGCGCCGGCGCTCGCTCACAGCTCCCGAGCGAACCGCACCGGTTGGACGCTCTCGGCGCTGTGTCGCGCAGCCCAGTTCTCCAGCGAGGTGCGGCAGGCATGATCGAGATGGTGCAGGCCGGACAGATCGACCTCGACGGGCCGGTCCTGAGGCAGGGCCTCCAGCTGGTCGAGCAGCTTGGGCAGGCGCAGGAACGTCGCGCTGCCGCTCAGACGCGCGACGAGCGGGTCGTGGCCTTCGTCGCTCACCTCCAGGTGCACGCGGGAGGTGTCCCAGGCGGTCTTGACGACCGAAAGAGCCAGTCCGACCAGCACCCCTTCGAACATGCCCACCGAGACGATCGCGAGCGCGGTCGCCATGAGGACGAGCGCCTCGCCCCTGTGCGTACGCCACAGCTGACGGATCTCCGCCAGCGGGATCAGCTTGATCCCGGCGTGCACCAGCACCGCAGCCAGAGCCGCAACAGGGATGAGGCCGAGAGCCGCAGGCACCAGAGCGGCGAAGAGCAGCAGCCAGACCCCGTGCAGCACCCGGGAGGCCTTTGTCCTCGCACCGGCGTGAACGTTGGCCGCGCTGCGGACGATGACCGCTGTGAGCGGCAAGGCACCGAGCACACCGCATACGGCGTTGCCTGCTCCTTGCGCCATGAGCTCCTGGTTGTACCGCGTCCGTGGCCCGTCGTGGAGGCGGTCCACGGCGGCGGCGCTGAACAGGCTCTCGGCCGAGGCGATCAGCGTGAAGGCGAGGATCGTGCCGATCACTCCGAGCTCGGCGAGCCGGCTGAAGTCGCTGAGGCCGGGCGGTTGGATCGAATCCAGCAGACCATGGACTTCTACCTTGTCCACCGACGGCCCGAGCAGCGCGCCGGCGACGATCGCCAACCCGACCGCGGCCAGGGGCGCGGGTACGGCCCGCAACCGCTGTGGCATCTTCTTCCACAGGACGAGCACGACGATCGTGCCCAGGCCGAGCACCAACGACGTCAGTGCGGTCCCGGAGCCCCACGTGTCGACGAGCATGCCGGGAAGTCCGACGATCTTCGCGAGACTTTCGCTGGGCGCGCTGAGCCCCGCCATGGCGTAGAGCTGACCGGCGATCAGCACCAGCCCGATCCCCGCGAGCATCCCCTCGACGACGGAGACCGAGATGGCCCGGAACCAGCGGCCCAGACGGAGCGCACCCATCATGAGCTGGAGCAGCCCGGTGGCGAGCACCAGGACCCCCAGCGCCGAGATGCCGAACTGCTGCACCGCCTGGTAGACCAGCACCGTCAGTCCGGCAGCCGGGCCGCTGACCTGCAGGCTGCTGCCGGGGAGGAACCCGGTGACCAGGCCACCGACTATGCCGGTAACCAGGCCCAGCTCGGCCGGTACGCCGGAGGCGACGGCCACCCCCACGCACAGCGGCACCGCGACCAGGAAGACCACGAATGACGCGGTCAGGTCGGCCAGGAACGTCCCGCGCCTCGACGACGGCGCGTGCGCCGCCGCGCTCCGAAGGGCGCTCACCCGAGCACCTCGACGTGGTCGCGCTGCTGGGCGACCTGGTTCGGGAAGGAACGGGCGTGGTCGAGAAGATGCTGCATCAGATACCCCCTGTGCGCCCCCTGAGCGCATCGGTCGTCAACGGTGGTGCGAAACGCTGGGTAGGTGAGGTGCACGGCGACCCGCGACGGATCGCGACCGGGAACCGACAAGTCCCGGCTGTGATCAAGTCTCTGCACCAAATCTCAGAGCAACCTCAGAGCGCGGGTGAGACGATCGGCGCATGGACCTCGACGCTCGCCGTGTGCTGCTGGTCGAGGACGACAGACGCCTCTCGGAGCTGCTCGTCCGCTTGCTCACCGCGGAGAGCTACGAGGTGGTACCCGTCTTCGACGGCCAGGCCGGGCTGCACAACGGGCTGACCGGCCGGTGGGACGCCCTGGTCATCGATCGCACGCTTCCCGCGATGGAGGGGGTCGATCTGGTCCGCCGCCTCCGCAGCCGTGGGATCACGACGCCGATGATGCTGCTCACCGCACGAGGTACCACCGAGGACCGGGTAGAGGGTCTCGACTCCGGCGCTGAGGACTACGTCGTCAAACCCTTCGACAGCGACGAGCTCTTGGCGCGCCTGCGCGCCCTCCTGCGCCGGCACACCGACACGTCGCCCATGATCGATCTCGGCGGCCGCACACTCGACGTCTCGACCCGCCGGGTGCTGTCCCCCGGCGCCGAACCCGTCGAGCTGTCCGCCAAGGAGTGCGCGCTGCTGCGCGTCATCGCCGCCAACCCGGGCCGCGTCCGTAGCCGTGAGGAGCTCCACCGGCGGGTCTTCCAGAACGCGGACAGCCCGAACGCCGTCGACACCTACATCTACTACCTGAGACGCAAGCTCGGCCACGGCATGATCCGCACGGTACGCGGCCTTGGCTACCGGCTCGGGCCTGCGTGAGCGCTGCGATCAGCGACCGTAGGCTGCTGCGCAGGGCGTCACTGGCCGTCGCGCTCCAGACCGGCGCAGCGGTCGCGATCGTGGTGTCCGCGGTGATCGCCCTGGTGTACGTGGTCGGTCTCGAGGCTCGGCGCGATGCGTCCGAGAACAAGCTGCACGCCAAGGTCGCCGAGGCCGGGAGTCACCACGTCACCCTGGACGGCACCGACACCGTGGTCCTTGACGGCATGCCCACCAGCTGCCCGGAGCGCCACGTGCGCGAGACCGCAGCACGCCTGCCCGACGGGCAGTCGCGCGTCGATATCTGTGGCAACCCGTTCCTCGCCTATGTCGGAGAAGCGGCCGACGGCACCCGCGTCACCGCCATCATGAACTTCGTCGAACAGCAGGAGGAGACCGAACGGCTCGCCCGGTTCTCCCTGGCAGCCGGCGCCCTCGGCGTCCTGGCATCCGCGGCGCTCGGCTGGGCATTCGGCCGCCGTGCCGTCCGCTCGCTGGGCGAGGCCTTGGCGTCGCAACGACACTTCGTCTCCGATGTCAGCCACGAGCTTCGGACTCCACTGGCCATCGTGCTGACCCGCGCCCAGCTTCTGCTCCGCGGATCGGCGGCCGACCAGGCACAGCGGCTGGAGCTGGAGCAGCTGGCCCAGGACGCCAAGATCGCTGCAGAGGTCGTCGACGACCTTCTTCTCACCGCGGAGATCCAGCACCGGCCGCTCCCCCGGGTGCCCGTCGACCTGAACGCTCTCGCGCAGGAGGTGCGAGCCTCGTTCGCCGCCCGGGCCGAGCTCGCGGGCGTCGAGCTCCTTGTCGACGCCCGACCCGACACCAGCTACGTCGTCAAGGGCACCACCAGCGCCCTGCGACGCGCGGTCTCCTCCCTCGTCGACAATGCGTTGGCACACGTGCGCCCGGGCGGCCGAGTCGTGATCGCCCTGCGATCACGCAGCACCGAGGTTGGCCTCGCCGTGATCGACGACGGCGAAGGTCTCGACCCAGCTCTCGCGCGTGAGCTGATCAAACGGTTCCGCCGCGGATCGAAGAAGGAAGCGGGCAGGATACGCCTCGGACTCGGCCTCGCACTCGTCAACGAGATCATCAGCGCCCACGGCGGTACGTTGACGATCGACGGCGCTCCCGGGTCCGGCGCGACCTTCGCACTGGTGTTCCCCACGTCGGGCCCCCAGGAGCGCCACCGTGCCGCGACGGGGCCCGCGCCAGAGCGTGATCGGCATGCATCGAAGAGTTGAGCTACGTGAGCGAGGTCCTGGTGCTGCGACTACGTCGGGTTCTCCGCGGGGGAGAGCGCGACCGCGACGTCGTACAGGCCAGGGCTCGAGATGACCGGTGTGTCCGAGCTCTCTCGCGCGGCCTGGGTGCGTTCACGGAACTCAGGGTCCGTACCGGCGGCGTCGAGGGCCTCCTGGCTTGCCCAGTGGGACACGTTGACGAGCTGGAACCGGGTCTGCGACGAACGAGCCCGATGGAGCCGGGAGTCGATGAATCCTGGCTTGGTGCTCATGAGCGCGGCGCGTCGCTCCCACTGGGCGATGAACGCGTCGTGATGCTCCGCCGAGATCTCGAAGATGTTGATGAACGTGACGGACTGCTCCGTCGTGGTCGTGGGCAGGTCTGGGCCGGGGGCGCGCGGCGGGATGTTGTAGTTGAGGCGAAAGACGTTCCCGGGGTCGTACTCCTCCTTCAGGGCGGTGAGCCGCCTGTGGTCGGCCGAGGTGTACGCGGTGGCGACCAGGTCCTGACGGGCGGCGGCGCCGTGGCCCATGAAGTTGAGGAACCGGCCGCTCGTCCAAGGCTCCAGGTCTGTGAACAGGCGCTCGAGGTGGGCCTGTGCGTCGGCGGGAGAGACGCCGGTCAAGGGGACCAGCGCGGCCAGCATGAAGCGCGCTTCGCGGTGGCCGACGGCGTTCGGGTGCTCGGCTCGGCGGGCCAGCGTGCCGCCGAGGTGGCGGAGCTCCACGATGACGGGCAGGTCCGCTCCGGGGCCTGCGTGCTCGAGGATCGTCCGGACCGCGTCGTCGTCCAGGTCCGACAAGAGGGCGTCGTCGGCCGCCCACGGCATGGGCACCGGTGGGTCGTCGTGGATCTCGGCGCTCTGCTCGTAGGGCATGTCGTGCAGGGTCTCCAGCAGCAGCGAGCCGACCTGGCGGAGCGGCGCGACGATGCGGGCACCGTCCTCGGGGGAACCGGTGAAGGCGATCCGCAGGTGCCAGACGTGCCGCCCGCGCAGGGGTTCGGGCACCTGCGGGTCGTCGGGGAACGGAATGAGCGCGACGGACGAGTTCATCTCGTCCGGCACGGTGGCGGCCCACTCCCGGTACGCCGCCAGCAGGCCGGGCGTCTGTCCGGCGTCGAAGAAGAGCCCGCCGCCGAAGAGCCGAGCGACCGGGACCAGGCCGAATTCCATCTGTGTGACGACGCCGAAGTTGTCCCGCCCCCCGAGCAGCGCGAAGTACAGGTCCGGTTCGCCGGCCGGGGTGACGTGGTGCAGCCGTCCGTCGGCGGTCACCACGTCCATGGCTGCCACCTGGTCTGCCGCCCAGCCGTGGCTGCGTCCGAGCAGCGGGAGCCCTCCGCCGAGGGTGTAGCCGACCACCCCTACGTGCGGGGCCGATCCGTTCAAGGGTGCCAGTCCGTACCGGGCCGCCTCAGGCACGACATGCTCGAAACGGGCGCCGGCCCCGACGCGTGCGCGGCGGGTCTCCGGGTCGACGTGGACGGTGGACATCCGTCGCGTGGTGATGAGCAGCCCGCCCTCGGCAGCCGTCGAGGAGCCGTGTCCGGTGCCCAGGACGGCTACCGGCAGACCCTGCTCGGCAGCGAAGGCCACGGCTGCGACCACGTCCTTCGTCTGCGTGGCCCCGACGATCACGTCGGGGTGGTGCCGCACGGCCAGGTTGAAGCCTGTCCGTTCCTCGTCGTAGCCGTCCTGGCCCGGCAACAGCACGGGGCCCTCGATTGCTGCGGCAAGGGTGTTGATGAGATGACGTTCCACAGTTCCGCTCCTTGGTAGTGCCGACAGGAGCGAGCATGGAGCGCAAATATGACGCCTGCTGTCATATTATGTGCGGGTGAAGTTCGACCGCCTTCTGTCGATCATGCTGCTGCTCCAGCACCGTGACCAGGTCTCCGCGAAGGAGCTGGCCGAGCGGCTGGAGGTTTCGCAGCGCACCATCTACCGCGACGTCGAAGCGCTGTCGGCGGCTGGTGTCCCGGTGTATGCGGAGCGGGGCAGAGCCGGCGGCATCCGGCTCCTGGCCGGGTTCCGGACCGACGTCACCGGTCTGACGACCGACGAGTCACGTGCGCTGTTCGTGCTGGCCTCGCAGAGCGCCCACTCAGCACTCGGGCTCGACCAGGCTCTCGGCTCCGCGCTGCGCAAAGTGATGGCCGCACTACCCGCACCGCACCGTCCAGTGGCTGAGCTGACCAGGCGACGCATCCTTGTCGACCCTGACCGCTGGTACGCCCCCGCCAGCCACGAGACCGACCTGGAAGCCTTGTACGCCGCGGTCCTGAGCGATCGTCGGCTACGCATCCGCTATCGCCACAGCGGCCAGGCCGTGCTCCGCTCGTACACAGTGGACCCCTACGGGCTGGTGGCCAAGGCCGGCACCTGGTACCTGGTCGCCGACCACGGCGGCACGCCGCGGCTCTTCCGCACCGACCGGCTGTCAGCGGTCAGCGTCGCCGAGACCGAGGCGCGCCGCCGGCCCGGAACTGAGCTGGTCCATGTCTGGCAGGATCTGCGCCGCGAGGTCGAGGATCGAAGTGGCGGCGTCCGGGTCGCCGTCCGGCTGCGGCGCACGCGCCTGGACATGGTGACTCGCATCGCCGGCACCTACTTCACCGGGCCACCGGTCTCGGAGCCGGACACGGAGCCGGACACGGAGTGGCTACAGGTCGAGATGCTCTATCCCGTCGTGGAGGCCGTCCGTCACCTGCTCCAGTTCGGCGCCGATGTCCAGGTGGCTGGGCCTCCGGAAGCCCGCACGGAGATGGCGCGTGCCGTCTCGGAGCTGGCGGAGGCCTACACCATTGTCTGAATCTCTGGTGGATGTGAACCGAGCCCTTCGCGGCTCACATTCACCGCGGTCAGGTCGAGATCGGGTTCCTGGCGGCCGAGCTCGGGTGGAGTCGACGGCACCAGGGTGACCGCTTCCGTATGGAGGTCGGTATGACGCCGAAGCAGGTCGTGTGTGACGCGACACCGACACACGGCTGACCTGGGCGGTTCCCCGCTCGGGCGCAGGGTCCAGCAGCTCGTTGACGTCCACGGCCTCGCTCCTCCCCGGTGGGCGGCGGGCGGAGGCGGACAGGAACGGAGCGCTCGCCCAGATGCGCGGTCTCGCTCGACGGTGCAGCATCGGAGAGCATCACCCACCGCCACGAAGAGGAGGACGGACCTGAGCGAGTTCACAGGCCTGTACTGGCGGGCCGTACGACGGACCGCTCGGGGCGTCAAGCAACGATCCAGAAGGCCACCGGTCCCGCCGGCCCCGGGTTCCGTCGACTCCGCCCTGGTGGCGTGCGCCGGCGCAGACCCAGCGGTCTTCGGCCCGGTCTACGACGCGCTGGCCCCTTTTGCCTTCGGCGTCTCGCTCGGCGTGCTGCCCGATCCGAATCACGCTGCCGAGGTGACGCAGGACGTGATGGTGGAGGTGTGGCAGACCGCTGCTCAGTTCGACCCCGCGCGCACTTCTGCTAGCACCTGGGTCGCGATGATCGCTCGCCAGCGGGCGGTGGACCGCGTCCGTGCCGAGCGGTCCTGGCAGGACATGAACCAGCCCAAGCTCGACGCGACCGTCGCGGACGTGGCTCATGCTTACGCCGCCGAAAAGCTCGAGCGCCGGCCCGAGGGCGAATCCGTGCGCCGTTGTTTCGACTCCTTGGCCCCGACACAGCGCGCGGCCATCGTCGAGGCATACTACGGCGGCCTCACCTACCGCGAGATCGCCGAGCATCTCGACGCAGGGCTCCCGACCATCACGGCCCACATCCGCGACGGCCTCGGCCGCCTGCGCGAATCGCTGGGGTTGTCCCGTGGCTGACGACGTTCCGGGCCCACCAGCGAAAATCCGCGTACTTTGTACTCGATGATCTCGGCACAGGGATGTCTTGACCGCCTGCTGGGCCGTTGCTTCTCTTGCGGTGGCCGAGCACAGACGGCAGAAAGCGTGATGGAACGGTTGTCGGCACCGTGACCCGCCCCGTCACCCGCACGGTCGACGTCTTGGTCATCGGCGGTGGCCAGGCAGGCCTGTCGATGGGCGAGCGCTTGCGACGCACCGGCCGCGAGTTCACCATCCTGGAGGCGGGCGACCGCGTCGGGCACAGCTGGCGATCGCGGTGGGACTCGCTGCGGCTGTTCACCCCTGCGCGTTACGCGCACCTGCCCGGTATGCCGCTGCCAGTACCGCCATGGTCCTATCCCGGCAAGGAGACGATCGCCCACCACCTCGAAGAGTACGCCGCTGAGCTGCACCTCCCGGTGGAGGTCGGCACGCGGGTCACGGCACTGCGCCGGACAGGACGCGGGTTCAGCGCGGAGACGACCGCGGGACCATGGGAAGCCGCTCACGTCGTGGTGGCCACTGGTCCGTTCCAGACCCCGTCCGTCCCGGCGTCATCCGACGACCTCTCGAGCCATGTCGCCCAGCTCCACAGCAGTGAGTATCTGCGACCGGCACAGCTGCCCGACGGGACCATCCTGGTTGTCGGTGGCGGGAACTCGGGCTATCAGATCGCGTTGGAGCTGGTCCACAGCGGCCGTGACGTGCACCTGTCACGGGGTCAGCACAACGTCAGCGTGCCGCAGCGCCCCTTGGGCCGCGACCTCTTCTGGTGGCAGGACGTTCTCGGTGTCCTCGACATCCCGGGCGAGAGCTGGCGCGGTCGCCGGATGCGCGCCAACGACAGCACCGTGATCGGCCTACCGCTGCGCCGGCTCACCGCCGCCGGCGTCGCACTGCACGAGCGGGTCACATACGCCGAAGGTGAGTCGGTCCGATTCGCCGACGACACCACTCTGAATGTCGACGCAGTCGTCTGGGCCACGGGATTCCTCACCGACTTCTCGTGGATCCAGATACCGGGCGCCCTGGACGAGTCGGGCAGCCCCGCCCACCACCGTGGCGTCAGCACCATCTCCGGCCTCTACTTCCTAGGCCTACCGTGGATGCACACCACGGGCTCGGCGCTGCTCGGCTTCGTCTGGCGCGACGCCGCCCACCTGGCCGCGACCATCCAGGCACGGTGCCCACACGTCGAGGGACACCAGACAGGCACGCCGGGTCAGTTCGACTGAGCCGGAGCGCCCCTCCCCCGCTGACCACGATCAGCCAGCCCTTCCACGACCTGGGCGTGCGTGCGCCCCGGCGGGATCCGTCGCCAGTCCTTCAGCGTGCTCCGGGCCCTGGCGGTGGAATCGGCGGCCGTGCGGAAGGGTTTCCAGGGGTAGCGGGCGCCGTACAAAACCTCGATCGGAGCCTCTGCCGACTCGGAGACGGCCCGCGCAGCTCGACGAAGGGTGGAACCAATGCTGCGGTCGATGCGGTCTCTTGCCGAGTGTCACCGGGCAGGCGGCTCGGACTCCGACGACACCGTCGAGCGCTTGCGCGCTGTTGCCGACGACCTCTCCGGGGCGCGACCGTGACCGCGGACCCGACACCGTGGTCGGCCTATCTTGGGGCTTACCACGGACAGCGACCGGGCATCACCGAGGCCGCGTTCGAGCGCGCCTGCGACCCTCTCCTCGGGTCGCCCCACGACTGGCTCACCGCCGCGTTGGCTGACCGGCCAGGTAGCGTGCTCGACGTCGCCTGTGGCAACGCTCCCCTGCGACCACGGCTGTCCGGTGCCAAGACCTATCTTGGTGTCGACCTCTCCGAGGCCGAGGTACGAGCAGCCCAGGCCCTTGGCCGGGGTCCAGTGGTAACCGGCGATGCACGCGCCCTGCCTGTGTCCGACGCTTCGGTCGACGTCGTCGTCTCCGCGATGGGGCTCATGCTCGTCCAGCCTCTTGCCACAGCGATCGAGGAGGTGGCACGGGTGCTGCGCCCGAACGGAACGGCCGCGTTCCTCCTGCCCGCCCGGGCCCCGCTGCGCCTGACGGACCTACGGCCGCTCGCCCTGCTCAGCCTTCACCTCCGTGGGCCTGGCTCGATGCCGCAGCACGTCGGCCGACGTCGGATCACCGCGCTCCTGGAACAGGCAGGTCTGGTGGTTACGCAGGCCACGACCCATCGGTTTCCGTTCCACCTACGGACACCCTCTGACGCACGCCTCGCGGTGCAGTCCCTGTACACACCCGGCCGAAGCCCTGAACAGCTGATGGCCGCCGAAGCCGCGCTGGCGGGGATCGCGGGACCTGGGCGGGAGCTGCCGCTGCCGCTGCTCCGGGTGGTGGCCCGCAAGCCGGGATGAGACGTTCGGAAGACCACGAACCTGCCCGTGCGTCGAGCTCATCGGACACCGTGACGAGAGGACGAAGACATGACCGACCGGGATTCCCTGCTCGATCGGCTCGCCCACTGGTGGACCAGCACGCGCCCGGTATCGGTGGAGAGCCGAGCAGTCCTGGCCGAGCGGTGGGCCAGGCTGCCCGAAGACGTCCGCACACCTGCTCAGCTGCTCGGCCGGCACGCCGTGGGGTGCGAAGGCACGCACGGCGTCTTCCCGAAGTGCAACCTGACCTGCACCCCCTGCTACCACTCGGCGGACGCCAACAAGGTTCGGATCGACGCCGAGCACACGCTGACCCACGTCGAGGCACAGCTCGCCTACCTCCGGCGGGAGCGCGGCCCCAGGGCCCACACCCAGCTCATCGGCGGTGAGGTCACGCTGCTCGACCCCGACACGCACGCCGAGGCGCTGCTGATCATGCGCCGGCACGGTCGGGAGCCGATGAGCTTCACCCACGGCGACGTCGACGAGGACTACCTGCGCAAGCTCGTCCGGTCCGCCGACGGCACCGTGCGGCTTCCTCGGGTGTCCTTCGCCGGGCACTTCGACTCCCTCATGCGAGGTCGCCGCGGCCTGCCACGGCCGCGCAGCGAGGCCGAGCTCGCGCCGTTCCGCCGCGAGTTCACGGAGATGTTCAGCCGGCTCCGGCGCGACCTCGGGGTACGGTCCTACCTCGCTCACAACATGACTGTCACCCCGGCGAACCTCGACGAGGTGGCCGACGTCGTGCGGCAGTGCCGGCCCCTCGGGTTCTCGATGCTCTCGTTCCAGCCCGCGGCCTACCTCGGGGACTCGCGCCGGTGGCGCGAGGACCTGCGCTCCGCGACACCGGACGCCGTCTGGTCCGAGATCGAGCGCGGAGCTGGTGCGCGCTTGCCCTGGCAGGTACTGCAGTTCGGCGACCCACGATGCAACCGCACGGCCTACGGGTGGCGCGTCGGCGAGCGCTGGGTGCCGCTCCTGGACGACACCGACCCAGCGGACCTGGCGGTCCGGGACGCCTTCCTCGAGCGCCTGGGCGGGATGCAGGTCGGCGCGACGCCTGCCCGAGTGCTCGTACCCCGGCTGCTGCGCGCCCTCGCCGCCAACCCGGCTCTCTTCGCGGGAGCTCTGGGCTGGGCCCGGCGTGCGGTGCGACGCTCGGGCGGGCCGGTCGCCGTCGCGCGGAACCTGCCACGCCCGCTGACCTTCGTCATGCACAACTTCATGGACGCCGCCGACGTCGCGCCCGCCTGGGAGCTGCTTGAACAGGGCGTCCTCAGCGCCGACCCGGGCGTGCGCGCCACGCAGGACCGGCTCCGTGCCTGCTCGTACACCATGGCCCACCCCGACACCGACCGGCTGGTCCCGGCCTGCGTCCAGCACGGCGTGCTCGATCCGGGCGAGAACGTCGCGCTGCGGCGGCTCCTGCCCCTGGTGGACGTCACCTCGAGCCCGTCACGTGGTCGCCCGCCGTAAGACATCCCGAGAAGAACCCGACTCTCCCGAACGCATCGACGTAGCGGGCGGCACTGCGTGCCGCTGATCGAGCGGCAGGACGACCCCCACCCGGTCCCCCGGCTCGAACCTCTCCCCCGGTCCGGACTCCGTGGTCAGGCTCATCCCGGCGACCGTCACCTCGACCAGTGCCCGGGCGCCCCTGGCGGTCACCGCTGACACCACCCCGAGCAGGTCCGCCCGGCGGTCGGTCGGCACCAGCCTGATAGCCTCCTGGCGGACGACCAGGGTGGCCGGTCCTCGAGGTACCACGACGTCGGCCGGGAGCTCTAGCGTCCCGAGCCTGGAGTGGTGCGCGCCGTCGTCCACCCGCCCGGCGACGGCGTTGCGCCCGCCGAGGAAGCCGTGCACTGCCAGCGAGACCGGCCGTGCGTAGAGCTGATCGATGCGGTCGTGCTGCGCGATGCGGCCATCGAGCAGGACCGCGGTGGTGTCGGCGAGCACCGCCGCCTCGTTCTGGTCGTGCGTGACCAGCAGGATCGTCGGCTCGACGGCAGCCCGCAGCTCGACCAGCAGGGTATGCATCTCGGCCCGGACCGTGGGGTCGAGCGCGCTGAACGGCTCGTCGAGCAGCAGCACGTCCGGACGGGCGGCGAGCGCGCGTGCCAGGGCGACGCGCTGTTCCTGTCCTCCGGACAAGGTTGCGGGGCGGCGGTGTGCGAGGGAGGTCAGGCCGACGAGGTCGAGGAACTGTGCGGCGTCGTCGCGGGCCTGGCCGCGGGGTGAGCCGGCGACGAGGAGCGGGAAGGCGACGTTGTCGAGCACGTTCAGGTGCGGGAACAGGCGAGGGCTCTGGAAGACCAGGACGGTGTGCCGTAGTTCGGGCGGGATGCCGGCAAGGGAGCGTCCGTCGATGAGCACCGTGCCGGAATCGGGGGTGTCGAGTCCGGCGACGAGACGCAGTGCGGTGCTCTTGCCGGATCCGGAGGGACCGAGGAGTGCCACGCAGCCTCCGGCGGGGACGGTGAGGTCGATGGCGTCGAGGGTGGGGGCGCCGGTGGCGGGGTACCACCGGGTGAGTCCGGTGATGGTCAGGGTTGCGCTCATCGCTGCGTCCTTCGTCTGGACAGTACGGTCACCGCGGTCAGGAGGAGCACGGGTGGGATCGTGGCCAGCAGGGCCAGGACGGCGATGGTCGGGTCGTTGCCGCTGGCTGAGGCCGAGGCTCCCAGGAGCAGCGGGAGGCTGACGATCCGGCCGGCGCCGATGAGCAGGGTGACCACGTAGTCGCTCCAGCCGACGAGGAAGGCGAGGAAGGCTGCCGCGGCGAGGGCAGGTGCGACCAGGGGCAGGTGCACGCGAAGGAGGACGTGCCTAGACCCTGCGCCGAGGGTGCGTGCCGTCTCCTCGAAGCCTTCGTCGTACCCGGCGTAGGCGGCGCGCATGATGTAGGTGGTGTATGGGACGGCCGCGACGACGAGCACGGCGACCAGCGCGACCACTCCGGGGACGCCGAGTCGTAGCGCCACCGTGGTCAGCCCCATCGTGACGGCGAACGGTGGGACCGCGACCGGGGCGAGCAGGAGCGCGGTGACCATCTTGCCGTACGGGACGCGGCCCCGCGCCAGGGCGCGGCCGGCCATCGCGCCGAGGGGCGTGGCGATGGCGCTGACGGTCAGTCCGAGCAGGAGCGAGCGGGTCAGCGCGGGCCAGGCGCCCTGGGCGGTCGCGGTCAGCCAGCCACCCACGCCCCAGACGGTGGGAGCGAGCTCCGGGTAGGGCCACCGGTCCGCGAACGCCCAGAGCAGGATCGGCAGGAAAGGGACCAGCAGGAGGGCGGTGACGGCGACGGTCCCGGCGCGACGACCCCACTTCGCCGCACGGGCTTCGACCCGTGCACGCAGGACGCGGCGACCCGAGCGACCATGAGGGGCGGGCGTCACGAGCGCGGTCATCGGAGCACCGCCACGCGTCGGAGCAGTGCCGCGCCGGCCACCAGGGCGCCCGCGGCGACGGCGACCGTGAGTACCGCGACCGCGAGCGCCTGCGGGCGCATGGTCAGGTCGGTGTCGGAGAACAGTCGGAATGCCAGGACGGCCAGCGGTTCCGGGTAGGTGCGTCCGAGGAGCCAGGCGACCTCGTAGGAGCCGACGACGTACGCGAAGGAGATGGTGCCCGAGACGACGAGCGCGGGTGCCGCCAGGGGCAGGGTGACGCGGCGTAGCCGCTGCCAGGGCCCCGCGCCCAGGCCGGCCGCGGCCTCGTCGAGGTCGCGCTCGGTCGTGGCGAGCGAGCTCAGCACGACGACGGCGACGAACGCTGATTCCTTCCAGGCGAGCTCGAGGACCACCGCCACCCACCACGGCCCGCCGACCAGGGCGGGGAAGGTGCCCGGCTGTGCTCCGACGAGCCGCGCGACGAGCCCGGAGTCGGCGAGCAGCAGGCCGACGGTGGCCGCGCCGACCAGGTGCGGGATCGGGACCACTGCCGCGGCGACCGCTGCGAGGCCACCGATCCGCGAGCGCTGGACGAGCACGGCGGCCGTCGCCCCGACCAGTAGCGCGAGCGACGTGCTGGCCGCCGCGATCGCGACACTGACTCCCAGGCCGGTCAGCACGTCGTCCACGACGAGGGCACGGTAGGCGGCCGAGGACAGCTCGGGTTTCCCGACGAGCGGGAGGAGGCCCAGGCTCTGGATGACGGCGGCGCCGAGCCCTGCGCCGAGCACCAGCACCGTGGGCAGGAGTGCCGGCAGGACGAGGAGCGCTGCCCGCCGGGAGGAGGCCGTCCGCCTGTTCATCTGCGCCCGCTCAACGCTGACCGGTCAGCACGTTGTCGCGCCAGCCGCGTTCGAGCGGCGCGACCCAGTCGGCCGAGAGCTCTGGATCGGCTCCACGGGACAGCTCGTCGAACGGCGGTACGACCGTGGACGGCGCCAGGTCGGCGAACTGCTCGGCGAGGTCGTCCGGCACGCGGTCCAGTTCGAGCACGGGGTACTGGCCCCACACGGCGGGGTCGGCCTTGGCGAGCTGCTGTTCGGGCGCCAGAGCGAGGTCCGCGACGACCATCGCGCCCGCCTGGTGAGCGGCGTTGGCGGGGATCGCCAGGAAGCTCGCGTTCCCGAGGGTCCCGTCGTCGAGGGTGAGCACTCGGGTGGTCTCCGGGAACGTGCCGTCGGCGACCCGGGCGTCGAGCGTAGCGGGACCGTACGTCATCGTGAAGTCCACCTGGTCACCGGCGAACAGGTCGTCCAGCGCGGCGGCATCCCGGGGGTACGTGTCACCACCGCGCCACAGGGACGGCTCCAGGTCGGCCAGCTCGGCCCACAGCGCCGAGGTGGCGCCTGCGGCGCCGTCGTCATCGGGGCCTGCCGGGACCTGCTCCGGGCCACCGGTCACCTCGTAGAGGCTCTGGCGGAGGAAGGCGGAGCCGGTGAAGTCGGGCGGCGCCGGATAGGTGAAGCGCCCGGGGTGCGCACGGGCCCAGTCGAACAGCTCGGTGAGCGACGTGGGCGGGTGCTGGACGTCAGCGGCGTCGTAGGCCAGGGCGAACTGGGCCTTGTGCCAGGGCGACTCGCAGCCCTCGACCGGTGTGCCGAAGTCCTCGGCCAGCAGGGGGTCCGTCGGGTCGAGGTACGCGCTGTTGGGCAGCAGATCGGTCCATCCGCACTCCCACGCCCCGGCCTGCTGCCCGGTGCGGAAGTTCTCGCCGTTGACCCAGACCAGGTCGACGGCGCCGTCGGAGTCCTGCCCTGCCTGCAGCTCGGACACCACGCGGTTCAGGGCGTCAGCGGTATCGGCGACCGGCACCCGGCGCAGCGTGACGCCCTGGTCGGCGGCAGCTGGGGCAAGCACGTCGTCGACGTACGCGTTGCCCTTCTCGTCGCCACCCCACATCCATAGCGACACCTCTTGTCCGCGCGCGTCGGCCGCGACGTCTTCCCAGGAGGCGTACCCGTCGTCTGCGGTGCCGGTCCGGTTGCTGACGGGGGCCGCGCAGGCGCTGAGTGCTACCGCTGCCGCAGTCGCCAGAGTGCCCAGCGCTCGTGCGCGCGTTCTCCGGGTCGTCGTGCGCCTCATCCGATACCTCTCGTCGTCGTGCCGGTCACACAAGACTGGCCGGTCGGAAACGGAACACAACTGGAAGCCCGCGGGCTTCCATAATCATGAACATGTGGGGACGTCTGGCCGGGCTCGTGCTGCTCCTGCTCGTCGGAGTGCTGCTCCTGATCGTCGTTCCGTGGCCCACGGTGACCGAGCTGCACGGTCAGGTCGCGGCAGCCGGCGGCTGGGCGCCGGCCCTGTTCATCGCTGGCTACGTGGTCGCCACGCTGCTCCTGCTGCCCAAGAACGTCCTGTCCGGCGCGGCGGGCCTGGCCTTCGGCCTCCCGCTGGGCATCGCGCTCGTGTGGACCGGGGCGATGCTCGGGGCTACCGCGTCGTTCTGGCTCGGCCGTGCCCTGGGGCGCGAGGGCGTGGCACGTCTCGCCGGGCGACGCCTGGCCCGGCTCGACGATCTCGTCAGACGACACGGAGTCCTGGCTGTACTCGTCGCCCGGCTCATCCCCGTGGTCCCGTTCACCGCCATCAACTACGGCAGCGGGCTGACGGCGGTGAGCTTCACCGCCTACCTGCTCGCCACCGCCGTCGGGATCCTGCCCGGCACGGTGGCCTACGTCGCGGTCGGCGCCTACGGGACCGATCCCGGCGCCTGGCAGTTCCTGCTGGCCGCCGGTGCGCTGCTCGTCCTCAGCGTGGGCGGTGCTGTGCTGGCCCGACGCCGTTCGCGGACCGACTCCGGACGCGACAAGGAAGCCGATGCCGACGCACGGCCCGTCTCCACCGAGGAGTCCTGATGCTCGACGCTCCCGTACGGAACCTGCTGGCCGGACCCCTGGACGCCGTCGCCGCCCGGATCGACCGGCAATGGATCACGCCGGACCGCGTCACCATGGCAGGGCTCGTCCTCGGCCTCGCGGCAGCAGGGGCCGCCGCGCTGTCCTGGTGGGCCGTCGCGCTGGTGCTCTGGCTGGTCTCGCGCGTCGCCGACGGCCTGGACGGACCGCTGGCCCGCCGGCGCCGGGCGCGTGGTGTGGGCACGACGTCGGGCGACGCCGGTGGATTCCTCGACATCACCGCCGACTTCACGGTCTACGGCGCCTTCGTGCTCGGTGTCGGGATCGGCTGGGGCGGCTCTGTGCTGCCGTTCCTGACCGTGCTGCTCGCCTACTACATCAACGGCACAGCGTTCCTGGCGTTCTCCTCGATCGCGGAACGGACCGGCCGGCGGCTGGACGACGGCCGGTCCCTGTCGTTCCTCGGCGGCTTGGCCGAGGGCACCGAGACCATCCTGGTGCACAGCCTCTGGGTCCTGGCGCCGGCCATCGCCGGCCCCGTCGCCTGGGTATGGGCCGGTCTCGTGCTGCTCAGCGGCAGCCACCGCATGGTGACCGGATACCGCATCCTGCGTGCGCCCGCAGCCGGTGCCGAGCGTTCCGAGGACTGAGCGAGCCTGCCGGCCTGAGCCGTCGTACGAGCGTGACGTCAAACCCGCCACTGCTCACATGCGACTGCACTCCTACCGCGATCTGATGGAAGCGGCGCCCGCCCGGACCGGGTTGCCACCACAGTGACCGCGTCCGCCCAGGACGGGTCGAATGACGAGGAGCCACACGTGACCGCACCGCACCAGCCCTGGGACCTGCTCGTCGTCGGCGGGGGGACCGCCGGGATCGTGGCGGCCAAGACCGCCGCACGGCTCGGTGCCCGGGTGGCGCTCGTCGAACGGGACCGCATCGGCGGAGACTGCCTCTGGACGGGATGCGTGCCGAGCAAGGCGCTCCTCGCGGCCGCAGGCCGGGCTGCCGAGGCGCGCCGCGCGGCAACACTGGGCGTGCACGTGTCGGGTGTCGAGTCGGACTTCGCAGAGGTGATGCGCCACGTGCGCTCGGCGATCGCGGCGATCGAGCCACAGGACACACCCGAGGCGCTGACGGCGGCGGGGGTGCACGTCATCCAGGGCGACGCGGTGTTCACCGGCCCCACGTCCGTCGACGTCGATGGCCACCGGACCAGCTTTCACCAGGCGCTCATCGCGACGGGCGGGCAGCCCGCGATACCCCCGGTCCGCGGGCTGGCCGAGGCCGAACCACTGACCAGCGACTCCGTCTGGGATCTCGACACGCTCCCCCGCCGCCTCGCCGTCATGGGCGGCGGCAGCATCGGTTGTGAGCTCGGTCAGGCGTTCGCCCGGCTCGGCTCCCACGTGACCCTCGTCGAGATGGCGCCCCGCCTGCTGCCGCGCGAGGATCCGGACGCTGCGGCACTGGTCCACGCGGCGCTCGTGCACGACGGCGTCGACGTCTTGGTCGGCCACCAGGCGGTCACCGCCCACGGGCAGCCGGGTTCCGCCGGCACGCTCGTGGTCGACGACGGCGCGGGCGAGCGCAAGGTCTCCTACGACGCCCTGCTCGTCGCGGTAGGACGCCGTCCCGGATCCGGCGGACTCGGGCTGGACGCCGCCGGCGTCGACGTCGACCCGAAGGGGTACGTGACCGTCGACGCGCAGCTGCGCACCTCCAGCGCGCGGATCTGGGCCGCGGGGGACGTCACACCGCATCCCCAGTTCACGCATGTCGCCGGTGTGCACGGCAGCCTCGCGGCGAGCAACGCCGTCCTTGGCGTGCGCAGGCGCGTGGACGCCTCGGCTGTCCCAAGGGTGACGTTCACCGATCCGGAAGTCGCCGCCGTCGGCACCCCGACCTGGGCGCACGACGGCGGTCCGGACCCGCGGACGCTCACGCGCGAGCACGTGGACGTCGACCGGGCGCAGGCAGAAGGCCGCACCGATGGGTTCTCGCGCCTGGCCCTCGGGGCACGCGGCCGGATCCTGGGCGGAACCGTCGTCGGTCCTCGCGCGGGGGAATCGCTCGCCGAGGTCACCCTCGCCGTCCGGAAAAGGCTGACCGCCACGGACCTCGCCGGCACGACCCACCCGTACCCCACCTATGGCGACGGCGTATGGAACGCGGCGATCTCCGCGGTCCAGGACCGCCTCGCCGCACCGACGACCCGGTGGCTCCTGACCGGGCTCGTCGCACTGCGGCGAGCCTGGAGCAAGAGGTAGGGCTACGAAGCCGAGAGCCCGTCGGCGAATCGCTTGAGGCGGGCGACGGCGTCCGGGTCGACAGGTGGCGGATCCTGGCTGCCTGCCGCGAGGGCCGCCTTGATCGCCAGGTACGTCTCCGCCTCCAGGCCACAGCGGCGGCACGTCTCGAGGTGTGCGGCGACCACGCCGGACGTGGCCGGCTCCGCCTCACCATCGAGGTAGCTCTGCAGCGTCTTGGCCACGTGATAGCACTCAAGAAGCGACATCCGGATCATCACATCCCCTTCCTACGGGGCGCCAGCCCCGCTGTGGCGAGGTCCGCCCGGATGCGCGCGCGAGCCCGGTGCAGCCGGCTCATCACCGTCCCACGCGGAACTCCGAGCTCGTCCGCAGCCTCCTGGTAAGACAGTCCCCCGAGGTCGACGAGCTGCACGACCCGCCGGTGCTTGTCCGACAGTGCCGCCAGCGACTTCTCCGTGGCCGCTTCGAAGAGACCACTGACCACGACGTCCTCCGCCGCCGGTACCGGCGGGCCGACCCGGTCCAGGCCGTCGCCCACACCGTCACCGTCGGCGAGGAGCACGGCACTACGGACCCGGAGCCGGTTGAGGTGCGTGTGCCGCATGATCGTCAGCAACCAGGCCCGCGGATGAGCCCCATCGAACCGGTGGATCGCACGGAAGGCACGGATCAAGGTCTCCTGGACCAGGTCCTCGGCGTCGGCGTGCTGGTGCGTCAGCGCGAGGCCGACGCGGTAGAGCACCGGTATCTCCGGCACCACGTACGTGTCGAACGGTGACAGTGGCCCGTCCGGGACGGCGTCGGGCAGGGCAGCGTTCCCGGCCCGGTTCACCGCTGCTCGACGAGGACGGCGCGGCAGCCGGTGTCAGCAGGCATTCCGATCAGCATCTTCCCAACCTACGCGGGTCAGCCGGTGGACCGGTTCGTGAGCCGCTCGCGGACCTGCGCCAACGAGGGGTACGGCGCGAGGCGCCCGTCCACGCGGTAGACGCGGCACGCGAGGTCGGTCGTCCTGGTTTCGCTGGACACCGGCTCGGCCTGGGGCTAGCGGAGCTGTTCCGCCAGGTGGAGCAGCGAGATAGCCTCCAGGTCCGGCGGCCGGAAGTACTCCGGGTAGCGTCCGCCGGTCCGGTTGATCCAGGCGGCGGCCAAGCCGGCTCGGTGCGCTCCGTCGGTGTCCCAGGCATGAGCAGCCACCAGCATCGCGTCCATCGGGTCCACCCCGCAGGATTCCAGCGCGAACGCATAGGCACCGGGCGCCGGTTTCCAGATGCCGGCCTGCTCCACGGACAGGAAATCCTCGAAGGCATCGCCCACCCCCGCATCGGACAACAGCCGCTGCGCGACCGACTCCGACCCGTTGCTCAGAGTGACCAGCCGGATGCCCAGCTCTGCCAGCGCCCGCACACCACCGGGTACGTCCGGATGAACTGTCAGCCTCGAGAACCCGGCCATGATGTGGTCCACGGCCTCCTCCACCGGGCGGTTCAACGGCATCCCCGCCAGAGCCGACCGGAGTCCCTCGGCGCCCAGCTGCGCAAAGGAAGGGTTCTCCTGGGCGACCGTGAGCGCGAACCCGTCACGCAGCAGACCCGCGAACCAGGCTTTGGCCAGATGCGCCGGGGCGCCGACCGCCTCGAACCTCCCGGCGATCGGCTCCATGTCCGACAAGGTCTCGTTGACGTCGAAGACCAGGAGCCGCGGCCTGCGCGGGCCTTCTGGGCTCACCGGATGGTCAACGCTGGGGATCGCGACGTTCAACGTCTGCTCCTCCTACCCGCCCGTCCTGGAACCGCGGCGCCGGAATCTTCCGCGTCCACAACACGATGCCACCACCTCGCCGACGCTGCTCCGCCATCGCCGCACCACGAGGTCGGCGATCTCCTTCTCGAGGTCCGCTGCCTGACGACGTACGGCCGCCGTTTGCTGGCTCGGCTCGGCCGTAGCCGTGTTCGAGCGGCCTCATCTGCCAGGAGCACGATCCGCGCCCGCTGCGGCGGTTCAATGCGAACATTTCCGCGACGGAGACGAATCTCTGCGCAAGAATTCGGGGCATGGTCACCAGCGACGTGAAGGCTCAGGATCCGGCCGGTGGCGGAACTCGGACGCTGGGCCGCCATCTCCTCGACGCGTATCGCGCGTTCGGCATCTCCGTCGGCATCCCCGGCCTTGTCTACGGGGCCTTCCTCGGAGTGCTCGCCGTCATCGACGACTCCGGCTCCGGTGAGGGGTGGGGAATCCTGGTTGCCTGGTTTCTCGGACTCCTCGTAGCTCTGGCCCTGTCATTCGTCCTGCACATCGTCATTGCCCGACGGCTGCGTCTCGGATGGGTCCACGCCCTCACCGTGGTCCCGCTGGCGATCGCCGGCGTGTGGTTCGCCGGGGCCGGAGCCTGGCCCGGATCGGACCGGGCCGTACCGACGATCGTGACGGCGCTGGCGGCACCCGCCATCGTCGGCCTGCTGACCGCGCCAGGTCTGGCCCGCCGGTCACGGTGGCTCGCCACCGGAGCTGCGGTGCTGCTCCTGGGTCTGACGACGGTGGCCGACCGAGCTGTCATCGGCGTCCTGCATCACGCCGACGTCCGGGCCCAGGCAGCCGCCTGTCCAGAGATCACGCTCCTCGCACCACAGCAAGACTCACCCTGGGTGCCTCGCGAGATCGACTGCTCCGAGGGCTCCGCGCAGATCGCGCTACGGCCGGGTTACGACCGGGACCAGGAGGTCCTCGTCATTCTCGATCCGCCCGGCAGTCCCTTCTTCGAGGGTGAGCCTTTGGTGCACGGGGCCTATGTGACGGTCGAGGGCTCCGACCTGCTCGGGGTGCCGCAGGAGGAGTTCGTCGCGTCGCTGGAACCGGTCACGGTCGACGAGTTCGCCCAGCGGGCGTGCGGAGTGTGCCAACTCTTCCAGCACCGGGTGGGTTAGAGGTCACCGGCGTCTCTGAACGCTTCTCGGCAGACCAAGATTGTCATCGGCACCTGGGCGCCGGTCGCGCCCAGGTGCCGGAGATCCCGCAGCACTGGATCAGCTGTCGTCGCTCACAGTGCCTTCGTTGGGCGACGTCATGTTCGCGTACTCCTCGATGCGGTCGATGAGACCGCCCTTGAAACCGAAGTACATCGCCACGGGCAGCTCGGTGCCGGACCCGTCGGGCATGTTGATGTGCAGCACGTGCTGCTGGAGCACCTCGTCGGGCTTCTGGAACTGACGGGTGATCTCGTACCGCAAGGCAACGACACCCCCGCCGCTCGACATCTGCTCGAGCTGCTCGAGGTTCTCCTCGATCGTCTGCTCGCCCTTGCCGTCGTTGTGCCACACGGTGGCCGTGTCCGTGCACATCGCTCGCATGCTCGCGAAGTCGAACTTCTCCAGATGCCGCAGGTACTGGACCGCCTTCTCGGTCAGTTCCGGTCCCATGATTCCGTCCTGTCCTTTCTTGTCGGGCTCGGTCACAGTGCTCCTGCTGTTCTCGTCGAGGACGAGTGCACGTTCCCCGGCGTCGACGACGACCGGAAGATGGTTCGCTTCAAGCGGGATCGGGCACGGGAACGCCGTGGAGAACACATGGTGCGGCAGGATCACCTGGTTGAAGTCGACCCGGAGGGTGCTGCCCCCGTCCGGCGGGAGCGTCAACCACCGACCGATCTCGGGTGTGTCGGTGCCGCTGCTTGGATCGGTGAATACCGCCAGACGCAGGCCGGGGACGGACTCCAGCACCACCAGGGTGTGCTCCTGGCCGCCGAGCTCGACGACCAGGTCGCCCGGGGCAGACACGGTCTCCTTGCTCCGCGGGCTGGTCAGTCGTCCCACCTCGACCGTACGACCGGGCACCGCCCGGTACTCGGCGTCGACGACCCAGCTCGGATCGTAGGGATAGCTCGCGATATCGCGCAGCCTCGTGAGAACCGGTGCGGCAGGGTCCCAGACGACCATGCCGTAGGTTCCGCCCCGTCCCTGGACGAAACACACCCGCCCGTCAGCAAGCTCCACCTGGCTGCCGGATGTCACTTCCACCGCACCGGTCACCGGTCGCCCGCCGATCGACACTCCGTCCGCAGCGGTGGCGGTGAGGGTCAAGACCCCCGAGGCACTCACCTCCCATCGACCGGGCAGGCCCTGCAGCCTTGGTTCGGGATGCGAGAGCATGGCCAGCTGGACGGTGCCCGCCTTGCCGCCCGGGCCGGCGATCTCCTCCCAACGGTTCTTCCGCCAGGTCGCGTACTCCCCCGGTACACCCAGGTCGCCAGAGTCCTCAGTGGACATAGATCCTCCTGTTCCTGTTGACGCCCGGAACGAGCGCCCTTCAGGTGCCACCCTGTGAGGACCGCGCGGAAATGCGCAAACATTGTTGCTGTTCTGGCAAACTCGCAGCCATGAACGACGAGAAAGGCGAGGGCCTCGACGCCGTCGGACCCCGGCTGCGCAGGCTCCGCCACGAACGTGAGATCACGCTCGCCGAGCTGTCGGCCGCTACCGGCATCTCCGTCAGCACGCTGTCCCGACTGGAGTCCGGCTCCCGGCGACCGACCCTGGAACAGCTGCTACCTCTGGCCAGAGCCCACGGCGTCACGCTCGACGAGCTGGTTGACGCCCCAGCCACCGGTGACCCACGTATTCACCTACGCCCCATCCACTGCAAGGGAGGGCAGACCGTCCTGCCGTTGACCCGGCGCCCCGGGGGTGTCCAGGCCTACAAGTTCATCGTTCCCGGAGGCCGCCCCTCGGATCAGCCCGCCCCCAAGACCCACGAGGGGTACGAATGGGCCTACGTCCTCAACGGAAAACTACGGCTCGTGCTCGGTGAACACGACATGGTCCTCTCGCCCGGTGAAGCCGCCGAGTTCGACACCCGCACACCACACTGGTTCGGCGCCGCAACCACCCAGCCCGTGGAATACCTCTGCCTCATCGGACGACAAGGCGAACGCGCACACATCCGCGCCCGCACCACCTCCCGGAAATGAACGAGCTCTCCAGCCGGGCAACCACAGCCGTCATTCTGTGACGTTTGCCGAAGTGGCGAACAAGTTCGGTGTTCTCCCACGCGGCGCGTCGCGACAGCTACAAGGAGCCGTCCCGATCCGGTCACGAAGGAATGCTTCATTCAGCACCCAGGGTTCTCCACAACGACCCTCGACGACATACCATTGATTGCCGATATAGAAGTAGCCGGCACCGCGCCTTGCCGTTCTCGATAGAAGGAACTTTGCCCAAAACCATGTCACCGCTGTTCTAGCCGTTCGTCGTCATCCGAGGATCGGCGCACGGAACTCCACGCTCGGTTACCGAACATCGAATGAATTCAAAGAAGCCTGGCACACGGCGAATATCGCTGCGTAAGAATCATCGGAATCAACTGTCCAATAGTTCTTGGGACCTCTCAGCCACACCACCCCTCGCCCTACCCGCGCGATCTCTTAGCCGGGAGTCCGTCGCGCTTGCTTCTCTGAGCGACGCTCTGGGCTTGGCCGGCGTGGATGTCGCTCACCCATTCCCAGCCAGGCTTGGCCGCGGGGCCGATGCGCGGGTCGCTGGGATCACGGCTGTCGCGCAAGGCGTCCACGTACGCGCGATCCAGCTCGATCCGTGCGCGCACCTGGCCCGCCCCGCCGATGGAGCCGTGACCCGGAATGACAACATCCGCCTCGTCCGCCACGCCCTCGAGCATCCGCAGTCCGACCAGGTACTCCTCGACCGGGTCATTTGTGCTGGTGAATTCATCGAGCATCGGAACGAAGACGTCGGAGAGCATGTCGCCGGCGATGAGAACGCCGCGCTCCACGATCACCAACGCCGCATGGCCCGGGGAATGCGCCGGGTGCTCGATGATTCGAACCTCGGGGCCATCCCACGGGATCTGCGAGGTTCCGGCGGGCAGGCCCGTGATCAGGCCGAAGAGGTCCAGTGGCGTGTCCTCGGCTATCTCCGGCGGCAGCCCTTCGGCAGCGCGGGCCTTCCAGTCCCCGTTCGACCGCAGGTCTCGCATGATGGCTGCACAGCGGGCTGTGCCGTACCGGGGCGCGTCGCCGAGCGCGGCATCCCAGAGCACGTGATCCCAGTCCGGATGCGTCGAGAAGCCCGCCACGACAGGCTGGCCCAGCTCCCGAAGGTCGCTCGCGAGGCATGCCATCTCCTCGCCGGTGATCCCGGCGTCGATGAGCAGCACGCCGGCCGAGCCCCGCACGACGACGGTGTTGTTCAGGAGTAGCTCGCTCTGGTGGACCAGCACACCCTCCGCGACCTGCGTCAACATGGGCTCTCCTTTCGCGCGTGGCTTGCGACGGGCTTGACGGTGTTCATGATGCCCTCCCGGGTCGGTAGCAGACATTGACTTCGGCGCTCATTCGTTCCTCCTGGTGTCGTGTCGTCGGTTCAGCCGAGTGCAAGGGTGGCGACGGCGAGGGTGCAGATCCCGATCCCGAGGCGCTGTCCAGAGCCGATCCGCTCTTTGAGCACGCCGGCCGCGAGCAGCACGGTGACGGCGGGGTAGAGGGAGGCAAGGACCCCTGCGATCCCGAGGCTGGTCGCACCGGTGGCGACCATGAACGCGAGGGTGCCAAAGGCGCCGAGCACACCGGACGCGATGCCCCATCCGAGCACACCGCGGCGGGGACGCCAGGGCTGTCGAAGGCTTGCGGCGGCCACCACCGTCAGGATCGCGCCGATGAGCTGGTTGGCGGCGAGCGGCAGGAGGCCGGCGTCGTCCGAGATCTGAGCAAGTGCGATGAAGAGGATGCCGAAGCCCACTCCGGCGACCGCGCCGTCGACGAGCGCGCCGCGCCCGCGGGTCGGCCGATCCAGTGTGGTCTCGCGCGAGACCAGCCAGATCCCCGGCAGGGCCCCGAGCATGCCGACCCACGCCAGCCAGCTGGGGCGGTCACCGAATGCCACCCCCGCCAGCACTGGCAGGGCGGCGGCTCCGACCGCCGAGATCGGCGCGACGAGGCCCATCCGGCCGCGTGCGAGTCCGCGGAACAGGAAGATGCTGCCGGTCGCCGACCCGACCCCGGCCAGAAGCGCCCAGGCGAAATCCGCCGGAACCGGGCTGCCGGGCAGCGCCAGGCCGGCACTCAGCATGACGACCGCGCCGGCTGCCTGCCCCACGAGAACGATCCGCCACGAGGAGTGCCGGCGCGCGCCCACGCCGCCGATGAAGTCCGCGGCGCCATATGCGATGGCGGACGAGAGTGCCAGGAGGATTCCGAGGTTCACAACATCGAACCTAGGATGCGAGCGGTCCAGCGCGTAGAGCCACTCGGTGACCTGATGAGTGGACCATTTAGGTACGCTGATCGCGTGACGGTGGAGTGGGCGCGCGGGGGCCCGGACCTTCTGGTGATGCTGGAGAGCGGCGGAGCCCCGCTCGGAGTACAGATCCAGGACCAGCTGCGGACGGCGATCCGTGATCGACGGCTTGCCGCCGGTGAACGGCTGCCCTCGACACGACGCCTTGCGGAGCTCCTCGCCGTCTCGCGCGGCACGGTGGTCGACGTCTACGAGCAGCTGGTGGCCGAGGGGTACCTGGAGGCGTCAGTAGGCGCCGGGACGCGAGTCGCCGCGATGCCGACCGGCGGACCGAGCCGGCAGACGCCCGACACCCGCGCAGCGTCGGCCTCGCCCCCGCGCCGGTCGGTCGACGTCGACTTCGAGTACGGCATCCCGGACCTCGGCTCGGCGCCGCTGACGGACTGGAGCTGGGCGGTGTCGGAGGCGACGCGGACGCTTCCGACCGCGGAGCTGGGTGACGAGGACCCGGCCGGTTCGATGCACCTGCGGGAGGTCATCACTGCCTACCATCGCCGCGTCCGCTCGGGCTGCGCGGTCGCCGAGGACGCGATCGTCGTCTCCGGTTTCCGTCAGGGACTGGCATTCGCCCTGGCGACGCTGGCACAGCATGGCATCCGGCGCATCGCGCTCGAGGATCCTGGCCCGCGCGAACATGACGTCATCGCCCGGCGTGCGGGCCTTGACGCGGTGCCGGTCGCGGTCGACGACCACGGCATCGACGTGGACCGCCTGCGCGCGAGCGGAGCACGAGCTGTCCTGGTGACGCCGGCCCACCAATGCCCGACCGGTGTTGCACTCGCGCCTGCACGGCGGCGCGATCTGAGCGCCTGGGCGGACGACGTCGACGGAGTGGTCCTCGAGGACGACTACGACGCCGAGTTCCGCTACGACCGTCAACCGGTCGGCTCTCTCCAAGGCCTGAACCCGGGTCGGGTGATCGCTCTGGGATCGGTCAGCAAGACACTCGTACCCGCCATCCGGCTGGGCTGGGTGCTTGCGCCGCGGCGGTTCGTGTCGGGGATCGTCAAGGAGAAGCGGCTCAGCAGTCGCGGAGCCCCCGGGCTGGACCAGGAGGCGCTGGCGCTTCTCATGGAGACAGGCCGATTCGACCGGCACCTGCGCCGCGTGCGCGGAACCTACCGGGCGCGCCGGGACGCTCTGGCAGCCGAGGCCGAGCTCGCGTTCGGGCCGGGTCAGCTACGCGGCCTGGCCGCGGGCTGCCACGCCCTGCTTCGGCTTCCTGCCGGCACATCCGAGGGCGCCGTCGTGTCCACCGCGGCGACCATGGGCGTCCGGGTCAACGGACTCGGTCACTATCGGGTCGTGGCCGGGAACACGACAGCCGAGCCGGATACGCTACCGCCCGCCCTCGTGCTCGGATTCGGAAACGTCAGCCAGGACCAGATCAGGCACGGCATCCGCACCATCGCCCGAGCCGTGCATCAGCCGACAACCGGCTGAGTCAGGATCGCGACCCGCTCGGAGATTTCGGTACCGAGGTGCTTGGTGACGAGCTGCACGGCCTGAGCGGTCTGCTTGACCGCCCCTGATAGGCCTTGGCCGCCATCCCTGCGAGGCCCGACCGGGTGGTGGACTACTCCTCGGCCGGGGCGTCGCCGTCGGCGACGATCGTGGCATGCGCTGCGACGATCTTCCACCCTGCTCGGTCGTCGTGTGTCCAGGTCCGGGTGTAGCGCATCCGGGCTGCCAGACGCTCACCGCCGAAGGTGCCCTCGAGAGTGCCGAGGAACCAGGTGACCCCGGTGCGGGCAGCCACCAGCACTCTGAGGTCCTCTTCCTCGACGCGACTCATCACCTGATAGCCAGATGCGTGCGCATGCAGGTCGTCCCGCTTGGACAGGACGCTCCCGTCCGGCCCGGTGAACAGAGCCATGTCCTCGATCAGGCCATCCAGGGCGTCGACGTCGGACGCGAGCTGGGCGGCCTGCAGGCGCCTCTCGGCTTGACGGAGGCTGTCAGCGTGGTCGGCGATCATCATGGACACAGCGTGCCGAGCGGACATGCCCCACACCAGGACATTCGCTCACGGCAGACGCGTGTGTGTACGGCGGTCCGACCGGGGATCGCCCGGCGCCTCATGCTTTCCCGACCACGCGGGCGGTTCGCTCCTTGCGCACCCACCCGAGTGCCGAGGTGCGCCAGGTCGACGCGAGACGTAGACCTCGCCGCGCTATCCGCGAGGTAGGACAGCCGCGGCGATGATGACGTTGTTCACGATGGTCGCGGTGACGGTGCGCGCCACGGCCTTTGCCGCAGCGTCCGCTCCCCAGCTGCCGTCCTTGAGTTCTTCGGCGCGGGCGATGACGGGAGAGGTCCATGGGATATCGCGGTCGAACTGAGGCAGTGTTCCACTGCCATAAAGGAGCGCTGCGAGCGCCGCGGTGCGTTCCGTGGGTTCCACGCCGTCGACGAGCACCGCGCGGACCTCAGCTAGCAGGACGTCACGGCGCCCGGTGTCCCCCTCCTGGAGCACTGAGGTCTGAAACAGGCCGAGCGCCTTCTGTGTGCGGCGGCGAAGGTCTCCGCGTTCGACGAGTCGGTCCAGCAACGGTTCGCGCAAGGCGGGTCCCGTCGCAGCGAGGACCGTCTGCACGCTTCGCGACTTGCGGGCGACATACTCCCAGCTCGAACGAAGCAGCTGGTCGGATGGGGGGTTGTCGGCGACGGCCCCCACGGTCATCGTGCCGATCCGCGTGGCGCCGGTTCGAACGTGGCCGCCGAGCCCAAGGTCTGCGAGCACTGCGCCAGCGAGAACCCAGTAGAGCGTGGCCTCGCCGGCGATGTTTCCCGCACCCCCCTGGCGACCAGAACTCGGCTGGAAGAGAAGCAAGAGAAGGTCCTCGGCCAGAGTCGGGGTCCGGAGCGCGGCAGAGTCGTTCGAGTCGTTCGAGGCAGCCGCACGCGCGGGTCGTTGCTCAGTCATTGCTCGATCCCTTCTTGGTGCTTCGTCTGTGTCAGACCGTCGGCATTGTTCGGGTCTGCCTGTCCACCGGGCAGCTGCTCACGTGCGAGCGCGTTGGCGCGGACGAGGACATCCAGCTGAGCTGGGTTGTACAGCTCCGCCACCGCCTCCACGAACGTCTCCGCCGTGACGAGTCCGCTCTTGGAGAGGTGCGCGGCAGGATCGGTCAACCACGGATAGTCGATGAAGTTCTGTCTAAGGGTCCTCGCGAGCCTCTCAACAAGCGCCCGCCGTGTCTTCTCGTCCGCATCGGCTGGAAGCTGGTCGATGTCAGCGCTGAGATCGCCGGAGTCGGCCTCAGCCATCTTCTGAACATCGGCGAGCGCTTCCTCGTCGTACAGCTGCGTGTAGATGTGGATCATCGAGCTGTCCGCTTCGGACAGCCGCGATGCCACGGACGCGAACCCGGCAGGCGTGTGCGCGGGAGACTGTTCACGGAGGATCGCGGCGATCTCTCCCCGAGCCTTCGTCAAGCGTTCGATGCTCGCCTGGAGCTCGGCGTCGAGGTCACGGAGAGCATCCGGTGTGTGATCGGCTCCTGCGTTGACATCGCCAATCCTTGAGAGCGGCACGCCCAGGTCGGCGAGGCGTCGAATCCGAAGGAGACTCACGAGGTGCCCGACCCCGTACAGCTTGTATCCGTTGTAGCGACGCTCAGGTTCGTCGAGCAGGCCGACTCGGTGATAATGACGAACCGTGTTCACCGTTGTGCCCGCTAGCTCTGCTAGCTCGCGCGTACTCCACGGCATATCCCATCCTCTCCGCGCTCACGGAGCGCAAGTACGAACCCCCGCTCCGGCAGCCGGTGTCTTCGCGGGCCCCGTGCGCCGGGTCCGGATCCACACGACCACCGCGATGGCGATGAGGCCGAGGCTTATCAGACACGTTCGTTCTCCTCTTCGCCACTACCCGCGTAGTTGCGGTGACCGGTCGGTACGAGGCCGGCGGTTACGAAGAAGTCCATCCTCTGTTCCTGCCACATGGTCAAACGGTGAATGGGTACCCGCTGACCTCCGGGCGGCTCGATGGCACGCGCAGTCGCCGACCAGAAGTACCAGCGCTTACTTATATAAGCCGCGCCTGTTACGATCGTTCTGTGCACGCGTTCGACATCCTCGGCGACCCGGTGCGCCGGCGCATTCTGGAGCTGCTCGCCGACGGTGAGCAGACCTCTGGCGCGATCACGGACGTGATCCGGGCCGAGTTCGCCCTGTCCCAGCCGGCTGTCTCGCAGCATCTGCGCGTTCTGCGTGAGAACGGGTTCGCGTCGGTCCGAGCCGAGGGAGCCCGCCGGTTCTACGCCATCGACCCCACATCGCTGAGCGAGGTCGACGAGTGGTTGGACCGGTTTCGCGGGTTCTGGGAACAGCGGCTCGATGCCCTGGACACGGAGCTGGCCCGTGGAAGACGTGCATCCAGGGCCCCAAGTGTTGGCGAGGCCGATTCGCCGGCGAAAGGAGCATGACATGAAGGACGTACTGGACGAGCTGGCCGCTGCGCGCCGGACCATGGGTACAGCCACCCTGCCCGCCGGCGACGCGTACACGATGGAGTTGCGGCGTCGCTACGACGCACCGGTCGAAGACGTGTGGCACGCCATCACCGACCCTGAGCGGCTGGGCCGCTGGTTGAAGCCGGTCACCGGGAACCTGCGGCCCGGCGGGTCGTTCGAGCTGGACGGCGGTGAGCACGGCGAGATCCTCCGGTGCGACCCGCCGCGGCGGCTGCGGGTGTCCTGGCTCTTCGGGCCGGAGGGCAACGAGTGGCCGGGGACGAGCGAGGTCGAGGTGCTCCTGTCCCCGGGCCCCACCGGGGGCACCGAGCTCGAACTCGTCCATGCAGCGGCAGTCGGGGAGCCTATGTTCCCGACCTACGGCCCCGGTGCCGGTGGTGTGGGCTGGGACCTGCGTCTCCTCACCCTGGCCCGGTTCCTGGCCGACGGCGAGGCCCCCGATCACGAGGAGTTCCCGACCTCGCCCGCGGGCCGCGAGTTTGCCAGGCGTAGCGCCGTGGCATGGGGTGAAGCTCACCTGGCCGGCGGCGGCGATCCGGATCACGTGGCGGCCGCGGTCGAGGCCACCACCGCGTTCTACGCCCCCGGAGGCAACGAGCGATGAAGTACACCATCTCGATCGAGATCGGCCTGCCCCGCGAGAAGGTGGCCCAGCTGATCGCCGACCCGGCGCAGATGCCGAAGTGGCTGCGGGGCCTGGTGTTGCACGAGCCGGTGAACGGGGTGCACGGCCGGCTCGGGACCACCTCGCGAGTCGTGTTTCAGATGGGGAAGCAGAGGATGGAGGCCACCGAGACCATCACACGCGTGGACCCTGCAGAGCTGCGCGCCATCCCGAGCTCGGTCGTCGTGCACTACGACCGCGAGATCGTGGGCGAAGGCATGTGGCAGGCTCAGCGCGACCGGATCATCGAAGCCGGTCCGAACAAGACGCTGTGGGAGAGCGAGAGCGAGTTCCGGTTCGACGGACCACTGATGCGGCTGGTGGCGCTGCTCCAGCCTGGCTCGTTCCGCAAGCAGTCGCGGCAGCACATGCAGGACTTCAAGGCTTTTGCCGAACAGGGGATGGACGTTCGCCAGGGGGCGAACTGATCTGTCGCAGTCAGCGACGGGGCACAGGAGCGGAAGCGCATCGCGCAGCGAATGGACGAATGCTCGTTCGCCACGACCGGGTGCCGCTCGAAGTGAGCCAGGGTTGACCATGTTCCAGGAACACAGCCTCTACTACGGGTGATGTCGGCGAACCGAGCCGACCGTAGAGAGGGACGCTTCAATGACCGCCATCGAGGACCTTGTCCGGAGTTTTCACGAGCTTGTGGCTCAGGTGCCCGAGATCTTCCAACCGTTGGTCATCATGCTCGCCGCCGCGGTCCCGTTCATCGAGGGGGAGGTTGCGGCACTGATCGGCGTCGCCGGCGGGCTCAATCCAGTCATCGCTGCCATAGCTGCCGCATCGGGCAACTTCGTCTGCGTGCTGTTCGTGGTGTTCCTCAGCTCCCGGGCACGTACCGCGGTGCTGGATCGGAAGGGTTCGCGTGGCCCGGCCAAGCCCGAGTCGAAGGGACAGCGGAAGTTCAAGAGGTGGCTCGTGCGGTTCGGCGTGCCTGGAGCGAGCATCCTCGGCCCGCTGGCGATTCCGACCCAGTTCACGTCCGCGCTACTCGTCGCCGGCGGAACGCCGCGGGGCTGGGTGCTGCTGTGGCAGGGCGTGGCGATCGCCCTCTGGACGACGGCTTCGACAGTATCGATGTGGGCCGCGCTGACGTTCGTCGTCGGCGTGTAGCGCAGGAGCCCACGGAGCATCCGCTCGACCAGCCTTCTCAGATCTGGTTCGCGCCGCCGTCGACGTAGAGGTTCGAGCCGACGACATAGCTGCTCTGTTCCGAGGCCAGGAACGCCACCGCCGCGGCAGCCTCCTCAGGCTGCCCCATACGACCCTTGGGTACCGTCGCGGCGACGTGGTCCTTCATGGCTCGGGCGGTCTCCTCGTCGCCGAAGGAGGCGGTGCCTCCGGGGGTCTCGATCCACGCCGGCGAGACCACGTTGACGCGGATGCCCCGGCCCTTGAGCTCGTTGGACCACGTCCGTGCGAACGACCGGACCGCCGCCTTCGACGCGGAATAGGCGCCGAACGCCTCCATGCCGCCCCGTGACGAACACGTACGCGCCCTCGTCCGCCAGCCGTACGGCGGTGGCCAGACCGATCCCGGTGCTACCGCCGGTCACGACCGCTGTCTTGCCCTCAAGCTGTCCCATGTGTCTCTCTCCGTTGCTCTCTCGGCGCCGATCCTTACAACATCGATACTGCGGGAGCAGCGGAGCAGGATCCATAATCCAGAGTCCACCGTTCTTTACATATCGTCCAGGAGGTGTCGGTGCTCGGCTTTCGGGATCCAGTGGCTGACGCGATCGGCCTGCTCAAGCCCCGCACAGTGGTCGGGCCCAACCTCCGGGCCGTGGGCGAGTGGGCGTTGCGCTTCGACACGTTCTTGCACGTGCGGATCGGCGGCCTCGTGCGCGGCACGTGCTGGTTGATCCTCGAAGGGCACGAGCCGGTGCTCCTGCAGGAAGGTGACACCTTCATGCTGGGCAACCCGCCGCCCTACGTGCTGGCCGGCACACTCGACGCAAGCCCGCGACCTGCGGAGCCGGTGTTGGCGGAAGCCGACGACGGGTTCGTGCGGATCGGCCAGGAGTCCGGGGATGACCTCTACCTCTGCGTCGGGCACGTCGCGTTCGACGACAGCAACGCGGCCCTCTTGACCGATCTTCTGCCGCCGCTCGTGATCGTCCGCGCGGCTGACCCTCGTGGCATGGAACTCGGGCAGCTGATCGCACTCCTGGCGACCGAGGTCGGGGTCGCCGCCGCCGGCGGCCCGCTGGTGCAGAACCACCTCGCGCAGGTCCTGCTCGTGCACATGCTGCGCGCTCACGCCGGCCAGACAGACCGGCCCACCGGCTGGCTCGGCGCCCTGAACGAAGACGGCATCGGTACCGCCCTGCGGGCCGTGCACGCGGACGTGGCCCACTCCTGGAGCCTCAAGGAGCTCGCCGAGATCAGCCACATGTCGCGTTCCGCGTTCGCCCAGTCCTTCAAGAACCAGGTCGGGGTCCCGCCCCTGGAGTACCTGATCCAATGGCGCATGAACCTCGCCCGCGACGCCCTCGACCGCGACACGCTCTCGATCTCCGAGCTCGCACGAGCCACGGGCTACCAGTCCGAGAGCGCGTTCAGCACCGCGTTCCGCCGCGTGGTCGGCTCATCACCCGCGAAGTACCGCAACCAAGCGCGGAAGCCGGAGCTGGCATCTCCCGCTCAGCAGTGAGCCTCACCTACCTGGCCGGCGCTATCGGCGCCCGCTACGCGGGCCGTGACGCTTGCATCGCCGACCTGAGCAGCTCCTCCGCCTCGCGTCGGCTGGGGTAAGAGGTCTGCGCCCCCGCGCGGGTCGCCGCGTAGGCGCCCGTGGCGTTCCCGAGCCGTGCGGCGTCGGTGAGCGACCTTCCCTCGGCCAGCCCCGTGGCCAGAGCCCCCGTGAAAGCGTCACCACTACCCGTGGTGTCGACGGCCTCGACCCGGGGGGCCGCGAGGTGCGTGACGCCGCCGGGCGTCACCACGAGAGCGCCGTCAGCCCCGAGCGTGACGACGGCGTTCGTGATCCCGATGGCCGCAAGGACTCGCTGCGCGACTTCTCCGTCCACCACGTCCTCCGAGGCTCCGGACAGGCACGCCAGCTCATGCTCGTTGACGACCAGCACGGTCGTCGCACGCAGAAGCTCCGGCGGGACCTCGCGGTACGGAGAGAGGTTCAGGACGACGGTGGTTCCCGCCTCCTCGGCGATCTCCGCGGCGCGGAGCACGGTCTCGATCGGGGTCTCGAGCGCCAGACAGAGTACCGAGGCGTCCGAGACAAGGCGCTCGGGAAGGTCTTCCGGACGCAGCTGGTCGTTCGCGCCCGGCGACACGACGATCGTGTTCTCGGCCGCGGCATCGACGACGATCATCGCCGTGCCCGTCGCGGCGCCGGGGAGCGTGACGACGTCCGAGATGCCGACACCGGCCGCAGCAGCGGAGTCGAGCAGGATCTTCGCGTACTGGTCGTCGCCCACGGCTCCGACCATCGCCACGGTGGCGCCGAGCCTCGCGGCGGCTGCGGCCTGGTTCGAGGACTTGCCTCCAGGGCGGACGTCGATATCTGAGCCGATGACTGTCTCCCCCGGGAGCGGCAGCCGGCTGGCTCGGACGCTGAGGTCGGCATTCATGGACCCGACGACGACGATCATGCTCGTACCTGGCTGCGACGTCATCGCTGGACCTCAGCTTCCACGGGACGGGGTATGCGCAAAGACATCAACAGAGCACCGACGAGGATGAGCGCGCCGGTGAGAAGGCTTGCGACATACCCTGCCGACGGCCCGCCGGGCGTCGAGGCGAACGCCGTCTGCACGGCGTAGATGACCACGAAGCTGACCCCGGCACCAAGGTTGATCCCGCCGGTGTTGAGGCCCGGGAGCGAGCCCGGCCGCGCCTTGGGGGACAACGTCACCCCGAGCCCGTTCAGCATGATGTTCGCGATTCCCGCATAGGTGACGCCGACGGCGACCGAGAGGCCGAGGAGGACCACCCGCGACTCGGAGCCCACGTTGAGGGCGAGCAGGACGAGGCCGACGATGGTGCCGCCGACCCCGATCTGCAGCATGGTGCGGTATCCCAGGGTCGCGGCCAGCCGACCACTGATCGGGCCCATCAGGAGTCCGGCGAGGGCGTACGGCATGAGGACCCACCAGGAGACCTCCTCCGCGCTCATCCTCAGCCCCAGTGCGCTGTCCTGCGCGAGCGCAGGGACGATCCCGTTCATGATGGCGAAGATTCCGCAGAGCGTGAGCAACGACGTGCTGACCAGCGCCCAGGTGGCCCGCTCCTTCAGCTGAGGGATCGAGACCAGCGGGTGCCGGCCCTTCGACTCGGTACGCCAGAACCACGCGAAGGAAGCGACGGAGACCACGACGAGGATCGCCACGAGCACGGTGTTCGCGGCGCCCAGCTTCCCGAGCTCGTTGACCGCGACCAGCATCGCACCGACCGACACCACCAGGAGCAGGGAACCGGCCCAGTCCATCCGCGGGCGGTCGGACGCGGTCGACTCCGGTGCGAGGAAGCGCACCACGAGAGCCGACACGATCGCGACGGCGGCCATCGTCCAGAAGATCGACGCGAAGCCGTGATTCGTCGCGAGGTAGCCGCCGAGCAGGGCGTCGACACCGGCGATGCCGCCGTTCACGGCCGTGACGACTCCCATGAGCGTGCCGTAGGTCCGGGGTTCGGAGACGACCACGCGCAGCATGACCAGGCACAGCGGGACCACGGGGCCGGACGCGCCTTGGAGCAGCCTCCCGAGGAAGAGGACCGTGACGTTCGTCGCGAGGGCGGCGATCACGCACCCGACCGCCATCGCCAGGAGCATGCCGACGAGAACTCGTCGCCGGCCCACCAGGTCCCCCAGCCGAGGGAGGAAGAGCGTGAACAGGGCCGCGGCCGTGAAGAACGCCGTCTGGGTCGCGGCGATCTGTGCGCCGGTCGCGTGGAGCTCACGCTCCATCGTCACGAGCGCCGGGCTCAGCATGCTCGCGTTGAGCTGGAACGCGAGACACGCCGACAGCAGCGCGATCATCAACGTGACGACGGTCCGACGACCTCCGTCGGCAGCGGCCTCGACGGGCGGCGTGGTGGGGGTGGGGCGGGTTTCCATGGTTTCCACTTCGTTGTGTTCAGCCGGTTCGGACAAGCAATCTGCGTAATCAATTACGCAGACGTTACACTCGTGCTCGGCACCCAGCAAGGGGCCTTCTGCCGACGTCGACCATGTGGGGGAAGAACATGGCGCGAGACACCGTCACCCTCCGGGACGTCGCCGACGCCGCTGGCGTCTCTATCGCGACAGCGTCACGGGCGTTGACGGGCAAGAACCGCGTGTCGAAGGCGACCACCGCGCACGTCTCGCGGGTCGCCGAGCGGCTGGGCTACCGCGTCAACGTCTTTGGCCGCGCCCTGCGAGAGGGAACCGACGGCGCCGTCGGCGTGATCGTGCCCGTGATCAGCAACCCCTTCTACGGCCAGCTCGTCCACAGCCTGGAAGAGCAGCTGCGCGAGCACTCCCTCGAGCTGATCATCGCGGACTCCCACGGTGACGTCGCCCGAGAACGCGAACGCCTGCGCATGCTCGTCCAGCGGCGCGTCGAGGGGATCGTCATCGTCCCGTCCGACGCGTCCGCCTCGCTCGACGCCGTGGCCGAGGCTGCTGACGACGTCCCCCTGGTCCAGCTCGACCGCCGCGTCGAGGAAGCGCCGACCGACTTCGTGGGCGTCGACAACGAGCGAGGGATCGCACTGCTGGTCAACCACCTCGGCGAACGGGGGGCCACCGAGATCGTCCTGGTCGCCTCCGACGACACCACGTCCGCGGGGCGAGAGCGGCGGGCGGCGTTCGACCGGGAGATCGCGCGACGAGGGCTGCCCGTGCTCGAGCCGATCCTCGACCGGTTCACCCTCGAGTTCGGGCTGTCCGCCGCTGGCACGATCGCTCGCAGCCGCCCTCTGCCGGACGCGATCGTCGCCGGGGACGACCTGATCGCCACCGGGTTGATCACCGGGCTCAAGCGCCACGGCGTCGTGGTACCGCGGGACGTCATGGTGACGGGCTTCGACGGCACGATGCTCGCGGACATCTGCGACCCGGCGTTGACCACCGTGGTGCAGCCGTTCGACCAGATCGCCGCCGAGGCGGTGCGCGCGCTCCTGCGCCGCACCAAGCAGCGCGACGCGCCGGCCATCTACAGCCGGCTCGCGCCGGCTCTGCGGGAGTCGATGTCCACGGCACGCCCTCTGGCGCCGCCCGACACACCGGCCCCCGCAGGGGACGACGCTCAGGCGAGCTGAGCGACGGCGTCCGACACCAGGTGCCAGAAGCGGTCGACGTCGAGCGTGATCGCGACGTCCACGTTCGGCTCCTTGCCGAGCATGTCGTGCAGGTCCACGCAGGTCGCCCCCGAGGTGAACTCGCCCGACGTCTCCACGTCGACGTGGCAGCGCTGGACGGACGCCACCGCTCGGTCGATCGCGATCGCCACGGTGATCGGGTCGTGCAACGGCCCTTCCGGCATCCCCTCGACGGCGTCGTAGGTGCCGCAGAAGAACCTGAGCAGCTCGACGCCGAACTCGCTCGTCCGGTTGCCGATCCCCGCGATCCGCTGGATGACCGACTCGGTGATGAGTGCCTGGTGGGAGATGTTCAGCCCGACCATAGTGATCGGCAGACCGGACCGGAGGACGATGTCCGCGGCCTCAGGATCGACCCAGGCGTTGAACTCCGGGTAGGCGCCCACGTTGCCGCGCCCGGTCGATCCACCCATCCAGATGATCTCCTTGATCTTCTCGCGGAGCTCGGGCTTCTGGTCGAGGAGCAGGGCCACGTTCGTCAGCGGCCCGGTGGGGATGAGGGTCACCGCCTCAGCTGACGCCTCGAGGATGTCCGCCATGAGCTCGACGGCGCCGCGCGGGTCGAGCGGGACCGTCGGCTCCGGCAGCTCCGGGCCGCCGAGGGCGTTCTCGCCGTGGATCCAGGTGGCCGGCGTCAGCGCCCGCTTCAAGGGAGCGTCCGCCCCGGCCGCGACGGGAACGCCGTCGACTCCGGCGACGGTCAGAGCCACCCGCGCGTTGCGCGTCGTGTGCTCCAGGTGCCCGTTACCGCTCACGGTAGTGACGCCGCGCAGGTCGATCGACGGGTTTCCTGCGGCGAGCCAGAGGGCGAAGACGTCGTCGTGGCCAGGGTCGCAGTCGAGGATGATCGGGGTAGGCATGATGCTCCTTTGCAGGCGGTTCGGGGCGTGCTTTGCGTAAACGATTGCACTCCGCCGCCGGGCGAGTCAACTCTTCCTGCCCTCCCCCGGGTCGCCAAGGCGAGGAGACCCGGGGGTGCTTCGTTACCGGGACCGCCGGGCGGTGTACAGCTTCTGGACGACGTCCACGAGGTCGCCGCGGTCCCGCGCGCGACGGGTGCGCAGGCCGGTGTCGACCACGGCCTCCGGTACGCCACCCGCTTCGGGGACGGCCCAGGTGATGACGGCGAGACCGTCGGCGCCTACGTACTTGCCCGCCATGCCCGGCGCCAGACCGGCGCCGCGGATCGCGTCCACGGGAAGCCACAGGTCCTTGGCACCTTGGCGCTCGACCAGGACGCCGCTGTCATGGACGGACACCCGAGCACTGGACCGGTCCCCCAGGCCGTGCGCGCTGACGCGGGCGAGCCAGTCGCCGTGCAGGGTGCTGGAGACGTAGACGGCTTCGAAGGGGCCGAGCAGTGCCGGCCCGGCCTCGCCCGCGACACCGTCGGCGGCCAGGCCGGACCCGGGGACCGGGGGTGGGACCGGCACGACGTCGGTGGTGCGCTGCGCGAGCCGACGGGGGCCGACGCGAGCGACGTAGCGCACCAGAAAGATCGCCAGGGCGACCAGCAGCGCAACAGCCAGGAACTTCATCCGGTGACTCCTTCAGGGACTGCTTCATGGATCGGACAGAAGGACTGCACGGCGGAGCTCACGTGCCAGCCGCCCAGCGGTCCTCGGGTGCGCCGAGCGCGCGCATCACGAACGGCACCGCCTGCTCGACGGCCGTGTGAACCTTCTCGCCGGCCAGCAGAGCGGTGCGCCGGGTCTCCAGGCACGCCATGATGAACTGCCCGGTCACGGCCGGGTCGGCCCGGGCGAACACGCCCTCGTCCATGCCGTGCACCAGCAGGTCCTCGACGAGCGCGGCGAGCGGAGCTACGTGCTCGAAGAACGCCGCACGGTCCCCGGGTGGCAGCGTCGCCGCCACCGAGGCGCCCGCGCCACGCTGCAAGGAGAACTCCGTCAGCACCAGCTTGGCCAGGATTTGCAGGCGGTCGACAGGATCGCTGCGGTCGGAGAGCTCTCGCTCGGCGAGCTCCATGAAGCGCGCCATCTCCCGCTCGGACCAGGCCAGCAGCAAGGCGGTCCGGTCGGGAAAGTAGTTGTACACCGCCGTGCGGGCCACCCCCACGGAGCGGGCTACCTCCTGCAGCTTCAGGTCCTGCCAGCCCACCTCACGTAGCAGGACGGCGAACGCGTCGATCATCGCCTCGCGCGTGGCGGCCTTGTGCTCCGCGAGAGTGGCTCCCCCAGTCAGCTTCGGGCTCATGCGGCGCCCTCTCCGGCGCTAGGGGACAGACCGAGCAGATCGGCTGTCACACGCGGATCGCGCTTCCGTGCGACGAGTGTCGGCAGGGCCAACCGGATGATGAGCCGGTGCAGCACGACAGCTACCTCCGCGCGCTCGGTCGGCGTGAGGCTCGTGCGGCGGTCCAGCCGGCGCAGTTCCTCCCCTACCAGCAGTGCTATCTGCTCCTGGACCGCGCCGAACACACCGCGCTCCCCGTCCCCGCCGACTGTCGGTCCGATTCCGGCGGCCAGGCTCATCGGCTCGACCCGACGTCCGGGTCCGGCCCGGCGCCCACAGCACGCCGCGTCGGGCGTCCGACGATGAGCAGGAGCACGAGGATCACACCGATGGTCTCGGAGACGTACCCCAGCAGCCGGTGGGGATCCAGGCTGGAGGCTTCTCCGAGCGGCAGCCGTTCCAAGGCGAACAGGCTGAAGCCTGCGGTCACGATCTGGGCACACGCCGCGCCGATCACGGTCCATGCCGCAGCCCGCACACCCCGGATACCGACGTTCCGCACTCCACTCAGCCGCGCGGGCCGGGTCGAGACCACTTCACTTGTCGCTGCACTCACAACGCACTCCCATCATGACGACGCGTCGTCATGAAACCTATCATGGTGCCACGTCCGGCTGCGCTCACCCACGACCGTCGGCGGGAGATCTGCAGTCTGCTGTACCCCGGTGCAGGCAGCCCCAGGACGCAACACGTGTCCGCACCTCGCGTCCACCGCGACCGGTTGCGGCCGACATGGTGTTGGGCGCAGTCGCTGGAGCCGCCGGGATCTGGGTGATGGACCGTCTCGGTTGGTTCATGTACGACCGGGAAGACCCCTCGGCGCTTGCGCAGGAGCACCGTGCGACCGGGTGGCCGTGACGTAGCACACGCGATGGTCGCGCAGGCCGGTGAGGTGACCGGAATGCAGGTACCGGCAGAGCAGCCCAGCGCCGCCGTGGCAGGCGCACGTTCGAGGGCTGGTCGCCCACACCGTTCTGGGTGTCGTGACCGAGAGCGTGCTGAAGCTGTTCGACCGCGCCCGATAGCCTCCAGCCGCACGCTGGACGGCGGACTGCGGGCGGGCAGCACCGACAACGCGACACCCTCCCGGGACCACGCCTCGCGGGGTCCAGGAAGGGTGTCGCGGTGTCAGGTGGGTTCAGGCACCTCGCGCGCGTCAGCGCCGACGACGCGGAAGTTCTTGGAGGTGCGAGCAGCCACGCCAGATGGTGTTCGCCGAACCCGCGGGGTTGAGGGCAAGGTCACCAGCGTCGTCGTGCTCCAGGAAGAACCGGTGCTTGCCCCAGTTCCTGATCGGAGACAGGACGTCCGCCCAGTCGATGTCGCCCTTGCCGACATCCGTGAACCGGAAGCTCCGGCCGGCGTTGACGGTGCCTGCGGCAGCGCTGCGGTTGCCGGCCGGGTCCCACTTGACGTCCTTGACGTGGAAGTACGGGATGCGGCTCTGGTACCTCTGGACGTACTTCTTCGGGTCCTGGCCCGACACCGCGACCCAGCCGAGGTCCAGCTCGAAGAACACGTACTCGGGGTCGGTGTTCTCGATGAAGATGTCGAAGAGCGGCGTTCCCTGACCGTCCAGCGCGAACTCGCTGTCGTGGTTGTGGAAGAAGAACCCGGCCATGCCGTTGCGCTTCGCGTCCCTGCCCCACTGGTTGAAGAGTTCTGCTGCTCGCAGGTACTCATCTCGGGTGTGGTTGTCCGGGGCGATGATTCCGCCCAGGCTGCCGGTCCCGACCAGCGGGAACCCCAGAGCTTCGGCATCGCGGTAGATCTCGGACCGGCCCTCCGGCGTTGCCCACGGCAGCACCTCGCTCCCTCCGCGCGGGCCGAAGTGGTTGCTCGCGATCTTGATGTCGAAGGATCGGAAGATCTGCTGCAGCTCAGCGGGCGACCGGTCGTAGAAGCTGCCGGCCAGCTCGGCCTGCTTCACGCCCGCGTCCGCGGCGATCTCGAGCGCTCCCTCGAGCCCGAGGGTAGAGCTGACGAGACTCCGCATGGTGAAGATCTGCATCCCGATGGACTCCTCGGGGATGCCGAATCCGTTTCCTCGGCGCCGGGAGGCTACGGCTCCCTCGAGGGTGCCGGCGGAGGCGGGGCCCGCAGACGCGAGCACCCCTGCTGCGGCAGCACCCGCCGTCAAGAGCGTGCGCCGACTCAACTTCGATGTGTTCTCCACGTGTGCTCCTCTGCACGAGGCCAGACTACGGCCGGTTCTGTGAAGGAGCCGGCTCGAAGGCGTCGTCGCCTCGGCCCGCTCCAACCCCGACCACCTGCGCGCTCTGGGTGTGAGCCGACGGGCCGAAGCACTCGGAACGATACGAGTCCATCGAACTTATAACAAACAGAGCGCAAAAGATGCGACCTGACCGCCTGAACCCCGGTGCCCGCGATGTCCGCCAGGGTGGACAGGGTGGACAGGGTGGACAGGGTGGACAGGGTGGACAGGGTGGACAGGGTGGACAGGGGGCATGGTTCGCGTCAGCGCTGCTCCGCCAACTCGTCGGAGGCCGCTCCGGCGAGGAGGTGCGTGTTCTCCTGGTAGGCGGCGGTGAGCTTGACCTTGCTGAACCGCCAGCCGTGCTCGGTGCGCACTGCCTCGTTGTCGTAGAAGCCGACGACCAGCCACCGGTTCGGGCCACCTGCTGCGACGTCGTCCGGCACCCAGTGCTCGGCGCGGACGTGGGCGTGGGCGGTGGCGCGGTCGCCGTCGACGGTGACGACGTGGCCGGAGATGCTGTGGTGGGTGGCGACGAACGGCGTGAAGGCGCCGCTCAGCGCCGCGACGTACTCGTCGAGCGACGTCTGCAGCGGTGCCATCCCGGTCACGGACTCGAAGTCCATGGTGAAGGGGTCGGCGTGGACAAGGGGCGGGAGGTCGTCGAAGTTCTTCGTGTCCGCGATGTCGGCGTATCGGCCGAAGAGCTCGATGATGTCGGCGCGGTCGGTGTCGAGGGTCATGAGGATGTTCCTTCCGTTGCGATCACTGGTCGGTATGGGATGCGCCCAAGCGGGAAAGTAGTGCCGGTGAGCCTCTCGGACTCCTCCCACAAGCGCCCCGCGTCCCCGGCGTTCTTCGTCTTCGCCGCACGCTTGGCCGGTGCAGGAGCACCGCGCATACCCATCATCCGGCTCGGGCCGATGTAGCTGTCGCCGGCGACGTCGGCGGTCGCTGCGTAGAGGCTCGGAAGCGCACCCGCCTCGGCCGCGTGGGCGACCGACTGGACGAAGAACTTCTCGATCCGATGCCGGAGGCCGCGGCCCTCGACGTCCATGAGGTTCGTCGTCGCGATGCCCGGGTGCGCCACCACCGAGATGACCGACGAGCCGGCAGCTGTCAGTCGGCGCTGCAGCTCGTGGGCCGAAAGGTGGTTGGCGAGCTTCGACTGTCCGTACGCGCCGTAGGGGCGGTACTTCCGGTCGGTCCAGTTGAGGTCGGCGAAGTCGATCCGGCCGACGAGGTGCACGAGCGACCCGACCGTGACGATCCGGCCGCTCACCTGCGGAAGCAGCAGGTTCGTCAGCGCGAAGTGGCCGAGGTGGTTCGTCCCGAGCTGGGACTCGAACCCGTCCACGGTCCGCGTCAGCGGTGGGATCGAGATGCCGGCGTTGTTGATCAGCACGTCGATGGGCTCCGTGAAGGACCCCGCGAACTCGCGGACCGACGACAGGTCCGCCAGGTCGAGACGGCGCACCTCGAGGCTGCCGGCCATCGTCGCAGCCGCGGCCAGGCCTTTGTCCACGTCGCGGACCGCGAGGACGACACGCGCCCCCTTCTCGGCGAGCACGGAAGCGGTGACGCGACCTATCCCACCGTTGGCTCCGGTGACGACGATCGTGCGGCCGTCCTGTGACGGGATGTCTGTTGCGGTGAATGAGGTCACGACACGAATGTAGGCATCGCCTACTTGTGTTGTCAATGCCTACATGTCCACCTACGATGAATCCCATGAGCGAGCAGACCGAGCAGCGCCGCTACCACCACGGCGATCTTCGCGCCGCACTCCTCGAAGCCGCCGAGCACAGCCTGCGCAGCCACGGCCCAGCGCAGCTGTCGCTGCGCGATCTCGCCCGGGAGGTGGGCGTCAGCCATGGCGCGCCCCGACGACACTTCCCCGAACGCCAGGACCTGCTCGACGCGCTCGCGGAGAACGGGTACGTCCGCCTGGGCGAGCGAATCCGCCGTGCCGTCACCAGCGGCGACCCGGACTTCGCCGCCCGCGTCCAGCGGGCGACATCGGCATTCGCTCACTTCGCGATGGAGAACCGTGCCCTGCTGGAGCTGATGAACGCGGCCAAGCACCGGCCGGAAGGGACAGGTGTGCCTCGCTCGGCCGAGGTCGCGTTCGAGCCGCTCGTCGACCTGCTCCGCGAAGGACAGGAGCGGCGACTCCTCCGGGTCGGATCGATCGAGGAGATCGGCATCATCCTGTACGCGACGATCAACGGCCTCGCCACGCTGGTCAACAACGGGCTGATCGACGCCGAACGGCTGGAAGAGCTCATCGAGATCGCGGTCGACCAGTTCCTCCGGGGAACCGCTCCGTGAAGCCGCGGCGCGCCCCGGTTCACGCGCCACAGGCGCGCCCTACGGAAAGTGCGGATGCAAGCCGAGTGCTACGCCGGAAACGGCTGGACGCACCCGTCTGTGGTTCTGTCAGGGACACTGGAAGACAGCAATGTCTGCGAGATGAGGAGTCTTAGGTGCCCGAGGGAACTGTCCGATGGTTCGACGCCGACCGAGGGTTCGGCTTCATCGACCTCGGGAACGAGGCCGAGGACCTGTTCGTGCATGCGTCCGAGGTCGTCGGCGACGACGGACCGAAGCTACTCCGCGAGGGGCAGGCCGTCGAGTTCGAGGTGGGCGAGGGTGAGCGTGGCCCGCAGGCGCGCCGCGTCCGTGTCACGGGCGACCGGGCCGCTGACGCGCCCGTTGGCGTGCTCGGCACCGTCACCTGGTACGAGCCGGCCAAGGGATACGGCTTCGTCACGCCCGACGACGGTCGCGGCGAGATCTTCGTGCACAGCTCGGCCATCGTCGGGGGCGGTGTGATCTCGCAGGGGCAGCGGGTGGCGTTCCTCGTCGTCGACGGGGAGAAGGGCCTGCAGGCGGACCATCTGCTACCGCTCGGGGCGGAGGCTGCGAAGTCCGCATCCACCGGCGCGGACGGCGCCGACGGCACGGTGTCCTGGTACGACGACACCAAGGGCTTCGGGTTCGTCGCTCCCGACTCGGGTGGCGAGGACGTCTTCGTCCACGTCCGTGCGCTCGGCTCCGGGTTGACCGAGCTCTCCGAGGGTGCACGCGTGACGTACGACGTCGTCGACGGCGACAAGGGGCCGAATGCCCGCAACGTGCAGCTCGTGCGCGGCTCCGGGACTGCTCGCGCGGCCACGGACCGCGGCCGATCGGGCCGTCCCGCGGCATCCGGCGGGCCTGTGCGCGGAGGTGAGGGCACCGTCGCGCGCTACGACACGGAGCGCGGTTTCGGCTTCATCACCCCCGACGCCGGGGGCGCGGACCTGTTCGTCCACGTTTCGGTCGTGCGGGGCACCGAGTTCCTGGAGGAGGGTGACCGGGTCCGCTTCAAGGTGCGTCAGAGTGACCGGGGGCCGCAGGCCGACGGTGTCGAGCTGGTGTGAGCCGGCGGGGCCCGGTCCCGGGCCACGGTGACGCCGGTTTGCGCTAGGTTTCGGTGTCCTGCCTGCCCCTTTTTTGATGGAGCATGATGCGCCGCCTGATCACCACCTCCTTGGTCCTGCTGCTCGCGAGCGGGTGCGCAAGCACCGCGGACGGCGCGGCGGAACCGGCCGCGCCGACGGCTCAGACGGCGGAACCGGCCACGCCGACGCCTCAGACGTCCGGTCCGGCCTCCGCGCCGCCGTCGGAGCCGCCGCGTCTCGGTGCCGAGGAGGCCGCCGTCCGCTACCTGGAGATCGTCCGCCCGTACAACGAGGCGCTCGAGGAGCTGGAGACGGCGATCAACACGGGGCAACCCGTCGATGTCCAGCGGGAGCACGCGACAGCGACCTTGGCAGCGCTGCGCGCGGAGATGAAGGTGCTGCGCGGAGCGCGGTGGCCGGCCAAGGTCGAGCGGCACGCCCTGAGCCTGGCCGACGCGGGTAAGCAGGCGGTTCCGTCGTGGGAGGCGGCTACCATCGCGGCGACGTCCGAGGACATGGTCACCGCAGTGCTGGCCGCGCTGGAGCACGACGATCAGGCCGCTGCGGACGCGATCCGCCGGCTGCTGTCCCTCGACCAGTACGACGAGAGCGACTATTCCTCGTAGGAGTGCCAGGTCCATCAGTCTCTGGAACCCGACGTCGCGCCTGGTGACGAGGAGGCCTTGTCGCGCCTCAACTTTAACGTTAAAGTCCAGCCCGACCGGATCGCACTCGTGCAAAGGAGCACGCAGATGACTCGAAGGTTCCGCACCGCCGCTCACCTCGGCCAGGAAGCAGTCGCCTCGGCCACGTTCGCCGTCCTCGCAGGCCTGGCACCCGTCGCTCAGGCGAGCCCTGCAAGAGGCAAGCCAACGGGGATGGAATCTCAGGCAAGGCCGGCCCACACGATCCGACGAGGACGACAAACGCTCGCGGCTGCGGCCGCGACCGCGGTGGTGACGGGGGCGTTGCTCGTCGCGCCGTCCGCTGCCGCGCAAGCGGTCAGCGCTGACCCCTGGGTGAGCGAGGTGCCGAACAACCCGATCTCGGATGTCTACCGCTTCACGGTGCCCCGCGCAGCGGTGACCGAGGCGACCGGCATCGGGGACGGCCCCGTCGCGGTGCAGGGGAACTTCGGCCCGGGCAAGGCCTGGACCGACCTCAACATGGGGACCAGCGGGTCGAACCTGACCGCCACGCTCGGACCCCTCGAGCCCGGTCTGTACTACTACCAGTACGCCGCGCGCCCCGCTACGAACCAGGACGCGGTCGGCTTCCGCAACCCCGACGCGCCCCAGGAAGTGACGTCGAAGCCCACCTACAGCACCATGTTCGTCCCCGGACCGGGTGCGGAGTGGCTCGACGACGTGGCCGGCGGCGGCGACCTCGAGACGGTCGAGTACGGCAAGGGACCGAAGCACGAGAAGGAAGCGCTCGTCTGGACGCCACCGGACTACGACGCGGAACGCGCAGAGCAGTACCCGGTGCTGTACCTGCTGCAGGACGAGGGGCAGAGCCACCGCGAGTGGGTGGAGCTGGGCCGGCTCGGCCAGATCATGGACAACCTCACGCTCGACGGGGACGCCGAGCCGATGGTGGTCGTCATGGGAGACGCCGACGCACCGAGCCCCGCCGGCGTGACGAAGGAGCTGCTGCCCGCCGTCGAGCGTGCGTTCAACGTCTCCGACGAGGGGTCGGGCCGCGCGATCGCCGGAATCGGCCGCGGTGGCGAGCTGGCCCTGAGCGCCTTGGTCGCCAAGCCGCGAGAGTTCGGAGGCGTCGGCTCGTTCTCGGGCGGCTACGACAAGGCGCTCTCGCGGGGCAAGGCCAAGCAGATCAACGGCTCGACCGACGTCATCCGCCTGTACGCGGGTAACGTCACCGACCCCGCGTACAACGACACGGTCGCGCTGGCCGACACGCTGACGAACGCGGGCGTGGAGTTCCAGCCCGACGGGTCGGACCCCGTGACGGGCGGCACGTGGGACACGTGGCAGAAGAACCTGCACGACTTCGCTGGACGCATCTTCCAGGAGGTCGACGACGAGGGACCGAGCGAGGGACACCTGCCGTTCGTGCAGCACGAGCTGCCGGCGCCGGGCACGACCCCGACGCCGTGGGTCGACGAGAACAGCGTCGTCACCTTCGAGCTCGGCCCGGAGCTTGCCGATGCGAACAACATCACCGTCTGGGGCAACTTCGGCCCGGCCGGAAGCTGGCCGCGCACCCACATGGTCAAGCAGGACGACGGTTCCTGGCGGCTCTCGCTGGCCGTCGAGGGCGGCTCCTACTACTACAAGTTCGTGGTCGACGGCGTCGACCACAAGGACGCCGACAACCCCACGACGGTGCTCTCGGAGCCGATGTGGAGCACCTTCACCGCCGAGGGCGACACGATCCGCGGTCAGTACACCGCGGAGGTGCCGGCCGAGGCACGCGGCGAGGTCAGCGTCATGACCTACCCGAGCACCGCAGGCGGCGGCGAGCAGCGCTCGGCGAACGTGTGGACGCCCCCGGACTATGACGCGGACCGTGCCGAGGAGTACCCGGTCTTCTACCTGCAGCACGGTGGCGGGCAGACGTGGAGCGACTGGGTCGAGGTGGGATACGTCCAACGCATCCTCGACAACCACTACCTGCGGGGCAACATCGTGCCGATGGTGGTCGTCATGGCCAACGGAAACGGCGTGGACTTCCCCACGGAGATCACGACGCGCATCGCGCCGTCCGCCGAGGAACAGTTCAACGTCAGCTCCCAGGGTGACCAGCGCGCTCTGGCGGGCCTCTCGATGGGCTCGGGCCACACGCTCAGCACGCTCTGGGCACACCCGGGCGAGTTCGGCTACATCGGCGCCATGTCGGCGTTCGGTGCGCCGCCGGCCAACGCGGACGTCGAGGCCATCAACGAGGGCACGCAGCTGCTGCGCGTCTACTCGGGTGACGTGCAGGACTTCACCTTCGGCGCGACGATGCAGCTGATCGCGGCCATGGAGAGCCGCGGGGTGAACCACGAGTTCGCGCCCATCGTCCCGGGTCCGCACAGCTGGGACGTCTGGCAGAAGTCGCTCATCGACTTCCTCCCCCGACTGTTCACGGAGGGTGCCGACGCATAGCGGCGCGGGGGCGCCGAGCATGGTGCGGTCGGCGGGTCCACCCCGTCGGCGCACCGCCGCTCCTGGTGGGCCGTGCCCCCTCCGGACCGCCGCCTCCCCGCGAGGTGACGTCCTGGGGTGAGCCGAACGCCCTGGCGTCCCGGTTCGTCGGGGGCGACAGGGCGTTCAGCCGGCTCGGTGAGCCTACGAGGCGAGCTCGTCGGGGTCGGTGAACTGGAACCATCCGAGGTCCCGGTCCGGCTCCACGCCGTTGCACTTTCAACTAGGGCGCGGCTCAGGACCGGTCGGAGGCCTCCTGCTCAGGGGAGGTGTCGTCGTACTGGACCTCCACGAAGGGGACGATCTTCGCCTGCCGCGGGCCGAAGCTCAGGTAGTCGATGTCGTATCCCCACCAGCCGCTGGCGTTCTTCGTGACACGCGCCGCTCCGCGGTCGAGCTGTACGTTCGACAGCGCGGAGTAGTAGTCGATGACGATCTCGTTCTCGCCGTCCACGAGGTACTCGCTCACGTCCGCGCGCGGCCGCATCCAGCTGACGCCGCCGGTGTAGAGCTCCTCGCCGACCAGAGGCACCTGCCGGCCGGTCCCGTCGTCGATGGTCGGGCCGTCGACGCCGCCGACGTCCCGGGTGGCCTTGGTCGGGTTCGTGGAGACGTCGCCGCCGACCTTTCGGCCGTTGATCCAGACCTCCATGCTCGACTCGAGCGTGTCCCCGAGGTCGAGATAGGCACCGCTGGCGGCGTCCGCGTCCCACTCGAACGTGGCCTCGTAGTGCCCGGTCCCCGACACCGCCTTCCCGACCTCGGGGATCTTGTCCCAGGTCGCCAAGGTGTCGAGCTCCACGTCGATCGGGGTGATGTCCGTCGAGGTCTTCCGGTTCGTCGTCGTCAGTCCGCCGATCGTCTCGGTGCGGACGAGGTCGCCGGACTCCTCGTTCGGCCGCCACGACCTCACCGTCAGGTCCCAGTCGCTGATGTCGTACGCGGCCGGCACCTCGACCGCGTCCTCGAAGGACGCGCCGCTGCTCAGCTCGGTCGTGACCTCTCCGCTCTGCGTGGCCCGGACCACGACCCCGTCGGAGACCGCGCGGGCCGAGTCGGCGTTCGTCGCCTCGACGTGCAACCGCTCGTCGTCGACCTTCTCGAACGCCAGCAGCCTGATGTCGTTGTAGTCCAGGTCGATCGGGACGATCGTCCTGCCGTTCTCCCACCGGTAGTCGGCGAGCTCGGTCACCTCGCCCGTCCACGCGTCGATCGAGTGCGGGACGAACAGCCCGTCCTGCACGATGTCGGTCTGGATGCTCGTGCCGATCTCGGCGTTCCGGACGCTCTCCTTGTGCGAGTTGTGGGCGTAGGAGCCGTCGTCGTAGTTGTAGGCGTACAGGTACTGGTTGCCGTCGTCGTCCTGGCGCGTCTGCGTGAGCAGCTGCAGGTTCGGCTCCGAGAAGCCGCTGTACGGCTCCACCCCGAGGTCCTGGAGCTGTTCCAGGACGTTGTCGTCGTAACCGCCGGGATCCGTGCTGAAGTAGCCGCCGTCGGGCAGGTCCGCGACGGAGGCGGTCCGGACGGTGTCCAGTCCCTTCAGCTTGTCCATCACACGGCGCAGCTTGCCGTCACGGTCGTCGTTGAACGGGGTCCGCGACCCTGCGTCCTCCAGGACGACGACCTCCAGACCCTTCCGCGCCCAGTCCAGGATCCGCTTGGCGCCGTCGACATCCAGCCAGTCCTGGTACAGCACGACGGCCTTGTACCCGGCCTTCTCGATCGTCTGCGTCTTCTTGTCGAAGGACACGTCGTCGTCGAACAGGAAATCGGGGCTGAAGTAGTCGTACGTGTACCCGTTGTCCTGGAGCTCGGTCGACCGGTACTGCAGCCCCTGGTGCGCGAGCTGCCAGTTCATGGCCCGGTTGTCGTCACCGGTACCCCCGCCGTACGCCATGCCGTGCACGAACTTCTGCTGGACGAATCCGACGTCCGTGCGCGACTCGCCCGTCTGCATCAGCTGCTGCACGCGACCGAGGTGCGCGTTGAGCTCGTCATAGGTCTCTGAGGCGGGGAAGCGGTCCGCCATCAGCGCGAACCCTCTGAAGCGGCTGGCCTCGTACCCGGGCCAGTCGTAGCCGCTGTACCCGTAGCCGGCGCTCCAGATGTGCCAGACCGTGCGCTGGATCCCGGAGGCGAACTGCGAGTACGCGTCCTGCAGACGCAGCTGCTGCGTGGCGTTCGCACCGAACTCGAGCGCGGTGGTCTCGCTGGAGAGCACCTTGTTCTCCAGCTTCGCGCCACCGGTCCAGTAGCGGAACATGTCCACCTGGTTGTACTGGTTGCGGTTCTCCGTCTCGGGGTAGTCCACGTCCATCGACGGCTCGGACATCTCGAGCGGCTGACCGTAGGAGATCTGCGCCCGGGTCTCGATGCCGACGGAGTTCAGCCACGTCTTCATCGGCTGCAGCATCCGCTCGCGGTACAGCTGGGTCAGGACGTCCTGGTAGTCGTTGATGACCCGCTGGCGCTGGTCCTCGGCACCATCCAGCTTGTACGTCCCGGCCGTCGCCACCGAGTGGTACGGGTTGCTCCACTCGTTGCCGACACCCTCGATCAGGAACAGGTACGGCGTGATGTCGTACCCCTTGCGCTCGCGGAACTGCTCGGCCATGTCCTCGGTCCACCAGGTGAAGCCGTCCCCGGTGCTCATCTCGAGCGAGTCCATGAACAGCTGGACGTCCCCGTCCAGGATCTTCTCCCTGAGCGCGGGGTCGGCGAGGTAGTGCTCCTCCCAGAAGGTCTTCAGGGCCTCCACCCCGCGCTCGTCGAAGTAGTTGGTCGCATAGCTGGGCTCGGCGGACGGGGTCGAGGTCTGGAAGGTGCCCTGCGTCCAGAGGCCGAACACCCGGTACGTCCCGTCGTCGGGCGGCGTCCAGTCGAGCTCCTGGGACCAGACGTCAGCGCCCTGGGTCACCTGCTCCGATAGGTCCACGAAGGATTCCGGGTCGACCGTCCTGCCCTCCACGACCCGGTACGCGTACGCGGAGACGAACGCGGCGCCCTCGTGCCGATCCTCTTCGACCGGCGCGACCAGGGACGTCAGCGTCCCGCCGGCCTCGACGGTGCCGGTACCGAGGGTCAGGTTCTGCATCGCCGCCTGGCTCGTCGGGTCCAGCCCGGGGACGTTGGACGTGGACCAGTTCGTTCCCGAGGTCAGATACACCCCCATTCCCAGGTCGAGGAGCCTGTTCATCATCAGGTTCCACTTGTGGCCCCACATCTCGGTGCCGTAGGCGTAGTCCGCGTCGTCGGCCGCTGCGTCGTCCTGCATGCACAGCTCGACGCCCCGGAAGCCCGCGTCGTAGAGCGCCTGGATCTCCTCCAGCAGGGTCTCGTCCGTGTGCGAGGCATCGCCCAGCCACCAGCGCACGTCCGTGCTGTAGACGCGGTCGGGGTCGATGTACCTGCTCTCCAGCTCCTTGGCGAAACCGGAATCCGATCCCGTCGCCGCTGCTGTCACCGCCGACGGCGGCACGGCCACGTCGCCAGCGGCCGCGGGGAGGGACACCCCCGCCGACAGCGCCAGCGCAACGATCGGAAGCAGCGCCAGCGTCTTCCTCGACCGTCCGGCACGCGTCCTCACCACCTGTGCGTTCCTGTGTGACATCTCGTTCTCCCGTCGTAGAGGGCGGTGCGCTGCGTGATCCGGTCTCAGCACGCGGCGCACTACGAGCTGCCGCCGTACGCCAGCTCGACGAAGGGGATCAGCGTCGCCTGCTGCGGGCCGAAGCTCAGGTACTCGGCGTCGTAGCCCCACCAGCCGCCACTGTTCTGCGTGGGTGCTACGACGCCACGGTCGAGCTGGACGTTCGACAGCACCGAGCTGTACTCGATGACTATCTCGTTCTCGCCGTCGACCAGGTGGTCGCTGACGTCAGCGACCGGATCGGTCCAGCTGACGCCGCCGGTGTACAGGTCAGCTCCTTCGAGGGGGATCCTGTTTCCGGTGCCGTCGTCGACGGTCCCGCCGACGTCCTTCGCGACCTTCGTCGGGGTGGTCGAGACGTCACCACCGACCTTCTCCCCGTTGATCCAGACCTCCATCGTCGACTGGAGGGTGTCGCCGAGATCGAGGTACGCGCCGCTGGCCGTGCCTGCGTCCCAGTCGAACGTCGCCTCGTAGTGCCCGGTCCCCGAGACCTTCCTGCCGATCTCGGGAATCTGCTCCCACGTCTTGAGGCTGTCGAGCTCCACCTCGATCTGTGTGATGTCGGTCGAGGTCTTGCGGTTCTCGGTCGTGACGTCGTCGATCGTCTCCGTCCGGACGAGGTCGCCCGGTTCCGCGTTCGGCCGCCAGGAATCGACCGTGAGGTGCCAGCCGGGGATGTCGTACGGTGCAGGTACCGTCACCTTGTCGTTGTGGGTCCGGCCGGTGCTGAGCCGCGTCTTCACCTCGCCGCTCTCGACGGCGCGCACGGCCACGCCGTCCGGGATCGCGTGTGCGGAGCTCGCGTTCGTGCTCGCGATGTGGAGGCGTTCGTCGTCAGCCTTCTCGAAGGCCAGCAGGTCGACGCTGTTGTAGGCGATGTCAACCGGCACGATCGTCTTGCCGTCCTCCCAGCGGTAGTCGGCGAGCTCCGTCACCTCGCCCGTCCACGCGTCGATCCGGTACGGCACGAGCTCGCCGTCCTGCACGATGTCGGTCTGGATGCTGTCGCCCACCTCGGCGTTCCGGACGCTCTCCTTGTGCGATCTGTCAAGGTACGACCCGTTGTCGTAGTTGTAGGCGAAGACGAGCTGGTTGCCCTCGTCGTCCTGGCGCGTCTGCGTCAGGAGCTGCAGGTTCGGCTCCGTGAACCCGCTGTACGGCTCCACCCCCAGATCCTGCAGCTGCTCCAGGACGTCGTCGTCGTAGCCGCCCGGATCGCTGCTGAAGTAGCCACCGGCCGGCATGTCCTCGACGTGCGCGGTCCGGACGGTGTCCAGTGCCTTCAGCCTCGCCATCACCCGTTGCAGCTTGTCGTCCTGGCCGTCGGCGAACGGGGTCCGCGACGCGGCGTCCTCCAGGACGACGACCTTCAGCCCCTTTCTCGCCCAGCTCAGGATTCGCTTCGCCGCATCGAGGTCCAGCTGGTCCTGGTACAGGACGACCGCCTTGTACCCCGCCTGCTCGACCGTCTTCGTCCTCCTGTCGAAGGACACGTCCTCGTCGAAGAGGAAGGCGGGGCTGAAGTAGTCGTAGGTGTACCCGTTGTCCTGCAGCTCCGTCGACCGGTAGTAGACGCCCTGGTGCGCGAGCTGCCAGTTCATCTGGGAGTTGTCGCTCCCCGTGCCGCCGCCGAAGCGCACGCCCTGGAACCAGTTCTGGTGGACGAAGCCGACGTCGGTGCGGGACCTGCCCGTCTGCAGCAGCTGCTGGACGCGCCCCAGGTGCGCATTGAGCTCGTCGTAGTCGCCGGCCGCCGGGTCCCGGCCCCCGAAGTAGCGGAAGTAGTTCGGGAGCTGACCGAACGGCTCGTACCCGGGCCACTCGTGGTTCCCGTACCCGTACTGGGCGGCCCACACGTGCCAGACGACGCGCTGGAAGCCGGCCGCGTACGCGGAGTAGGCGTCCTGCAGGTTCTTCTGCGCGGTCCCGTTGTAGGCGGGCATCTGCGCGCCGGTCTCCGTCGAGAGCACCTTGTTCTCGAGCTTTGAGCCTCCCGACCAGAGGCGGAAGATGTCGACCTGGTTGTACTGGTTGAAGTTCTCCGCCTCGGGGTAGTCGACGTCCATGATCGGCTCGGAGCTCTCGAAGGGCTTGCCGTAGGAGATCTGCGCCCGGGTCTCGATGCCCACCGAGCTCAGCCACTCCTTCAGCGGCTGGAGCATGCGTTCGCGATAGAGCTGGGTCTGCACGTCCTGGAAGTCGTTGATGATCTTCTGGCGGCGCTCCTCCGCGCCGTCGAGCCGGTAGATCCCGGTCTTCGCGACCGAGTGATACGGGTCGTAGACGTTGGCCTTGATGCCACGGATCAGGAACAGGTGGGGCGTGATGTCATAGCCCTTCCGCTCCCGGAACTCCTCGGCCATGTCTTCCGACCAGAACGTGAACTGGGCCGCGTGGGAGATCGGGCCCTGGAACTCGCTGCCGCCGCCCGGGTGGATCTCCAGCGAGTCCATGAACAGCTGGACGTCACCCTCCCTGATCTTCGCGGCAAGCTCCGGGTCGCTGAGGTAGTTCTCCTCCCAGAACTCCTTGAGCGCCTCGACGCCCCGTTCGTCGAAGTAGTTGGTCGTGTACGCCGGTTCCGCGGACGGCTCGGACGTCTGGAACGTTCCCTGCGTCCAGATGCCGAAGACTCGGTAGGTCCCGTCGTCCGGCGAGGTCCAGTCCAGGCGCTGCTCCCACGCGTCCTCGCCCTGGACGACCGCCTCGGACAGGTCGATGAAGCTGTCCGGGTCGACGGCGTCACCCTCGACGACTCGGTAGGCATAGGCCGTGACAAGCCGCGCGCCGTCGTGCTGCACGTCCTCCCCCGGCGTCGGCAGCGCCGCGAGGGTCTCGCCCGCCTCCACGGTTCCGGTGCCCATGGTGAGGTTCTGCATGGCCGCCTGGCTGGTCGGGTCCAGCCCGGGCACGTTCGCGGTCGCCCAGTTCGTCCCGGAGGTGAGATAGACACTCATGTCCAGGTCGAGGAGCGTGTGCATCATCAGCTTCCACTTGTGTGCCCACATCGGCGAGCCGTACGCGTAGTCGCCGTCGTCGGCAGCGGGGTCGTTCTGCATGCACAGCTCGACGCCGCGGAACCCGGCGTCGTAGAGGGCCTGGATCTCTTCCAGCAGGGTCTCGTCGGTGTGCGACGCGTCCCCGAGCCACCACCGCACGTCGGTGCTGTAGGCACGGTCCGGGTCGACGTACCTGCGCTCGAGCCGCTCCGCGAAGGCGGAGGCTGCGGCGGGCGGAGCCGTCGCGGTGGCAACCTGGTCGGTGGCGGGAGGGTCGGTGGCGGCCTGGTCGGTGGCGGCCGAGGTGCTCGTGCCTGATGCAGCTACGACGAGTGCTGTGCTGGCGACGCCGACGATCCCCGTCATCAGGGCTCGGCGCCAGCGCGTCTCCTTGAACATCTGCTCTCCTTTGAGTGATGGTTCGTAGCCGGGCGGCCGGTGGCTTCGTTGCTCTGGCCCTGCTTGGTCGCCCGATAGTCGCTCGGTCGCCCGCCAGTCGACGTCAGACCCGGTCGGCGGCATCGTCGACGCGTCGCGAGGGCATGGGTGGCGGCGACCGTGCCGCCCGTCCACGATCGCGCCCGACGCCGTTGTCGGACGGTCGCATGATCGGCTTTCCGTCCTCCTCCCAGGAGTTGCCCGGTCCATCCGTGAATCGATTCATTCGTGTTCAGGGCAACCCTAAGGAGTTCTGGTCGCACCGGTCAAGGCATTGAGGCCATGACCGGGACGCTGGGCGACCGCACCGAAGAACGCGACACGGTGGTCGCCCCTTTCGGTGGCTCCTGATCGCCCAGCGCGGCCGGGCGCCACTCACGACCCGAGCAGGTCAGCCGAGTCGGCGAGTGAAGCACCTGGCCATCGGGTGGCCGACGTAAGGCCCGTAGCCGTCGAACAGCTGGTAGCCCTCGCGCCCGTAGAACCGGATCGCGTCGGGCTGCTTGATACCGGTCGAGAGCACGACCGTGTCAGCACCGCGCTGCCTGGCGTGGTCCTCCAGCGCGCGCAAGATGCCGGTGGCCGCCCCGGTGCCGCGCGCCTCCGGATCCACGTACATCCGCTTGAACTCGGCCGTGCCGTCCTCCAGCAGGCGTAGGGCTCCACAGCCGATCGCGGCACCCTCCTGGTCGCGTGCGACCAGGAACACGCTGACCGTCTCCGCCGTCGGCTTGTCGGTCTCCTGGTCAGGCATGTCATAGCGCACGGCAAGCTCGGCCTGCATGGCGTCGCGCAGCAGGACCCCGTCCGCGCTGTCCCACGGCTCTTCCGCGACGGTCGTTGTCATAGCTCTCCGATTGATCACGCCCGCAACCGTACTGGCGCTCGGACGGGTTCCCGGGCGCCGGCCGCATCGCTCGACGAAAGCCACACAAAACAAACATCTCCGACACGGACCCGGTCCGCGGCTGCTCGCGTCACAGCTCGACGGCGGGCTCCGCGTCGCGCAGGTCAAGGCGGTCCAGCAGGCGGTTGTACGGCGCGAACGTCCTCTCGACGTCGGCGGGGTCCAGGTAGCGGGACAGGTCGTACCGGTGCGAGGGGGTGCCCTTCGGCTTGGCGATCACTTCGGCCAGGTGCTCCTGGTCGCGTGCGCTCCAGGTGGCCCCGATCGCCGAGTACAGCCGGGGAACCTCCGTGAACGGGTCGGCACTGAGCCGGTGGTACGGCACATCCACGATCGAGGACGGCGGCAGCTGCCTGCGCAGCTCCAGGCCACGCTCGACCTGGGTGAGCAGGTGGTCCAGGGCGAACCGCCCGATCACCTCGCGGTCGGTGTCGTGCTGGTACATCCCCCAGAAGGTCTCCACCAGACTGCAGAACGAACCGATCACCGTGACGGGGTCGCGGTGCGTCCACACGAACGTGGCGTCCGGGAACACCTTCTTGATCGTGTCCATGTCCTGCAGGTGCGCCGGGTACTTGAGGAACCACCGCTTGTGCGGCCGCCCGTGCTGCAGTACCTGCAGCCCCCGCTTCAGGTACTCGTAGTCGCCCGTCACATCACGCTCGGCCGCCCAGGCGCTGTAGGACGGCATCAGACCGTGCAGGATCGGCCAGTGGCTCCCGTGCGGCAGGAGGAACATCGACTCCTCCGGCCGGTCGATGCTGATCGGGTGGATGTGCGGGATGTCGGGCGCGAACCGTTCCATCATGGAGGCGAGCTGCTCCAGCTGCTTGATCTGCTTCCGAGCCGCCTGCGGGTCGTCCAGGCCGGTCTTCTGCATCTCCCACAGCAGCGGGGCCCGGTGGTCGGGCGAGGCGGACAGGACCCGGTGGGCCAGAGTCGTCGCGGTGCGCGGCAGCCCGCACACGATCACCGGCGCGGTGATCGGCTCGTCCGCCACCTCCGGGTGCTCGGACAGCACGCGGTCGACCCGCAACCGGTTGGCGTACCTCTCCTTGACGTCGCTCATGATGAGGAACCAGCCCAGCGGGGACAGCCGGGGAATCTCGGCCGCTGCCTCGACGACCATGCCGAGGTCGTCGGCGAACTGCCGGTCGGCGGCGCCGGCCTCCTTCTCGACCTGCGCGACTGCCTTGGCCCAGGACCGGGCAGGGTCCTGATATCCCTTGACGACGGGGGCGAGCACGGTGTTCAGCACACGTGTCGTGCGGGGGGTGCGACTCACAAGTTCTCCTGGGATCTCATCGACGTGATACTGCGACAGCCGCGCTCAGCAGCGCGGAAGAGCGACGGTCAGCCGCCGGCGCCGGTGGGGCGGAAGGTCACCGGCAGCGACTGTGGACGGCGGAAGCGGAAGTCGGGCACCCAGCGGATCTCCTCGACGCCGGTCGCCAGCACGGGTTCCACCTGGCGAAGCAGCATCTCGACCGCGGTCCGGACGATCAGGCGCGCCTGCCCCGGTGCGGGGCACCTGTGCGAACCCGCCCCCCACGCCAGATGGGCCCGGTTGCCGAGCTCGTCCCAGGTGCCTTCACCACGGATCTTCGGGTCCGAGGCGGCCGCCCCGACCGCCAGGAGCACAGCGTCCCCGCGCTCGACGTACGCGGACTCACCGAACAGGTGGCCGTCCTTGACGGCGAACCGCGGCGCAAGGGCGGTCACCGGCGACGCGTTCCAGAGAACCTCGTCCAGCGCCTCGTCGGTACCGAGCCTCCCGCCGGCCAGCCTCCTGAGGAATCCTTCGTCGCTCAGGGCGAGGAGCAGCGTCTGTCCCAGCCACGCCTGCAGGCCGCGGCTCGCGCCGGTCGCCAGGGACAGCATGCCCAGCACCGCCTCGTCGGCGCCCTCATAGGTCGGATGTTGCGCCAGCAGGCCGGCCGGTGTGAGGCCGCCGCTCGCGTCGCGGCCCATCACCTGCCCGCCGAGCAGAAAGCTCAGCTCATCGACGCTCGAGGCGTCCCCCTGCCCGGCCGCGAGGGCATCGGCGAGCTCGAACACCTGGCGGCCGGTCGCGGTATCAAGACCCAGGACCGTGCCGAAGACGAGATGGGTCACCGGTGCCACGTACTCGCGCATCAGGTCGACCTCGTGCGCCGGGTCGTTGCGGGCCAGGTCGCCCCACCGGGCGACGATCTCGTCGCACACGTCTCGCGTAACTCTGCCGATCTCCGCCCCGTCGACCAGAGCGAGCACCTCGTCCAGCGGGACGCGCAGCCGGGCATGCACAGGCCCGGAGACCGTCTCGACGGTCTGCCCGGCCCAGGGCCGGAACAATGACCGCAGGGGTGCGGGCAAGGACCGCTCCGGCCCACCGTTCCAGGCGCTCGTCTCGGTCGTGACCATGCCGGACTCGCGGGCGAGCATGACGATGGTCTGATATCCGGTCACCAGCCAGGCGCGTGCGCCCGACCCCAGATCGACCGGGGCGACGTCACCCCAACGTTCCCGCAGCCCGGACCAGGCGGCATCGACGTCGCGTGCCGCCAGGACGTCGGCGAGCAGCGGGAGGTCCGCAGGGTCGTGCAGGCGCATCGGCGACCGACCGAAGCCCGACCCGGCCAACGTCAAGCCGGGGTCCATCGCAGGGGCAGTCGAGTTGGTCATCGTTCTCTTCCATGATCAGCCCGGCCAGGACCTCTGACACAGCAGGAACGATAGCGACAAAAGCCGCGTATGGATGCACTTTTCACCACGCTCGGTTCCGCGAGTCGTCTCGAGTGCGGTCGGGGCGGCTGGTCGACGTCAGGGCGAAGTCTTCAACCGGCCGGCGAGCAGCTCTTCGGAGCGTTCCCACAGCCTGCGAGCGAGACCGGCGTCCACGGCCTGCGGGTTGCGCGGCGTGCCGGCCTCGCGCTTGTAGTAGTAGGACCCCGACTGCCAGTCGGTCCCCGGGGTTCCCTCGGCGAGCCAGACGATCTGGTCGGCGCCCTGGTCGGGCGTGGTCAGCAGCAACCGCCCGAGGGCCGGGAAGTGGCCGAGGCGTCGCATGATCCGCATGACCGGGCTGGTCGTGTCGGACGCGAAGTTCGTAGCGACGTTGCCCGGGTAGAAGGACGCCGCGGAGAGGCCGTCGGCCTGGTAGCGCCGGTGCAGCTCCGTCGTGAAGAGGATGTTCTCCAGCTTCGCCGCCTGGTAGGCCTGTACCGGGTCGTAGTCGCGGTCGTGATCGAGGTCGTCCAGGTGGATCTCCTTGGCGAACCGCACGGTGCTGGACGTCTGCAGCACCGAAGCCCGCGACGCGACGAGCGTGTCCAGGAGCCGCCGCGTGAGCAGGAAGGGCGCGAGGTGGTTGACCTGGAACGTCTTCTCGAAGCCGTCCACCGTCTTGGACCGCGTACCGAACACGCCGCCGGCGTTGTTGGCGAGCACGTCGATCCGCGGGTAGGCAGCACGGAGCTCACCGGCGAGTCGCTCGACGTCGTCGAGGCGGGTGAAGTCCGCGACATGGCTGTCGACCTTGAGGTCGTTGGCGACGGCGCGGGTCTTCTCGGCCGATCGGCCCACGACGACGACGGTGTGGCCGGCCGCGTGCAGCCGCCGCGCGGCCGCCGCCCCGATGCCGTCGCTCGCGCCGGTGATGACGATCACCTTGCTGTGACTCATGTGACTCTCCACTCTTTGAGGAACCGACTTCCAAACATGAGACACGGTACCAGTAGTGGCGAGTAGTACCATCGAGCGATGAGTCCGAAAGAGGTGGTGACCGGCGTGCGAGCGCGAGCGCGTCAGGCCATGCGCGCTGAAGTGGCTGCGGCTGTCCAGGACCTGGTCCTCGAACGCGGCTACGACGAGACGACCGTTGACGACATCTGCGCGACCACCGAGATCTCGCGCAGCACGTTCTTCCGATACTTCCCCTCGAAGGAAGACGCGCTCTTCGGCGAGACGGCCGACGCCGGTGAGCACCTACGGGACGCCCTCGCCGCCCGGCCACCGAGCGAAACCCCCTGGGTAGCCATGCGGCGCGCGCTCGACGCGCTCATCGAGGAGTACGAGGGCCACGACGAGCGCACCCGGCGGCTCACTCGTCTGATCGTGCGCACGCCTGCGCTGGCCGCTCGGCACCGGGAGAAGAACGCTCGATGGCAGGAGCTGCTCCGCCCGGAGATCGCACGTCGCATCGGCGCCGATCCGGCCGACGACTCCGACCCGCGTACGCACGCCGTGATCGCAGCGGCCCTTGGGTGTGTCGAGGCGGCGCTGACCGCATGGACCGCCAGCGCTCAGCCGCAACCGCTCTCGACGATCCTGGACCGCGCCATGGGAGCGCCCACCGGCTCGGTGTGACTCAGCGAGGCGGACGACGGCGCGTCACGCGGCCGGCTCGCCACCGGTCATGAGGATTCGCCGGGGCCCGCGATCAGTGCGTAGACCGCCGGACGCGGACAGCAAGGACCGCGAGGCTCAGGACGGTGCCCCACAAGAGGACCCCCTGGACCCACGGACCGAGCGCGATGCCGGCGGTGAGGCCGTCGCGAAGCTCGATCTCCTCGACCATGAGCCCCGCCTCGTCGCTCGCGAGCGCCTGGACCGTGCTCCCGTCGGGCGCGAAGATCTGGCTGGTGCCCGTCGTGGACACGTTGACAACGCTGCGCCCGGTCTCGATCGCACGCATGCGTGCGATGGCGACCTGCTGCAGGTTCTCGTCGGTGCCGCGGAAGTCGGCGTTGTTCGTCTGGAACATGAAGACCTGTGCGCCGTCGTGCATGCCCTCCTCGATGACGTCGTCGAAGGCCACGTCGAAGCAGATCGCCAGCCCTACCCTCGCCTGGTCGAGGTGGAAGACCGGCGAGTCGTCACCCGGGGTGTACTCGCGCTGGAGGAGGCCGACGAGGCCGGGCACGATCGCGCCGTACACGTCCCGGTCCGGCACGTACTCGCCGAAGGGGACGGGGTGCCGCTTCGCATGCGTCGCCTCCGCGCCGGCCTCCGTCCAGAGGAACGAGGTGTTGTAGAAGAGGTCTCCGACACCGGACGCGGCGTTGACGAGGACCGGGGCGCCGTAGGAGGCCGCTGCCGCGCTCAGGACCCGTGCGGTGCCGGGTTCGGCGGCCGGGTCGCTGTCGACGCCGCCTTCCGGCCACAGCACCACGTCCACCGGCTCGCTCTCCAGGGGCGCCGAGGCTGCCAGCTGGGAGTAGAGCACGTCGTGCGCTGCGCGCTCGTCCGCGTAGGCGGCGGGCCCGTTGCCCTGCACGGCGCCGACCCGGATCGTGCCGGCGTCATCGGTCGGGAACTGGGGAACGATCAGCAGGACCACGGCGAGCGATCCCACGGGGATCGCCCGCGACAGACCGCCGGAGAGCCGCGGACGAGCACTGCTGTCCCCGGCCTGCGGCGCCCGCTCGCGAGCAGCCCACCGGACGACTTCGACGGCCCCGGCACACAGCACGACCATCAGGAACCCGAGCCCGGACACACCCAGCCAGGACGCGACGGGGGCGATCGGGCTCTCCGACTGGCTCATCCCCAGTCGTCCCCAGGGAAAACCGCCATACGGCCAGGAACCCAGGACGAGCTCTCGCGCCATCCACGCCCCGGCCACCAGTACCGGGAGCACCCCGAGGCGCACGGCCCGGGTGTCGCGCCAACGCGGCAGCCACCGGTAGGCGAGCACGACGAGGGGTGAGAGTGCCGCGAGGACAAGGGTCTCGGCGGACGCCAGCGCCACCCACGGCACCCAGCCGAGGGGGTTGTCGCCGAGGAACTGTGCGGCCCACGACAGGTGCGGGAAGTAGAACGCCGCACCGAAGGCCGCGCCGACGAGCACTCCGCCCCACACGGACCGTCCGATGAGGGAGACCAGCGCGAGCGTGACGGCGACGAACGCGAGAGGCCACCAGCCGAGTGCGGGGAACGACGCGTCGAGCGCCACCCCGCCGACCACTGCCGCGGCGAGCGCCGCCGGCAACGGCACGAGCGGGCGTCCGGTGTCCACCGCGGGGTGGGTGGCCGGGCCGGGCCGCCGTCGTCGCAGCCCGACGGCGGCGTCGGCGGGCCGGGCCGCTGGGCGCAGGGTCCGCCTCAACGGCTCGGTCCGTCCGTGCTCGGGTGGTGCCCGATCGTCGCGAGGAGGTGGCGTCGGCCTTCTCCGAGCATTGCGGCTCCGTTGTTGGTGAGGTGCGGCTGGTGAGGTGCGGCTGGTGATGTACGCGGGGACGGTGACCGGGTCCTGGCCATGAGGATCGTAGGCCTGTGGCACGTCACCGGAGTACGTCGTGCACCCTGATCTTGCCGTCTTCACGGAGGGATAGGAAAACGCCGCCGAGGCACGGGCCGCTCCCGGCTCGGCAGAACCCTGCGGAATGTCGAGCGGGACGCACCGGGGCTACGGTCGCACGAGGGGCCCGACCCGAACGGACGCTGAGGAGGTCGCATCATGCTGAGCGAGGTCGCCGACCGGGTGCACCGGATCGAGCACGCCTACGTCAACGTCTACCTCGTCACGGACGACGACGGTCGCGTGCTGGTGGTCGACACCGGCCTGCCCGCTACCTGGGACCTGCTGGGCCAGGCGCTGCGCGACCTCGGGCGCCGTCCCTCGGACATCGCAGCGGTCGTGCTGACCCACGCCCACTTCGACCACACCGGCTCGGCCGCCGCACTCCAGTCGCGCCTGGGAGTGCCGATCTGGCTGCACGACGAGGACACCACGATCGCGGCCCACCCGTACCGCTACGCCCACGAGAACGTGCGGGCGATGTACCCGTTGCGGTACCCGGCGTCGCTGCGCATCCTCGCGTCGATGGTCTCCGCCGGCGCGCTGCGGGTACGCGGGGTCAAGGGGCTGCGTCACGTGGAGCCTGGCGGGACGCTCCCCGTTCCCGGCGCCCCCCACGTGATCTTCACGCCGGGCCACACCTTCGGGCACTGCGCTCTGCACCTGCCTGACCGCGACGTCCTGCTCACCGGGGACGCGCTCGTGACGCTCGATCCGTACACCGGCAGACGCGGCCCGCAGATCATCGCCGGCGCCGCCACGGCCGACAGCTCACTGGCTCTCGTGTCGCTCGACCGCCTGGTCCCGTACGACTCGGGCAGCACGACGCTGCTGCCCGGTCATGGGGAGCCGTGGACCGGTGGTGTCGCGGACGCCGTCGAACGAGCGCGCACGGTGGGCGCCCACTGACGTAGCGGTGCCCTCGCCGCGACCCGACCTGGCGCTCATCGGCTGTCGTCGGTCCGGCGCCGGCCCGTGCGGGCCGCTCGATAGGCGGGAGCCCGCAGGGCTGCGGCCCAGGGGTAGGTGCTGAGCGCACCCGGCGGATTCTGGACCGGGTCAAGGCGTGGTGTCTCGACCCCGGTAGGCCGGCCGCAGCGCAGCAGGCCGAGCCGGCGCCACGGCCCTCCGGGGCGGGCGGAGAGCAGGACCAGCTCCGTCCCGGCGAGCGATGTGGTCGTGGCGCCGCGGCGGCGCCGACCGTCTGCGACGGCGGCGGCGAGCAGCACAGGCCGACCGTCGAGGTCCTGGAACGGCATGAGCGTGCCGAAACCTCCTTCGAGGGGTCGGGCACGGGGTGCCAGCAGGAAGCGGGTGACCCGGCCCAGACCGGTCGCCGCCAGCAGGAGGTCCTGGGACCGACCGCCGGCTGTCCAGTGCAGCGCCAGCCCGAAGACGTCCGGGAGCGGAGCAGGCAGGCCGGCCGCGCGCGAGACGCGTACGGCCACGGAGTGGGTGACGGGTGCTCCCAAGGCCTCGGCGCCCGGCGCCGCTGCGGCCTCGAGGTGCAGCGTCCCCGTGAACACCGAGCCGGCCGGGTGCAGCGGCCGCCGACGCCACCGCCGCACCACCGCCGTGGCGGCGCCGAGCGCTGCCCCTGCGGCACGAGCGGCGCCAGGCGCCCCTCGCACGGGTCCGGTACCCGCGCCGCCGAACGGTCCGGTCGGTACATCGTGCGGTCCGAGAAGCAGCTCGTACGGACCGCGATACGCCATCGTTCCCACTGTGACCTCCCCGTGGCACTGCCGAGCGTCCAGGCTCACACCGCCGCCGCCGAGTCGCGATCGGACGACCCGCTCGCTGCGGCCACCGGGCGTCGGGTGAGGTTCGCCGTGCCGTGGGGAAAAGGACAGCCCTGGTTCATGACAGGGCGGCAGCGTGATGGCGGGCCGGCCGGAGGGCCGGTTCGCGATCACGACAGGAGAACTCTGTGACCTCGACTGCCAACCGATCGACCACTCGCTCGCACCGGAGGCTCGGCCTGACCGGAGGTGGCCTCGCGCTCGTCCTCGCCGGCGCGCTGCTGCCGTCCGCCGCTGCGGCCCCCGGCACTGGCCATGACACCGGCCATGACACCGGCCACGGCACCGGTTCATGGGCCGAGTCGGCCTACCGCGGCGCCGTCGACGTGGTCCGCGGACCCGACGGGGACCAGCAGACCCTCGACGGCGTCGTCTTCGTCGACCGCGACCAGGACTCTGAGCAGGACCGCCACGAGCGGGGCCTGCGGGGCGTCACCGTCACGAACGGCCGCGACGTCACGACGACGGACCGCCGGGGCCGCTACGAGCTCCCGGCGTTCGACAACATGACGGTCTCCGTCACCCAGCCGCGCGGGTACCAGGTGCCGGTCGACGACGACAACGTCGCCCAGTTCTTCTACCACCACCTGCCCGAGGGCTCGCCGGAGCTGCGCTACGGCGGCCTCGAGCCGACCGGCCAGCTCCCGGACGAGGTGAACTTCCCGCTCGCCACCAGCAAGATCACCGGTTCGGCGAAGCAGCACTGCCTCATCGGCGGCGACATCCAGACGTACGACCTCGACGAGGTGGAGTACGCCCGCAACGGGGCGTTCGCGGACCTCGCCGCCCGGACCGACTACACCGGCTGCGGCGCGCTCTTCATCGGCGACGTCGTGGGCGACGACCTGTCGCTGTACCCGCAGACGCGTGAGCTCGTGAGCGCGCTCAACGGCCCGGCGCGGTTCCTGCCCGGCAACCACGACCTCGACTTCGACGCCGCGAGCAGCGAGCACACGTTCGACACCTTCCGGGCCGCGCTCGGCCCGGAGTACTACTCCTACGACGTGGGCAAGGCGCACGTGGTCGCGCTGAACACGGTCGAGTACGCGGCGGGCAGCTCGTACACCGGCTCCCTGGACGAGCGTCAGCTCGAGTGGCTGCGCAACGACCTCGCGCAGGTGCCGCAGGACCGCCTGATCGTCATCGCGGCGCACATCCCGCTCCTCGACTACGCCGACGAGGGCAGCAGCAGGCACCAGGTCGCTCAGGTCAAGGAGATCTACGAGCTGCTGGAGGGCCGCGAGGCGGTCGCCCTGGGCGGTCACACGCACAGCATCGAGAACCTGCGCGCGGGCGACAGCCTGCAGGGCTGGTCCGACGTCCTCGGCGTCGGCGAGCTGCCGTTCACCCACATCACGGCGGGCGCGATCTCCGGCGACTGGTACTCCGGCACGGTGCTGCCCGCCGGCTACCCGGCCGCGCTGCAGCGCGACGGCGGTCAGCCCGGGGTCCTGACGCTCGACATCACCGGGACCCGGGTCAAGGAGCGGTTCACCGTCCGCGGTGAGGACGACTCGCACCAGATGGCTCTGGGCGTGAACACGCCCCGTTACCGCGAGTGGTTCGCGGCGAACCGGTCCGACGTCGGCTCGGCGCCGGAGTACACCGACCCGCTCGTCGTCTCGCAGGCCGACCTGGCGGGCACCACCTGGCTGACCACCAACTTCTGGATGGGGAGCACTGGCTCGACCGTCACGGCGGCGCTCGACGACGGCGTGGCGCTGGACGCCGTGCGCACCCAGCCGATGCGGGGCGAGGCGCAGAAGGTCGGCGCCGAGTGGTCCGACCCGGTCGCGGCGCAGCAGCAGCTGGTGCACGGCGGCAGCGTCGCCGAGCGCTCCATGCACCTGTGGCGCCTCGAGCTGCCGGCGGACCTCGCCGTCGGCACGCACACGACGGAGGTCACGGCCACCGACGTGCACGGGCGTGAGTTCACGGACACGCTGACGTTCGAGGTCACCGGCTGACCCGAGACCGAGCGACGCCGGCCCGGGCCGGCGGTACCCGACGGGGAGACCCTGTCGTGGTGCCGCCGGCCCGTTCGCGTCCCGCCACAGGGACGTCGTGCCAGGGTGCGCCACGCCCAGGTGCGACAGAACCTTCTTCGGTAGGCACCCGTCAGCGAGGGTGGTGGCCATGGCGACCACCCACGTCGCCGGGCGGGACGGATGAAGATGAACGGGCGGGACCGATGAAGATGAAGAGGAGCAACCGATGAGCGAGCTGACCGATGGGCCGTTCGTCCTCAGGGGCGCGAACGTGATGGAGACGCCCGGGACCCTGGTCTCGCGCGACCTGCTCGTATCGGGTGCCGTCTTCGTACCCGAGCTCTCGGATCGAGGCGCCACCGTGCTCGCGGCCCCCGACGCCTACGCGGTCCCGCTCATGGTGGACAGCGCCGTGGCACAACGGCCCGAGTCACAGCACGGGGCGTACGACCTGGTGCCGGGAAACTCCGCCACCTTCGCACTAGTCCGCCGCCCGGTCGGCGAGTCCCAGGTCCGTCGCATGCTCGTCGTCGACCCCGACGACCTCGCCGCGGTGTACGTGTCCGGCCGCCTGGAGGTACGCGACGGACGAGCGACCCGGCCCGCGGGAGCGGACCTGACGGAACCTGCCGTGCGGGACGACTGGGTCGGGACCTGGGAAGATCCGGGTCGCGGGCTGCAGCAGCACCTGGGAGCCGACGGACGCTACGCCGAGACCCGGGGCGGCCGGCCGAACGCCTACACGGGGCAGTACTGGGTCCGCGACGGCCGGATCACCTACCTGGACGACTCAGGGTTCTGGGCGTTCGGTGAGCTGCTGGACGGAACGCTGCACCACGCAGGGTTCGTGATGCGCAGGCAGCACTGAGCGCCCGTCGAGCACCCCGCGCAGGGCTTCCGTCCGGCGAGCCAGTCAGACGGTTGGTTCGGCGTCCTGGACGAGCTTCATCGACACGAGCTCGGTGAATCCGACGCGTCGGGCGAAGCGCACCTTCCGACGCTTGTACACGGTGAAGCCGAGCTTCGCGTAGAGGCCGAGGGCGGGCACGTTGGTGTCCTTGATGTCCTCGAGCACGTACTCGCGGTACCCGGGCAGCGCCAGCAGGTGACGCAGCAGCGCTGTCGCGACGCCGCGGCCCTGGTACGCCGGCTCCGTGGCGACGAACCCGATCTCGGCGAGCCCGGGCCGCGCGCCGTCGGAGGCACCCATGAACCAGCTCCGGATCACTCCGTAGCCGAGCAGCCCGCGCGCCGGCCCGAGGTGGCGAAGGATCTCCCGCCTGCGCGGCGCGAACAGCACCTGGTCGCCCTCGGTGAACGAGGCGAGGCCTGCTGGCTCCCCGTCTGCGAGCACGATGTAGAAGCGATCGAGCAGCAGCATGTGCTCGAACGCGTCGGTCAGCCTGTCGGGGTCGCGCGAGAACGCGGCGAAGTCCTCCGCGAAGCTGCGCACGTAGACCTCGGTGATCCGGCGCCGGTATGCCTCGCCGAGCACATCGCCCCGTTCGACCACGAACATCGTCTCGGCCATCCCGTCCACTCCGCTCGTCAAGCGTCGGTACGACTCGACCCTATGGGCTGCACGCACGCCGCGGGACCTTCTGCCCAGGCTGTTCCCGGCTCAACCGGCGCTGTTCGCCGCTTGCGGGCCGACCGTCCCCGCCGGCCAGACCACTCACGCTGCCTGCGTGGGCCCGTCGGCGGGGCCGGCTCGGGCCGCTGGCTCAGGCGGCCCGACGCTGAGCTCGTCCGCGCACCGCGATCAGGAGTGCTCCGCCGAGGGTCAGCAGGAGCGCTCCCCCGACGAGGAGCGGAACACCGGCGGAGCCGGTGGCCGCGAGCACGCCCTCCGGGCTCGGCGATCCCTGCTCGTCGGTCGGCCGTCCCCGCGGAACGGACGGCTCCGACTCTTCACCGCCTGGCTGGTCCGTACCCGGCTCATCCGTGCCTGGCTGGTCCGTACCCGGCTCATCCGTGCCTGGCTCATCCGTACCCGGCTGGTCCGTACCCGGCTCGTCCGTGCCTGGCTCGTCCGTGTCCGGCTCGTCCGTGCCCGGCTCGTCCGTGCCCGGCTCATCCGTACCTGGCTCGTCCGTGCCCGGCTCATCCGTACCTGGCTCATCCGTGCCCGGCTCATCCGTACCTGGCTCATCCGTACCCGGCTCATCCGTACCCGGCTCGTCGTCGGCCTCGGTCACCGTCAGAGCGGTCGCCGGAGAAGGCCCGTACCCGACCAGGCCGCTAGGCGTCATCGCGGTGACGCGGTACTCGGTACCGTGATCGCCGGCGGCCGCCGTGAACGTGAGGGTCGCTCCGCTCTCACCCTCGACCACCGAGAACTCGTCGGCAGGAGCGGCCTTCCGCTCCCACTGGTACGCCGTGAGCACCGTGCCGGGCGTGACCTCGGCGGACAGCGTGACGGTCTCGCCCTCCTGGTACGCCGCCTCACCGACCACGGCGACCTGCTGCCGGGCGGGGGCGCCGTGGTCGTCCACGTGGACGGTCCGGGTCTCGGTGACCGCCGACGCGGTCTCCGGGTCGGCGTACGTCAGGACGGCGCGGATCTCCACCCCGTCGAGCGCCTGCTCGGCGGCCGTCGCGAAGACGTTGTCCTCGACACCGGTCATGGCCTTCCAGTCCTCGGAGCCCGGCCACTTCCACTGCCACTCCAGCACGTCGCCGTCCAGGGGTTCCGGGTCCACCGTCAGCGTGAGGTCGAGCGCGTCACCCTGGTGGTAGTGGCCGGCGAGGGTCCCGATCTCGAGGATCTGGGACGTCAGGTCGGCGGTCACGTTGACCGGGTAGCTCGGCGACTGCTGCGCGAGCAGGCCGTCGCTGTAGACGTCCAGCCGCAGTGTTCCGCCGTCGTGCTCGGCCAGCGAGAGCTCCGGTCCGGTCAGCGCGGCCGTGGCCTGCTGCTCGGCACCCCAGACCTCGCTCACGTCGCCCTTCGTGAAGTTCCAGGTGTAGGCGAGCTCGTCGCCCTCCCGTACCGGGTAGACGCTCGCGTCCATCGTCACGGTCCCGCCCTCGCGGTAGAGGTTGCGGTGCCCGGTGACGTTCAGCTCGCGGTGCCCGGTAGTGATCGTGTGGAAGTCCGAACGGGCGATCGTCACGCCGTCCTTGACGACGCTCGCGGTCAGGGGCCCGGAGTACGGCCGAGTCTCCGGCGCGTTGACCTTGGACCTCAGGCGCACCGTGGTCCGGGCGTCGTCGGTGTAGGTGGCGTCCCATTCGTACTCCGGGATGATCGCGCCGAAGTACCCGCCGTAGGGCACGAAGCCCCACGTGATCGACTCGCCTTCGGCCAGCTCGCGCCCGCTCACCGTGAACTCGATGACGTCCCCCGGCAGCAGCGGGTCGTGGAAGCCCTCGGTCGCCGTGATCACAGGCTGTGCACCCTGCCCGACGACGGCGATCGGTACCCAGGGGCTCTCGGCCAGCGTCGTGCGGGTGGCCGAGTCGTAGACGGCCACGCTGATCTCGATGCCGTCCGCCAGCGCGTCGAGCTCCCGGGAGTACGTCGCGCCGGCGCCGGACTGTGCGACGACGGTGGAGGAATAGCCCTGGGTGCGCAGGAGCCAGCGGAAGACCTGGTTCTCCTTCAGCGTCGCCCCGACGGCGGTAGCGGTCAGCGTGTCGCCCGGCTCGTACGCGTCCGCGACGCCCACGACACCGAACTCCATACCCGAACCGTCGACGACGGTGACAGCGACCGGGTCGGAGGTCGACCCGGTCGTGAAGTTGGCGACCGACGGCACGAACACCGCGGTGATCGAACGAGTGCCGACCCCCAGGCCGGACACCTCCAGCTCCGCCGCACCGCTGTCGGACACCTCGGAGTGGCCCAGCACCGCCGAGCCGTCGCGGAGCTCGACATGGCCCTCGACGCCCGCAGGGGCGACGGCCGCGGAGAAGGTCACGGGGCTGCCCTCGACGACCTCGGTCGCCGAGGCCTCCAGCGTCGTCGTCGTCCCGACGATCTCCGGCAGGCCGCCGACGACGAACGTGTACACGGCCGTGCCGGTGACCGGCTCGCCACCGATCGCCGCCGCCCCCTCGACGGTCAGCCGGTAGGTTCCCGCCTTGGTGAAGGCCCAGTTGGCGTGCATGTGGGTGCGGCCGACGGCGAAGCTGTCGATCCCCTCGTCCGACGACCACATCCGCGTCAGGCCGGAGCCCGACCCCCGCCAGACCTCGAGGTCCCCACCCACCGGGCCGTCCATCGACACGAGGCGGAACTTCGTCGAGTTCCCGTCGACGGCCCCGACCGGTACCGACTCGGTCGAGAACCCCGGCCACAGCTGGGTGTAGCCGTCACCGCCGGCCGGGTTCGACTCCGGCGCGATCCAGACCGACCCGCCGGCCGGCGCCACGAACTCGTAGCCCGCCGGGACGCTCTGGCGCGACGCGTCGTCGACGTGGAACAGGGTCTCGGCGGGATCCAGGCGTGTGCCGTTGCCCTCCGGCAGGTCGGCCCTCGTACCCAGGGTGAACGTCCCCTCGTCCAGGAACGTGGAGACCGCATCCGTGTGCACCTTCTCCAGCACCTGGTACTCGACCGGGTCCGGTGCCGGGCCGTCGTCGGCCAGCGCCGGGCTCGCCGTGCCGAGCGCCGCCGCAGCGACGAGCGCCGAGGTGACCAGCACCCCCAGCGGTCGCCGGGCAGACGATCGGTCTGCTCGTTCGTTCGAGCGCATCGCTCTCACGATGAACCTCTCATTCCATGCGTAGGGCCGCGAGCGACGAGGTGCTGCCCGCGGGAATCACGAACAACGCTCAGGAGGCGCCCGTCCGGGCCACGCGCCTCGCCTGACGCCCACGCCGCAGCACGGCGCCGGCCAGCACGCCGTGCCGGGGCGCGAGCAGCCAGGCCAGTAGGAACACGGCAGTGGCGACGAGCACGATCGTGCCGCCGACCGGGAGGTCCAGGCTCCACGACAGGTACAGGCCCACGAGCGCCGATCCCCCGCCGATGGTCGGGCCGAGCAGCATCATCGGCGCGAGCCGGTCGGTCAGCAGCCGGGCGGCGGCAGCCGGGGTGACCAGGAGCGCGAGGACGAGCACGTTGCCGATGGTCTGCACCGAGATCACGATCGCGGCCGCGACCACCACGTAGAGCAGCAGGTCGAGCCGCAGGACGGGCAGCCCGAGAGCGCGCGCGCTCTCCCGGTCCAGGCTGACGGCGACCAGCTCCTTGTGGAACATGAACAGCACGGCCATCAGGACCAGCCCGACCACGACCGCGATCAGCACGTCCTCGTCAGGGATGCCGACGATGGACCCGAACAGGAAGTCCTGCAACGACCCCGCGTACCCGGGCGCGCCCGAGATGATCACGATCCCGAGCGCGAACGCGGCGACGAAGAAGACGCCGATCACCGAGTCCTCGCGCAGCCGGCGGTTCTGCGCGAACAGCGCGACCAGCAGCGCCGTGGTGATCCCGGCGATGGCCCCGCCCAGCACGAGCGAGCCCTGCAGCACGAACGCCACCGCGAGCCCGGGGAAGACTGCGTGCGCCACGGCGTCGCCGATGAAGGCCATGCCGCGCAGCACCACGTGGGTGCCGACCACGCCGCACACCACGCTGGAGAGCACCGCCATGAGCAGCGCCTTGGGCAGGAAGGCGAGGTCGGGATTGAGCAGGTCGTGGACGAAGTCGATGGGCGAGATCATGCGCTGCCGCCCCCGTCCGGCGAGCCGGTCGTCCGTGCCTTGGCGACCTGAGCGATCGCCGTCAGCAGCGGCGAGCCGGCGGAGACACCGAACGCCGTCATCCAGGGTTCCGGACCGGCCAGCTCCGCGGGCGTGCCGGACGCGACGACGGTCCGGTTCAGCAGGCACAGCCGGTCGCACGCGTGGACCGCACCCACCAGGTCGTGGTTCGTCATGATCACGGCTCGTTCCTCGTCCGCCAGCTCGCGGAACAGCTCGGTCAGGTGTTCCTGGGTGGGTACGTCCAGGCCGGTGAACGGCTCGTCCAGCAGAAGGATCCGCGGGTCGAGGGCCAGTGCCCTGGCTACCAGGACCCGCTGGCGCTGGCCGCCGGAGAGCTCGCCGACGGGCCGGGCCCGCAGGTGGGTCATCTCCACGCGGTCCAGCGCCCGGCGTACCGCTCGGTAATCCTCCGTCCGGGCACCGCGCAACCAGCCGATCCGGGCCACGCGCCCGGTGAGCACCGCCTCCTCCACGGTGACGGGGAAGTCCCAGGCGAACTCGTGGCGCTGCGGCACGTAGCCGATCGAGCGCGTCGCGCGTGCCGACCTCGTGCGCGCGCGGCCCGAGCGCGCGTCCTGTCCCTCGATGGTGATCCGGCCGGACGACGGCACCAGGCCAAGCACGGCGCGCAGCAGCGTCGTCTTGCCCGCGCCGTTCGGGCCGACCAGGCCCAGCAGCTCGCCCTCGGCGACCTCGAGCCGGACGTCGTCCAGCACGGGCCGCCCGCCGAGCGCGACGGCAAGGTCCCGCACCTGCAGCACGGGTGCGGGTCCCGGTCGGGCCGCGGCGCTCGCGTCGACCGCGACCGTCGCCGTCACGACGCGTCCCCGGTGGCCTGATCGGCCGCGTCCCGCGCCCGGCGGGCACGCAGGACGCGACCGACCACGACCAGGAGCAGGACCACCGCGGCCAGCGCGGCACCCCAGACCAGCATTGCGGAGCCGCCGCTGTCCGACGACGGCGCGCCCGCCTCGGGTGCGTCCGTCACCTCCGTGGCCGGGTCCGCAGCCGGCGAGGCGTCCGACGAGGCGGCGCCGTCCGCCGTCTGCTCGTCCGCCGTGTCGGACGCCGTGTCGGACGTCGTGTCGGCGGCCACCGCCGCGAGCGCCTGCGCCGGATCGGTGTCCTGGCCGACGGCGAACACGAGGGTGCTCTCGTCCTCGGCCTGGGTCCCGTCGGCCAGGTCGGCGAGCGTGGTCACGTCCAGCCGGTAGATGCCCGGCTCTGTGAACACCCAGTTGGCGTGGACGTGGGTGTTGACCTCCATCCACAGCTCCTGCGGCAGGGGTTCGCCCGAGTCCCACAGCACGTTGGGCGGCCCGGTCACGCCCTCCTGCAGGAACACGAACAGCTCTCCGGGGCCGTCCAGCCCGTCGAGCCGGAGCGTCGCTCCCTGCTCGACCGAGTCCACGACGCGGGGGTCCTGCGTGTTCCAGCCCAGCCAGACGACGTCGGGTGTCTGTGTCTGCGGGACGACGTGCAGCGGGGTGCCCGGCTCGACGCCGAGGAACTCGTAGTCCGGGCCGTCCGGTGCTGGCAGCACCGCCGCGTCGCCGAGGTGCAGGACGGTCCGCGCGGGGTCGCGCCAGACGGACGGGACCTCGCGGTCGTCGCGCGCGAGCATCGTCCACTCGTCGTCGAGGAAGCGGGGGCCGACGTCGACGTGGCCGTCGGTCACGACGGCGTCCTCTGTCACGACCTCTTCGCCTGCTTCGACCGTCTGCTCCAGCCCGGCGTCGTCCTCGGTGCCGGCCAGGGCGGCCGGTGCGGCACCGATCGCGAGGCCGGCGAGCAGCACGGCCATGCACGCGGCCGCCGTGCGGCTCCGCGTGGTCGGCGATGTCATGGGGTACTCCTTCATGTCAGGCACCGGCGGAGGCTGTCGGCGTTGGCGCGCATCAGGTCGACGTAGGTGGTGACGCGGTCGTCGAACGCGTCGGAGTAGATCTCGCAGACCCGCAGGTCGTTCTCGTGCGCCACCTCGGTGAGCACGGTGGACCGCGCGGCGAGGTTGGGTTCGAGGAACACGGCAGGCACGTCGAGCGCCTGGACGGTCCGGGTGAGCTTGATCCGGTCGGCCACGCTGGGCTCGGCGGCAGGGTTGGGCGTCACGAAGCCGGCGATGTCGACGTCGTACGCCTTGCCGAGGTAGGCGAACGCGTCGTGCGTGGTGACCAGGTGCCTGCGGGAGCGGGGGATCTGGGCGATCGTCCGTTCGACGTAGGCGTCCGTGCGACGCAGCTGGGCCAGATAAGCCTCTGCGTTGGCCCGGAACTGGTCCGCCTGGTCCGGCGCGGCCGCGACCAGGGTGTCGCGGATGACCTCCACGTACGCCTGGGCGTTGCGGACGTCCTGCCACAGGTGGGGGTCGATCTCGCCGTGGACGTGCTTGCCCAGCACGGCCTGGGGCAGCAGGTACACCTGGTCCCCTGGTCTGCCGAGGAATCCGAAGCCCGGCTGGTTGGGCACGGAGGCGAGCGCCTTGTTCGGCACCGAGACGACGGTCGACGCGGGGTCGAGCGTCTCCGCGTGCGTGTGCGTGGCGGCGCCGTGGGGACTCTGGGACTGGGGACTCTGAGACTCGTCCGCGTCCTGGTCCGGGCTCTCCCCCGCCGGTGTGTCGGCCTGCAGCACGATCGCTCCGTCGTCGAGGTCCACGGTGACGTCCGCGTGCCCGCTGTCGAGCACCCGGGCGTCCGCCATGCCGGGCACGGAGTGCGGATCCACACCGACGGCGAAGGTCACCGACGTCTCCCCCAGCGGCCGCGGGTCCTCGCCGGGCTCGACCACCAGGTCCGACTCCATCGCTACCTTGTAGATGCCTGGTTCGGTGAATGCCCAGCTCATGTGGGTGTGTGCGTCCGTTGGCAGCGTCGCGGTGTCGCGGGCGTACCCGTCGGTGGCGTCGAACCCGTCGCCAGAGTCGAAGTAGACCCGCGGCTGCCCGAAGGTCTCGGTCAGGTATCCGGCCAGGCGGCCCGGCCCGTCCACGTCCGTCACCCTGAGCCGGGCCTCCGACGCCCGCGTCGCGCCGAGCTCCTCGCCGGTGCCGCTCACACGGAGCCCGAGCCAGATGGTGTCCAGGTTGACGTTCTCGACCAGCGGGATCACCTCGGCGGCGTACTTCGTGGCCGACTCGGCCAGCGAGATGTTCGGGGCTCCGTCGGGCAGGTTCGCGTCAAGGGTGGTGACCACCGAGTGGTCCTCCAGCAGCAGGTAGTTGCTGAAGGCCACGTCGGCGTAGACCACGTCGCGTACGTCACGCAGGGTCGGGTCGTAGGAGTGCGGGTCGCCTGTCGGCGGCACGATCGACGTCACCTCGACGTCGTCACCGGCCACGTTGCGCACCAGGTCGGCCAGGACGCCGGTGGTCGTGACCACGCGGAGCCGGTCGTCGTCCGCCGCACCGCTGCCGCCGGCGCAGCCGGCGAGGACCAGCGAGCCCGCCGCGATCATGCTGACCGCGGCGGGCCGCCATGGTGGGGTCGTGGTCATGCCCGACGACGACGGGCGACGACGACGAGCACCGCGCCCATCAGCACGAGGAGACCTGCCAGGGCGAGCGGCTGGAACACGCTCGCGCCCGTGCTCGCCAGCGCGGCACGCTGAGCGGCGCTCAGGTCACACTCCCCGCCCGACGCCGTACGTCCCACGAAGCTGGTCTGCGTCGTGGTTCCCGTCGTGGGCTCCGACGTGGGCTCGGACGTGGGCTCGGACGTGGTTCCCGACGTGTCACCCACCGAGAACTTCAGCGTGGCCGCGGCCGAGGCCGTGCCGCCGCTCTTCAGGGGGACCGACTGCGTCACCGTCACGGAGTAGGCGCCCGGCTCTGTGAACGCCCAGTTGGCGTGCACGTGCTGGTTGAGCGGCACGGACAGGGACTTCGGGAACCCGGACATGGTGCCGAAGCTCTTGGCCCCCACGCCCCCGAACGTGCCGGTGGCGTACACACCCAGCTCCCCGGGGCCCTCGACGCCGTCGAGCGTGAAGGTGACCGGACCGTCCGCTGCCTCGATCAGGCTGGGATGCTGCGTGTTCCAGCCGATCCACGGAACGCCCGGCTCCTGGACCTGACCGACCGACCAGATCGTCGAACCGGGCGTGCCGAGGAACGCGAACTCGCTGCCCGTCGGCACCTCGTGCTCCGCGGCCTCGCCCAGCCGGAAGGTGAGCGACGCCGGGTCGACCCAGGACGAGGGCTGCTCGCGGTCGTCCTTCACCCGGGCGACGAGCTCGCCGTCCTGCACCATCGAGCCGAAGTCGAAGTGGCCGGAGCTGATGCCGTCCGCCTCGGACGCGCCCGACCCGGGCGTGCCCGCCTCGGGCGTGCTGACCTCCCGCTCGACCTGCTCCGCGATGCACTGCTCGGGCTGGACGCCCGGGCCGGTCCCGCCGGTCGCCGGGTCACCGCTCGCATCGCTGCCGGGAGCGTTATCGGGACCGTTGCCGGGCTCGCTACCGGGTTCGTTGCCGGGTTCGCCGTCCGGCGTCGTGCCCGGGTCCTTGCCGGGGTCCGTGCCCGGGTCCGTGTCAGGGCCCTTGCCGGGGCCGTCCGTCTGCTGGCCTCCCGCCCGGAAGTGATAGTCGGCGGGCGGCCCGGTGATCGTGCGACCGTCGGCCGTGCGCAAGCGCGGGGTCACCTCAAGGTGGTAGTCACCCTCTGCGGTGAAGACCCAGTTGGTGTGCACGTGCGCGTTCGCCGCGATCGGGATGGTCCCGCCGTCCGACGACGTCGTGTCGAGGTACCGGTTGACCGGCTGACCGAACGAGTCGTTCTGGAACGTGAACACGTCGCCCGGGCCGTCGACCCGCACCACGAGCGACACCGGGCTGCCGGAAGCCGGCGTGATCCCCGTCCCGGCCAGCGACGACAGCAGCCGCTCGGTGCTCCAGCCCGCCCACGGCAGGTACTCCTGGTCACTGCCTGTCTGAGAACCGAGCCAGGCGGCCTGGCCACCGTGCTCGCCGAGGAAGGCCCACGCGCCGGTCGCTTCGGGCAGCCGGACCTCGCCGCGGGCGTCCTCGTAGGCCAGCGTCACGTCCTCCGGCGACCGGTAGACCGTGCGGTCCGCATGGATGCGGCTGTCGTCCTTGACCGACAGTGTCAGGTGCTCCGCCTCGGCGTCGTAGCTGGTCTCGAACGCGTCGACGTGCCCGTGGTCCAGCACGTACTCGCGGTCGGCGTCGTCACCGTCGGGTTCCTCGGCTCCCGGGTCCGTTGGCGTGGGGTCCGGGGTCGGCGTGGGCGTCGGTTCTGGAGTCGGCTCCGGAGTCGGCTCCGGAGTCGGCGTCGGCGTGGGCGTCGGCGTCGGAGCCGGCCGCGCCTCGACCGAGAGGGTCACCGGCTCGGAGGTCCCCGCCGTGCGGTCGCCGTCGAGCAGGACCGCACGCACGCGTGCGCCGTCGTCCGCCGTCGTGAGGCTGCGCTCGTAGGTGGCGGCCTCCTGGCCGTCGACCGGTGCGAACTGGCCGCCGCCCGCTGGCGCGACCTCCCACCGGTGGACCGACAGCCCGGTCGGCGGGTCCTGGGTGGCGGTCAGCACGGCGGTGTCGCCCTCGGTGTGCTCGGCCCGGTCGGCCGTGACGGTGAGCGCCGTCGTGACGGGTCGCTCACCCACCCGGACGTGGTAGGTCGCGGGATCCCCTGTCACCGTGCCGCCGTCGGCCGTCGCGAGGGACGGGCGCACGGTCAGCGTGTAGTCGCCCTCCGCTGTGAAGATCCAGTTGGTGTGCACGTGCGCGTTGGCCGCCACGGGGATGGTCCCGCCGTCGGACGTCGTCGTGTCGAGGTACCGGTTGACCGGCTGCCCGAAGGCGTCGTTCTGGAAGGTGAGGACGTCACCCGGCCCGTCGACCACGACGTCGAGCGACACGGGCTGACCCGATGCGGGTGTGATGCCGGTCCCGGCCAGCGAGTCCAGCAGCCGCTCGGTGCTCCAGCCGACCCAGGGGGCATGCTCCTGGTCGCCGCCCGTCTGCGAACCGAGCCAGACCGTGGATCCGCCGTGCTCACCGAGGAACCCCCAGCTGCCCTCGGCCGCGGGGAGCGTGACCCGGCTCTGGGGGTCCTCGTAGGCGAACGTCGTCGACTCGGGCGCTCGGAAGACGGGCTCGCTGTCGTAGATGCGGGTGTCGTCCCGGACCGACAGCACGAGCTTGCCGGCGTCGGCGTCGTAGGTGGTCTCGAACCCGTCGACGTGGCCGCGGTCCAGGACGTGCTCGCGGTCCGCGACGGCAGTGCGGACGGGTATCGCCTCGGCAGTGCTGACCGCGGGGACGACGAACGCCGCGAGGAGCGCGGTCATGCCGACGAGCGCTGTGCCTGCACGAGGTATCGCCGCTGGAGGGCGGCGAAGGGCGGTGACTCTCACCACTAGGGATCCTTTCTGGGGGCGAATCATCTAGGGTCGGACAACTGGGGAGATTGATAATCATTCCCGCTAATCGGGTACAGTGAAGCAGAGTTGAGAACGGTTCTCAACTATCTCCGTGACTATCCCCGTGCGACCGCGACCCTGGTCACCTACCACCCCGCTGCCGGCCCCCCCTCGTCCCCTCGCTCTCCGCCTCGATCTCCGTGGCGCCGGTTCGCCCGGCGACGCTCCAGGTCAGCCGACGGCGTTGACGACGCCGCCGATGACGACCGCGGTGACCGTCGTCCAGCCGATGATCGCGAGCGCCTGCCAGATCAGGATGCGGGCCTTGCCCACGCCGGAGGCAGCGAGCATCGTGGCGGTGAAGTGCGTGGGCAGCAGCAGCGGGCCGAGCAAGCTCACGCCCGGTACTCCGTAGCGCTCGTAGGCGCGCTGGAACTTCGCCCTGCGCACGGAGCTGCGACCGCCATCGAGGTTGTCGTCGAGGCCGTCGTCCGGCGCCGCCCCCGGTGCGGGCCCGCCGACCGGCACGCCGTCCCGTGCCCGGACCTTCGCGCGGTGCCGGGTCACGACGGCGTCGTGCGCACCGGAGCCGAGCAGCACGAGCGCGGCCACGACGAGGAAGTTGCCGGCCATCGCGGCGATCGCGGCGACGACCGGGTGGATGCCGCCGAGGATGCCGATCGCCGCGCCGCCCTCGCCCTCGATGAACGGGATCGCCCCCGCTGCCGCGACGATCAGCGGCTGCACGAGCTCGGGCACCTGCCCGACGAGGTCCTGGAGGGTGTCGACGAGGTCCATGGTGTGCTCCTGTGGTCGTGGGTGCCGGGGTGAGCCCCCGGTGCTGACCCCAGTCCACAGGTCGGGCGGCCTGCGCAGAAGTGCCCTCATGTCACTGCTCCCCGGGCCCTTCGCACGCCGCGTCCATGACATGTGTCATGCCCGTAGCCTGGGCGGATGAGGAGCCAGGCCGAGCGTGCCGCCGCCGCGTCCGCTGCGGCGGAAGCCCACAGTGCACTGCGGCTCACCCGGGGCATCAGTGCGACCTGGTGGTATGTGGCCGTGGCGGTCGTGGTCTTCGAGCTGACCGTAGTTCTCTTCGCGGTGAGCGCCCTCGCCGAAGGCGGCCCCAGCGGCGTCGCGGTCGTCGTCGGGGTCTGCGGGCTGCTGTGGTGGGCCGCGACCCTGCTCCCCCTGGCCGACTACCGGCACCGGACGGACGCCGCGCCGTTGCTGGTCTGGCGACGCCATCTGGTGCCGCTGCTGATCGGCGCGGCCTACGGGCTCGCGGCCGGGGTCGCCACCGGGACCTGGTTGCTGGCGGTCCTGCCCGTGATCCAGGTGGTCATGCTGCTGAACTGGCCGCCGGGCGTGCGCCTGCGCGTGGTGCTGGCCGCTACCGCCCTGCTCGTCGCCCTGTCGGTGGTCGACATCCACTCGACCATCGGGATGAACGGCGGCACGAGCTGGTACCAGCTGGTCTTCTTCGCCGTCGCCCTTCCCGGCATGACCGTCTCCTCGCTGTGGTGGTGGGACGTGCTCGTCGCGCTCGACCGGGCCCGCACCTCGGAGGCGAAGCTCGCGGCGACCCAGGAACGGCTGCGGCTCGCGACGGACGTGCACGACCTGCAGGGCCACCACCTCCAGGTCATCGCCCTCCAGCTGGAGCTCGCCGAGCGGCTCATGCCCGCGGACCCCCAGGCGGGCATGGAGCAGCTGCATGCCGCACGCGCCAGCGTGGACGACGCGCGGCAGGGCACCCGCGACCTGGCCACCCGCTTCCGCTCCGTCCCGCTGCGCGACGAGCTCGCCAACGCGGTCGACCTGTTGCGCGCCGGGGGCATGACGGCCGAGGCCGCGGTGGACCCGGAGGCGTCGCAGGCGCCGGCCTCCGCACTGGGGCCGGTCATCCGCGAGACGACGACGAACGTGCTGCGCCACGGCAGCGGCGGGTGGGCACGCCTCTCCCTCACCCGCTCGGACCGGTCGTGGCGCTACGAGATCGCCAACGACGCCGGCACCGACGTCCCGGACAGCGCTGGCGGTTCGGGCCTGGCGGGCGTCGCACGGCGGGCGGCGGAGGCGGGCGGGGACCTCGAGGTGCGCCACGAGGGCGGTACGTTCGCCGTGGTCGTCACGGTGCCTGCTGGAGAGACGGTGCCCGCCGGAGAAGAGGAACTCGGATGATCCGTGTGCTGCTCGCCGACGACGAGGGGATGATCCGGTCCGCTCTGGCCGCGCTGCTGCGCCTGGAAGCGGATATCGAGATCGTGGCGGAGTGCGCCGACGGCGCGGAGGCCGTCGCCGCCGCCGAGCGCCTCAGGCCGGATGTCTGCCTGCTGGACCTCGAGATGCCGCAGCTCGACGGCGTGCAGGTCACCGAGAGGCTGAACCGCACGGTCGCCACCCGGTGCGTGATCGTCACCCGCCATGCCCGGCCCGGCGTCCTGCGGCGCGCACTGGCTTCGGGAGCCGCCGGGTTCCTGCCCAAGTCCCGCGGTGCCGACGAGGTCGCTTCCGTCATCCGCCGCGTCGCGGCGGGCGGGCGGTACATCGATCCGGAGCTCGCGGCCGACGCGCTGAGCGACGAACGCTCACCACTGACCGACCGTGAGCTCGATGTGCTGCGCGCGGGCCGGCACGGCGAGACGACCCGCCAGATCGCCCGCACCCTGTCGCTCGCGCCTGGCACGGTGCGCAACCATGTCTCGGCCGTGCTGGGGAAGCTCTCGGTCGGCACCCGGCAGCAGGCGGTGCTCCTCGCGGAGGAACGCGGCTGGATCTGAGCGGTACCTCGCGGTACCTCTGCGTGGGCCTGGTCGGGAGCGCATCGTCCCCCTACACTGACGACGGCTGGTTGAAACGATGCAATGGAGCATGACCTTCTCAACCCGGACGATCGACGACGATCGCATACGCCTGGAGGCGCCATGACCCTGGACCGCAGACTGTTCCTGAAGACCGCCGGCGTCGCGTCCACCGCCGCTGCCCTGCCCCTCGGCGCCGTCGCCGCCGCGGCGGACGAGACCCGGCACGGCGGCGCCGGCGCCGTGCGGCTGAACGACCCGCTCGTCGAGAAGAAGACCAGCCCGCTCGGGCTCGACGTCGACCGTCCCCGGTTCTCCTGGACCGTCGAGTCGAACCGGCGCGGTGTCGAGCAGGAGTCCTACCGGGTGCGGGTCAGCACCCGTGGACCGCGCCCCCGTGAGGTGTGGGACAGCGGCGTCGTGCCGTCCCGCGAGTCGGCGAACGTCGAGTACGAGGGCCCTGCCCTGCGCGCAGCCACGGACCACACCTGGCGGGTGGACGTCGCGACGACGCACGGGACGAGCACGACGACGTCGGACTTCCGCACCGGGCTGTACGACGAGAGCGACTGGGCCGGCGCCGAGTGGATCGGCAACGAGCGCCGCTCGGACGAGGTCACCGACCTGAGGTTCGACGGTGCCTCCTGGATCTGGCTGGCGGAGGGCCGGCTGCCGGACCAGGACCGGGCGTTCCGGCTCACGCTGGCCGCCCCGGACGGTGCGTCTGCTGTGCAAGCCGAGGTCCTGGTCACCGCCGACGACTCGTTCACGCTCTGGGTCGACGGCGCCGAGGCCGGCGGGACCGAGCCCGTCGAGAACGGCTGGCAGGGCGCACGCTTCTACGAGGCAGACGTGTCCGGGGACACGACGGTCGTCGCCGTGCGCGGCACGAACGACGCGGTCAGCGCGGGCGCTGTGCTCGCCGTCGTGCGCGTGACCTGGTCGGACGGGACGACGTCGACCGCCGCGACCGGGAGCGCCTGGAAGGCCGCGACCCAGTTCCCCGCGGACTTCGCGCGGCCGGACCTCGACGACTCCGGCTGGGACCAGGCCGTCGAGATCGCACCCTACGGCTCAGGCCCGTGGGGCCGAGGGGTACGGCTGCCGACGCAGGAGCCCCTGCCGGCGCCGCTGCTCCGGAAGGAGCTGGCGGTCGGGCCGCGTCTCGAGCGCGCCACGCTCTACCTGGCCGCCGGCGGGTACGCGAACGTGTCGCTGAACGGCAGGCCTGCTGACGACCACGTGCTCTCGCCAGGGTTCGCCGACTACGACGACACCGTCCAGTACACCGCTGTCGACCTGACGCGGAGGCTGCGGCGGGGCCGCAACGCGCTGGGCATCGAGCTGGGCCGCGGCTTCTACGGGATGACCGGCGGCAACGTGTGGCGGTGGCAGGCGCCGCCGTGGCACGACGAGCCCGTCGTGCGTGCGGTGCTGCACCTGGAGTACGCCGGGGGCGGCGTCGAGCAGGTGGTCACGGACGCGACCTGGCGGATCCACGACGGCCCCACCGTGTTCGACGACCTCTACGGCGGCGAGGCGTACGACGCGCGCCGGACCGTGCCCGGCTGGGACACTGTCGGGTTCGACGACGGCGGGTGGGCGGCCGCCTCAGTGGCGTCCGGCCCGCAGGGCGTCCTGGTCAACCAGCGCCAGCAGCCGATCAAGCTGATGGACTCGCTGCCCGCCGTCGGGGTCACGGAGCCGGAGCCGGGCGTCTACGTGGTGAAGTTCCCCCGGGTGCTCGCGGGCTGGGTGCGGTACACCGCGACCGGTCCGGCCGGGGCGACGATCCGGGCCGCTCACGGCGAGAAGCTCACCGCCGGCGGTCGCGTGAACATGAGCAACAACGGCGGGTTCCAGGCCGGGTTCCAGACCGACCGCTTCACGCTGGCCGGGACGTCCGAGCCGGAGACGTGGGAACCGGCCTTCTCCTACAAGGGCTTCCAGTACATCGAGGTCACCGGGTGGCCGCAGGACGGCCCGCCGCCGCTGTCGGCGTTCACCGCGAAGGTGGTGCACACGGCCGCCGAGGAGACCGGGGCGTTCGACAGCTCCAGCGAGATCATGAACCGGACCCACCGCGCCGTGGTCGACACGCTGAAGAACAACATCCACGGCATCCCGACCGACACGCCGATGTTCGAGAAGAACGGCTGGACCGGCGACGCCGCCGTCGGCGCCGAGATGTTCCTGACGAACCTCGACGTGCACGAGCTGTTCGCCAAGTGGCTGCGCGACGTGCACGAGACGCGGGACGCCCAGGGCCGGCCGCTGGTCATCGCGCCCAGCTCCGGCGACTGGGGCGAGTGGGGCGTGTGCCCACCGTGGCACGCGGCCTACGTGATGATCCCCTGGTGGCTCTACCAGTACGGCGGCGACAAGCGCGTGCTGGCCGAGTGCTACGACGGGATGAAGACGTACGTCGACCTCGAGTTCGACCGGTCCAAGGGCGGCATCGTCCCCGACGCGCGGCTCGGTGACTGGGTCAGCCCCGAGGCTAGCCCCGCGGGCGGCAACGCGCCCGAGGACCTCCGCGTCTCCGCCACCGCCTTCCTCTACGCCATGACCACCTCCATGCGGCGCAGCGCCGGGTTCCTCGGCAAGGCGGCCGACGTCGAGCACTTCGCCCGGAACGCGGCCACGATCAAGGCCGCGTTCAACGAGACCTTTCTCGACCTCGGCGCCGGCCACTACCGCGGCGACGGGGACCGGGGGTACCGGCAGACGCACAACGTGCTGGCCGTGGCCTTCGGGCTCGTGCCGGACACCGCGACGACGCAGCGGGTGGTCGGGAGCATCGTCGCCGACGTGCGCGCCAAGGGCACCACGCTCAACACGGGCGTGCTCGGCACCAAGTGGCTGCTGCCGGTGCTGACCCAGCACGGGCACGCCGACGTCGCCTACGAGCTCGCCGTGCAGACGGCCTACCCGAGCTGGGGCTACATGATCGAGAACGGTGCCACCTCCATGTGGGAGCACTGGTCGCTGGAGGCACGGTCCTACGGGCACTACTTCCTCGGCACCGTGGACGACTGGTTCTACCAGCACGTCGCCGGTATCCAGGCGTCGGCCGACACCGGCTACCGGGACATCACGATCGCCCCTGCGGTCACCGAGCACCTGGACCGGGCCAAGGCCTCGATCCGGACGCCGTACGGCACGGTCGCGAGCGACTGGCGGCGCACGGGCGGCCGGCTGAGGCTCACCGTGACCGTCCCCGTCGGGGCGACGGCGACGGTGCGCCTGCCCACCGGCGACCCCGCCGCCGTCACGGAGCGGGGTCGCCCGCTCGCGGACGCGGAGGGCGTCACGGGCGTGTCGGTCGAGGACGGCGCGGTCCTGGTGCGGATCGGGTCGGGTCGGTACGCCTTCGTCGCGTAGCGACCGGACCGGACGGCTCCGAGGCCGACACGGGCCGACAGGAGCCGACAGGAGCCGGCCGACCCCTACGGGCTGCACGCGACACGCCGACGGCGACGTGCACCCCGTAGGGGTCGGGACCGGGCACCTCTGCTCACCGGCTCACCCGCTGAGCCGCGACGTCGGCGAGGTGTCACGACCGACGGTCTGGCTGCCGTCGACGACCATGGCGTGACCCGTCGTGACCGATCCCAGGTCGGAGCACAGCCACAGCACGGCCGAGGCGATCTCCTCGGGACGGACCGACCGCCCGACCGGCTCCTGCACGGTCACCCGCTCGCTTCCCTCCGCCGTGCCACCGGAGGACCGGACCGACATCGGCGTCTCGACGATGCCCGGACAGACCGCGTTGACCCGGATCCCCTGCCCCGCGTAGTCGAGCGCTGCCGACCTCGTCAGCCCGATGACCGCATGCTTCGCCGCCGCGTAGGCGGCCTGACCCCGAAGACCTGTACCCACTGCCCCCGACGCGGTGTTGACGATCGCGCCCCCGCCGCTCGCACGCAGGAACGGGATCTCGTGCTTCATGCACAGGAACACGCCGCGCAGGTCGACGTCCAGGAGGCGGTCCCAGTCGGCGTCGTTGATCTCGGCAAGGGGCGCGGGCTGCTGCTCGATGTTGGCGTTGTTGAACGCGATGTCGAGGCGCCCGAACGTCTCGATCGTCTTCCCCAGAGCGGAGGCGACGTCCTCCCCGCTGGTCACGTCGCAGAACAGGGAGAGCACACGACCCCCGTGCACCGCCGCCAGCTGCTCGGTCTCCGCATTGCCCTCCTCGTCGATGCCGGTGACCACCACATCGGCACCCTCGGCCGCGAACGCCACCGCGGTCGCTCGCCCGACCCCACTGCTCGCACCGGTGATGAAGACAACTTTTTCCGCGAAACGCCCACTCCCGCAACCATTCGTCATGCCGTCAACGGTAGGTCGCCGCGGACCACGGCGCCTGGTCTCCGGACGCTCAGGTCACCCGGCTGACCTGAGCGTCCGGCGCGTCGGGGGACGCCTACTCCGGGGCCGGCCCCATGGCTCGCAGCAGCCTCCCCATCTCGCTGTAGGCCTTGTTGCGGTAGTCCACCAGCGCCTTGACCTGCTCCGGCGTGTAGTCCCGGGTGAGGCCCCTGCCGTTCTTCACGCCCTTGCGGTCGCCGTCCACGGCCTCCTTGATGAGGTTCGGCGTCGCGAGGCGCTCACCGAAGTTCTCCTCGAACGTCCGGAACCCGCCGGCGTACACGTCGAGCCCCGCCTGGTCCGCGATCGCGAACGGACCGAAGAAGCCCAGCCGGAAACCGAACGTCGTGCGCACGACGGTGTCGATGTCCTCCGGTGACGCGATGCCCTCCTCCGCGATCGACATCGCCTCCTTCAGGAGCACGTACTGGAGGCGGTTGAGGACGAACCCCGGTACGTCGGCGACGAGCGCGCCCTGCCGGCCGGCCCGGGCCAGCAGCTCCCGCACCACCGGCACGACCTCCGGGTCGGTCCGCTCGCTCAGGACGAGCTCGACCCCCGGGATGAACGGGGCCGGGTTGGAAAAGTGCACGGTGAGGAACCGCTCAGGGTTGGTCACCGCCGTGACCAGCACGCGCGCGGGGATCGTGGAGGTGTTGCTCCCGATGATCGAGTCCGCGCGCGCCGCTGCCGAGATCCGGCCGAGGACGTCGTGCTTGACCTCGATCGACTCGAACACCGCCTCCTCGACGAAGTCGACGTCCGCCACGGCCTCCTCGATCGATCCGGCGGTCCGCAGGTTGGCCCGGATCGTCTCGGTGGCACCGGCGTCGTAGAGCCCGTCGTCCTCGAACTGCCGCGCTTCGGCGAGCAGCCGCGCGTAGGCGGCCTCCGTCGCCTCGGTGGAGACGTCGGCGATCGTCACCGGCAGGCCGGCGAGCGCGAACGACTGCGCGATGCCGCCGCCCATGTATCCGGTCCCCACGACGGCGACGGAGCTGATGGTCGTGACCATGATGTCCTCTCTGACAGGTGTGCTTGATGAGTGGGCGGAAGGATCAGCCGCAGGACGCCGCTGCCTGCGCCGGGCCGCCGCCCGCGGCGCCGGCCTCGATCTCCCCGATCGCGGCGACCTTCGGCGCGGACGCCGAGCCAGGGTCGAACGTGTAGCCGAGCCACTCGCGGGCCAGCCTGCGGGCCAGCTCGAGGCCGACGACGCGCTGACCGAAGCAGAGCACCTGGGCGTCGTTGGACAGCACCGAGCGCTCGACCGAGAACGAGTCGTGCGCGGTCACGGCCCGGATGCCCGGCACCTTGTTCGCGGCGATCGCCACGCCAAGCCCGGTGCCGCAGACGAGCAGGGCGCGGTCCGCGTCCCCTGCCGCGACCAGACGCGCCGCCGAGGCCCCGACATGGGGATACGCGGTGTGCTCGTCGCTCGCCACACCGACGTCGACGACCGAGGCGACCCGCTCGTCCGCCTCCAGGTCTCTCTTCAGAGCCTCCTTGTACTCGTACCCGGCGTCGTCCGAGCCGATCACGAGCCGTAGACCGTCCGTCATCACGATTCCACCTTCGGGTCGACGGGCGCGGGGATGCCGAGCTCGGCACCCGCCTCGCCCAGGAGCAGGACGAGCGAGGTGGCCCCGGGGTCCGGGACCCCCAGGCTCTTGTCACCGAGCACGCGTGCGCGACCACGGCGCGCCGCGATGTTCTCGGTCGACGCCGCACCCGCGTGGGCCGCGAGCACGGTGTTCTGCCACGCCTCTGCGGGTGCGGCGCCCCGGGCGGCGGATGCGGCGAGCGCCTCGACCGCCGGGTGCAGCGCGTCGACGAGCGTCTTGTCGCCGACCCGCGCGCCGCCGACCGCCTGGATCTGGTCGCGTGCCGCGGTGATGCCCGCCACGAGGTGGTCGAGCGTGACCGGGGCGTCCGCAGGGAGCGCGTCGGCCAGCGCCAGCAGGCCCACGCCCCACAACGCCCCCGACGTCCCGCCGGCCCGGTCGGCCCAGGCGTCGGCCGCGCGGCGCAGCACGGACGGCGCGTCGCCTCCGGCTTCCACCGCGGCGTCGGCGGCGTCGACCGCCGCGTCGATCCCGCGGCGCATGCCCCGGCCGTGGTCGCCGTCGGCCGCTACCGCGTCGAGGTCGCCGAGCATCTGCTCGGCGTCGTGCAGCACGACCTGGGCGCGGCGCAGGAGGCGGGTCACGGTCTTGGCGGCGGCTGCGCCCTCCGCCGTTGCGGCCGGCGCGAGCTCGGTCTCCGCGTCGGACGCGATCTCGGCAGGCACGGACTCCGGCGCGGGCCGCCAGCCACCGTGCCGGAAGCCGGGTGTGTCGGCGGGCGCGAGCCACAACCGTTCCAGCTCGTCGTCGAGCCACGTGACGGTCAGCGAGCAGCCGGCCATGTCGAGGCTCGTCACGTACTCGCCGACAAGGGGGGCCACGAGCCGCACCCCGCGTTCGAGCAGGAGGTCGTGCACGCTGTCCCAGAGGACGAAGAGCTCCTCGTACTTGACGTTGCCGAGGCCGTTGAGCAGCACGGCGGCACGGCCGTCGGCGTCGGCCGGGCGCTCGGCGAGCACGCGGTCGACCAGCTCCGCGGCCAGCGCGGCGGCCGTCGGCAGCGGCTCCTCGCCGATGCCGGGCTCGCCGTGGATGCCGAGCCCCCACCCGACCTCGCCGGGCCGGAGGCTGAACAGCGGGTGGTCGTGGCCCGGCAGCGTGCACCCGCCGAACGCGACGCCGAACGACTGCGTGCGCTCGTTGGCCCGGGTGGCGGTCCGGTTCACCTCGGCCAGGTCGGCGCCCTCCTCGGCCGCCGCGCCGGCGAGCTTGAACACCACCAGGTCGCCGGCGACGCCGCGCCGCTCCCCCGCTCGCTCGGCGGGCGCGGACGCGACGTCGTCGGTCACCAGGAGGATGGTGACGTCGGTCCCCTGCGCCCGGAGCCGGCTCACCGCCGCGCCGAAGTTGAGCACGTCGCCCGCGTAGTTGCCGAAGGTCACGAACACGCCGGCGCCGGCGTCCGCCGCTCGGCAGACGTCGATGACCTGGCGCGTGGACGGGGACGTGAAGATGTCGCCGCAGACGGCCGCGTCGGCGAGGCCGTCGCCGACCAGCCCCGCGAAGGCCGGGTAGTGCCCGGAACCACCGCCGACGACGACGGCGACCTTGCCGGGCCGGGTGCCCTCCGCACGGGCGATGCCGCCGGGGACCGAGCGGAGCCTGCCTGGGTGGGCCTTGACGAGACCACGCAGGGCCTCGGCCACGAAGTCTTCCGGACGGTTGTGAACGTAGGTCATCTCACCTGCACCTTTGCTTGTGTGGACCGAAAACGATTCAGCGACTCAGCGATTCAGCGACCGGCGCCGCGGAGCACGCCCCGGATGTAGTCGCGGTTGATGGCGGCGACGCCCAGGCTGTCGGAGCCGTAGTGCTCGCACACGAAGACCCCCTCGAACCCGAGCTCCAACGCCCGGCGGATCACGGAGCGGTAGTTCACGACGCCCTGGACGAGCGGGGTCGGGTGGGTGGCGTACGAGCCCGTCGCCGGGTCCTCGTCCCGCGTGTAGTTCTTGATGTGCCAGAAGTTCGTCAGCGGCAGGACCTTCTCGAACATCGTCGGGATGTCCTCGATCGGCCGGTGCAGCCGCACCAGGTTGCCCAGGTCGGGGTTGAGACCGACGTTCTCCCGGTCGACGTCCTGCAGGAACCGGACCGCGAGGTCGGGCGTCCCGATGTACGTGTCCTCGTACATCTCCAGGCTGACCTGCACACCGAGCTCCCCGGCGTGGTCGGCGAGCTCACGGATGCGACGGACCGCCACCTCGGACGTCGCGGTGTCGGAGAGATCGTCGTGGTGCCCGTCGGCCAGCCAGAACCACAACGCCCGCTGCTGGGCGGGCGTGAGCGCCTGCATGAAACCGAAGTTGACGACCTCCGCACCGAGCTCCGGCGCACGATCGATGATCGTGTGGCCGAACCGCAGGTAGTCGTCCCCGTACCGCGCGTCGATCACGCTCCTGCGCGTGGTCGACACCGACGGGACGGACAGCCCCGCCTCCTTCAGTACCGTGCACAGCTCGCCGAAACGGGCATCGCTCAGCTCTCCGATCGACAGCCACGCATCGGTCGGGTCCACCTCGGTGAAGCCCAGGTCGGCGACCTGCTGCAGCTGGGAACGCCAGGACTCGGCCGGCGCGTCGACGTTGGGGGTGCCGTCCGCGGTCGTCGACCCGAAGGAAAGCATGTTGGCCGCGATGGGCCAGCTGTCGGCTGTGCGCATGTGATCTCCGTCGATCTGGGATGCCGGGTGGCATCTCGGTTGTCGTTCGGTGGTTCGTGTAGAACGTTTTCTGCCGCCGAGCAGGGGTCGCGTCGCCGCTTCCTCCCCCTGACCGCCGGCCCGGCGGGAGCCTAGGACCGGGTCCTTCTCACCAGGCCGGTCCGGGGCGGCGCCGTGGAGTCCCGGACGACGAGCGTGGTGGCGATCTCGATGTGGTGGGAGTCGACAGGGTTTCCGACGTGCAGCTGCCGGACCGTCAGCAGCGCCCGCCGGCCGATCTCCTCCAAGGGCTGGCGGACGGCGGTCAGCGGCGGGTTCGCCCAGGACGCGATCGGCGTGTCGTCGTACGCCACGAGGCTGACGTCTTCCGGCACCAGCAGACCCGTCCGGCGAGCCGCCTCGAGCACCCCCATCGCCTGTGCGTCGCTGCCCGCGAAGATCGCCGTCGGCGGACCGGGCCTGCGGAACCAGTCCTCCGCGACCTGCACCGCCTGGTCGTGGTCGAAGCGGATCGGGCGGACGAGGTCCGGCTCGACCTCCACGCCCTTCTGCCGGCAGTAGCTGAGGAACCCGTCCAGACGGGCCATCGCGCTGATGGACTCCGCGGGGCCTGCGATGACTCCGATGTGCTGGTGCCCGAGCCCGACCAGATGCTCGGCGGCGCTCCGTCCACCGAGCCAGTTCGTCGAACCGACGGACACCACGCCCGTCTGAGCGACGTCCAGCGGGTCGATCACCACGAGCGGGATGCGCGCACGCGCCAGGCTCCCGTAGACGTCCGGACCCAGGCCTGAGGTCAGCACGATGGCCCCGACGTGCTCGGCGGCGGCGAGGCGCTGCGCCCAGGCCGCGCTCGACTCCATCACCCCGCGCGCGGACCTGCGCCGCACCCGCCCGACGACCACATCGATGCCCAGCTCCTCCGCCGCGAGCACGACACCACGCAGGATCTGCGTCGCATAGGCGGTGTCGAGGATGTCGACCATGAGCTCGACCGTGCGCGCTGCGCCGGCACGCGACGGCCCCCGGTAGCCGAGCTCGGTGATCGCGGTCTCGACCCGTTCGCGCGTCCCCTCGGCGACGTCCGGCCGGCCGTTGACGACCTTGGACGCGGTGGCCGTCGACACGCCCGCCTGGGCGGCCACGGCGGAGAGCTTGGGGCGCACCGTCCCGGTCTTCTTCGTCAAGGCTGCCTCCTCGTTCCGACAGTTTTCTATCGCGAATCCCCGAAAATCACAAGGGCCGGCGAGGACGGGCCTGAGCGGGACCGAAACTTTTCGACTGCTCTCATCTACTGATCCCACCTGCTGGCCCCACCTGCTGGCCCACCTGCTGATCCACCTACGGAGTGCCGGAGGCCGTGTAGAGCGCCAGCTCCGGTGCCTGGCTCACGAACCACGGGGAGAACGCCCAGGGTGCCGCGCGGAGCGCGTCGCCCAGCGGACCCGGATCGGTCCACCGGGCCTCCATGACCTCGTCCGGGTTCGGCCGTGGCTCCTCGTCGGTGACCGCCAGGTAGACGGGGCACACCTCGTTCTCCACGATTCCCGTGGCGTCGGTGGCGCGATACCGGAACTCGGCCAGCGCGACGCGGACGCCGCGCACGGACAGGCCCAGCTCGTCCTGGCCGCGGCGGACGACGGCGTCCTCGATCGGCTCTCCCGGCTGCGGATGGCCGCAGAAGGAGTTGGTCCAGACGCCTGGCCAGGTGCGCTTGCTCAGGGCACGCCGTGTGACCAGCACCTGCCCTGCGGCGTTCAGCACGTGGCACGAGAACGCCAGGTGCAGCGGCGTGCTCTCGGAGTGCACGAGGTGCTTGAGCTCCGAGCCGATCGGTGTGCGGTCCTCGTCCAGCAGGACGACTCTTTCCGTCGTCATCCGTCCTCCTCCGTCGATTGAGCCAGCCTGGCTATCTTCGGGCATGAACGGCGTCCGCCAGGCATGCAGGCTGGAGCGGTCCGTCGGGGATCAGCGGGCCAGCCGCTCCACCACGGCGCCGTAGAGCCACGGCGCCCGCGCTGCCGCCGGCACGATGGCCCTGCGGGCAGGGCTGGAGGCCCAGGCGAGCAGCCCCGTGGTGAGGGCGCGGTAGTCCCGGGTCACCGTCCGCCACGCCCGCTCGTACGCGTCGGCGTCACCGAGGTGGCGGACCGCGGCGTCCGCCTGGGCGAGGCCCACGCGGACGCCTTCACCGGTCAGCGCGTCGACGTAGCCGGACGCGTCGCCGACGAGCCGCACGCGCCCCACGGAGCGCCGCCGCGACCGACGGCGCAGCGGACCGGCCCCGAGCAGCCGCCCGGCGCTCGTCGCGGTCGCGAGCCGTGCGCTGAGCTCGGGGAACTGCGTACGCAGCAGCGCGTCGAAGCCCACGCCGGACACCGTACGAGACCCGAGCAGTGCGACACCGACCACGCCGGCGGCGACCGGTGTCACATAGGCCTCCGCGTGCGGCGACCAGTGCACCTCGACGAGGTCGCTCCAGGGTGCGACCTCGAAGTGCCTGCGCAGCCCGTACCGGTTCCGCACCGGCCGGCCGCCGCGCTGTCCGGTGCGCTGGCCGGTGGGCTGTCCGGTGCGCTGTCCGGTGCGCTGGCCGGTGCCGGCGTCGAGACCCGCGAGCCGCCGGACCATGGAGTGCAGGCCGTCGCACCCGAGCACCCAGCCGGCGCGCAGCGTGACGGGAGCCCGCACCTCACTGATCTCGCCGATCTCGCCGGTCCGCGATCCGGGCACCACGTCGACCTCGACGCCCGCCGCGTCCTGCCGCAGGGCCGTGACCCTGCCGTGCACGAGCTGCGCGCCGACGGCGGCTGCGCGCTCCCCCAGTGCCTCGTGCAGCGCTGTGCGACGGACCCCTCGGCCGGGCCCTGCGGCGAACCGGTGGTCGGCGTGCCGACCAGGTGCCCGATAGCTGATCCCGGTCAGCGGATGGCCCGGCGGGTCGGCGCCGAGCGCCTGCACGGCCCGCAGCGCACCGGGAAGCAGACCCTCGCCGCAGGCCTTGTCCAACGTGCCCGTCCTCCGGTCCACGACCAGCACCTCGAGCCCGGCGGCCCGTGCGTGCACCGCCGCCGCGAGCCCGACCGGCCCGGCGCCCACCACCACGACGTCCGCGTCTCGCGAGCCTCCGCCGTCAGCCACGCTGCTCACCGCGTCCCGCGTGCGGCCGGCTGGAGCGCCCGGTCCTCCGCCGGGATGCGGAAGCGGGCGAGCAGCACCAGGTTCAGCGCTGTGAACGCAAGGGCCGTGACCCAGGAGGTGTGCACCAGCGGCAGCGCTACGCCCTCGAGCACCACGGCCACGTAGTTGGGGTGCCGCATCCACCGGTACGGGCCGGCCGACACGAGCGGCAGGCCGGGGACCACGATGATGCGGGTGTTCCAGCGGTGCCCGAGCGTGGCCACGCACCACCACCGCAGCGCCTGGCTCGCCAGCACGAGGACGAGCATCGGCCAGCCGAGCCACGGCAGGAACGGCCGATCGGCGAGCACCGCCTCGGCGACGCACGCCACGAGGAGCCCGCTGTGCAGGGCGACCATCGCCGGGAAGTGTCCCCGCCCGGTCTCGACACCGCCACGGGCGAACGACCACCGGGCGTTGCGGGCCGACACGACGAGCTCGGCGAGGCGCTCGACCGCCGTGGCACCCACGAGTGCGACATAGAACCAGAGCATCAGCGGCCCTCCAGCTGCAGCAGGACCAGCTCGCACGACACACCAGGGCCGAAGGCCATGAGCACCGCGAGCGAACCCGGTGGGGCTGCGGAGCGCGCGAGCGTCCTGGCCAGGACGTCGAGCACCGACGCCGACGAGAGGTTGCCGGCGTCGGCGAGACTCGCCCTGCTCTCCCCGACGGCGTCCTCGGACAGCCCGAGGGCGTCCCGCACGGCGTCGATCACCCGGGGCCCGCCCGCGTGCACCACCCAGGTGGGCACCTCCGACAGGGTGACGTCGTGCTCGGCGAGCAGGTCCTTCACGTCGGCGCGCAGGTGCGCACGCAGCAGGTCCGGCAGCCCGGCGGAGAGCACTATCGCGAACCCGGTGTCGCGCACCTCCCAGCCGAGCGCGGCAGTGGTGCCGGGGTACAGCACCGAGCGGGTGTCGACCACCCGGGCCGTGCGCCGCTGCCGGCCGGCCGCCAGGTCCGCCGACCGCGGCTGCGCCAGCGGATGCGTCGCACCGACGACGACGACGGCCGCCGCACCGTCACCGAACAGGCCGGAGGCCACCATGTTGGCCGTGGAGTCGTCGCCGTGCTGGAGCGTCAGGGAGCACAGCTCGACGGACACCAGGAGCGCCACGTCGCCGGGCCGGCCCCGCAGATGGTCGTGCACGCGGGCCAGCCCTCCGGCACCCCCCGCGCAGCCGAGGCCGAACGACGGCGTGCGCCGGACCCCGCTCCGCAGGCCGATCCGCTCCGAGAGCAGCACGTCCAGCGACGGCGCAGCCACCCCCGTCACCGAGGTGGCGAACACGTGGTCGACATCGCCCGGCTCCAGCCCGGCCGCGGCCAGCGCCCGCCGGGACGCCTCCTCGGCCAGCACGGCGCTCTCGCGCACGAAGACGGCGTTGGTGGCTCCCAGCGAGTGCAGGCCCGCGTACTCCTCGAGTGGCAGCACCAGGTGGCGGCGGCGCACGCCGGCACCCGCGTGCAGGCGGCGCAGCAGCGCGGTACGTGCCGGGTCCGGCGCCACCAGCGGCCCCACGACCTCCGTGATCACCTCCTGGGCGTACCCGTGCCCCGGCAGGACCGACTCGACCGCCACGACTCGCGACATTCATGCATCCTGACCCAGGACCCGCTCACCCGCGCGGGGAGGACGCGCCGCGACTAAAGTGCCGCCCATGGCGCCCCGCACGGAAGCCCGCAGGCTGGTCAGCGGGCTCGTGCGCGCGAGCCATGCCGCTCCGGCAGTCGTCGTGACGGGACTGGCCGCCGCGCTCGCGGCGGCCCTGGGCTCCGGATGGGGCACCGTGGCCCTGATCACCGTGGCGGTCGGCTCCGGCCAGCTCTCCGTCGGGTGGTCCAACGACTGGATCGACGCCGCGCGCGACGTCGCCGTCGGCCGCACCGACAAGCCGGTCGTGGCAGGGCTCCTCACCGCAGGCACCCTGCGCGACGCCGCGCTCGTAGCGGTCGCCGTGTGCGTCGCCACGTCGCTGGCCCTGGGGCTCGCGGCCGGGGCCGCCCACCTCGTCGCAGTGGCCGGCGCGTGGGCGTACAACGCCCGGCTCAAGCAGACCGTCTGGTCGTGGCTGCCCTATGCGCTCTCGTTCGCGCTGCTGGCGGTCGCCGTCGTGCTGGCGGCACCCGGGCCGCGCGTCCCGGCCGGCTGGGCGGTGGCAGCCGCGGCGCTGCTGGGTGTCGGCGCACATGTCGCGAACACCCTGCCCGACCTCGAGGACGATGCGGCGACGGGCGTGCGAGGGCTACCGCACCGGCTCGGTCGCAGGGCCTCCGGCGTGCTGGCCCCGAGCCTGCTCGTGGCCGCTGTCGCGGTGGTGGTCACCGGCCCGGCCGGTGCTCCGGGCCGCGCGGCCTGGATCGGCGGCACGATCGCCGTCGGCCTGGCTCTTGCCGCGGGCATCAGCACCGTCGCCCGGCCGCGCAGCCGCGCCCCGTTCGGCCTCAGCCTCGGGGTCGCCGTGGTCTGTGTGGTCCTGCTCGGCCTGACGGCGGCCGACATCGCGGTCGGCCCGTGACCGGGCCCCTGTGTGTGCTACCCGGTGTGTGCTACCCGGTGTGTGCGTCTACCCAGGGATCGGGCCCGGACTCGCGCTGAGTCCGGGCCCGATCCCTGGGTAGACGCGCACGGGACGGATCAGTACTGCCGCTGCGCCCCGGGCGTCGTGGTGTCGGCGTGCTTGCGCGGCCAGAGCGCGATGGCCAGGCCGGCCGCGACGCTCAAGATGTGCAGCCAGTTGTCCGCCACGTTGATGTTCAGGAAGTTGATGTCGGGGTTGTTGACCGCGAACAGGCCGTAGATGAACGCCGCACCGTACCCGACGACGAGCAGCCAGCCGAAGGTCCGTGCCCGGCCAGGGCTGGACCACATGGTGAGGCCGAGGATCCCGATCAGAAGGTGCACGATGTTGTGCAGGGGGTTGATCGCGAAGCCGAGCAGCGTCTGGTCGTGGTCGTGCTCGGTGAAGCCGTCGAATCCGGTCACGAAGAATCCAGCGATGCCCACCAGGAGATAGACAGCGCCGATCACGAGAGCGAGCCACTGGAATGGTGCCCGGGTACCTGTCGAGGACATGGGTTGCGCCATGATGCTTCTCCATTCGGTGTTGTTGTCATCTGCACGAACAGCTCCAGGAGGGCGTCGATCCTGGCTCCGTGCTGGGTCGCCTCGTTTCCGGACCGCTATGGCCTAGAACACGGAACTGGCCGATCCACGACAGCAGGAAGGACCCGGCCGGCCGTCACGATCCCGAAGGAGTACGCCGGTGGAACCGCGGACGGGACTTCGCTTCGTCAGCAGCGCTGTCACTCATGGCGACCTCCCTTCGAGCGGCCGACATCGCACCGCTCGGCGCCCGAGAGTCCCGCTCCTTGAGGCCCACGCCGGGGACGTCCGAAGACGTCTCTCCTGGTCACGGTAGGCCGGACGGAGACGGCTCGCACGGCGAGCCGCTGCTTCCGGCCCCGCCCGGACCGCGCGACCGGCGGCGGTACCCCTCACGACGCCGGGCTCCACCGTCGGATACCATCGGGACCGCGAACCGCCGCTCCCCCTTCGCGATCCCACCGGGGATGCGGCAAGACGAGATCCCACTCCTTGTGGCGACCGACGCGAAACCCTGGCTCGGCCACGGGTCACAAGGGTGCGGCGGAGAGGTACCAAGATGAGCACGGCTGACGCCGAGACCGCCCGATCGTGGCTTGCGCGGGCGAAGGTTCGCCAGACCGGGGACCTGACGTGGGTCGACGACGATCTCGGGTCGGAGCTGAGCGCCAACGACGTCGCGCTCGACTACTCGAGCTGGGTGTTCGACGACGCTGACCTGGAGGTCGCGCTGCGCTTTCGCATCGCGTTCGGTCTGATCGACCTGCTCGACGAGTACTGGACCACCCAGGAGATGCACTTCCCGTACTGCGGGAGCTCACGCGAGCAGCCTCCGGCGGAGCTGTGGGACGGATACCGGGACCGGCTGGAGGCGCCGCAGGTCAGCGAACAGGTCACCCAGTCGCTCTGGTACACCTGGTTCGAGTGCACCGACACGTCCGAGGAGGCGTTCGTGGCCCTGCTCGGCCACGACGTCGAGCTGCTGGAGGCGGGCGGCGTGGCAGGGGGCATGGGAGGCGGCGTGGCAGGAGGCGTGGCCGACGACGGGTTCCTCCGTCGGGCGGCCCGGGTGCTGACGGCCTCGGGTCCGGTCCGCTGGGGCGTGAAGGCGCGGGCCTACGAGGCCGCGTCCTCGATCGAGGCCCTCCGGCCGGCGGTCTTTCACGGGCTCCTGCGGAGCTACCACGACTACTTCGGTGACCTCGAACCCGGTCCGGCCCTCACGATCCTCGACGACCTGGGGCTCGCCCCGGGCACCGAGCACCTTGCCGAGCTCCGCACAGTGCTCGCTGCCGGGCACTCGAGCCACGTCGCGAACCCGGAGGTGTGGGCAGCCGCCCAGGGTCAGTAGACAGGCATCGTCTCGTCCACCTCGTGCGCCCAGGCGAGGATCCCGCCCGCGACCGACCGGGCATCGACCCCCGCGTCGCGCAGCCGCCGGGCCACGCGCGCGGACCGGGCCCCCGACTTGCACAGCACGTGCACCGGACGGCCAGCGGCCCGGACCACCACCTCGTCCACCGCCGCGGCCGCGCCGTCGCCCTCGAAGGTGCCCGATGGAGCCACCCGCGCCCCGGGCAGGGCGGCGAGCTCGACCTCCCACGGCTCGCGCACGTCGAGCACCACCGGCTCCGACCCGTCGGCGCGCAGCGCTGCCAGCTCCGCCACCGTGACCGTCGCACCGTCCGCCGACGGCAGCCCGCAGAACGCCACGTACGGGTCGGCGTCGCCGGTACCCGTCAGCAGCGCCGCGACCGGTTCCCTCGCGGGATCGGGGCCCACGGTGAGCTGCCGCCAGGTCAGGGCCAGGGCGTCGTACACGGCGAGGCGCCCGAGCAGGGTGTCCCCCGCCCCGGTGACGAGCTTGATCGCCTCGGTCGCCATGACCGAGCCGACGGTTCCGCACATCGCGCCCAGCACACCACCGGCCGCGCAGTCCGGGGAGGCGCCGGGCGGCGGCGGGGCCGGGAACACGTCCCGGTAGGTCACCCCGTCGACCCCGGCAGGTGGCGCGCCCCAGAACGTGGCGACCTGCCCCGTGAACCGGTAGATCGCACCCCAGACGCACGGGATGCCCAGCACCTCTGCGGCGTCCGACACGAGGTAGCGGGTAGCGAAGGCGTCCGTCCCGTCCAGCACCAGGTCGTAGCCGGACAGCACGTCGAGCGCGTTCGCCGTCGTCAGCCGCGCACGGTGCTCGACCACCTCGACGTGCGGGTTGACCTCCGCGACCGCCGCCCGAGCCGACGCCGTCTTGGGCAGCCCCAGGTCCGAGACGCCGTGCACCACCTGGCGCTGGAGGTTGGACGCCTCGACGACGTCGTCGTCCACGATCCCCAGCGTGCCGACGCCCGCAGCGGCGAGGTAGAGCAGGATCGGGCTGCCCAGGCCGCCCGCGCCCACCACCAGCACGCGCGCGTTCGCCAGCCGGCGCTGGCCCGCCGGGCCCACGCCGGGCAGGACGAGGTGCCGGGCATACCGGACGAGCTCGGCTCGGCTGAGCTCCCGGCCGGTCCCGACGAGCGGCGGCAGCGTGGTCACAGGGCCAGGTCCAGGTTGTCGCCGGCGCGGTTGTCGCCGACGCGCACCAGCCCGTCGGCCGGGGACGACGCGAGCGCCCGCTCCCGGCGCGGTGGCCGGCCGGCGCGCGCGGCGTCGTACCCCGCCTCCACGGCGAGCCGCATGGCCCTGGCCATGCGTACCGGGTCGGCGGCGCGCGTCACGGCGGTGGCGAGCAGGACGCCGTCGCACCCGAGCTCCATCGCCAGCGCGGCGTCCGAGGCCGTGCCGATGCCCGCGTCCAGGATCACCGGGACCGCCGATGCCGCGGCGATCGCCTCGATGTTGCGCGGGTTGGCGATCCCGAGCCCTGAGCCGATGGGTGAGCCGAGCGGCATGACCGCCGCGCAGCCCACGTCCTCCAGCCTGCGCGCGACGATCGGGTCGTCGTTCGTGTACGGCAGGACGGTGAAGCCGTCGTCGACCAGGGCCTTGGCCGCCTCGACCAGGCCGATCGCGTCGGGCAGGAGCGTGACGTCGTCGGCGATGACCTCCAGCTTGATCCAGTCGGTCTCGCACGCCTCCCGCGCGAGCTGGGCGGTGAGCACCGCCTCCCGCACGGAGAAGCAGCCGGCGGTGTTCGGCAGGGCGCGGATGCCCAGGCGGGCGAGCAGCCCCCAGACCGACGGGTCCCCGGCGCGGGCCGGGTCGTCCGACGGGCGGGGCCGGGACACCCGGCGCATCGCGACGGTCGTGAGCTCGGTGCCCGACGCCACGAGCGCGTCCTCCAGGGCGAGCAGGCTCGCCGCTCCTCCCGTCCCCATGACGAGGCGTGAGCTGAGCGGCGTGCCCGCGATGGTGAGCGGTGCGTCCTGGTTGAGTGTTGCGTCCTGCATGGTCAGCCTCCCTGCACGGCGGTGACGACCTCGACGCGGTCGCCGGGCCGGACGGTCGTGGTGCTCCAGGCACCGCGCGGCACGACGGCGTCGTCCAGCGCTACGGCGACGCCCTGCGGTGCGCCGTCGACCATGAGGCCGGGCAGGAGCCGGGCGACCAGGTCGATGACGGGCAGCTCGCCGTCGAGCCGGTACGGCTCACCGTTGACGACGGCGGTGCCTGCGGGCCCTTGGCGGATCTCTGGGGTCTCGCGGTGCGGGTGCTGCGTGGCCGGAGCGGTGGACGGAGCGGTGCTCATGCTGTGCCTCCTCGAGTCGTGCTGTACGTGTCGGCGAACCTGCGCGGGTCCGCGAACTGGTCGGCGGCTTCGACGGCCTCTTCGGCCTGCGAGCCGACCGGTGCCACCCCCAGCACCTGGTCGACGGCGGCGGCCGTCAGGGGCGTGAGCAGGATGCCGTTGCGGTGGTGCCCGGTGGCCAGGCAGAGGCCGTCGGCCGCCCGGCCCAGCAACGGCGCGTTGTCGGGGCTGCCGGGCCGGGACCGGGTGGTGGTCTCCACGAGCACGGCGTCGTCGAGCCCTGGCAGGAACGCGCGGGCGTCCCGCAGCAGGGCGAAGACGTCGCCGGCGCGCGTCAGGTGGTCGTCCTCGCGCTCGTCCGACGTCGCGCCCACGACAACCTCGCGCCGCCCGTCGGACCGCGGCGCGCGGGGCACCGCGTAGACGGGGCGCCCCTGCACGGTGCCCCGCACCACGACCGCCGGCGCCCGGTCGGCGGCGGCGTCCAGGCGCAGCGTCGTGCCGGGCACCGGCCGGGTGGGCGCGCCCGCGAACAGCGCCCCGCTCGCGTGGCCGGCGGCCAGGACCACCGTCCCGGCCGCGTACCCGTCGCCCGCCTCGTCGACCGCGCCGACCACCGCACCGTCCGCCACCATGCCGTCCCCCACCGCGCCCCCCGCCCACGTCAGCAACACCGCGGCGCGGCGGACGAGAGTCCCGCGCGCGGCGACGACGGCGAGCAGCGCCCCGTGCACCGCGCGGGGATCGACCCGGTGGTCGCGGGGTACCCACGCAGCGCCAGCCAACCGCTGCCCGATCGCGGGCTCGCGGCGGCGCGCGTCGTCGGCCGAGATCTCCGTCGAGCCGAGACCCCACTCGCGGTGCAGGGCGAGCATCCGGCGCATCGCGACCAGGTCGTCGCTGTCGTAGGCCACGGCGAGCGTGCCGGTCGTCTCCAGCCCGACGGCGCCCGGCGCCAGCCCCGCCGCGTGCTCGAGCGCCTCGGCGAACGCCGGCCAGAGAGCGAGCGAGGCGGTGCCCAGCCGGGCCTGCCCCGCTTCCCCGAAGCCCGCCTCCATGACGGGCGCGAGCATGCCCGCGGCGGCGTGGGTGGCGCCGTCGCCGGGTGACGGGTCCAGGACGACGACGCTCGCGCCGGCCTCCAGCGCACGCCAGGCGGCGGTCAGGCCGATGATGCCCCCGCCGATGACGAGGACGTCGCACGCACGACTGCTCACATGACTGCTCACGTGTTCTCCCTTCGCTGGCATGACCCAGATCAGGTTCGACGGTCGGCGCTCACGCCCTCTCAGCCCCGTGCGGGGCTCCCGTGCACCCGACAACCATATCCCCGTCCGAGAGGTGCCCCGACAAGGGCGTTGGCCCCAGCGGAGGCCGCCGTCTGCTCCGCCGTCTGCTCCGCCGTCTGCCTAGACTCGCGCTCGTGGACCCCCGAACCCGACTCGCCGACGCCCACCTGTACCTGTGCACGGACGCTCGCCAGGACACGGACGACCTCGAACCGTTCCTGCACTCGGCACTGGAGGGCGGTGTCGACGTCGTCCAGCTCCGGGACAAGTCCCTGGACGCGGCCCGCGAGGTCGAGCTGCACGCTCTCGTCGCCCGTGTGGCCGCCGAGCACGGCGCGCTCTGGGCGGTCAACGACCGGGCCGACATCGCGCAGCTCACCGGTGCGCCGGCGGTGCACATGGGCCAGGGCGACCTCCCGCCGCACGCGGTGCGGGCCCTGCTGGGCGACGGACCCGTCCTCGGCCGCTCCACCCACGGTCTGGACCAGGCGCTGGCCGCCGAGGCCGACCCGCGCGTCGACTACTTCTGCGTCGGGCCGCTGTGGGCCACCCCGACCAAGCCGGGCCGCCCCGCCGTCGGCCTGGACCTGCTGCGCGACGTCGCCGCCCACGAGCCGGCCACCCCCTGGTTCGCGATCGGCGGGGTCGACGCCAACCGACTCGATCAGGTGCTCGACGCCGGGGCACGGCGCGTCGTCGTCGTCCGTGCGATCACCCAGGCCGACGACCCCCGGGCCGCCGCGGCCGAGCTGCGCCGCCGGGTCACCTCGTCACCGTGACCGGCTCGGTCAGCTGGGCGCCTCCAGCTCTGCGACGTCCGCGGCACCGAGGGTGATACCGGCGCCGATGACGTTCTCGCGCAGGTGCGCCGCGGACGAGGTTCCCGGGATCAGCAGGATGTTGGGCGACCGCTGCAGCAGCCATGCCAGCGCCACCGACATCCGCGTGGAGCCCCGACGCGCCGCCACCGCCGAGAGCGCCGCTGACTGAAGCGGGCTGAACCCGCCGAGCGGCGAGTACGGCACGTAGGCGATGTTCTCGGCGGCGAGCCGGTCGATGAGCTCGTCGTCGTCCCGGTGCGCCAGGTTGTACAGGTTCTGCACGCTCACGATCGGCGCGATCGACTGAGCCTCCGTGACCTGTTCCGGTGTCACGTTGCTCAGGCCGAGGTGTCGGATGACGCCCTGCTGCTGCAGCTCGACGAGCGTCTCGAACGGTTCGGCGAGCGAGCCCGCCTCGCGGTCCATACCGGCGCCGAGACGTAGCTGGACCAGGTCAAGGGTGTCGAGCCCGAGGCTCTTGCGGTCGGACTCGATCTGTTCGCGCAGCTGGTCGGGCTGACGCGCCACCGGCCATCCGCCGTGCTCGTCACGGGTCGCTCCGGCCTTCGTGATCACGTGCAGCGACTCGGGGTACGGGTGCAGGGCCTCTCGGATGAGCTCGTTGGTGACGAGCGGGCCGTAGGCACCCGCGGTGTCGATGTTGGTGATCCCGAGGTCGACGGCCTCTCGGAGGACGGCAAGGGCTCCGTCACGGTCGGCGGGCGGACCCAGCACACCGGGTCCGGTGAGCTGCATGGCACCGTAGCCGAACCGGGTGACCGTCATGTCGCCGAGGGACCAGGTGCCGCCGGGAAGGGAAGGAGAGGGCTTGCTCAACGGTGCGCCTTTCGTCAGGACGCGGGGGTGCGCCTGGGCCCATGGTGCGTACGCGAGGACGACGCCGTCCAAGACCGGTCCGGTCCGGACTCATACCCCAGGGGTATCAGGGATACCCTGCGGTCGTGGACGGACTTGAGACTCGCGAGCTGAGGTACTTCGTCACGGTGGCGGAGGAGCTGCACTTCGGCCGCGCCGCCGAGCGCCTGAACATGGCCCAGCCGCCGCTGTCCCGCGCCATCCAGCAGGTGGAGCGCCGCCTCGGCGTCGTGCTCCTGGACCGGGACCGTCGGGGTGTCTCGCTCACCGCCGCAGGTGAGGTGATGCTGGTGGAGGCCCGGCTCGCGCTCGACGCCGTCGAAGCCGTAGCACGGCGTACCCGTCGCGCGGCGGCGGCGCAGCCGGCCCTGGTGCTCACCACGAAGGCAGGCGCCTCCCACGAGCTGCTGAAGGCGCTTCTGGACGCCTACGCCGCCCGGCCCGGCGCCGTCGAGGTCGAGGTGCTGCTGTGCGAGATCGGTGGACAGGCGCGGCTCCTGCGCAACGGCCGCGCCGACGTGGCGATCATGCACGCACCGTTCGACGTGATGACCGGGCTGGACAGCGCTCAGATCATGACGGAGGGCCAGGTCGCCATCGTGCCGGCGGCGCATCCGCTGGCGCGGCGCCCGAGCCTGACGATGGCCGAGGTGAGCGACGTCCCCGACCTGCCGATCGCCCGGTGGCCGCGCCACGACGGCACCTACCCGCCCGGACCAGGGCCCGAGGTCCACAGCCAGTCCCAGCTGGCACAGCTCGTTGCCCTCGGACGGACGCTGCTGGTCATTCCGTACTCCAGCCGTGCCTGGCAGTGGCCGGAGCACGTCTCCGTGCCCGTCCACGACGCCCCGTTGGCCACGACGATCCTCGCCTGGCCCGCCGGCGCCCGGTCCGCGGCACTCGCCGAGCTGGTGGAGACAGCCGAACACCTGAGTCAGGGCGAGTCCCTTGCTCGATGACACGGCCAGGGAGCTCGACTCGATGAGATCGGTCGCTTGGGATGAGATCGGTCAATCAAGCGACCGATCTCGTCCCGAGCGACCGAAGTCAACCTTGTCGGGGACCGCGCCTACTGGCCCGTGAACACGAACTGCGAGCCCGGCTCCTTCTCGATGTCCCCCTCACCCGAGTTCGTGACCGTCACGTCCGACAGGATCGCGTTGCCGCGAGCGCCGCCCATCGCGAGGATGCCGGAGCCGTTGTTGGACCTGTCGATCCGCACGTCGGTGATCCGGACGTCGGGCATGTTGCCGCCGCCGTTCTTGAACTGGATGCCATCGTAGGTGGAGTCGACGATGTCCGTGTCGCGGATGGTGACGCCGACGATGTCGTGCGTCTGCGGGAAGATCGTGATGGCACCGAACTCCTGGTCCTCGTTCCAGAACGCACCGCCGGTGCGGTAGAGGCCGTTGTTGGCGATGAGCGTCGTCCCCGAGAACGGCAGGGGGCTGTGATCGGTCGCCAGCATGATGCCGGGGTAGTTCATCGTGTCGGAGATCAGGTTGTTCTCGATGCTGTTGTCGTAGCCGCCGTAGATCGCGATGCCGTTGGCGCGCCACGGCAGCTGCACCGTGTTGTTGCGGAACGTGTTGTCGTGCCCGATGTCGACCGCCGGGTCCTTGACGTAGGGGTTGGCCCAGACGGCGAGCGCGTCGTCGCCGGTGTTGCGCAGCGACGAGTTGAGCACGGTGGAGTTGCGGGTGCCGTTGCTGAAGTTGACGCCGTCCGCGTAGGTGTTGCGGATGCGCATCCCGCTGAGCTGGAGCCCGTCGGCCGGACCCCAGAGCTCGGGGATGTTCGAGTAGTCGCGGCCGACCCACACCCCGACGTTCGCGTGCTCGATCCACACGTTGTCGATCTTCGTGTCCTGGCCGAACCGGCCGTTGAGGCCGACGCCGCCCTCCTGCTGACCGTTGTTGCCGCGAATGTCGCCGGAGCCGAAGATCGCGATGTCGGAGATCTGGACGTTGTCGTCGATGTCGAACCCGAAGTTGCCCTCGTGCGGGTGGTTGATGACGCCAGGCGCGAGGTGCGGCTTGAGGAGGCTGTAGAGCTGAGAGTGCCACATGCCGGCGCCGCGGATCGTGACGTCGCTGATGCCCACCTGGTTGTGCGTGCCGCGGTCGAGCGGGTCGTCCGTGAGGATCTTCTTCTCCTGGCGCCACTGCCCCGCCGGGATCCACACGCAGTCGATGTCGCCGTTCTGGTCGGCGGTGACGGCGTCCTGGATCGCTTCCGTGTCCTCCTGGCCGTCGTCGGGCACCGCGCCGTACTCGGTGATGGACGTGCACCGGGCAGGCTTCGCCGCGGGCGGTGCGACCTGCTCGAGCTCGACCATGTCGATCACGTAGAACTCCGCGTCGTCGCCGGCGTCGCGCTGGAGCCGGAACACCGTGCCCGCCGGGAACGACCGGTCGAGGAGCGCGTGCGACTCGTCGAAGAGCCGGCGGGCGTCACCGCCCGGGGTGTTGGTGAGGCCCTCCGGGTCGTCGGTGGTCCCGTACAGCCACGAGTGCTTCGACGACAACGTCAGCTTCTGCACGAGCTCGCCGTCCGCGTACAGGCTGATCGTCTTCTCCTGGCCGCCGCCGCCGGGTGCGTCGGGGATCGAGCTGCGTACCACTATCGAGTTGGTCGGGTTGGTGGACGTGAGCTCGACGTGCTGGCCTGTACTGTTCAGCCGCACCGACTCGCGGCCCGACGACTCGGTCGCGAAGTTGGTGTGCCCGAACGTGCGCAGCGGGTCGGTCTCCAGGAGCTCGCCGGTGTACTGGCCGTCCTCCGCCTCGTAGGTCGTGTATGGGACGGCGGCGCCGCGCCCCACGGTCACCGCGAGCCTGCCGGTGTTGTTGTCCTCGTTCGTCTCGTCGACGACGTCGGTCGCGTCGGCCGTCGCCGTCACCGTGACCCCGCCGTTCGTCGCGGTCCACGACCCGTCCGGGGTGACGTCGACGGTCTCGCCGGCGGGTACGGCCGGCGTCGTGCCGTTCAGCGTGCTCGGACCGGCCACGACGCGCGTCACCGAACCGGCCGGGGCCGGCTCGTTCCCGCGGTTGCGCACCCGGACCGTGAAGGAGACGTCCGCGTCGACGGCCGGGTTGGCCGGGTCGGAGGACACGGAGACGACCTCGAGGTCGGGCCCGGGCGCCTCGCCGACGACGAGCTTCGTCTCCGCCGTGAAGGCGTTGTCGGTCTCGTCCTGCTCGGCCACCGTGTCCGCCGGGTCCACGAGCGCGCCCACCGTGTACTCCCCCGCGGGGCGGGTTCCCGCCTCGACCTCCACCTGGGCGCTCGCGCCGGGCTCGAGGGCCGCGACGTCCGCCGAGCCCACGGTGGTGCCGCCGATCCGCGCGTCGAGCGCCGTGTCCGACGACGCCCGGTCGCCCGTGTTCTCGACCGTCGCCGTGAGAGTCACGGGGGTGGTCGCCGTGGGTGACTCCGGGGTGGCCGTCACCGCGGTGACGGTGAGGTTCGGGTTCGGCGCCGGTTCGCCGTAGACCTCGAGCTCGGCGACCTGGCCGTTGCCGGCGCCGGTGTTGGCCGTGAAGCGCAGCCGCACGTCGGTGACCGTCCCGGTCACCGGGACGTCCACCAGGTTGCCGGTCCCGGGCGCGAACGCGTGCGCCGCGGAGGCTTCGAGCTCTCGCCACGGGTCGCCGCCGGACCGCCCCCAGACGGAGAACGTCTGCGTGCGCGGGCTCCACGCGCCGTCGGGGTTCAGCCGCACGCGCACGCTGCTGAGCTGCGTGGGCGCGGCCAGCGAGACGTCGATCGTCGACGGGTACTGCCCGCCCGCACCCTCCCAGTACGTCTCGGTCCGCCCGTCCACGGCGTTCGCCGCGCCGTACGTCCACTCGGTCGACGACGCCGCCGCCGGCCGGTCCTGCGCGTAGTTGGTGCCGGTCGGGTCGGTCGGCGGATCGGTCGGCGGATCGGTCGGCGGATCGGTCGGTGGGTCGGTCGGGTCGCCGCCGCCCGTCGGGGTACCCCAGACCTGCAGCTCGGAGACCTGGCCGTTGCCCGCACCGGTGTTGGCGGTGAACGCGAGGCGGATCTCGTCGGCCTCCGCGTTCAGCGGGATCTCGACCTGGTTGCCGCTCGCGGGGTCGAAGCCGTAGTCCGCCGAGGCCTCGAGGGTGCGGAACGACGACTCGCCGTCGGACCGGCCGAGCACGCTGAACGTCTGCGTGCGCGGCGCCCACACCGCCGGCGGCGGCAGCGTGACGACGACGCGCTCGACGTCGGCCTGCTCGCCGAGGTCGACCGTGAGGTGCGCCGGGTACTGGCCGCCCCCGCCCTCCCAGTACGAGCTCGTGCTGCCGTCGTTCGCGTTGCCGGCGACGTACGCCTGCGTCGCCGACGACGCGGCGATCGGCTTGCCGAGCGCGAGGTTGGTGGCGTCCGCCGCATGCGCGACGGCGACCACGCCGAGCGGCACGACGAGCGCCACCGCCGCGCCCGCCACGACCGTGTGCTTCCAGGGGATTCTCATGAACGTCCTCGTTCTGGGTCGGGTCGACGCCACCGAGGCGGCAGGTCGGAGACGCTGGCCACACGGAGGCATGGTGAGTGAATTGCAGAGTGCGCACTGCTTTGTGCTTTGGCTCTGTCAGATTCTTGCAGTCTTCTGTACGGACGTTACGAGCAGGGGCACGACGACGTCAAGGGGTGCCGACGAGGTGGGTGGTTGCGATGGTGGGCCGCGCTCCCGTGCCGACCAGGGAGCGTCTCGCTACGAACTCCACAGGAGCACCCTTGAACGACCGTCGCTCTGCCGGTCCCGCCCTCATCGCGGCAGGTATGTCTGGCTCGCCGGCGTCCGGCAGGTGTCGCCGTCGTCGTTGAACGGGATGGCGTCGTAACCGGTCTGGTCGAGCGGGTCGACGGGGTTCTTGACCCAGTCGCCGCCCACCGGCGTCTACCCGCCGCCGGTCGGAGCGGGGCGGCCCGTCGCCGAGTACAGCTCGTTCCCGCCCGGCGCCTACAACAAGACCTGGGTCGGACGGAGGTCCAGCTGACCATCACCGTCGATCTGGCAGAAAGCGTCAACTGCGCGGGACTCCTGCCCGAGCTGGCTCGTGTCGACCTGATCCGCGGCAGGATCACCGGCCCCGCCGACGATCCGGACACGCTCTACGCTCCGGGCACGAGGGTGGTCCGCTCCTGGGACACCGCCGGGAGGTCCGGCTCGGTCGAGCTGACCTCCACGTTCGTCGCCGAGCACGACGGCTACGTCCGGGTGCGTGGCACCGACGGCAAGCGGAGCCGGCCCGGCTACCTGGGCGCCGACGTCGACCCGACGGGGCCGGCGCAGGATGTCCCCCGGCGAGGCCAACCCCTGGGACGACCTGTGGTTCTACAGCAACCCGATCTTCCTCAGGGTGAGCTGGCCCAGCGGGCTCAGCGACCGGTGAAGACGGGCGTCCGACGGTCCAGGAACGCCGCGACGGCCGCCGTGTGGTCGCTGGTCGAGCCGCACCTGGTCTGTCCGAGCGCCTCGGCCTCGAGGGCCTCGTCGAGGCTCAGGCCGTGCGCCCGCTCGATCAGGCGCTTGCTCTGCGCGAAGGCGGTGGTCGGCCCGTCGGCGAGCTGCCGGGCGAGGGCGGTCGCCCGGGGCAGCACCTCCTCGGCGGCGACCGTCTCGCCGGAGATGCCCCAGCCGATGGCTTCCTCCGCGGTGAAGGTCCGGCCGAACAGGAGGAGCTCCTTCGCCCGTGCGTCCCCGACCGCGCGCGGCAATGTGACGGACAGGCCGGTGTCGAAGGTCAGCCCGATCCCGGCGAACGCGGTGGCCAGCTTGACGCCGGTCGCGAAGACCCGGTGGTCGCAGGCCAGCGCGAGGCCGAGCCCCGCGCCGACACAGGTACCGCCCACAGCGGCGATCACCGGCTTGGGCATGGTCAGCAGGTCCCGCACGATGGGTGTGTAGTGCTCGCGGACCGTGGCGAACGCCGCCTCGGGCCCGTCCGCCAGCGCCTTCGAGTGCTCGCCGAGGTCCTGGCCCAGGCAGAACGCGCTGGCCGACCCGGTGAGGACGACGGCGCGCACCCCCTCGTCGCCGGCCACCTCCGCCACGGCGTCCCGCAGCGCCTCCTTGGCCGCGGCGGTCAGTGCGTTGCGGTGCTCGGGGTCGTTCAGCGTGATGGCCGCTACCGCGGCCGTGCGGTCGACGGTGACGGGGCTGTCGGTCATTGGTCCTCCTGAGGTATGGGCCGCCCCAGCGAGCGGCTCTGCGTCACCACGTCTTTGCGTCACCACGTGTAGAAACCCTGTCCGGTCTTGCGGCCCAGCTCACCGGCCGCGACCTTGTCCCGGAGGAGCCGCGGCGGCGCGAACCGTGGCCCCAGCTCGCGCTCGAGGTGCTCGGCGATGTGCAGCCGGACGTCGAGCCCGACGATATCGGTGGTGCGCAGCGGACCCACCGGGTGCCGGTAGCCCAGCGTCATCGCCGTGTCGATGTCGGCGGCGTCGGCCACGCCGTCCTCCAGCATGCGCATCGCCTCCAGCGCTGTCGCCACACCGAGCCGGCTGCTCGCGAAACCCGGCGAGTCCTTGACGGTGATGGCCGTCTTGCCCAGACCTGCGACCCAGGCCCTGGCGTCCTCGACCAGACCGGGCGCGGTCCGTGGGCCGACCACCACCTCGACCAGCCCGCTGACCGGGACCGGGTTGAAGAAGTGCAGGCCGACCAGGCGGGACGGGTCCGGCAGGGCGCTTGCCAGCCGGTCGATCGACAGGGAGCTGGTGTTGCTACCGATCACGGCGGTGGGGGCAGCGGCGGCGATCGCCCGCAGCACCTCGTGCTTGACCTCGACCAGCTCGGGCACCGCCTCGACGACGAGCGAGCAGTCGGCCAGGGCCGCGGCGTCGGTCACCACCTCGAACGTGCCGGTGACCCGTACGCCCTTGGCCGCCGCCCTGGCGAGGCTCGCCTCGATCCGCACGCGTGCCGCCCGGGCCGACGTCGCGTCGTTCTCGATCACGGTGACGGCCGCTCCGACGAGCGTGAAGGCGTGCGCGATCCCGCCGCCCATACGGCCGCCGCCGTACACGCCGACGGCCCGCGGTACGGCGTCCGCGGTGCGCAGGACGGCGTCGGCGGTGCTGGCCGCGCCCGGGGTACCGGAGGTATCCGCGGTCATCGCCGCTCCTTCCGTCGGTCGAGGAACGCCGTCATGCGGTCGGTCTTGTCCTGCGTCTCGAACAGCACCGCCTGCGCGACGTCGTCGATCAGCGGGTGCGCGTCGCGCGGTGCGTCGAGGACGGACTTGGTGAGCCGCACCGCGAGCGGTGCCTGGGCGGTGATGCGGTCGGCGAGCCGGTGCCCGGCCGCCTCGAGGTCGCCGGCCTCGACGACCTCGTTGAGCAGGCGCACCCCCAGGGCCTCCTGGGCGTCGAGCACCCGACCGGCCAGGAGCACCTCCTTGGCCAGGGGCTCGCCGACGAGCTCCTTCAGCCGCCAGGCCGCGCCGGCCGCCGCGAGGATGCCGAGTCCGGGCTCCGGGTTGCCGATCCGGGTGGCTGGGGTGCCGATCCGGAAGTCGCACGCGTACGCGAGCTCCGCCCCGCCCCCCAGCGCGTACCCGTCGACGAGCGCGACGGTCGGCATCGGCAGCCGGTGGACCCGGTCGAACACGCCGGAGTTGATGCCCGCGAGCGCGTCCTCCCTGCGCCGCTCGCGCAGCTGGGCGATGTCCGCTCCCGCCGCGAACGTGCCGCCGGAGCCGATCAGGAGCGCCACCCGTGGTGCGGCCTCGAGCGCGGCGCACGCGTCGTGCAGCGCCTCGACCATGGCGCGGTCGATCGCGTTGCGGACCTCGGGCCGGTTCAGCCGCAGGACCACCCGGTCGTCGTGCTCCTCGACCACGAGCGGCGCGCTCATGCGTCGTAGTCCACGACTACCGCCGCGCTGACCGGGAACGTCTGGCAGGTGAGGACGAAGCCTGCGGCGACCTCCTCGGGTTCGAGGGCGTAGTTGCGCACCATGTCGACCTCTCCGCCGCGCACCTTCGCGCGGCAGGTGCCGCAGACGCCACCCTTGCAGGCGAAGGGCAGGTCGGCACGGACCTCCTGCGCGGCGTCGAGGAGCCTGGTGTCCTGCGGCATCGCGCTGGTCGTCGACCGGCCGTCGAGGACGACCGTCACCTGGCTCGTCGCCCCCTCGACGACCCGGTCGGCGTGCCGCAGCTCCGGCGGGGGCTCGTCGACGTAGAAGTGCTCCACGTGCACCCGCTCTGCGGGGACCCCGAGCTCGTCCAGCACCGCCCGGGCGTCGGTCAGCATGCCGAACGGCCCGCAGAGCCAGACGTGGTCCATGTCGCCGACCGGGACCACGAGCGTCAGCAGCTTGCGCAGCCGGTCGCCGTCGAGCCGGCCCGAGAACAGCTCGACGTCGCGCGGCTCCCTGGACAGGACGTGGACCAGGTCGAGCTGCTCGCGGTGGACGTTCTTGAGGTCAGCCAGCTCCTCGGCGAACATCACCGAGCTGGTGGTGCGGTTGCCGTAGAGCAGGGTTACCCGCGCGTCCGGGTTGCCCAGCACCGTGGCCGCGATGGAGAGCATCGGCGTGATGCCGGAGCCCGCCGCGATGCACAGGTGCCGTCCGCCGCGGGCCGGGTCGGCCCGGAAGCTGCCGCTCGGCGGCTGCACCTCGACCTGGTCGCCGGGCCGCACCTCGTGCACCAGCCAGGACGAGAACAGGCCGTCGGGGATCTCGCGCACCCCGATCCGCGGGGCGCTGCCAGCGGGCGAGCAGATCGAGTACGTCCGGCGGTGCTCGACGCCGTCGACGGTGCGCCGCAGCGTCAGCGACTGGCCGGCGGCGAAGTCGAAGACGTCAGCCAGGTCGGCGGGCAGGTCGAACGTCACGGCGGCCGCGTCGTCGGTGAGCCGCTCGACGTCGGTCACGGTAAGCGTGTGGAACGTCGTGCGCGAGGCGCGGGCGCCGGCCGGCAGGGTCGCGGTCACGTCAGATCTCCTTCACGTGCTCGAACGGTTCGAGGCAGGCCAGGCAGCGGTACAGCGCCTTGCAGGCGGTGGAGCCGAACTCCGAGCCGACCACGGCGTCGTCGGACCCGCACCGCGGGCAGCGCACGGCCCGGCGCGTGGGCACGAGCCGCAGCGGCACCGGGCCGGCCCGCCCGGGTGCCCGCCCGGGTGGGGAGATCCCGGCAGCCGCGAGCGCCGCCCGCCCGGCCGGCGTGATCCAGTCCGTGGTCCAGGCTGGTTCGAGGACGACCCGCACCCGCGCGTCGGCGAAGCCGGCGGCCCGCAGCTCCCGCACGAGGTCGTCGCGCATGGTCGCCATCGCTGGGCAGCCGGAGTAGGTGGGGGTGATCGCGGCGACGACGGCTCCGTCGTCGTCGATGGCGATGTCGCGCAGGACCCCGAGGTCGACGAGGGTGAGCATCGGCAGCTCTGGGTCGACGACGGCGGACGCGGCGTCCCAGGCCCGGGCGAGCACCGGGTCCCGGGCCAGAGCCTGCTCCCGCGTCGGCTCCCGCGTCGGCTCCCGGCGGAGCGCGGCGGTCACCAGTGCCCCCCGGGGTGCGCGCGGGCGACGACCTGCATCTCGGCGAGCATCCTGCTCAGCACCTCGGTGTGGCGCCCGTCGCGGCCCTTGCGGCCCTGCACCCCCGCGAGCGGCGGCAGGGCCGGCCGGTCGACGCCGCTCGCCGCCAGCACCTGGTCGAGGACGACGTCGACGTCGGCGGCGAGGCCTGCCGGGTCGACCCCGACACCGGCCTCGGCCGTCTCGCGCTCGACGCCGTGCGTCTCGAACAGCTCGGTCCAGTACGGCCAGAGCGTGTCGAGCCCGGCGAGCAGCCGCCGCCGGGACTCGTCGGTGCCGCGGGCCAGGGTCAGGAACCAGCGGCCGGCGAAGTCCCGGTGGTAGGTGAGCTCCTTGACGGCCTTGGCGGCCACCGCCGCGAGCACGGCGTCCCGGCTGTGCGCGAGCTCCTCGAAGAGCGCGAGGCGCCACGTGGAGAAGAGCAGGATCCGGGTGATGGTCTCGGCGAAGTCGCCGCCCGGGATCTCTACCAGCCGCACGTTGCGGAACCGCAGGTCGTCGCGGAAGAACGCCAGCCGGTCCTCGTCGGGAACCGGTGAGCCCGCCGGAAGGGTGGGGACCTGCGTGCCGTCAGCGGCCGCCGCCCGCGCGAGCAGCAGGCGCGCCTGGCCGAGGAGGTCGAGCGCGATGTTCGAGAGCGCGATGTCCTCCTCGAGGTCGGGCGCGTTGCTGCACCACTCGGCGAGGCGCTGGGACAGCACCAGGGCGTCGTCGCCGAGCATCAGACAGTACGTCGCCAGCGCCGCCGGGTCGACGCCGTCGGGCACCGTGGTGTCCACGCCGGCCAGCGGGTCCTCGAAGTCGGTGCCGAACGCCCAGCGGGCGTCGCCCACGAGCAACCCCGAGTAGGCGTTGTCGTGGTCGTCTGGTTCGTGGGTCCGGACGTCGGGCATGCGGTGGTCCTCCTCCCTGTGGGCGCTGCTCACATGTGCGGTACGTCGGCGGGGATGTCGTAGAACGTGGGGTGCCGGTAGACCTTGTCCCCGCTGGGCGCGAACAGGGGGTCCTTCTCGTCCGGGCTGGACGCGGTGATCGCGGACGAGCGCACGACCCAGATGCTCACGCCCTCGTTGCGGCGGGTGTAGACGTCGCGGGCGTGGCGCAGCGCGAGCTGGTCGTCCGGCGCGTGCAGCGAACCGACGTGGACGTGGTTGAGGCCGCGCTTGCCGCGGACGAACACCTCGTAGAGCGGCCACTCGCCGCTGATCTGGCCGCTCATGCCGGTTCGGTCCCGTCGTTGTCGTTGTCGTTGTCGTCGGTGCCGGTGCCGGTGCCGTTCGCGAAGGCGAGCGCCGCCTCCCGGACCCAGGCGCCCTCGTCCCAGGCCCGCTTGCGGTGGGCCACGCGCTGGGTGTTGCACGGCCCGTTCCCCTTGACGACGGCCCAGAGCTCGTCCCAGTCCGGCTGCCCGAAGTCGTGCGCGCCACGCTCCGCGTTCCAGACCAGGTCCGGGTCCGGCAGGGTCACGCCGAGCGCGGCGGCCTGGGGCACCGTCATGTCGACGAAGCGCTGGCGCAGCTCGTCGTTGGTGTGGGTCTTGACGCCCCACGCCATGGACTGCGCGGTGTTGGGCGACGCGTCGTCCGGCGGGCCGAACATCATCAGCGAGGGCCACCAGAACCGGTCGACGGACTCCTGGACCATGGCGCGCTGCTCGTCGGTGCCGCGCATCATCGTCGCCAGCAGCTCGTAGCCCTGCCGCTGGTGGAACGACTCCTCCTTGCAGATGCGGATCATGGCCCGGCCGTAGGGGCCGAACGAGGTGCGGCACAGGGGCACCTGGTTGCAGATGGCCGCGCCGTCGACCAGCCAGCCGATGGTGCCCATGTCGGCGTACGAGAGCGTGGGGTAGTTGAAGATCGAGGAGTACTTCTGCCTGCCGCTGATCAGCATCTCGGTGAGCTCCTGGCGCGAGACGCCGAGCGTCTCCGCGGCCGAGTAGAGGTAGAGGCCGTGCCCCGCCTCGTCCTGGACCTTGGCGAGCAGGATGGCCTTGCGCCGCAGCGAGGGCGCACGGCTGATCCAGCTGCCCTCCGGCTGCATCCCGATGATCTCGGAGTGGGCGTGCTGGGCGACCTGCCGCACCAGCGTCCTGCGGTAGGCGTCCGGCATCCAGTCGCGCGGCTCGATGCGGTCCTTGCGGGCGATCACGGCCTGGAAGCGGGCCTCGAGCTGCGCCTCGCTCTCAGGCTCCGCCTTCGGATCTGCCTCAGGATCTGCCTCAGGCTCTGGCTCGGCGACTACCGACATGGGGGACCTCCGCTGGGCGACTGCTGCTATTTACCGACCGAACGTTCTGTAATACATTGACACAGGCACAGCGGGTAGCACAACGGCCCGGGCAGACCGATCTGGAGGGATGCGCACAGTGAGCACACAGCTGGAGAGCTATGTCGCGGGCAGCTGGTTCCGCGGGACCGACGGCGGCGAACCCGTCCTCGACGCCGTGACCGGCGACGAGGTCACCCGCGTCTCGAGCCACGGCCTCGACTTCGCCGCGCTGGTGGCGCACGCGCGCCAGGTCGGCGGCCCGGCGATCCAGGCCCTGACGTTCCACGAGCGCGCGACGCTGCTCAAACAGCTGGCCCTGCACCTGGGCGGCCGCAAGGACGACTTCTACGCCGTGTCCCTGCGCACGGGGGCCACGCGGCGTGACTCGCAGGTCGACATCGACGGCGGCATCGGCACGCTGTTCAGCTACGCGAGCAAGGGCAAGCGCGAGCTCCCGGACGACACCGTGCACCTCGACGGCGCCCTCGAACCGCTCGGCAAGGGCGGCGCCTTCGTCGGCCAGCACCTGTACACCTCGCGCCCCGGCGTCGCCGTGCAGATCAACGCCTTCAACTTCCCCGTGTGGGGCATGCTGGAGAAGCTCGCGCCCGCCTTCCTCGCGGGTCTGCCCAGCATCGTCAAGCCGGGCAGCCAGACGGCGTACCTCACCGAGGCGGTGGTCCGGCAGATCATCGCCTCCGGCATCCTGCCCGCCGGCAGCCTCCAGCTGGTCTGCGGCAGCGCGGGCACCCTGCTGGACGAGCTCGGCGAGCAGGACGCCGTCGCGTTCACCGGCTCGGCGCACACCGCCGCGATCCTGCGCGAGCACCCGGCGGTGCTGCACCGCGGCGTCCGGCTGGGGGTCGAGGCCGACTCGCTGAACTGCTCGATCCTCGGCCCCGACGTGACGGTGGAGGACCCGGAGCTCGACCTGTTCGTCAAGGGCGTCGTCACCGAGATGACCGTCAAGGCCGGCCAGAAGTGCACGGCGATCCGGCGCGTCATCGTCCCGGAGCCGATCGTCGACGCCGTGGTCGACGCGATCAGCGCGCGCCTGGGCCGGATCACCGTCGGCGACCCCGCCGACCAGAGCGTCCGGATGGGCGCGCTCGCCAGCCTCGGCCAGCGCGACGAGGTGCGCAAGGCCATCGAGGCGCTGCGCACCTCCGCCGACATCGTCTACGGCGACCCGGCGCGCGTCGACGTCGTGGGCGCCGACGCCGAGCGTGGCGCGTTCCTCTCCCCCGTGCTGCTGCGGGCCCGCCCCGGCGCCGCCGAGCCCCACGAGGTGGAGCCGTTCGGCCCGGTCGCCACCGTGCTCACCTACGGGTCGGTCCACGAGGCGGTCGAGCTGGCCGCTCGCGGAAAGGGCAGCCTGGTGGCGTCGCTGATCACCCACGACCCGCAGGTCGCCCGCGAGGTGGCCCGCGGGCTCGCCCCCTGGCACGGCCGGCTGCTGATCCTCGACCGCGACGACGCCGCCGAGTCGACCGGCCATGGCAGCCCGCTGCCGATGCTCGTGCACGGCGGCCCCGGCCGAGCGGGCGGCGGTGAGGAGCTGGGCGGCATCCGCGCGGTGCTGCACCACATGCAGCGCACAGCCGTCCAGGGCTCGCCCGACATGCTCACGGCGATCACCGGCCGGTGGACGACGGGGTCCCGGCGGGTGCTCGACGGCGTGCACCCGTTCCGCAAGTCGCTGGCCGAGCTGCGGATCGGCGACACCATCGAGACGGCCTCCCGGACGGTCACGCTCGACGACATCGACCACTTCGCGGAGTTCACCGGCGACACCTTCTATGCGCACACCGACCCGGAGGCCGCAGCGGCGAACCCGTTCTTCGGCGGCATCGTCGCGCACGGCTACCTCGTGGTGTCCCTGGCCGCCGGGCTCTTCGTGGACCCGGACCCCGGCCCGGTGCTCGCCAACTTCGGCGTCGACCGCCTGCGGTTCCTCACCCCGGTCAAGGCGGGCGACACCATCTGGGTGAGCCTGACCGTCAAGCAGCTGACGCCGCGCAGCTCGGCCGACTACGGCGAGGTGCGCTGGGACGCGACGGTCACCAACCAGGACGACGAGCAGGTGGCCACCTACGACGTGCTGACGCTGGTCGCGAAGGACCGCCGGTGAGTGGTCGGTAGAACGTCAGGTGTTCGGTAACCCGAGTTGCCGAACACCTGACGTCTTGCCGACCACTCACCGGCGGTCCTGGACCTGCCCGTCTGGGACGATATTCGGATGAGCACTTTCGGCACCTCGACGGCCGCACCCGGCCGCCGCCCGCGCGGACGTCCGGGCCACGACCGCGAGGCGGTGCTGCGGACGGCCATCGACCTCTTCATCCGCCGCGGGTTCGACGCGACGTCGATCAGCGACCTCGCCGCCGAGCTCGGCGTCACCAAGTCGGCGGTCTACCACCACTTCGCCAGCAAGGAAGCGCTGCTGTCGGCCGCGCTCGACGAGGCGCTGGAAGGGCTGAGCTCGGCGGTCGAGGCAGCGGCGACCGCGACCGACGGCGAGCGCAGCTCCGTACGGCTGCGGACCACCGTCGAGGCGGCGGTCCGCATCCTTGCCGGCAATCTCCCCGCCGTCACGCTCCTGCTGCGGGTTCGCGGCAACAGCGACGTCGAGCGGGCGGCGATGGAGCGGCGCCGGCACATCGACGAACGCCTGGCCGCCCTGGTCCGCCAGGCGGCGGCGGACGGTGACCTGCGGGGCGACGTCGACCCAGACATCGTCAGCCGGCTCATCTTCGGCATGGTCAACTCCCTGGCCGACTGGTACCGGCCCGACGGGCCGGTACGCGAGGACGCGCTGGCCGCCACGATCTCCAGCGTGCTCTTCGAGGGCCTGCGACCCTCGCCGACCGGCCCGGTGCTAGCGTGAACGGATGGCCGGGCGGACCGGGTTCCGGGCGGTAGCAGGGGGTTCTGCGATGAGACATGGACAGCACGCCTCAGCAGCCGATCTGCTGACCGACGACCACCGCGAGTACCTCCACAAGACCTACCGGCAGCTCCACCAGCACCCTGAGCTGTCCATGCAGGAGCACCGGACGGCCGACCTCGTGGCCGCCGACCTCGCGGCCTTCGGCATCGAGACGATCCGCTGCGGAGGTACCGGCGTCGTCGGCGTCCTGCGCAACGGCGACGGTCCGACCGTCGCGTTCCGCGCGGACATCGACGGCCTGCCGATCGCCGAGGACACCGGCCTGCCCTACGCGAGCACGGCCGTCGGGACGCTTCCGGACGGCACTGCCGTGCCGGTCATGCACGGCTGCGGCCACGACGCGCACGCCGCGTCGCTGCTGACCGCGGCCCGCATCCTCGCGGACGCCACCGACGACTGGTCCGGCACGGTCGTGCTCATCTTCCAGCCCGGTGAGGAGACTGCCGCGGGAGCCGCGGCCATGGTCGACGACGGGCTCTGGAACAAGGCCCCGAGACCGGAGGTGGTCTACGGGCAGCACGTGCTGCCCGGCCTGGCCGGCACGGTGTCCTACACCCATGGCCACCCGATGACGCAGGCCGACTCGTGGAAGGTCACCCTGCACGGCAAGCAGGCGCACGGTTCACAGCCGCAGGACTCCACCGACCCGATAGTGCTCGGGGCCGCGATCATCACCCGCGTCCAGACGATCGTCTCCCGCGAGGTCGACCCACGCCGCGCCGCCGTCGTCACCGTCGGCACCTTCCACGGCGGGCTGAAGGAGAACATCATCCCGGACCGTGCCGAGCTCACGCTCAACGTGCGCACGTTCGACGAGGCCGTCCGTGAGCAGGTGCTGAGCGCCCTGCGCCGGATCATCTCGGCCGAGGCGGCGGCCTCGGGTGCGCCGGAGCCCGAGATCGAGGTGCTGTCGACCTTCCCGCCGAACCACAACGACCCCGCCGCCACCGACGCCCTCGGCGAGGCCCTGCGCGGGGAGTTCGGCGACGACCTCGTCGAGGGCTCCCCCGTCATGGCGTCGGAGGACTTCGGCCTGCTCGCCACGGCGATCGGGGTGCCGTCGGTCTACTGGTTCTTCGGCGCGTTCACCCCGGAGACGCTGGGTTCCGCCGCCGTCCCGGTCAACCACTCCCCGCGATTCGCCCCGGCCCTGGAACCGACGCTGTCGACCGGCACCCGGTCCGCGCTCACGGCGATCCTCTCCCGCGTCGGCCACCATGCCTGAGCCGACGCCGATACCGGCGCCAATACCGACGCCGATACCGGCGCCGACGCCGACGACAGGAGCCGGCCGGCCGTGAACGTCATGTTCGTGCTCGACCTGATCGGCGTGTTCTTCTTCGCCGTGTCGGGGTCGCTCCTGGCCGCGCGCCGTGACTTCGACATCGTCGGGTCGGTCATGCTGGCCTCGCTCGTCGGCCTCGGCGGCGGCGTCATCCGGGACCTGGTCATCAACCAGGGCGTGCCGAACGCCTTCCAGCAGCCGCTCTACGTCGTCCCGCCGCTCCTGGCCGCCCTGACGGTCTACCTGCACGTCTTCGGAGTACGGCGGCTGCGCCGCACGCTGTTGCTGTTCGACGCCGGCGGCCTGGCGCTGTTCTGCGTCACCGGCACGCTCACGGCGCTGGAGTCCGGGATGGGCGCGGTGACGTCCGTGCTGCTGGGCCTCACGACCGCGGTCGGCGGCGGCGTCATGCGGGACGTCGTCGCCAACGAGATCCCCCAGGTGTTCCGGCCTCAGGGTCTCTACGCGATCCCCGCGGTGGCCGGTGCCGCGCTGACGTCGCTGCTCTGGAACCTCGACTGGTTCAACGTCGTCACCGGGAGCGCCGTCGCGGCGCTGGTGTTCGCCGCGCGAGGGCTGTCCCTGCGCCACCGCTGGCGGGTCCCGCTGGCCGGCCGGGCCGGCTCCGGCGGCATGCCGTAGCGCCCTACAGTGTCGGCATGACGACGCCGTGGACGATCACGCTGGGTGCTCTGGACGAGAAGCTGGGCATCCAGGTCCTGGAGCAGTCGGCGCGTCGTGGCCACCATGCCGGTGGCGGGGAACACCCAGTCGCTCGGTCGCTTGCACGGCGGTGCGACCGCCGCGTTCACGGAGGCGCTGGGGTCGTGGTGCGCACTGATCCACGCGAGCACGCTGGACAAGGTGTGCGCCGGCGTGGACCTGAACATCACGCACCACCGGGGCGCGACGGACGGGCTGCTGACCGGCACGGCGACTCCCGTGCACCTGGGGCGGACCATCACGTCGCACGAGATCGTCGTCACCGACGAGCAGGGCCGCCGCATCTGCACGGCACGGATCACCAACCAGCTCATCGAGCCCCGCTGACGCGGTTCGGGTCCTGCCGGTCAGGCGGCTTCGACGTCCGGCGAGGGTAGGGCCTCGATGGCTTCGGGCAGGTGGATGCGATGCCCGCGGGCGTCGGTGAACGCCCACCCGGTCTCGACCAGCACGCCGACGGCGCCGGTGCCCTGTGCGGGCTTGCCGGTCCAGTGCATGACGATGCCACGCGCGTCGACGAGCTGATGGTGGAACCAGCACAGCAACGCACTGTTCGCGACCGACGTCTCTCCGCCGTCGGCCCAATGGGTCACCGCGTGGTGGACCTCGCATCGTGAGGGCGGCTGATCACACCCCGGATAGACACAATGCTCGTCCCGGGCGATGACCGCGCGACGCATCTGCCCGGTCACGGTCCGCTGCGCGCGACCCACGTCCAGTGCCGCACCGTCGGGTCCGAACACGATCCGAGTGACCGCACTGTCACACGCCAACCGACGCAACAGTGCTCGTGGTGCACGACCGCCGGTCTCGGTGAACACGGGACCACCCGCTGACAGCAACCCGGACACCGACGCCGCACCCGCCACACCCGAACCCACCGGGCCACCAGCTGCGCGTGCCCGGCTCCCGCGTGCGGGCGTGGCCTGTCCGCAGGTGAGGCACAGGCCGTCGCGGGTGCGGGTGACCTGGGTGACCAGCTCCGTCCAGGACACGGTGACGTTCAGGTGCGGCGCGATCGCGGCCCCCGGGGACGCCTGGTTGGTGTCCAGCACCACACGGGCCACGTCCGCCAGGCCTTGCGCCCGACGCTGCGCGGGCGTCCGGGAGTCCTCGGCCGCGGGCACGCCCGTCACCGCGGTGATCGCGGTCGAGACCAGCAGGCCGTGCTCGTCGGTCAGGAACCCCGCCACGTGATACCCGCCAAACGTCTTGGACAGGTCCAGGAACTCGCCCTGCGCGGCCTTGTCCTCCTCCACATCATCAGTGTCCGGATCGGTCACGGTGGCGAACCGGCGCGCCACCACACGGAACTGGTCCGCGTTGAGCACATTCGCCTCCCGCAACACCAGGCCCTCCCCGGTCACCAGCGTCCCGTCAGCGATCGCGCCCTCCAGCACCGCGGTGACCTGTTCACGGGTGCGAATCCCGTCCGGGTCGTCCACCGGATCCGGGAAGTCCACGGACACGGTCTGCACGAACTGCTCCGGGGTGGTCGTCTCCCCCGTGCGGGTATCGATGAGCCAGGCCAACGCGTCCGTACGCGTCTCGCTCGTCGGGGCGACCTCGGTCATCACCCGCGCGTGATCCGCACCCAGGGTCCCCGCGACCAGGCGCTCCCGCGTCACCGGCAACGCCGTGGCCAGGCGACGCGCCATCGTCATGTCCTTGCCCGCCGCCGCCGCCGAGATGCCCTCACGCACCCGCAACCACGACGTGAACGTGCGCGCCGTACCACCCGACCGCCACGAACCCTCAGCCTCGATCCGCGGCAACA
>NZ_JAMTCT010000016.1 GCF_024171995.1 Promicromonospora umidemergens | reverse complement strand
GGTGTCTTCCTTGGCACTCATCAACGAGTCCACGGCCTGCGAGATCGTCCCCTCGACATCCAACCGGGACATCGACGACGCCGCGTTGTCGATCGAGCGGGCAACCTCCTGATACTCCTGCCCACCAGAGAGCACCAGCACCGGATCGCCCGGCGTCGGGTCGGAGTCCAACCCCACAGGGGACCAATCAGAAGGTCTCACCGAACTGCCTCCACACCGACTCGTCGATTCACCAGATGAAGCCCTGACCAGTGAATATATCGACGACAGGTCGGCCTGGACATGGGTTCAACTCCCCATGCGCCGCTCCGGCGCCCAGAGTCACAGCACGCGGAGCCCTGCCTCCGCCGCCTGGCGGCGGAGCTCACCGACCGCCGCGCAGGAGAACGGCACCTGGGAGTCGTCGTCGAGCACGAGCCAGTGCCTGCGTGACGCGAGTGCGCGCGGCTCTCCGCTGATCACCGCGAGCGCCGTCGCCTCGATGCCGCCGATGCGCACGCTGCCGCCGTCGTGCAGCTCGAGCCGGGTCTTGCCTGGTGCAACGGAGGTCGGTCCAGCAGGAGGTACGTCGTCGGGCAGCACGTGAACCGCGAGACCAGGGCCGCCTGATCGGGCGGCCCAATCCCTGACCAGGAAGGAGCCATAGATCAGGACCGCAGGGACCGCGATGATCCCCACACCGGCCACCACCTCGGTGGTGGTGATACCGGACCGGGCCCGGACCGCGAGCACGAGGATGCCCGCGAAGGCCACCGGCAGCATGCGGAGCACGTGTCGGCGCCAGCCCGCACCGGTCCCAGCACGTGGCTCGTCCTGCCCGCGCAGCACCCGCCAGCCGGTCCAGCGGCGCACGTCGTCGTTCTCGAGCGCGACCAGAGCCATTCCGTCGCCGAACCGCCACCAGGCCCGGGCGGTAGCGAACAGCCCGGTCAGGAACAGGGGCACCGCGGCGGGGACGAGCACGGCGGTGCCCGCGAGGTCGTCCTGGTCGAGGGCGATCACGACCAGGAGCACCCCCACGGCGAGGACCACGGGATAGAAGCACGCCCGGAGGAAGTCGAGGAACCCGTCGACGCCACCGTGGGAACGGAATCCGAAGGTGTTGACGAGCTCGGAGCGCTCACGGGTGCGGTAGACGCTCTGGTTCTCGGGGTCGGTGCCCCACTCCGACGACGTGCCTCGGTCGGGCAGTGCCAGGACGTCGGGTCGGCGGACGGCTCGCGACCAGGCGTGGCGGAGCCTGCGCGCCCGCGCCCAGTCGCGCCGGTACCAGAACCACCAGGCCAGGGTGCCCAGCACCAGCACTGCGCCGACGACGAGCGCCGCGATGTCTGCTTCTTCCCCCGTGCCACCGTCCCCGAGCAGCAGGGAGACCGGTGGCGCCGCCATGCTCAGGCCGACGGACGTCAGCAGCAGCATCCCCAGCCCGGCCACGAGCCGCCATGCGCTGGAGTCCTTCTTCTCGGCCCGTCCCAGGTTCACCGCCGCCAGGTCGTGCCAGTCACCGAACGTCGCAGGGAGCGGGACCTCGTCGGGAAACGGGGGCAACGGCCGTCGCGTTCTCCTCGCCATCGATCAAGCCTCCGACGACGGGGCGCTCGCCCCGTTCGTCGGCCGACCGGCGGCAGGCAGGGGGGTGATCGTCGCGGGACCCGCGATCCTGGCCAGCAGCATGCCGAGCGTGTTGCGCTGAGCGGGATCGAGCGACCACCCGGCGAGCACGAGGCTCGGTCCGCCGTTCGGTGGAACCGCCACGACCGTCGCGAGCCCCACCGTGCGCGTCGTCGGCTCGGTGTCCTCCGCTGCTCCAGGAACCTCGATCGGCATCTCGTACTCGGTGGTCATGCCGATAGCGGGGCCGATACCGGTCTCGAAGAGCTCGGTGTACGCATCGTTCGGCTCGAACCCCATCTTGGCGGGGAGAACGTGCCGCAGGACCTCTTGGGTCGAGAGCGGCCCGTCGAACTGCTTGATCTCGGTCACGGTCCCGATGACGTCCCAGAAGACCTCCGTGCCCGTCGCTGTGGGGCCCTGGTACTCGGCCCCCTGGTACACGAACCCGTGGATGACGAGGTTCTGCCGGCGCGAGATGTCGTGCCACGCCTCGATGCCGCCGCGCAGCAGCTCGATGTCCTGGGCCGCTACCTCGACGCCCACGTCGTCGAAGGCGGCCCGGATGACACCGAGCGACTCCTCGACCGAGACGGACCCGGACAGGTCGACCCAGTCATCGGGGACGCGGGTGCTCAGCGTCCAGCGCGTCGGGTTGTCGGCCTCCGCCGAGGTCAGGACCGTCACCGGGCCTCCTGGTTCTCGAGAGTGTTGGCAAGCAGCGCGCCGTCGCCGTCCCGCTCGACGCTCCACCCCATGTTCATGACACCCAGCGGGTTGGTCACGATCCAGGTGGCTTGGTCGATGGTGACGTCCAGCGCGCGCCAGCCTAGCTCGGCCGTCGTCGCGATCGTCCCGCCCCTTGCCGCCATGCTGAAGAAGCCGGGGAAGGCGGCGACCGCGGACGTCCCCACCCGCGACATCGGGTTCATGAACTGCCCGAACGTCGGTGCGACGCGACCGGCTGCTGTCGCGGCGGAGGCCACGCCGCGGAACGTGGCGAAGACCGCTCCCGCACCCAGCGCGGTACCGATGGCCCCGACGATGACGCCCGGGGTCAGTCCCGCCGACCAGCTGCCGCCCTGACCCGCCGCCGAGAGGAAGCCCGCCAGGGTGCTCGCCGCACCCAGGCCGACGCTGAGGCCAGCCAGGAAGGGCGACCACGGACCGGGGATCAGCGAGGCGAAGCCCGCGATCATGCTTCCGATGGACAGGATGTTGGAGAGCGAGTTCAGCAGCCCCGCGTGCTCGGCCGCCCACTCGAGGATGATGTCGCCGATCGCGGCGAACCCGTCCTTGATCGCGTCGACCTGGTCACCGGCCCAGTCCACGGCCTTGTCCCACCAGGACGGGTCGTCGGGAGCCAGGGCAGCGGCCGTCTCGAACGCGCTGAGCAGAGCCTGCGCGGCGGTGGCGTAGCTACCGACGAGCACCTCGATCTCGGACCAGATGCCGTCGACGACGCCCTGCGCGGACGACATGTTCTCGGCGGTCTGCTGACGGCTGCGCTGATCGGCCTGGTACTCGTCCTGCTCGGCCTCCGTGGCATCGTCCCCGGGACGTGTCGGGTCCTCGGCGCCGTAGTAGCTCGACCGCGCGGCCTCCAGCTCGGCCTTGGCCACGCCCAGCCGGTGGTTCAGGCCGTCGGCGTCGGTACGGAAGTGGCTCAGCTTGCCCGCCCAGGTCGCGAGGGCGGTCGCCGCTTGCTCGAAGGCCTTCTCGACCTCGCTCACCTTGGGCGCGAAGTCGTCGCTCATCGTGGAACGGAAGGCCATCGCGACCGAGCCGGCCCACTCGCCCTCGTTGATGTTGCTGAGCAGGAAGTGGATCCGCCGGATGGTCTCGTGCCCGGCCGTCAGGTCGTCGGACATCCCGCCGACCACCTCGTGCTCACCCGGCGTCGGGTCGTACCCGATGTGCTCGTAGTGAGCCATCACTTGCCCCCGAGCGCGGCGGCGAGGCTCGCGTCGATCTTCGCGAACTCGGTCCGGATGATCTCGAGCTGCTTCTTCGCGTTCTCGGCGCCCTCGCACATCTTGTCGATGCTGTGGTCCCACTTGTTCTTGAAGTGGTCCACCTTCTCGACGAGCTCGGGTTCGCCGACGGCGCTCGTGTCAGCGGCCCTCAGATCGTCGAGCGGCTCGTAGAGCCGGTTCTTGACCTCGCCCAGATCGTTCTCGACCTGAGCAAGGAACTCGTCGTCCATGACGAGATCGCCCATGCGCATCCACCCGTTCGTCAGTGCCGCCCGTACCGTGCAGAACCCTCCCACCCCCTCGCCTGCCGGACAACGGGTAGCAGTACCCATGACCGGCGGCCCCACTACTGTGGGCGAGTGACGGTCCTTGCCGAGCTACGTGCGCTGCTGCGCCTGCCTGGGTTCCGCAAGCTGTTCGCGGTCCGCCTGGTCTCCCAGGCCGGCGACGGCATGTTCCAGGTCGGTCTCGCCAACCTGTTGTTCTTCAGCCCGGAGTCACAGGGATCAGCCGCGGCGATCGCCGGCGCGTTCGCCATCATGCTCGCGCCGTTCACGATCGTCGGCCCGTTCGCGGGCGTCTTCCTGGACCGGTGGCAGCGACGCCAGGTGCTGGTGTTCGGCAATGCGGTGCGCGTGCTGATCACCGGCACGATGGCGGTGCTCATGCTCACGCAGGGCGTCACTCCCGCGATCTACGTGCTGGGGCTCGCCGCCCTGAGCGTCAACCGATTCCTCCTCGCGGGCCTCTCGGCGGGCCTGCCGCGCGTGGTCCAGGGCGACCTGCTGCTCACGGCCAACGCGCTCACGCCGACGCTCGGTGCGGGCGCGGCGTTCCTCGGTGGTGGCCTGAGCTTCGTGCTCGGCTTCGCGATGCCGGCCGGCCGCATCCAGGACGCGACGGCCCTGACCTGCGCCTGCGTCGTCATGGGCTGCGCCTCGCTGCTCGGGCTGCGGATGTCCCGCACGCTGCTGGGCCCGGTGCGGCCCGCCGTCGGCTCGGTGCGGAACGAGATGGCGGCGGTAGCCCGCGGCCTGGCCGACGGCGCCAGCTACCTGGCCGCGCGCCGCACCCCCGGCCAGGCGCTGCTGGTGATGGCGCTGCACCGCTTCCTGTACGGGGTGGTGTTCATCGCGTCGATCCTGATGTCGCGCAACCTCCTGGTCGAACCGGGCGACCGCACGGCCGGCCTCGCCACCTTCGCCACGGTGATCGGCGCGACCGGCGTGGGCGGCGGGCTGGCTATCCTGCTCACCGCCGTGCTGGCACGGCGGATGGCACCGCAGTCCTGGATCGCCGTGATGCTGCTGGTGGCCGGGTTGTCGCAGCTGATCCTCGTGCCCGAGCCCGGCCCTGTCGCCGTGGTCGCTGCCGCCGCCCTGCTCGGCCTCGCCGCGCAGGGCGCGAAGATCGCCGTCGACACGATCGTGCAGCGCGACTCCGAGGACGCCTACCGCGGCCGCGCGTTCGCCTTCTACGACGTCCTCTACAACGCGGCGTTCGTGGGCGCCGCCGCCCTCGCGGCCTTCCTCGTGCCCGACGCCGGATGGTCCCCTGGACTCTTCGTCGCCCTGTCCATGGGGTACCTCGCGGCGGCGATCCTGTTCGGCCTGCGCGGCACTCGCACGACCTCGCTCGCTCGGCAACCGCTGGACGGGTGAATTTATGGATGAGGTCCGGTCTCCAGCGCCGATCGTGACTGTTTTGCCTGCCGAACGGTGCAAGGATTGACGTACTTACCTACACAGGGACTGGAGGCATCCGTTCATGTCCGACGCACCCGCCGTCACCCCGACGCCCACCTGGGGTGAGGTGTTCCCCTGGTTCCGCGAGGTCATGGCCGAAGACGACGCCTGGTACGTCGGTCAGGTCGACAGCAAGACCGACACCGGCACCGCCCGCCTCGCCGAGGCCGCGGTGACCCGGCTCAAGTCGTTGCCCGTCGGTCGGCTCTTTCCCGCAGTGCGGCGGGTCGAGCGCCTCGACGAGCTCGGCTGGCCCAAGCACCGGCTCCTCAACGCTCTGCACCGCGGCGGCTGCTTCACCGGGGACGACCTGTCCTACATGGTGATCGCCGAGATGCTGTCGTGGGAGTCGGTCGGCCCGATCATCGTGAAGCAGATTCTCGAGGTCGTCGCGCTCGAGGAGATCCGGGTCAGCTCCGCGAGGTAGGTAGGACTGCTGGGTCAGCTGCCGGCCCGGCGTGGGCCGGACTGGCGTGGGCCGGCCTGCGTGGACCGGCCTGGCGTGGGCCGGCCTATCGGGCTGCCGCCAGCCGGCGACCGGCGACCACGGCGTACGGCACGGCCGCCAGCGTGATCAGCCCCTGCACGATCTGGACCGCCCCGTACGCCCCGCCGACGGCAGCCAGCGCCTCGCTGCCCGCCACGATCCCGAGTATTCCGACCACGGCGGCGAGCAACGCGCCGATCCGCCGCGCGCCGAGCGCGGCCCAACCGCACAGGGCCGCCGCCGCGACGACGAGCAGGCTCAGCACCATGGTCAGCAGCAGCGCCCAGATCAATCCGGGCGGCGGCCCACCGTAGGGCAGGATCGCGACCAGCTGCAGCAGCACGTTTGTCCACAGGGTGTGGATAATCGCTCCGGCCAGGGCTACCACCAGGCCGGCACGGCGCGCCGTCGTCGGGTTCCGCAGGAGCCGGGCGAGCAGCACACCCGCCAGGGCCACCAGCAGCACGAGGATCCCGGCAAGGGAACCGAGGATCTGCTCGGGCGAGGCGCCCTTCGTCAGCTGCACCCCCGCCGTGCCGAGCTGGAACAGCAGGTGCAGGCCGACCACGACCACCGCACCGGTGAGGACGCGTCTGCCCCGGACTGCCGCGGATCCGACCGCGAGCAGGACGGTGCCGGCCATCGCCGCGTTCTCGATCACGAAGATCGCGTTGTCCACGGTGAAGCCGAGGTCTAGCTCGGTCCCGGGGATCAGCAAGCGCAGCGGAACGGACATCCACATGGCGATCGCGAGAACGAGGACGCTGAGCGTGGCGGGCCGACGACCGGCGTCGGGCAGGGTGTGCATGCCGATACTCTCCCAGAGGCCACCAGAACCGTGGGGTCGAGGCGCGCTGTGGATAACTTTTCGGACCGGGCGTCCGGGCGTGGAACGATAGGGGTCGTGCCTCCCTCGCCCCCGACCCCTCGGATCAACGCGGCTGCCATCAAGTCGCTCGTCGGCAGCGGCGCCTACCTGCGCGGCCGCAACTACCAACAGGAGCGCCGGGTCCTGTCCTGGGACTGGCTACCCGACGAGCTGGAGCTCGTCGGCCTGGTCAAGGGCAGCGGCCGCAGCACGTACACGTGCAGCATGGACTTCACGATCGGTGCGGTGGGGCAGTACATCATCGGCAGCACCGAGTGCAGCTGCCCGGTCGGGTACGAGTGCAAGCACATCGCCGCCACGCTGATCGAGGCGGGGACGCAGGGTCTCGCCGCCATGGTCACCACGGCCTCTGCGCTGAAGCGCGCGCCGCAGGTCCCCGCGTGGAAGGCGGCAGTGCAGCAGATCGTGACCGTCGAGGCCAGGGCCTCTGGCGCCGCGGCCACGACTGAGCTTGCCCTGCAGTTCCGAGTCGACGGCACGGCCGCCAAGCGCAACCTGTCGCTGTCAGTACGGCCCGTGCGGCGCAACGAGCGGGGCAACTGGGTGGGCGGCATCGAGGTGTCGTGGAACTACCTGCGCAACGGGTTCGTGCGGGGCATCGACCCGGAGGTCCGGGAGTGGTTCAGCACCCTCGACGCCCTACGCAGACCGAGCCCCTTCGGCTATGGGTATGTCAGCTCCGGCGACTGGATCGGTCTGGACGAGGTGCTCTCGCGCCCGTTCTGGCGTCATCTCGACGACGGCACGGATCTCGGCATCAGCCTCGTCGGCAAGTCCAAGAAGGAGTCGGTCAGACTGGCCGGGGAGGCGGCGGTGGCGCTGAACCTCTCCCTGCCCGACGGCGGCGCGCGGCTCGTGCGGACCGTCGCCTTCGACGGGGCGGTCACCAACACGCCGACTGTGGGAGCGCTGGGCAACCACGGCCTCTTCGCTGTCGAGGAGACGGCAAAGCACCGCACCATCACCCTGGCCCCGACAACGGCGCCGCTCACCGACCAGGAGCATGCGGCCCTGCAGGTGTCCGACCTTGCCGTTCCGGCGGACGGCGTGGACGAGTTCCTGCACGACTACCTTCCTCAGCTGCGCCGCAGCGTGCGTGTACGCGCCGAGGATGACGTCGACCTCCCCGAGCTGCCGCATCCCGAACTGGTGGCGTCGGTGGACGTGGTCACGCCGCAGGAGATCAGCGTTGCGTGGCGGTGGGCGTATCCGCCGTCGGACAAGGTGTATCCGCTGACCACGGACCTGGAGCCGGGTTCTGACCTGCGCGACCTCGCGGCGGAGGCCGCAACCTTGGGCCGCGCCGTCGCCGCGGTGCGCGAGATGCCGGGATTCGACCACTTCCAGGTGGTGTCCGAGGTGTTCCGAGACCTGCGCGCGATGGATTTCGCCACCCTCGTGGTCCCGCTGCTGCACGAGCTGCCGGACGTCCGGGTGGAGCACACCGAGCTGCCCGACTACACCGGCCTCGAAGCCACGCCCGTGGTCAGCCTGCGCGCGGACGACAGCACCGACCTGGACTGGTTCGACCTGGGCGTCATGGTCACGGTCAACGGGCGCGAGATCCCGTTCGGGCCGCTGTTCGACGCCCTCGCCCGGGGCAAGAAGCGGTTCATGCTGACCGACGGCACCTGGCTCCGCACCGATCTGCCAGTGTTCGCGCAGCTGCGCGCCCTGATCGACGAGGCCCAGCGATTGTCGGACCAGCCGGGCAAGCTGCGGATCAGCCGGTTCAACGCCGGTCTGTGGGCGGAGCTGGAGCAGGTCGCCGACGTCGTCGAGCAGTCCGACAGGTGGCGGCGATCGGTGAGCGACCTGGTCGCGCTGACCGCTGACGGCGTCGACGGGCCGGAGGCGGTGGCGCCGCCGGTGGGGCTGAAGGCCGAGCTACGGCCGTACCAGCAGCACGGCTTCGAGTGGCTCACCTTCCTGTGGCGGCACGGGCTGGGCGGCATCCTGGCCGACGACATGGGACTCGGCAAGACGGTCCAGACCCTTGCCTTCGTCGCGCAGGCCAAGCAGGAGATGTCCGATCCTCTCCGCGAAGCTGCGCAGCGAAATGAGGACGCGTCGCGGGGTGAGGCCGGCGGAGCACCGTTCCTCGTGGTCGCGCCTGCGTCCGTGGTGAGCAACTGGGCCGCTGAGGCGGCCAGGTTCACGCCGGATCTCAAGGTCACCGTGCTGCCGACGACTGCGGCGAAGGCGCGGACCACCGTCACGGCAGTGGCGGCAGAGGCGGACATCGTCGTGACCTCGTACGCGATCTTCCGGCTCGACTTCGACGCGTTCGCCGACGTCGGGTGGAGCGGCCTGATCCTGGACGAGGCGCAGTTCGCGAAGAACCACCAGACGCGCGCCAACGAGTCGGCCCGCCGCCTGAAGGCGCCGTTCAAGCTGGCGATCACGGGCACACCCATGGAGAACAACCTCATGGAGCTGTGGGCGATGCTCGCGATCGTGGCCCCGGGGCTGTACGGGTCCCCGACCAAGTTCCGCGAGGACTACGTCAAGCCGGTCTCGGGCGAGGGCGACTCGACACCGCTGCTGGCCCGGCTCCGCCGTCGGATCCGGCCGTTGCTGCTGCGCCGCACGAAGGAACAGGTGGCGCCCGAGCTGCCCGAGCGGCAGGAGCAGGTGCTTCGCGTGACCCTGGACGCGAAGCACCGCCGGATCTACGACACACATCTCCAGCGGGAACGGTCGCGGCTGCTTGGCCTGCTCGAAAGCTTCGACGAGAACCGGGTGGCGGTCTTCCGCGCGCTGACCACCCTGCGCCGCATGGCGCTGGACGCCTCCCTGGTGGACCCGTCGTACGACGGGGTGCCGTCGGCGAAGCTGAGCCTGCTCTCCGAGCAGCTCGCCGAGGTCGCCGCGGAGGGGCATCGCGCGCTGGTGTTCTCTCAGTTCACGTCGTTCCTGGCGAAGGCTGCGGAAGTTTGCCGCGAGCTGGGGATTCCCTATGAGTACCTCGATGGGTCCACGCGTCGACGAGCCGAGGTCATCGCGCGGTTCAAGGACGGGACCGCTCCGGTGTTCCTGATCAGCCTGAAGGCCGGCGGGTTCGGGCTCAACCTGACCGAGGCCGCCTACGTCTATCTGCTCGACCCGTGGTGGAACCCGGCGACGGAGGCCCAGGCGATCGACCGGACGCACCGGATCGGGCAGACGCGGAACGTGAACGTGTTCCGGATGGTCTCGGAGAACACCATCGAGGACAAGGTGATGGCTCTCAAGGAGCGCAAGGCGCGGTTGTTCGACGCTGTGCTGAGCGATGACGCGGGGGCATTCGCGGGCTCGCTGGGGGCGGAGGAGATCCGGGGTTTGCTGGAGGGTTAGTCGTTGGTCGAGGTCTGCTGCTCGTCAAGCTCGGCCAGCAGCCGCTTCGGCGCAACCTGCCGATACGCGTCCTCGATGATGGCGGCGATCTCGTCCCAGTCGACGTCGACGTCGAGCCGCACGCCCAACCAACCGCGCACCCCGACGTACGGTGGGCGGTAGAAGCGGTCCGGCTCCTTCTCGATCGCTTCTTCCTGGGCGCCGGGTGCGGCCGCGCACCAGATCGCGAGGGGGCCGCCGTGCGTGTGATCGGCGAAGTTCACGAAGGTCTTCTTCACGAACCACGTGGGCGAGCCGTGGCTCAGCTTCTCGGTCACCTCGGGTAGCGCGAGGCAGAGCTCGCGGATGCGGTCGAGCGGCTCGGTCACTGGTGGCACCCCTGTTGTCCGGCCTTGCCTGGTGTTGCCTGGTGTTGCTCCATCCCATCATCCTCTGACCGGTACCTTTACCTCGTGGCCGACCTGATCAGTGCTATTGCCGCCCTGTTGTGGCCCCTGCTCGTCATCGTCGTGCTGCTGGTGTTCGGGCGCCAGCTCCTGTCGAAGCTGAGAAACTCTGACGACGTGACGCTCGAGATCGGCGGCCAGCGGCTCAACTTCAAGCAGGCGACGGACCAGCAGTCGGACATGATCACCGACCTGCAGCGCGAGGTGGCTTCGTTGAAGGCTCGCCTGGTGGATGTCGAGGTCGCCGGCGGCGCGAGCCTCCGCCAGCGTCCTGCCGATCTACCGCCCTACGAGCACTCCGCGGGTGGGGCCGACTACGGCTGGACCGGTCCCTTCGCGACGCCGGACGAGGCCGTGCCAGAAGAGGCTGAGCGCGAAGGTGAGCGGGAGCCTGCGTTGGCCCCATGGGGCGGGGCCGCCCCCCAGGCTCCGATGTACTCGAGCCGGCCGACGCCACATTCGGTCCTCTGGGTCGACGACCACCCGGAGAACAACGCGATGCTCGCGGAGTCCTGGCGACGCGATGGCGCGCACGTCGAGATCGCACGCTCGACGAGCGAGGCGTTGCGCCTTCTTGAGGACGGGGCGTACGGCCTGATCATCTCGGACATGGGCCGTCGTGAGTCCGACGTCGACGTGCCCGACGCCGGGCTCAGGCTGTTGGCGAAGGTCCGCGTGACCAGCCCGGGTGTGCCATTCGTGCTGTACGGGAACGTCGGGCCGTTTGCGGAGGACGCGCGAGCGGCCGGCGCGACTCTGGTGACCGGCTCGACGTTCGAGCTGGTGGAGTTCGCGAGCGGGCTGGGGATGCTCGACCAGGTGTGAGAGCGTCCGGCGGGCGGCGACCGAGCCAGGCTTCAATCGAACGCCCGGAACAGCCCGCCAACACCGCGGAAGATCACGCCGACAAACGTGCCGATGGCGTGGAACAGCTCCAGGATGTCGAGCAGGCCGCTGATCTTGTCCCGCGTACCTGGGGTCGTCGCTGCGAAGAGGCCCCAAGTGATGAGCGCCGAGACACCGCCGCCTACGGCGAAGATGCCTGGGGTAGACCAGGGATCGTCGCGCGCGAACACCATGACGACGCCGATCACCGCGCAGGCCAGGCAGAAGATCGCGATGATTCCGAACGGGATGGCGAGGATCCCCGCGAGGATGCGAATTGTGCGGAGGAGCCAGCGGAGGAACGGCATGGGAGAAGGATGGTGGACGGTGACCATCTGTCCAAGCCGGTTCGACTGGTCGATGTTGTGTCCGCCGGTCGAGCCCTTCGCTTGTCGCGACTACCGACGCGTCGTAGTCCACGCCCATGCCACAAGAACGGGCTGGCCTAGGAGTCGAAGCGCGCGCTTGCGGTCCGTGTCCAGGCCGAACGCGTCCCGGTGCTCCACAAGCTGTGCGATGTTCCCTGGAAAGACAGCGACGAAGAACGCTGCAACGAGCGCACCGAGCCGCCGCCGGACCGGCTGCTTCCACGTGGCGACCAAAGCGGTACCGAGCCCGATCTCGACGATGCCGGAACCGACGACCACCTTGTCGGGTTCGACCGAGAACCAGCTGGGGACCTGGGCCTGGAACTCCTTGCGAGCCTTGGTGAGGTGGCCGATACCCGCGGTGAGGAGGGCGGCGCCGAGGGCTACTTGGCCGATACCGCGGAGGATGGTTCCGGTGGTTGCCATGGGTCCATCTTGCCGCCAGTTGGGACGAACTGCCTGGTCACCAGCCCGGCGCATCCCGCAACTCACCCCGCGCAAGGGTACCCCAGTTCACGTCCGTCTGATGAAGTGTCCTCATGGAATCCGCGGTTGAACATGCCCTGCGTACCCAAATCATCGCGTGGGTCCAGAAACGCGCCGAAGCCAACGGTGGGTTCCTCCGACGCCTCGAACTTCTTGATTTTTGGATTAACGATCAAAAACTTCCTATTATCGACTACTCCCGCGGAATTCGTAACCCAGCATCCTTTGAGTCGACCCTGTCGATCGTCAGCGCCACCAATGGGCCCTACGACGACACCGAATCGGAAGATGGCCTGCTCCACTACGCCTATCGCGACGGCGATCCATGGTCCGGGGACAACCGGAAACTCCGCAACGCGATGACGACCGGTGCACCCCTTATCTTGTTCCGAAAAGAGGTGCCAAATATCTACACGCCAGTATCCCCCGTGTACGTCGTTGATGACCGTCCCGATGAACGTACCTTCATCATCGCCCTCGATGAGTCGTTCAATTTCGTTCCCGACGTTATGCACATGCCCGAACCGCAGCGCGACTATGCGCGCCGCCTGGCGAAGCAGCGGTTGCACCAGCCAGCGTTCCGCACACGTGTCCTGGTTGCATATGAAATCCGATGCGCCGTATGTGAGCTGAAGCATGGCTCCTTGCTTGACGCAGCACACATCGTTCCGGACTCGGATGAGCGTAGCGTCCCGACCGTTAGCAACGGCCTTGCCCTATGCAAGATCCACCACGCCGCCTACGACCAAAATATGCTCGGCGTGACACCCGACTTCGAGGTTCGCATCGCCCACAAACTGCTCAAGGAGGTGGATGGGCCGATGCTGAAGCACGGTCTGCAGGAGATGCACGGGCGCCATATCAAGCTTCCGAATCGCCGAGCTGACCATCCGAGCCCGGACCTCCTCGCCTGGCGGTATGAGTGCTTCGGGGTTCATGCGTGAGCCGCTTGAGGAGCACGGGCGCGGAGTAGATAGATTTCACAGCAGCAGGGCCACACCGGGTAAGGACGGCAACCCAGGTCGAGACCCATGGCCCTTCGCCGGTTGGACAGTCGAGCGCAGGCATCCCTCGCGAGCTCTGCTTGCCGCGGACTACGACCGTCCCACGCCGTCATAGTGCGACGGAAGTGCTGGTACGCAATAGCCGCGTAATACCGACAGGTTGCCTCCACCACCGCCGCGCGCAGATCGCAGGCGAAGCACTTTATGACTTTATCGGCAGTGAGGCGCCATACCCAGGAAGTTCGACGCTAGGGCTGTCATCTACGCAGTAGTCGATGCCATCGAGAAGCTTTAGTCCTGAACGAGCATCTGGAGCTCGCCGATCTGGACCTGGGTACTGTTGCTAGGCGCCGTGAAGTCGATATGCCCTTCCTGGGTGCCGCCCTGCCAGTCAACTGACCAGTGTGCAGTGCCTGTAAGCGTCAGGCTGCCCGGGCTTCTGTTCAGATCAGCCCCGAATCCACAGGTGGGCGACGGCTCCGCACTGTTGCGACCGTCATACGGCGTGCCGGGAGCGTTCGCTCCGTCGCATGTGATCGCACCAACCGTGGTGCCGCTTCCATCCGTAAGGGCCCACTCCACGCGATCGAGCGTGCCCGTGGCGCTGACGGTCAGCGACCCACCACTCGCCGAGCGTGTGATCGGGCCGACCGTGTTCTCCGCGCGATTCGCGATCCATAGCCAGATCGGCAAGCCTATCGTTCCGATCGCATCTGGATCGCTGGTCGATGCCGGCGGTGTGGAACCGATTGCGCCCGTGGCGAGGTTCATCGAGGCGACGGCGCGCTCGGCGAGTTCCTCGGCGGAGGGGCCCACCGGAGCGGCTGGAGTGGCTGACCAGTAGTACGAGTGGCCCGGGCAGTTCTCCAGGTCTCCGCCCGCCTCTGCGCAGGCAGGCGGGGTGCACTCAAGTACAACTCCGTCGCCTGACTCATGACCTTCCCACGCCGGGTCGCCAGCAGGAGGCTGGGGGCTTGCGTTGCGCACATAGCAGCGCCCATTCCATGCGCCGTACTCAGACGAGCAGGGGACCTCCTCGCCAAAACGCTCACACGTCTGAGGCCCGCCGCCGCTATCACCGTCGTCACCATCTTCGCCACCGTCACCCTCGCCACCGTCATCTACGCACGGGATTACAACTCCGTTGGGCAAGGGTGTAGGAGTGCACTCATCGGCGTTTGCATTTGAGGCTGGGACAAGCACAGCAAGCGCTGTCACGAGAGCCATCCCGAATGACACTAGGCCTCGGCCATATGTCCCTGCGATGATAGGTCTCAACATGCCTGCTCCGGATGGGGCCGTTGCTCGTTAACAGTCCAGATACTGTCCAACCCTTGGTGACGCATCACGTAGTCGAACTTGTATCGGACCGGTGCACCCTCTGTACGAGGAATCGATTTGCCGTCACCCGCGAAGTTTCGTACTTGACGAAAGTCAACGCAGGCGTTGAGGTGCACCTCTTCGTTACCAACGTTCGAAGTCTTGTAATCGGCAACTGACATTGACTCAACTGTGGCCGCACCTGTCGTATATTGCCCCTGCTCGGCTAGATCGGCGTATGACGTAGCCAGGGGAACCCAGACGTCTGGATGTCCCCAGTACGGATCGAGCCTCTTGCTCCAGCCCTCGTAAGCGTTGTTTGCCACCTGCGCCGTCGTCTCGTAGTACTCCACGAGCCGCGCCTTCGCATCAGCGACGTTCTTCGCCTTGATCTGCGCTGGCGTCGTCGCCTTGGGAGACGCTGTCAGGGACGGCAAGGCCGTGGGGCTCTCGGAGGCCGGAGGTGAAATCGACGGCGACGATGAGCCCGGCCCGGGTATCGCACCTTGGACCGTCTCCGGTTCGAACACTCCCGAACGCACGACCGCAAACCCGGCTACCGCGATGACTGCGACTCCGACGAGGACGGCGATGGTGCGCGTGGGCGTGATGGCGGACGAGACCATCCGGCGACTCCCTCAACTTCGGGCAGAACTTTGTGAACACGGCCGTAAGCAAGGGTGCGCTACATCCGTCTTCCCAGCAAGGTGTCTCCGTGATAATTCACAACATCTCGCCAACGTAGGACAACGAAGGTCTCGGATCTCGTCATGAGACGTCCCGATTCCGCAGGTACATCGGGCGGTTTCGTTGCGTATACGCAACTCGGGTGGCGGAAGCTGCGATATCTCTACAGGCTTGAGGTATGAGCGATTTCATCACCTCTGACAGCGATGCGGAGCCGATCGGCTATGCCGATTACATCGCGGAACTCAAGGCTCGCGTCCGCGCCACTCAGTTCCGCGCGGCCCACGCTGCCAACACCGAAGTGCTGCGCCTTTACTGGTCGATCGGTCTCGATCTGATCGAACGCCGATCCCGGGAGGCATGGGGCACGAAGATCCTCAGCCGTCTTGCCGCAGACCTGCAGCGAGAGTTTCCACACCAGAAAGGTTGGTCCGAACGGAGCCTCAGGTACATGCGCGCGATGGCTGAGGCATGGCCGGACGAGTCAATCTGGCAACAGCCTGTTGCCAGACTGCCGTGGGGGCACGTAACCGTGCTTCTGAGCCGGCTGAAGACGGTCGAAGACCGCACGTGGTACGCCGAGCGAGCCGTAACGGAGGGCTGGTCTCGGGGCGTCCTCGAGCACCACCTCAAAACGAAGCTGCGCCAGGCCCTTGGAGGAGCGCCGTCCAACTTCGCCGCCGCGCTCAATGCGCCTAACTCTGATCTCGCCCAGAAACTGGTCAAGGACCCTTACGTTTTCGAGCATCTGGCTCTGGTCCAACGCAAGAACGAGCACAAGGTCGAGCAGGCACTCATGGATCGCCTGCAGGACACCCTGCTGGAGTTCGGCCGCGGCATGTCATTCGTCGGCCGACAGGTACGGCTTGCAATATCGGACGAAGTGACAGGCGAGACCGATGAGTTCTACGTGGACCTGCTGTTCTTCTCGATCGAGCAGCTCCGCTTCGTCGTCGTTGAACTGAAGGTCAGCAAGTCCGAGCCGGCCCACGTAGGACAGCTCGGCACGTACGTGGCCATCGTCGACGATCTCTACCGGAGCCCATCCATCCACAGGCCGACCGTCGGCGTGCTCCTGTGTACGGGTAAGAGCGGGCCAGCGGTTCGGTACGCCCTCGCCTCCGCCGCGTCACCCGTCGCGGTCGCTGACTACTACGGCCTGCCCGACGACGCCCGCGCCGCGCTCCCCAGCGCAACAGAACTTCAAGCCGTTATTGCCGACGAGATCGCGAGGATCGAATCATGAGCTTCTTCCAGCGCACGGAAGACTTCCGGCCTGAGGGGTTTGAGGACGTCGTCGGGGAGCTCGTCGAATCGATCCGCCGCTCGTTCACCGGCGTCGTAGTGGATCACCTCGAGGACCTGCTCGCCGTACCGACTCGTCACATGTGCCTGGTCGACCGGCACCTGAGGCTCACCGAAAACGACCGCGATTACACCATCGACCTCTTGCTCTTCCACGTCACCCAGATGCGCTACATCGCTATCCAGGTCCAGGCCGGCCGGTTCGATCCCGCCCTTGTCGCCCGCACCCGCTACACCCTCGACCTTGTGGATGACCTGGTCCGCGTCCCCGAGGTCCACGCCCCCACCGTCGGCATCCTGCTCTGCACCGACGCCTCAGCCGACCAGCAGCCTGGCCCAGTCGTCATCACGCTCTACGACGACGTGACGCGAGCAGAACAGGCCGAGCTCCCGCTCTCACTCGAGCTCACTGCCCTGATCGACCGCTGCCTCGACACGACAGGCCATCCGCCGGCGCCTCGGTGAGGTCAGCCGCCGTATAGGTCTTCGACCAGCCGTGCCCGCGCTTCGAGGATCTCCAGGCTGTCCGACGACGACACCGTGGTTCCCTCTCCCGTCACGTCATGCCAGGTCGGCTCGCCGGCCAACCGGAACTGGCCGCGCCACGTTGTGGTGAGCGAGATGGTCGCTGTGCCCTGCTTCACGTAGGCGTGGGCGATCGTGTGCGCCGGGTAGGGCGCTCCAGGGTCGGTGGTAACCGTGGGTGCTGATCCATCGCCGAAATCCCATGAGTAGCTGCTCGGAACTGCCCTGATCTGTACGGGTATGCCGAACAACCTCGTGCTTATTGTGCGAGGCGTGGTGTCGGTGAAGGCGATGGTGTCGACATTGACGAGCGTCCAGCCATCGGGCGGCTGCACGTTGACCTCCGACGGTGCGATCTGCATCTCCCGGAACGCCCGTGCGGCGGCCGCCGGGATGTCGATCTGCTGCCGACGCTCGGCCAGGCAGGACTCCTCCTCCACCATGTCGGCGTCCGACCAACCGTCCGAACCCCGGCGCTGCTCGAACAAGGCCCCGACCGCCTGCTCGTCTTCCTCACACTCGATCCCGGCATAGGCGAGCTGGTAGCCCTCGTCGCAGGACTCGGCGAACCCGGTAGCGCCGTTGAGGTCGCTCAGCAGACACATCGCGGGAGTGACACGCCATTGGCGCACGGGTCGTGAGGGGGCGTTTGAACCGCCATGTGCCCGTGAACCTACTGCTGGAGCAGATGGCCCAGTGCTAAAAAGCTGTGCCTCGATCGTGACTGACGATCCCTGTGCTTGCCCGGCCACACCCCACTCGTGCGGCGGATCCATTGATGCAGCGGCAGGCGGTGCGGCCAGTGTCAGCTGTATCAACACGACCGCGACAACCGTTCGTACCGATCCTGCCCGCATAGATGTGGTCATTGGTCGCTGCCAGGGTCCGGAGCTATCTCAACAATTACCCACGCACCGTCGCGACGTCCCACCTCAACCCGAGCCTGGAATTCGGTCGTGGAGACGTGGTCGATCTCGTTCCGCTTCTCATCACGAATCGATATCTCGCCTTGGGATGTCACAAAGTCGAGGGGAATGACTCCGGTCAATTCGTCTCGCTGATAGGTCTTCGCAAGCACCGCGTCGGTGAACCCACCCTCGAAGGTCCCGCGGGTCTCCTGGAGCCAGGCCGCATTCTCAAGCGCCCCCGTGCAGTAGTCGCACGCCCGATGCGACATCGCCTCGAACTCCTCGATGTCTCCCGTAGCCATCACATACGGGTAGAGCTCGATGAAGTACTCCGCCGCAGCCGCAGCCCCCTCCGCGTCCTCACGCTTCATCGCGTCCGGCCGCTCCGGCTTGGCGGGCAGCGACGGCGACGGGCTCGCGACCGGCGCAGCCGACGGCGGCTCACCAGGCGGGGAAGGATCTGCACCCGGAGAACCGGTACAAGCAGACATAACCAAGCCGGCCGCCACGACCATTCCCGCCATGCGTATCGCCGCGCTACCCATCCGCGTCCCCCTGCCGCTCACGCCCCGCCGTTGCGTATCCGCAACAGCCGAGAATGACGCTAGCCGGGCCTACCCGATCCGGAAAGTGGGCCCTGTGGATAACCGGGGGATCAGCCCCGCGGCGTCCGGCCCGCGTCTGCCCCACGACGTCGGTCCTGCTCGTCGACCTGGGCCAGCAGCTCCTCCGTGTCCGGCTCGGGCTCCATGGCGAGCTGCTCCAGGTGGTCGCGCAGACGGTCCACGAGCCGGCCCACCGCGTCCCGCCGTCCGGAGGCGATCTCCGCCCGGATCCCGTTGCGCCACGAGCGCTCGTCCACCGGGTCGGCGAGCCGCCCCACCTGCGACGCGTGCCGCGCCATCGCCACGTCACCGGCGAGCAGTGCCCGACGCGCCACCTCGTGGGACACGTCCACCACGCCCGACGAGATCGTGTGCATCAGCTGCTCGGCCCAGACGTACTTGCGCAGCGGAACGCCCTCGAACGGCCGGCCGCGCACCAGGTCCAGCGCGGCCAGCAGGTCCGACGTCGGCGTCTGTGCGAGGTCCGATCCGACCAGGTCGCAGAACGAGTGCCAGTCGGTCCTGACCCCGCGCAGCCGGTAGCCGGCGGACTCGAGGTCGGCCTGGCCGCCGTCGTCCGCGGACCAGTAGCGCGGCAGGTACTCGTAACCTCCCGGGTCCGTACCCAGCCAGCGGCGCGCCCGCGAGACCGCGGAGCGCCGGGTGGCCAGATTCGGCTCGCGGGACGGCCACAGGGCCTTCGAGATGTCCGACCCGCGCGAGCCCGGGTTGAACGCCAGGAACGCGATGAGCTCGGTCGCCTGCCGCTGATGGGTGGACGGCAGCTCGACACCCGTCGTACCGGCGAGCTCCACACTTCCGAGCACGCGCACGATCGGCTTCACCGTCTTGGCCTGCTCGACGGGACTGGTCTCGACGGGCTTGGCCTGCGGTCCCGACTCGACCCGCGGGCCCGGCACCACCGGCGTGCCCAGCGGCGGCGTCGCCACGCTCACCGCGGCGGTCGTCCACGGCGAAAAGCTTCCGGGCCGCCCCTCCGACGTCGTCGGGGCACCACCCGCCGTCGCTGTCCCGTAGCCGGGCGCCGGCGCCGGGCCCGAACCCTCTCCGACCACGACGTCCGAATCCGCGGCACCGGCGCGGACAGCGTCCATCGGGATCTCCTCCAGCGTCGGTTCGGTGTGGTCGATCGAGCGGCTCCAGCTGGGGCCAGGTGCGGTCTCTGGGTCGGCCAACAACGCCAGGGCTTGTGCGTACGTGGCCGCGTCGAGCTGTTGCGGGCGCACGGCTATATAGGCCGGCATGAGGATGCCGCGGGACGTGTCGCCGTTGGTGAGCTCGCCGGTGAGGTCGAGCACCCATTCGCCGACCTCAGCGCTGGAGGTCACCGCCGCGATCCCCACGCCGGGTACCCGATCGACCAGGCCCTCGAGCTTGGCGCGCTCGACCAGGCCGAGCCGCTCCCCCACGAGCAGGATCTCGGGCGTCCAGGCGTCCGTCGCCAGCCCGCGACCGCGCGCATCAGCGACGGAGGTAGCACCCACCTGGGCGAGCGTGCGGTCGACGTCGGCCGCGCGGGCCTCCAGCTCGCGAATGATCCCCGCCAGGCTGGAGACGTGCCGGACCCGGCCCGTGTCGACCACGCCCGGCAGCTCACCGAGCGCGCCGACCACGGTCACCTGCAGGTCGTCGGCCCAGAGGCTCGTCGCCAGCTCGACCGCGAGCGCCGCGAGCGTCGCCTGTGCGGCGGCGTCCGTGCCGCGGATGTCGAGGCACGCGAGGTTCTCCAGGTCGAGCATGAGGTGCGTGTCCTCGTCGTCGTGGCCGACGGTGACGAGGGCGGGGTACGGCGCTTCGCCGTCGGTCTCGAGACCGGTCTCGCGACCTGCCCCGACCGGCTGGGCCACCGAACCGGTCACCGCGCCGACCCGCACCGCGGCGTCGGCGTCGCCTGCCGCGAGCTGCCAGACGAACCGGTCGGTGGTGCTGGCCCAGGGCTCGGGCAGGTTGGCCGCGTGCTCGAGGTAGAGCTCGACGAACTCGCCGCTCTTGAGCCGCGCGACACGCACGCCGGGCAGCGGCAGACCGCGTTCGCGGTGCCACTGGGCGAGGCTGCGCAGCGCACGGTCGACCTGCTCGCGTCCGAAGGGGTCCTCGACGGCGCGCAGGTCGCGCTCGAGCGCTCCGGCCGGAGTGTCCGGTCCGGGCACGACGACGGTCTGGCCGGGCTCACGACCCTTGCGCGTCCGCCGCCGCTTCACGGCGACCAGCGCGATCAGCCCTGCCGCGAGCAGCCCGCCGACGCCGGCCGCCGTGCGGATCCCCACCGCTTCGTCGACATCCTCGACGGCCTCGGAGACGACGTCGGACGCCGCGTCCAGCATGGACGCACCGTCCTCGGCTGTCGTGGCGGCGGCTCCGGCGGACGCCGTGGCGGTGGGTCCCGCCGTAGTGACACCTGCGACGTCGACTGGCGCGAGCGCCTCCACCGGCGCTCCGGCTTCCACAGGCGCGTCCACAGGCGCGTCCACAGGCGCCGGAGCCTCCGTGGGCGCGAACGTCTCGACGGCGACCTCAGGAGTGCCGTCTTCGGCGACCGGTTCGTCCCCGGCGAGCTCGTCGGGCAGCACCTCTTCGGTCACCGAGCCGCCGGCCGAGGTACCGGCCGCGTCAGACTCCGGTGCCAGCGGCACTTGGCCCCTGGCCAGTCCTTCCGCACCGTTCTCGACGGCTGCGTCCCGGTCCGGCGTCAGATCGCCGCCCCAGGTGGTGCCGCTACCGGACGATGTCTCGTCGGGAGTCGGCTCGTCGGCGGTCGGCTCGTCGAGCCAGCCCTCCGGCATGAGCTCGTCTGCGATCAGGCCGTCCCCGGGGCGTGCGTCACCTGGTGCAGGGCTCTGCGGCGTCGACTCGTCCGGCTCGAGGTCGGGTTGGTTCCGGAGGTCCTCCGGAGTGACCTCGTCGTACTGCGGCGCGGGTGTGTCCCGTGGGGCCGGCGGGTCCTCGGGTACGAGGATCCCCTCCGCCGTCTCCTCGGGGGCGGGCTCCTTGGTCTCGGGCCCGCCGATTCCCGCGCTGCCGGTCCCGGCGTCGGCGGGGTCGGGCTGGTCGGAGCGGTCCTGCCCAGCACCACTCTGACCAGCATCCTGTCCTGCTTCGTCCCGGTCGGCGGGGGGCGTCTTGGGTCCTGCGTTCTGGCCCACGCGGTTCGGTTGCTCGGCGGGCGGAGCCTCGCCGGCCGGCTGTTCGCCGTGAGGCTGCTCGGCGGACGGCCCGTCCTCCTCGACGACGTCGTTCCCCGCGCCGCCCGGCTCCTTGATGTCTTCCGGCTCGACCTCGACGGCGCCCTCCGGCGTCACCTCGGCGGACGGCGCGGGGTCCGGCTTCTCTTCGCCGGAACCCTCCTGCGTCGATCCCGGCGGAGCATCCGTCTCGTCGGCCGCCCCGTCAGAGGGCTTGTCAGAAGGCCTGTCAGAAGTCTCGTCCCCACCCCGCGGACGCTGCGCGGCGTCATCGGCACGCGCACCGTCAGCCCTGGCGCCTGGCGCCGACTCCCCTGCGCCCGGGACCGTCACGGTCCAGCCCGGAAGGATCACGTCGGGATCAGTGAGCCGTGCCCCGCCCGGCTGCTCGGTGTCCCGCGACGCCTCGAAGACCTCGGGGAACTTGTTGCCGTCGCCGAGCTCCTCCTCGGCGATGCCCCACAGGGTGTCCCCGGACTCGACGACGACCTCGGCGGCCTCCGGCGCAGCACCACGCTTGCGCACGTCGACGGTCCCCTCCGAGCCGCCCGGGTCGTCCTCGGCGTCGTCGGCCTGGCCGGTCGACGTCGGCGACACCCCGGTCTCCACCGCGGTACCCGACGCTTCCGCCGGCAGCACGAGGACCCAGCCCGGCTCGATCCAGTTCCCCGCGTCGAGCGCGCCGCCGTCGGCCTGCGGCACGCCGTAGTTGAGGTCGGCGATCTGCTTGAACCGCGCGCCGTCGCCAAGGGTCTGCTCGGCGATCCGCCACAGCGAGTCGCCCGGCTGCACGGTGTACGTGGCCGACGGCGCCTCGTCCGCCCCGGCACGCTCCCCCGCCTTCTCTGCGCCACCGGCAGGCGTGACAGCACCCGGCGTGACAGCACCCGGCAGGACCGGAGCAGACACGACGGTCCCGGTCGCACCCGTCTCGAGCGGCGTCGTCGCGGCCATCGCCGGGGCCACCGCCGGCGCAGCGACGAGCATCGTGATCACCGCGCCGACCAGAGCGGACGCGGCACGCTGCTGCGCGCCGAGCCCACGCACGTGCGGTGAACGGCGACCGCTCAGCGCCGCGACGACCTCGATCAGCACGGCGACCGCGAACGTCAGCCAGGAGATCCAGCCGACGATCTTGACCAGCCCGATCAGCACCGATCCCGTCACGTCGGGCGTGGTCAGCACGGAGATGACCCGGTCGAGGCTAACGGGGCCCGTCCACAGCGGCCCGCCGAGCAGCCACAGGCCGACCGGGATCCCGACGACGAGCGCGATCAGCAGCAGCGCCGCGCCGAGACCTCTCGCCACACGTGCGCCCGTGCCACGCCGCGGATCGGGCTCACCCGACACCGCACGACCCTGGACCGTCGAGGTGCTCATCACGGTTCCTCCTGTCCTATCCCGCGGACTGCTCGCGCCTCGGCGTCGGCCGAGACATCGAGCGAGCTGATCCCGATCAACGTCAGGAACGTGGTCTCGTAGGTGACCTGCGTAGCCACGTTGACGGTGGCACCGTTGACGGCGGTCACGCCGCCCCGCACCCCCAGCGCGCCGAGGGTGTCGGCGGCAGCCTGGGTCGCGCGCGCGGGGTCCACCTCGGGAGACAGCCCCAGCTGAGCGCGGTCGATCCGGATCTGTTGCGCGGCAGCCCGCGCAGCCTGGTCAGCGGCGTACTCGGCCTCGTCCTCCGCGTGCAGCCGCCCGCCGCCGTCTACCACCAGGCCGATCGCGATGATGAGCGCTGGCACCATGCCCGCCGCGAGGATGTTGACCTCGCCCCGCTCCCGCACCGCCCGAACCCTCGATGGCGATCCTGCCGCCCACCCGCGCCGCACCCACATCCGCCCAGCCCCCTTGGTCATGACCGCCCCCGATAGGCGTCCAGCACCGACGTCCCGGTAGCACCGATGGTCCGCGAGCCGGGCGCACCCGGCAGCCCGAGATCGCGCAGCGGCACCACACACTCCACCCGCACGGTGATGGTCCCGACCGTCCCGAGCGGCAGGGCGAAGGCGTCGGTCGCCGGCATGACCGACGTCGACGCGCACCGCACCCCGGAGTTCACGAGAGTCGAGGTGGCGGTCGACGTCGCCTGCGCGCCTGCCACGGCGGCCGTCCGGCTGATCGACGCCGCCCGCGCGGCCTCGTTCGCCGCGGACTGCACCACACCCTCGGCCAGCACGATGCGCCCCGCCATCACGAGCAGCAGCCCGACGAGCAGCAACATCGGAAAGACGACAGCGGTATTGACGGCCACGTTGCCGCGGTCATCCCCGCTACCGCTACCAACGGCCCTCATGGCCCCACCACCGCCGACGTGAACCGCTCCACCGGCCCGGTGGCCGACTGCTCGACCCGCAGCCCGCGGAATCCCGGCACGATCGAGGGCGCCAGCCCCGTCACGGTCGCGGTAGCCATCTCTTCCCCACGTGTCACCGACACGTCGACCGTCGCGAACGCCTCGCCACCGCGGTCGAGGCGCGCTGCCGCTTCCGCATATCCCGAGTCGACCGTGCCACCCTCGACGCGCGTGGCCTGGACGGCCCCGTTGGCCACGGACTGGGCCGTGTTCTGCGCGTGGAAGTAGAGCATGCCCTGCACCATCGCGAAGATGAGCATCAGAACGATCGGGTACGTCAGTACGGTCTGGAGAGAGGCGGCACCGCGTTCGTCCATGCTCTATCCACCGCCACCGAGCTGTGCCATGTAGCGGTCGACGAGGCCCTTGATCGCCGCGCCGAGCGCGATCGCGATGCCGAGGCCCACGACGGACAGCACGACCACCTCGATGGACTCCAGCCCGGCCTCGTCGGGCTCACCAGCGCGGCCGGCTGCCAGCCGACGGCGCAGCTCGGCCGACCGCTCGGCGAAACGGGTGTTCAGGGCGTCGACGCGACCACGCGCCGCAGCCGCGCGCAACGAAGCCCGTGCGGCGGCGCGCGACGCCACCGAGCGGCCCTGGCTCAGGTGCTGGTTCATGTTGACTCCTGGGGTGCTGTCGACTTCAACAAATGGGTAAGAGGCGGCTCGTGTGACATCCCGGTGCCTCCGGAGGCGGGTCGCATCAGGGTGCCATCTGAAACATAGTGACCCCGATCGGGAAAATAAGCATCAAAAAGTACACGAAGACTGTCATGGTCCCCGGAACGGTCATGCGCACGGTCGCATCGTGGGCGAGCTGCTGTTCGACGTCGAGCTGCGCGTCCCGCATCGCAGCCGCCTTGGACTGCAGCTGGTCGTGGATCGCCGAACCCTGCGTGCCTGCGAGCTCCACGATGGAGGCGACCTCGCCGAGCGCATCCACCTGCACCTCTTCGCCGAGCTCCCGCAACGCCACCCAGGGCGCCTGCCCCTCCCACCGGCCGCGTTCGAGCGCCGCGGCGATCCGCCGGAAAGGCCACGACCCAGCAACCTGCGCCGCGGCGAACGTGGCCTGCGTGGCGCCGGCTCCGGAGATGCGCTCGATCGCGAGCAGCTCGAGGTACGTCGACACGGCCCGGGCGAACTCCTGCCGGGCGCGCTTCGCCTTGGCCCGCGCGTCGAGGTCAGGCAGGAACCAGGCGCCGAGCGCGATCACGAGCGACGCCCCCAGCGGCACCGACACCGGCATCCCCAGGTTGAGCAGCCCCACGCACAGCCCAAGGAACGGCACCGCGACCAGTGCGATGACGGTGCCGAGCGCCTTTTCGCCGTAGTGGTCGGTGGCTGTCTTGCCGATGAGATCGAGGTCCGCGTGGGTCGGGCCGCCACGGCCCAGCACCGATACGGGCAGCCGGCGCTGTGCCCACGCCCCGAACACCTGGGTGTACCGCTGGGTGGCGGTGAGCTCGCCGCCGTCGGACACCGTGATTGGCTCGATCCTGTCGTCGCCGCTCAGGCGGTCCAGCGCGGACTGGAGCCGCGGCGTCGACGGCAGCAGCTCACGCACCACGAGGAACAGGCCGAACCCTGCGACCAGACCGCTTCCCACTGCCCATGGCCACATGGGTCAGGCCCTTCGCTCGTCGGGGAGGAACCGCGGGATCGGCTGCCCGAGGCTGATCTTGCGCATCCACAGCAGGCAGACGACGTACGCGCAGAACAGGACGACCGCCACGACCTGACCCAGCGGCGAGTCGTACCCGCTGAGGTACCCGGACATCGCCGTGGCGGCCAGCACCACGAGCGTCACGATCGTCACCCAGCGCACTGTCGCGCGGCCGGTCGAGCGCTCGGTCTCGATCTCGCGCCGCGCCTTGGCCTGTGCCGACAGCGACTCGGCGAGCTGCCGGAGCGCCGGCGCCACGGCTCCCGTGCGGTTGTCCGACTCGAGGACCATCGCCGAGGCGATCATGTCGGCCGAGTAGTCGTCCATCTCGTCCGCCCACCGGTACAGCGCCGGCTTGATGGGCTGGCGCGCCTCCAGCCGCGCGACGAGGCGCGCGAGCGAGGGCCGCACGGACGGCGCCGCGCTGTGCAGCGTGGCCGCGATGGCCTGCTCCAGCCCGACGGCGCCGCCGGAGAGCACGCCGATCAGCGACCGCACCCAGGCGGTCAGGTCGGTCAGCTTCTCGACCTCGTTGGACTGCGTGGTGGTGCGGAACAGCGAGGGCAGACCGACGATAAGAACGGGCACGATGAGCACGAGCGACCACCAGCCGGTCACGATCCCGACCACGAGGCCCGCGGCCGCTCCGATACCCAGCACCTTGCGCTGCGGGTAGAGCGGGCCGCCCTTGGTCAGGCCGAACAGCCGGAGCAGCCCGTGGAAGGGTGGAGTGGTCCGGACCGGCTTCGGGGTCGGCTCGTACTTCTGCGCGCCGACGACCACGAACCACAGACCGAGGCCCAGACCGAGGCCTGTCAGCACGGCGATCAGCATGGTCATGCGATCTCCCAGAGCCCGTCCCGATAGTTCAGGAGGCTCGCGTCGAAGCCGCCGGCCTCCAGGTCGGCGAGGAACGACGGGGTCGTCTTCGGCACCGCACGGCCGTTCGGCCCGGGCTCGAAGACGTCGGTGATCGCCACCGGGTTGCCTGCCTCGCCGCGCGTCACCTCGATCACCTCGGAGACGTAGCGGTGCCTGCGACCGTCGCCCGCCGAGTCGACCCGGAGGAAGACGATGAGGTCCACCGACTGCGCCACCTGCCGGTACGCGTAGGTCTCCGACAGCGTGGAGTCCTGCACCGCCATACCCACCAGGCGTTCGACGACGTCGCGCGCGCCGTCGGCGTGCACCGTCGACAGCGAGCCGTTGCCCATCTGCATCGCCTGGAACATGGACACGATCTCGGGCCCGCGCACCTCGCCCACGATCACGCGGGAGATGTTGTGCCGCAGGGACTCGTACACGTTGACGTTCGTGTTGATCTCGCCGACGCGGCGGCCCGTCGCGTTCATCTCGCCGGAGCCCTCGCGGGTGCGCAGGGCCACCACCCGCTTGTGCTTCTCGGGCTCGAGGTGCAGGTAGAGCTCGTAGTCGGTCTCGATGGTGGCGATGGACTCCCAGGAATCCAGGCCGGCGCACAAAGCGCGCAAAAGGGTCGTTTTACCGCTGCCCTGACCCTGCCCCGACACGACTATCGACTTGCGGGCGCGGACCGCGGCCGTGAGGAACTCGACCAGCACGGTATCGATCGTGCTGTTCCGGCGCAGCAGCTCCAGGTCGACCGACTGCAGGCGCTGCAGGCGGATCGTGACGCGCGGCCACGGCACCACCCAGCCGACGGCGGCCAGCCGCACGCGACCCGGCAGGTCCAGGTTGAGGAACGGGTTGGCCCGCGTGAACGACCGCTCGTTGGCGGGGTCGCGCGCCGCGAGGAACTGGAGAAAGTCGATGAGCTCGGCGTCGGAGTCCGCGATCGGCTCCGCATAGGTGCGGCGCCCGTCACCCATCAGCAGGAGCACGGGCGCGGTGCCCGTGATCTCGATGTTCTCCACGTCGGGGGTGTCGATGAGCGGCTGCAGGCGGCCGAGCCGGAAGAGGGCGTCGAACAGCGCGCGCGTCACCTCGACCTGGTACTCGGGAGTCCAGTTCCGCTGGCCACCGGAGAGCAGGGCGTCGTTGTGGTCGCGCACCACCTGCTGGATCAGCTCCTGGCCCAGCGCCTCGCGCTGCTCCTCGTCCAGCTCGCGCGTCGCCAGCGCCGTCGTCAGCCGCGCGGACACCTCGCCGCGCAGGCTGTTGACCTGACGCCAGAACTCGGAGTCGCGCAGCCGCGGGTTGCCGGGCTGGCCGTGGTACTCCCTGCCGGCGCGGACGACCGCCCCTACCCAGGGTGAGGCGCCGCCGCCGGACGAGGCGCCGCCGTTCACCGTCGGCGCGCCAGATCGTGCCGTGCCGTTGGCGTGTCCGACCGGTACTGCACGGTTCTGCGCCGAGGCGGAGCGCCCGTCGGGTCCTGGACCGCCGTCGGCGGCAGGGGTACGGCGCGGCAGCGGGCGCGGCTGATCGTCAGCGTCGTGGAAGATCGGCAGCGACGAGAGGTCGGGGAACTCGGGCGTGCTCATGCGTTCCCCCTGCCGTCGCGCCACGGCGCGCCGCCCTGCACGCTCCGTGAGAGGCCGTCCGCGTACTCGGACGGGCGCCGCGGACCGGACGCGCCGCCGCCGTCGCGCGGACCGGTGGAGAACCGGGACCGCCGCTTCTCGGTGCGCTCCTGGAGACGCGAGATCACGGGCCCGGCGGACCGCACGAGCGGCGACGACGAGTACCGGCGCCCTGCCGGCGAGCCGACGGACAGCACCTCGGCGTTCACCGGGTCCCAGGCCAGGGAGCCAACGGTCCCGAGGCCGAGGGTCCGCGCGATCTCGCCCGCGTCGTACGGCCGGCCGGGGCCGACGGTCAGGGCGGTGAGGTTGGTGAGCTCGCGCGCCGCTGCGTCGACCACAGAGGTGCGGGACTTGACGAGCTCCCGCGTCACCGCGATGTCGGGCAGGCGCGAGCCGGTGGTGATCAGCACCTGGTCCGCGAGCCGGACTATCGGCTCCCGGTCCTCTCGCACGACGCCGCCGGTGCCTAGCCGCCCGAGGTCGACCAGGACGTCCATGCCACCGCGCTCCAACGCGACCAGCTGGTTGGCCAGCGGCCCCCAGAGGTTCGCGACGGCGGGCGCCGTGTGCGGGCTGACGATGCCGGGTAGCAGCTTCTTGTCCGGATCGTTTCGAACGAGCGGAATAGTCTGTTCCCAGAAGGACGCTTCGAGGTCGCCGTGGGAGTGTGCGATCGCGAGCGGCTGCAGCCCGCGGTCGTGCGGCAGCTGGCCGCGGAAGTACCCGGCCAGGATCGACGAACCGGCGAGGTCGGCCTCCACGAGGAGCACCGGACGGGGCCACTGGAGCGCCAGCACGAGGGCCGCCGTCGTCGTTCCAGGGGAGCCCTTCGCGTTGGCGAGGGCGACGAGAGCCACGCGAATCACCCAGCCCCGACGGCATCGATCACGAGGGCCACGCGACCGGTCGCGGCACGCGCGGCGAGGGCCGCCGCATCCTTCGAGGCGACCTCGACGTCGACGACGGTCTGCTCGCCGAGCGTCGACGGCGCTTTGCTGACCACGGTGGCCGAGATCGCGAAGGGCGCCTCGGCGGGCGGCTCACCGCCGGTCGCCGGGGTCTCGACGATGCGTACGGCATCACCGGCCCGCAGCTTGTCCTGGTCCGGCATCTGGTTCGGTGCGAGCGCGATGCCCACGATGGACCGCCCCGCTGCGGGCTGGAGCTCGTCCGCGATGCTGCCGCGTGTGAGGAGCTGGCCCTCCTTGAGGTCGACCGCTGCGACCTTGCCCTGACCCACCACCTGGTCGTACTCCGCGGCCGGGACCGGGTCGGGCAGAGTTGTCCCCATGGGCAGCTCGACAGTCGTGATGTCGGCGTCCGTGATCTCTGTGCCGCGCGCTAGCTCGCTCTTGATCGCGAGCACCTGGTAGGTCTGACCGAGCGTGCTGGCCAGGTACACGGATGCGAGCACGCTCAGGGCCACGAGCGCGAGGCCAAGGGCGATGAGTGCGGGCCGACGGCGGGCGCGCGTCGGTTTGAGCGGCCCGGGGGGTGCGGGTCGCTGGGGTTGTGGCGCTGACCGGGCGTGCTTCTCCCGGTTCGCGACCTTCGTGCTGCTACTCACCGTGCCGTCTCCTCCGAGCCCGTCGGCGGAGTCCGCCTCGGGTTCCCCCGGTGCGGGACCCATCGAGGTTCCCATCCGTGCGCCTGTCTCCACCGTGCTCCCGCCCGTGCTGATCGAGGGCTTCCCCGCAGGTGGCACACGCGTGTCACCGCAGGTAATCCTCATCCACACGGGCGGACCCGGCAGGTTGAACGCTAATCAGGGTTCCGGATGCCCGCTAGGTCAAGCAGACTTCAAAGTTGTGGAGATGGCTTGAATATTGAGTGACCTTGAAACGATCCGCCGGTTACGTGTCGGTACCACAGCCGTGGTGTTGACTCCGCAGGTCAGGGCATGAGAAAAGCCTGCCGCACCACCTGCCCCCCGCAGAGGCCGTCCAGGGGTGGCCTTTACATTCGGCACGGGTCGGGAGGTATGAGGACAGAACGAGAGGGCCCCGCTGGCGGTGGGGCCCTCTCGCGACGAGGTGGACTTCGGACGACCTCAGGGCTTCACGCACCCCCCAGTGCTCAGCCCGTCGATCGTCCTGGCCCCTCACCGTCCCGTCCGCCCGGCTGTCCCCCAGACAGACCACCGGACTGAACGGCTTCCGCCAGCCGTCGCACTGCGCGACTCGCCCGCTGGCGCAAGGCTGCGTGCGAGATGCCCAGCTCGTGGGCCACCCGCCGCTGATAGTTCCCGCGACCCGAGCCGAGCTCGGCGTACTCCGGGAGATCGGGGTCCGGCGCGTACAACCGCGCCAGAAGTGCTGACTCGTCCCGCGTCAGCGCGCACTTGTCGAGGCCCCACGCGATGACGTCGAGCACCTCGCCCGTGGCGCCGAGGGACATGCTCGCGAGCGAGTAGACCGCGTCCGGCCCTGGCTCGGGCGTCGCCGGCCGCTCGAGGACGGTCAGCGTGCTCGTGTCGGTGGGGATCTCCGCGATCCGCGGCCCGCGACTCGCCCGGCCGCCCTGCGCGTGCGGGGCCCGGTCGCCGACGACGCGCGTCAGGGTGTGCCCCTGCAGTCGCATCGCCACCCGGCTGCTGCGGTCGAGGTCGTAGTGGGTGATCGCGTCCCACATCGCGGCGGCGGCCTCCTGCTCGAGGTCCTGCACGTCCGGGTAGTGGCGGCGTGATCGGCGCACGATGGTGCGCACCGCGGGAAGCATGCACTGCAGCACGGCGCGCCCGGCGGCGAAGCTGCCGCCGGCGTGCTCGACGATGAGCGCGTACAGGACCTCGTCCGCCTCGTCGGCGGCTAGCTGCACCGCCTCCCCCGTGCGCAGCCCTGCGATCTGCGGGAACCGTGTGGCGAGGCGCTCGATCTCGGTCGCGAACGATCGTGTACGGACCAGGTCGGCCCAGTCGTGGTCGAGCTCTCGCATCAGCGTTCCTGCTGGTGCTGACATCCGTGCAGGCATGGCGGTTCCCCCCTTCGGTCTGCCCCGAGTCCATCGAGGGGGTGTTGCCCGCCACTGTTGCCCGCTCCGCACGGGCATCTGTGACCTGCGTCACAGTTGGCCAAAACCCGGGGACTACCGATGTCACACGAACACCTCACCTGCCATTTGTGCACAGCAGACGCAAGAGACGGAGAAACGGGAGAGGCGAGATGAGCAAGGACGAGCTCGACCAGGCGCCCGGCGCCGGACTCGGCAGCACCGACCTCGGCAGTGCGGGCGTCCGCAGTGCGGAACCCGATGCACCGGACTTCGACCACACGTGGTCCCTGCTCCGCGACACCGCCGAGGTGCACGCAGCCCGCGGTGAGGTAGCACCCCTGGTGCGCGACCTCATCGCCTCCCTCACCGAGGACCCCCTCGGCGAGGAGGACACGACGACCCGCCTGACCGAGGCGCTCGACAGCCCCCGCGCGCGCAGCGCCCGTGAGGCTCGCGCGCGCATCCGGGCGGACCTGCAGAACGAGGTGCGGACGCGATGAGCTCGCTCCTCGTACGTCGGCGTGGCAAGAAGGCCGCCAAGGCGGCCGAGCTGCCCGCCCCGGCCGACGGCGCCTCCGGTAGCGGCTCGCCGTGGACCGGCGGACCCGAACAGCCCGCGGCACTCCCGTCGTCGTCGGGCGGCGGAGGCGACGGCGAGTCTTCTCCCCCGCAGGTCGTGGAGTGGTCCAACGGACCCGCCCTGGCGACCAAGGCCTGGGGCGCCGCGCTCGCGCTGGCCCTGCTGGCCGGGCCCGCCGCCCTGGTGTGGACCGCGCTGCGACCGGCGCCCGCCCCTGTCGCCGTGGCCGCCGGTGCGGCGAGCACCACGGAGAACGCCGCAGCCGGCGAGCGAGCGGTCGAGCTCGTGGAGACCTGGCTGCGGGCCGACAGCGACGACCAGCAGCTGCTCGCCTCCCTGACGAACGCCCCGGTCGGCTCGCTCCCCCAGGAGGGCCTGACCATCCGCGACTCGTCGGTGGCCCAGGCCGAGCAGACGGACGACGGCGTGTGGTCGGTGACCGTCGGCGTGGACGTCGCCGAGCCCGCACCCGGCTCCACGCCCCCGGCGGGCGGTGGCGCCAAGGCCGACAAGGAAGAGGCGGAGGTGCCCCTCGTCTGGGTGCGCCGCTACTTCCAGGTTCCGGTGCTGGTCGACCGCACGGACACCGAGTGGTCAAGACCCGAGCTGGCCGTGACCGCCCTGGCGCTGCCCGCACCCGTCCCCGGCCCTGCGGCCGCCGCCGAGCCGCCGGAGCTCGACTACCCAGAGACCGTCTCTCCGACGTCGGCCGCCGGGCAGTCCGTCAGCGGGTTCCTCGCCGCCATGGTCGCCGGTGACGGTGAGATCACGCGCTACCTGCGCCCCGGCACGTCCATCCCGGCCGTGGTCCCCGCTCCGTACTCGGCCGTGACCGTTACGAGCATCAAGGGTTCGCACGCGGTCACGGAAGACCCGGCCGACGACGACGGCACGCACGCCCTGACCACCGTCGAGCTCACCCGGCTCGACGGCGAGAAGACCACCGCCCAGTACGTCCTCACGCTCCTTGCGCGGGACGGCCGCTGGGAGGTTGCCGGCCTCGAGCCGGCCGTCCGTATCGACACGGTGCCACCCGGCACCGACCCCGGCACCGCCGGGGAGTAACGAAGGAGAGAACCATGATCAACGAGATCATTCTGGCCAACGGCGGTTTCCTCGACCTCATCACCGTCAAGTCGGAGGAGGTCAAGAGTGCCATCGAGTCGGTGACCTTCGTGGTCGTCATCCTCATGGTCGTCATCACTGCGGTGAAGACGAAGCTGTCGATCGCCGCGATCCTGATGTCGGCGATCGTCGGCGGCATCGTCCTGTGGCTCGTGAACGGAGGCATCAACGTTACCTCCGACCTCGCCAGGGACGAGTTCGGCTCCGCTCCGGCCATCGTGAACACGCAGACAGTTCTCTAGCTGCTGCTGGGCCGACAGGGCCGGGATATGGGCAGGACGCTGAGGGCACGACGCAGGGTTGGTCAGGCGGGCGCGTTCGCGCGCCCGGCATGTGGTGAGGAGGGTGTCCGGTGACCGAGACCGCGAAGTTCTACACGAAGGCCCGACGCATCCCCATGCTGGTGGGGAAACTACCCAGCGGCGGGCGCATCTGGGGCGGCCCGTACACGATCACTCAGGTGGGAGCGGGCGCCGTGGTGGCGTTCGCACTGTGGAAGACCGCTCCGCTGTGGGCGCAGCTAGGTGGCTTCATGAACATCGTGGTCGCCGTGGGTGTCGTTGTCGGCGTGGTCTGGGCCACCGGCAAGCTCCCGAGCAGCGGCCGCAATCCCATCGCGTTCGTCATGGACGCGATGAACCTGACCTCGACCCCTGGGCGGCTGGCCGGAGGACAGGTGGCCCTGCCCAAGCCGCGGCTGGTGACCCATCGGGTCATGGTGGTGCTGCCACGGCCGACCGCCGTCGCCGCACCGCGTGCCGAGGCGCTCGCCACGCGGGTCCGGCCGGCGGTCCAGCCGGAGCGCCCTGTGGCGGTCCGGCCGATCCCGACCGAGCTCCTGCCGGAGCTGACCAGCCGTGGCCCCGCGGACGCGACCTTCGAGGGTCGGCGCCTCCAACCCGCACCGGCCCAGGAACCCGCAGCACCTCCGAGCAGACGCTCGCCGGCGGACTGGGCAGCGGCCGCTGCTACCGCGGCGGCGACAGCACCTGAGCGCAAGACCGTCGACCTCACCGGCGTCGGACAGCTGCTCGCCGGAAAGCCGAAGCCGACCGACCGAACGGCCCCCACCACCCCGCGAGAGGACTGAGCCCCCATGCTGAGCCACATCTCGGCCCTGACCGACGGCCTCATGTGGACCCGCACCGGGACCGTCTGGGCGGTCTGGCGCGTGTCCCCTGTGCCCTACGCATTCCAGCCCGACGACAAGAAGCACGCCGCACGGCGGCACCACACGGCCCTGTACCGCGCGCTGCGCGGCGAGTCCCTGCACCTCGGCCTGACGGCGGCAACCGACCCCGCCTCTGTGGTGCTCTCGATGATCGAGGGCGTCGACCTGACCGAGCGCGAGGCATGGGCCGCCGAGTGCGAGGCCACCCTCGACTTCCTGGAGCAGATCCCGATCGGACGGCGCGTCCACTGGATCGCCGCTCCCCTGGCCAACCCGGGCGCGAAGGCGTTCATGGAGCCGCTGCACGCGAGCTGGACCACGCTCCGGGACACGCTGATGATGCCGCGCTCCGTGCCGGGCAGGCATGCGATCGGCGAGCGGGCCGCCCAGTCCGAGGCGCTGCGCAAGGAGATGCCCTCGGCGTTCGATCCCCGGCCTGCGACGGTGGCGGAGATGGCGTGGATGTTCGGGCACGCCATGCAGCGTGGCCTCGGCCTGGACACGGCGGTGCCCGTCGACGGGTCGCTCGACGCCGAGATGCACCTGTCAGGACCCTCCGTCCTGCCCTCCTCGCTGGTGGACCCGGCCGGGCAGACGGACTCCGAGAAGAAGCTGGGCCCCCTGCAGATCCTGAAGCGCCCCTACGTCAAGGTGCTCGACCCGACCAACCCGGAGCTCGCGTCGTACCAGACGACGCTCGTGGTGAGCGATACGCCGTCGGGCGGGATCATCTACCCGGGGTGCGAGTGGATCGGGCGGGTCGACGAGTCGGGCGTGCCTTGCGACTGGGCCATCCGCATGACCGTGCGCTCGCGCGACGAGGTGACCAACCGCAACCGGCGCGCGGTGCGCACCCTGAACGACCAGTTCGACCAGCGCTCCGAGGAGGAGCGCGCCGGATCCTCCCTTGACACGACGGCACGCGCCCTCGGCGAGTACCAGGCGGTCATGGACGCGGACGAGCTCGAGGTGGAGGTCGACGCCACCACGATGTTCACCGTCTCCGGCCACACCCCCGAGCAGGCGCTCGACGACGCCCGCGACCTCACCAAGTACTTCGCCGCCATGCAGTTCTCGCTGCGCACGGACCCCACGATCCAGCCGACGCTCTTCGAGGCCACGCTGCCCGGCATGCCGACGCCGCGAGCGGTGCGGGAGTACTCGCAGATCACGACGGCGCGTGCGTTCTCGGCCGCGGTGCCGTTCGCCACGACGGAGCTCGGGGACACGTCCGGCGCGCTGTTCGCCCTGGAGATCTCCAACGGGGCCGCGCGGCCGAACCCGGTCTTCGTGAACCTGGCGGGCGCAACGGACAAGCTGGACGTAGCGCTAGCAATGGGATTTGTCGGAGAATTGGGTAGTGGGAAAAGCGTTTCCATGAAGACGGTGGCCATGGACAACGTCGACATGGGGGCCACGCTCATGGCGGTGGACCACACCGAGATGGGCGAGTGGGGGGTCGCCGTCTCGGAGATCCCCGACTCGCAGGTGGTCGAGATCTCCGAGGACGCGACCGTGTCCATGGACCCGCTGCGGATCCTGCCGCCTGCCCAAGCACCCCGTGTGGCCCGCGCCTTCATCACCGTGCTGCTGTCGGTGCAGACCAAGTCCGAGCAGAACGTGCTGCTGTCCAAGGTGCTCCAGACCGAGTACATGTGGCGGAACAAGATCACCTCGCTCGGCTCGCTCGCCCGGCACCTCGAGGTGGACTGCGAGTACCCGGGCGCCCGGATGCTCGCCGACGAGATGCGGATCTTCTCGGAGCTCGACTTCGGGCGCGCCCTCTTCGACGACTCGCTGCCGCCGCTCGACCTGAGCTCGCCGGCCATCGTGCTGCACACCCACAAGATGCAGCTGCCGTCGAAGGCCGACATGGAGCACGGGCACCTGTTCGCGGAGCTCAAGGCCGAGAAGGTGTTCGGCCGCGCCACGTTCGCGCTGATCGCGGCCCTCGCCAGATACCGCTGCTTCGCCGACCGCTCGCGGCTCGACATCTTCGCCGCCGACGAGGCGTCCAAGACCATGTCATCGCCGGAGGCTGCCGAGGAGATCGGCATGTTCATCCGGGACGGCCGTAAGCACAAGGCCGCGCTGCTGCTCGGCAGTCACGACGCGGAGGAGGACTTCGGCAACGAGGTGGTCCGCGGGCTGATCCCGTTCCGCGTGCTGCTGCGCCACCGCGACGCGAACCTCGCCCGCCGCGGTCTGCGCTGGCTGCACGGCCTGCCGGTGAGCGCGCCGGTGGACGAGGGGCTGGTCAAGCTGGTCACCGAGGGCACCGCCCCGGTGACCGACGCCGCCGTCGGCGTGACCGAGGAGCGGCGGGGCGAGTGCCTCATCCGCGACTTCCAGGCCCGGTACGGCCGGGCGAAGGTCATGGCACCGCTGGTGGAGACCCGCGCTCAGACCGTGAAGACCACACCGACCAGCTCCACCGGTGCGGTGATCGGGTCATGATCCGGCGGGCGCCGCTTCCGGCTGCCGATCCCGGTGGGGGGCTGAACCTGGAGGACACCCAGGGGGTGGCCGTCGACCGGTTCACGCTCCAGTGGGACACGGGCTCGCCGTGGAACCCGCTGAACGTGGACTCCGAGATCTTCTCGACCCTCGCCGGCATGTTCTGGGTCTGGTACCGGGACATGGTGGCCGTACAGATCTGGGTGCTCGACTGGGTGCTCGGCATGGACTGGCTGGGCTACATCCTTGCGCCGCTCGCCGGGCTGAGCATCATCGTGCAGGGCATGATCGCGCAGATCGGCCTGCTCAACCTGATGCTGATCATCCTGGCGTTCGTGGTGGGTTTCTGGCTGCTCAAGGGCCGGTACGCGGGCGGGTTCATGGAGCTGCTGATCGGTTGTCTCATCGCCGCCCTGGCGACGGGCTTCCTCGCGAACCCGATGGCGACCATCGGCGGCGAGCAGGGCGTCATCATGCAGTCGCGGAACGCCGGCATGGACATCGCCACCGGTTTCGCGACCGAGGGCGCGTCGTTCCAGCGGGACTCCACGGTGATCCGTGAGGGCCTCAAGGGGCAGCTCGTGGACACCCTGCTCCGCGCGCCGCACCAGATCATCAACTACGGCACGGTCATCGACGGCACGGGGTGCGAGGACACCTACACCGACAACGTCGGCCGGGACAACGCCGTCGAGGCGATCGGTGGCTGCGACGAGGCGTACCAGGAGGCGGCGTCCACCGTCGACGCCGGCACGGTCGTCTCGACGCTCAGCCTGCTCACCACGGGCTTCGTGTTCCTGCTGCTGTCCGTGGTGATCGTCGGCGGCACCATCTTCGCGGTGCTGCTGCTGGGCTGGTCGGCGATCAAGCTGCTGTGGCAGCTACCGGTCGGCGTCATCTCCAGCGGTACCCGCGCCCAGCTCTTCCGCACGTTCGCGAGCGTGGGCTTCGGGTGCATCCTCGTCGCGATGGCCACGATGTTCCTGGTCGCGTGGATGAAGATGCTGCTCGGCTTCTACGACGCCACGAGCGGCCTGCCGTTCCTCGTGCGGCTGTACCTGTTCAACACGCTGGTCATCGCGGGCGCCGTCTTCTACGTGCTGATGGGCGCGAGCGTGCGGGCCGGCCTGCGCGCGCTGGCCGACAAGCTCGCGGCAGCCGGCGTCCCCTCCCAGGTGGGCGAGCCCGCCGCGATGCCGTGGGACGGCACCGCGAAGTGGCGCGACCGCTACAACAAGGCAAGGGAGTGGGCGGGCGTCGGCCTCGGCCCCGCCCCCGTGAAGCCGAACGGCCAGACGCTCGACGCCGGCGACGTCCCGGCTGCGGGGCCGTCCGCCATGGACGGGAACCCGGGTGGCGGCACGGTCGGCAGCACCACGGGTGGCGTCTCGGGTGGCGTCTCAGGTGGCGCGGGCGACGAGAACCGCACCATGCCCATCCCGGTCGACGGTTCCGGCACTCCGATCGGGCCCGACGGCGGCGACGGGACCGACGGCCGCGGCAACGCCTGGACCACTGCCGCACGTACCGTCCAGGACGGTTCGCCCGACGACGGACGCCCCGGCACCAAGCCGCTGCCGGACGGCTCGAACACCGGTGAGAAGCCGTCGAACGAGCCCAGCCCGCACCTGCCGCCGTCAGCCGGCGAGCGCCTCAGCGACCGGTTGGGCAGCGCGCGCCGTACGGGGACGTCGGTCGCCCTGCAGGCCGGGTCGATGGTCGCGAGCGGTGGCACGTCCAGCGCCGCGGTCGGTGCCTCCAAGGCGCTCAGCGTGGTGCGCAAGGCCAGGCAGGCCAAGCAGGCGCTCGGGGCCGCACGCGGCCTGGGCCGGCAGGGCGAGCGGTCGCAGAGTGCCGCCCGGCTGGCTCAGTCGCTCAACGCCGCGCGACAGGGTGGGGCGCCGCAGGTCGGCGGGCCCCAGCCGGCGGCGATCGTGCACAACCCCGGCCGCCGTCAGATGCGAGGGCTGGGCCGCTGATGAGACGTGCAGTCATCGTGGTGATCGCGGTGGTCGTCCTCGCGATCGGCACCTGGATCGGCTGGCCGCGCGAAGGCGGCCCCGTCGACCCCACCACGCAGGAGAGCGCCGGCGCCCTCGCCCCCGGGGCTCAGGACGACTTCGGCGGTCCAGCGGGCACGGCAGCCGAGAACGACGACACGGGGCGACCATCGGCCACCGAGGAGGTCGATGGACAGCCGGCAGCGGGCGACCCGGCGGTCGAGGTGTCGGCCGAGCCCGACTTCGACGAGACGGCGCCCAGCGAACCCGTCGAGGCGACCTGGGACGAGACGGTCCGGACGGCAGCGCGCGACGCCGCCGGCGCCACCATCACGGCGTTCGCGGCGACCGACCGGAGCGCGGACGACTGGTGGTCCGGACTGGAGCCGCTGCTCACGCCGCAGGCGCGGCCCGTCTACCAGGATGTCGACCCGCGGCTCGTCCCGGTCACGGAGGTCACCGGCGAACCGGAGGTCACCGACGAGACGTCCACCTTGCTCGCCGAGGTGGCGGTGCCGACGGACATCGGCAGCTACACGGTGCTCCTGACCCGTGCCGACGGGGCGGCCCCCTGGCTCGCCGAGCAGATCCGACCGCCGGAGGGGTCGTGAGCGGGCGGGGCGCCGCCGACCTCGCGACGCGGGTCGCCTCGCAGGCGGTCCGGTCCCGAGGCCGGCGGCCGGGCAGAGGCGGGCGGAGGGACGACCCGACCAGGCGTGCGGTGCTCGTCCTTGGCGTGCTGGTCGCCGCCGTCATGGCCGTGCCGGCTGCGGTCATCGCGATGGTCGTGCTGGTGGGCGGCGCCGTCAGCGAGAACCAGTCGCAGAACGGCTGCAGCCTGTCGGCGTCGGTGGTGCCGGCCGGCGGCCAGGTCACGGCAGCCGGTGGTTTCACGGGCGAGCAGCTGCAGAACGCGTCGGTGATCCTGCAGGTGGGTCAGGAACGCGGCGTGCCAGGCCGGGCCCAGGCCATCGCCGTGATGACGGCCCTCGGTGAGTCCGGCATGCGGAACCTCGACTACGGCGACGACCGGTTCGGGGTGCGCAACCCCGACGGGACGCTGACCTCCTCGATCGGCATGTTCCAGGAGCAGAAGTGGTACGGGACGGTCGCTGAGCGCCTCGATCCCGTGCAGTCGTCGGGCCGGTTCTACGACCGGCTGCTCGCGGTCACGGGCTGGGAGACGCTCGAGCCGACCATCGCCGCGCACAAGGCCCAGCGGAACGCCGACCCGTACCACTACCAGCAGTACTGGGATCAGTCGCTCCAGGTGATGCAGCTCGTCAGCGGGGCGGACGAGCAGGATCTCCCCGCGCTCTCCCGGTCCGTCCAGGGCGCTGCGGTCGGCGCACCCTGCATGACCGGTTCGGTCGGGAACGCCGCCGTCGGCGCCGGGGGCTGGGCCAACCCAGCAGTCGGGTCCAAGGCGTCCGGGTTCGGGCCGCGCAGCACGGGCATCGCCGGGGCGTCGACCTATCACCTGGGCCAGGACATCGCGGCGTCGTGCGGCACCCAGGTGTTCGCGGCCGCCGCGGGACGCGTGGTGATCTCCGGTGCGACCGGCTGGGGTACCGGCAACACGATCCGCATCGAGCACGGCATCGGCCTCGACTCGACGTACGGTCACCTGCTCACCGGCACCAACCTGGTACGGGTCGGCGACACGGTGCAGGCAGGGCAGCAGATCGCGTCCATGGGCGGTGACTCGCGCATCGACCCGGCGGGCGCCGGCACGTCGTCGGGCTGCCACCTGCACTACGAGGTGCGGGTGAACGGGCAGGCGGTGGACCCGGAGCCCTTCATGGCCCAGCAGGGCGTGACGCTCGGTGTGGCGGCCCCGGTGACGGAGTCGGTGGATCCCGGTGACGCGCCGGACGGTGCGGAGCCGGCAGCCGCGGACCGATGATTTCTGCTCGGCGCAGACGTCGGTAAAAGGGCTGGCGATCATCGGCGGGAATACCCGACGATGATCCGGCGTCGTTAGACGTAGGTCGTGTGCAGTGTCGCTCCCGATCTCGGCCCGCGCGCACCGTACCGAGAGGGAACGCATGAGTACCGACACCATTGGCACGCCCGACCAGCTGAGCGATCCGCCCGCCAACCTGCCCTCGACGGGCGAGACAGCCGTCCAGTCGCGCACCGACAAGCTGGCGCCCGGGCACTTCCGCGCGATCGCGCTGCTCATGGCGAGCGCGTTCACGGTGATCCTGAACGAGACCACCATGTCGGTCGCGCTGCAGCCGATCATGGCCGACCTGAACATCACCGCGACGACCGGCCAATGGCTCACCACGGCGTTCCTGCTGACGATGGCCGTCGTCATCCCGGCCACCGGGTACCTCATCAACCGGCTGGGCACGCGCGGTGCCTACCTGCTGGCGATGTCGCTGTTCACCGTGGGCACCGCCCTGGCGGCCGTCTCGCCGACCTTCGCGTTCCTGGTGACCGGTCGGGTGGTGCAGGCGATCGGCACCGCGATCATGATGCCGCTGATGATGACGACGGTCATGACCATCGTCCCGGCGCACATGCGCGGGCGCGTCATGGGTAACGTGACGCTGGTCATCGCACTGGCGCCGGCACTCGGACCGACGGTCTCGGGGGCCATCGTGGGCCCGCTCGGCTGGCGCTGGGTGTTCGGCGTCGTGCTGCCGATCGCGGTGCTCGCGCTGGTCGCGGGCATGCTCTGGATCCGCGACGTGTCCGAGAAGGACCACCATCACCTCGATCCCCTGTCGCTCGTGCTCGCGCTGGTCGCGTTCGGTGGCGTCGTCTGGGGCCTGTCCGGCCTGGGCGAGGCGGCGCAGCACGGTGCGCCGATCAACCCGTGGATCCCCCTGGGCGCGGGGCTTGTGACGCTCGGCCTCTTCATCTGGCGGCAGCTCGCGCGCCAGCGCACCAACTCCGCGCTGCTCGACCTGCGCACGTTCCTGCAGCCCAACTTCCGCCTCGGTGTCGGCATCATCGCGGTCGCGATGATGGCGATGCTCGGCACGATGATCATGCTGCCGCTGGTGCTGCTGGACGCCCTGGGGATGGCCCCCCTCACCGTCGGCCTGCTCATGCTCCCCGGCGGTGTCGCGATGGGTCTGCTGGGTCCGGTCATCGGCCGCCTGTACGACCGGATCGGCCCACGCCCGATCATGGTGCCCGGCACCGTGCTCGTCACGGTCGCGGTCGGCATGCTCGCGTTCCTCACCACCGAGACCTCGCTGTTCTACGTGCTCGGCGCGCACATCCTGCTGATGGTCGGTCTGGCCTCGGTGTTCACGCCGCTGTTCAGCTCGGCGCTCGGGGTGCTGCAGCCGCACCAGTACTCGCACGGTTCTGCCACGATCAACACGGTGCAGCAGGTCGCGGGTGCCGCGGGAACCGCGCTGTTCGTCGCCATCATGACCATCCGGTCGGAGTCGCTGACCGCGTCCGGGTCCTCGCCGGCCGAGGCCATGACGGGCGGTGCAGGCCTGGCCTTCGGGGTCGGCGCCGCGGTGATGGTCGTGACCGTCTTCCTCGCGACGCTCGTCAAGCGGCCGGAGAACGACGGCGAGTTCCACGGAGGCCACTGACCCGCTGCACGGCCCGATCGGGCCGTAGCGCGACGAGGGCAGGAATCCAGGTGCGGGATTCCTGCCCTCCGTCGTACCCGGTCCACGCGGGGCGCTCCCGGGCGAGGTGTGCTCGGACGGGCACCGGCCAGGTCTGAGCACCGCGTGCCGCACTATCGATCGAAGAGGCGGCCGAACAGGCTCTTGTGCTCCGGGCGGGTCAGGCGGGTGACCTCGATCGGCGCCAGACCGCGTAGGTCGAGCAGCCGGTTCGCCGCCGAGATGGCGTCCGTCAGTGCCGGTGGATGCGTCCGGTCGGGCACCAGCCCAGCGGCCTTGAGGGTGCCGGGCACCGTCCCCGCGTCGAGCCGCTCCACCCATTCGGCAGGGTCGAGGTTCAGGAACTCGTCCTGCCGCTCACGCTCCCCACCCCGCCGGTCGACCCCACCCCGCCGGTCGAGCTTGTCGAGACCCGTCCGCCTCCCCACGAGCAGCGCGGCCAGGCTCTCCGCCCGGTACACGGCACCTGCGCGCATCTCGTGGTCGAGCAGCACCACCTGCCCCACGTGCCCGTGCACGCCCGGCGCGAGATCGACGGCGTAGACGTTCCCCGCGCCGTCGGACCCCACGGGGAACCAGAGCGGTGAACCGATCGCCGCCTGGACCCGCCCTGCGGGATCCTCTGGGGCGAACGTCCCCGCGTCGGTGGTCCAGGTATCGAAACGAGCGGCGGGCAGGAACGCCTCGCGCAGGAGGCTGTCGCTCAGCGGCACGATCTCGAATCCGCCGGAGGAGCCGTCCTGGGGATCGAGCCTCAGGCTGCCGGCCCCGGCCGCCGCGTACAGCGCGCGTACCTCCTCCGGCAGGTCGACGCCACCGGGCAGGCCGGCCTCTGCGGCGGCGATCGCCTCGGGAGCCGCGCCGACGGCGTCGGGCATCCGGTCCGTGACCACCCGCGTCACCGTGTCCGGGTCGGCAGACGACGCCGGTGCGGCGCCCGGCACCGGCGCGATCGGCCGCAGGTACTGCGCCGGCAGCGCCCCGGGCTGCAGCACCACCTCGAGCACCGGCGCGGCTGGTCCGGAGACGACGGCGGGCGGCAGCACGACCAGCTCGACCACGTCGTCGTCCACGCGGGCACCGGCGCTGACCCGCACGAGCTGCTCGGCGCCGGGCGTGAGCTCGGCGATCGCCCGCAGTGCATCGTCGAGGTCGGCCTTCGGCCCACGGTCGCCGGACCGTGCGGCCTCGCGGGCGAGCTTGCGGTAGTGGTCGCGGCGGACGTCGGCGTCGCCGTCGTCCAGGTAGCTGCCCTGCCATGCCCCCCGGCCGATCGTGCCGACGAACTCGCTGACTTCCGTCGTGGGCGGCGCGGAGCGACGCAGCGCGTCGACGAACGGTTCCCAGGTCTGCCACTCGGTGAGGCTCACGCGCCACATGATGCCGCCTCGCTGCTAGGCGTGCGGGCTCGACGTTCCGTAGACTTCCAGCCATGGCCGAGGTGCGGGTCTTTGCTGGTACCGGGGGTCAGCGCTTCGCTCACGAGATGTGCGCTGATCTCGACGTCCCGCTGAGCCCGATCAAGATCCAGCGCTTCGCGAACGACTGCCTCCAGGTCCAGCTCCTGGAGAACTGCCGGGAGCGAGACGTCTATCTGGTGCAGTCCGTGGTGCGTCCCGCGCAGGAGAGCCTGATGGAGCTGCTGCTGATGGTCGACGCCGCCAAGGGCGCGTCCGCGGCTCGGATCACTGCCGTCATGCCGCACTTCGCGTATGCCCGCTCGGACAAGAAGGACGCACCGCGGATCTCGCTCGGTGGCCGCCTCGTCGCCGACCTGCTGGAGACGGCAGGCGTGAACCGCATCCTGACCATGACGCTGCACGCTCCGCAGGTGCACGCATTCTTCCGGGTGCCGACCGACCAGCTCAACGCGCTGCGCGAGCTCGCGACGCACTTCCTGCCGAGCGACCTGTCGAAGGCCACGGTGGTGTCCCCCGACCTCGGCAACGCGAAGAGCGCCTCGGCGTTCGCCAAGATGCTCGGCGTTCCCGTCGCGGCGGCCGCGAAGGAGCGGTTCGACGGTGACCGGGTCGAGATCACGTCCCTCATCGGCGACGTCACGGGCCGCGACATCATCGTGCTCGACGACGAGATCGCCAACGGCTCCACGATCATCGCGCTCCTCGACCTGCTCCGCGAGCACGGCGCACGCAACGTGCGGATCGCCTGTACGCACGGGATCTTCGCCAACGACGCGGTCAACCGCATCGCAGCCGATCCCGACGTGGTCGAGATCGTCACCACGAACACGGTGCCGTCGGCCGGGTTGCTCGCGCACGACAAGCTGACGGTGATCAGCGTGGCACCGGCGTTCGCAGAGGCGGTGCGCCGTATCCACAGCGGTGAGTCGGTCAGCGCCCTCTTCGACCCGACCCACGTCTGACCCTCCGGCGGTGTGGCGTCAGCCCCGCGCCGCCCACCACTTCTTCAGTTCCTCCGTCGCCACGGCCTCGCCCAGCGGGCCCCGTTCCATGCGCAGGCTCAGCAGGTGCTTGTACGCCTCACCGACGTCGCGCGACGGCGAGATCCCGAGGATCGCCATGATCTGCGTACCGTCCAGGTCCGGACGGATCGCGTCGATCTCCTCCTGCTCACGCAGCACGGAGATCCTGTCCTCCAGGTCCGTGTACGCGTCCGACAGCCGCTGGGCCTTCCGCTTGTTGCGCGTCGTCGAGTCGGCGCGGGTGAGCCGGTGCAGCCGCTCGAGGAGCGGACCGGCGTCGGTCACGTAGCGGCGGACGGCGGAGTCCGTCCACGCACCGTCGCCGTAGCCGTGGAACCGCAGGTGCAGCTCCACGAGGCGCGACACGTCCTTGACGACCTGCTTCTCGAACTTGAGCGCCTTGAGCCGCTTGGCGGTGAGCTTGGCCCCGACCACCTCGTGGTGGTGAAAGCTGACGCCGCCACCGGGCTCGAAGCGGCGCGTGGCCGGCTTGCCGATGTCGTGCAGCAGCGACGCCAGGCGCAGCACCAGGTCCGGGGCGGGCACCGCGCCGTCGGGCCCGGTCTCCTGCGCGATCGCCTGTTCCAGCACCGTGAGCGAGTGCTGGTAGACGTCCTTGTGCCGGTGATGCTCGTCGATCTCGAGCTGGAGCGCGGGCAGCTCCGGCAGCACCTGTGCGGCGAGGCCGGTGTCGACCAGGACCTCGAGGCCGGCGCGCGGGTTGTCGCTCAGGAGCAGCTTGGTGATCTCCGCCTGCACACGCTCCGCCGACACGATCTCTATCCGCTCGGCCATCGCGACCAGCGCAGCGAGTGTCCCTTGTTCCACGTGAAACGACAGCTGCGCGGCGAACCGCGCGGCACGCATCATGCGGAGGGGGTCGTCGTCGAACGAGCGCTCGGGCGCGATGGGGGTGCGCAGCACGCCGGCTGCGAGGTCGCTCAGGCCGTCGAACGGGTCCACGAACGTCAGGTCGGGCACGCGCACGGCCATCGCGTTCACGGTGAAGTCGCGTCGCGACAGGTCGCCGTCGAGGGAGTCGCCGAACTCGACGAGCGGCTTGCGGGACGCCGGGTCGTACTTGTCGGTCCGGTACGTCGTCACCTCGACGACGACGTCCCCCCGGCGGGCCCCGATGGTGCCGAACTCCCGCCCGATGTCCCAGTTGGCGTCACCCCAGCGCGCAAGAATGCTCTGCGTCTGGGCCGGCGAGGCCGACGTCGCGAAGTCGAGGTCGTTGCTCGTCCGGCCGAGGAACGCGTCCCGCACCGGTCCGCCGACCAGCGAGAGCTCGTGCCCCGCGGCACGGAACTGGTCGCCCAGCTCGAGCGCGGCGGGCGCCATCTCGGTCAGCACGCCGAGCGCGCGTCGCAACAGATCCTGCTCAGGGGTAGACACAGCCCAAGATTGTTCCAGACGTGACCCGACGGCACGCACCGCTAGATCGAACATCCGAGTTTCGGTCACGGGCGCCGACGAACGCCGTGCCCGAAACCGCCCACACTCCCTGACCAGAGCAACCGTGCTCAGTCGGTAGTGTTGGGGCATGTCCACCCCTGTTCCGGCGAGCGACCGTCCAGACGGTCGCCCGGAGGTGCCTCCGCCGCCCGGCGGAGCACCGTTGCGGGTGAATCCTGCCCGACGTGCCCCTTCGACGAGCAGCCCGGCTCACCTGCCCATCGTGGACGAGACATCTGCGGGTGGCCTGGTGCTGCGGGGCGGGTCCGAACGTCCCGAGGAGTTCAGCGCGGCAGTGCTGCTGCGCCGGAACCGCACCGGCCGGCTGGAGTGGTGCCTGCCGAAGGGGCACCTCGAAGGCCGGGAGACACCGCAAGAAGCGGCGATCCGCGAGATCCACGAGGAGACCGGGATTCGCGGCTCTATCCAAGCGGAGCTCGGCGTGATCGACTACTGGTTCACCGGTGAGGACCGGCGAGTCCACAAGGTGGTGCACCATTACCTCTTGCGCGCGGAGGGCGGTCGCCTGACCGTGGAGGACGATCCGGACGGCGAAGCCGAGGACGCTCTCTGGGTCAGGATCGACGAGCTCTCCGAGCGCCTGTCGTACCCGAACGAGCAGCGGCTCGCCGCCGCCGCCCTGGATCTCCTCGTGTCCTCGAGGAGCCTCCGGGACGCGCTGCGCGCTGACGCCTTCCACACGGAGCGCCCCGACCTGCCATGACGCAGCACCCCGACATCTCCCGCAGTCCCGCCCGCCACTGGGCGACCCGCCGCACCGGCAAGATTGGCGCCGTCGTCCTGGCGGCCGTGCTGCTCGTCGGGTCGACCGTCGTTCCGGCGACCGCCACGGCCCCGTCCACGAGCCGCGCCACGGCACCCGCCGACGCCGTGGTCGAGCACGTCCCTGCGGCCCCCTCCGGCCAGGGCCCGCTCGACGTCTCGGTCACCGAGATCTCGCACCCGGTCGCGACGCCGGGCGACAAGGTGACCATCCGGGCACGGATCACCAACACGACCGACGCCGCTGTATCCGGCACCGTGGCCCAGCTGACCGTCGACTTCCTCGCGCTCACGTCCCGTGCGCAGATCGCCGCATGGTCCGACGCCGGCATGCTCGACCCGGTCCACGGGGACCCCATCGATGAGGCTGTCCCCAAGCTGGCGCCTGGCGCCTCCACGAACGTCTCGTTCACCTACGACCCTCGCGTCCCGGCCCTGCAAGGATTCGGCCCTCGTCGGCTCGCGGTGAGCGTCAACGACGCCAGTGGGCGCCTCGGCATCGCCCGCACGTTCCTGATGTACGACGCCGACGGTGCCGAGCGCGAGCCCATGCGGCTCAGCGTCCTGGCCGCGGTGACGAGCCCGGCGACCGACCCCTCCGACCCGGACGCGACCGAGATCGAGCTCGCACAGCAGGCCGCCGAGGGCCAGCGCCTCGACGGCGTCCTGCGGGTCGCGGAGGACACCGACCTGTCGCTCGCGATCGACCCCAACGTGATGGGCAGGGCCTCGAGATCGGAGGACCCGGCACTCACGGAATGGTCCGACCGCATGGTCGCGGCCGCCGAGCAGACGGCCACGTACACGCTCCCCAGCCACGACCTGGATCTCGCCGCCCTCGCGCACGCCGAGGTGTACGCCACGGGCGGACGGAGCTTCGTGCGCGCACCCCGCATCCCCAACTGGGCGATCCCCGAGAGCTGGAACCGGAGCCTGGCCTGGCCGGCCGACGGCGTGGTGCCCGACATCGAGACGCTCGGCCTCGCCGTGGCCACGGGCAGGCAGGACGTCGTGGTCGGCGGGGGCGGGCTGGCGTACGAGGGCTACGGCACCCCGACCGGCCGGGCAGACGTCGCGACGCCGTCGGGCACCGCGCGCGCCGCCGTCACCGACACGACGCTGACGGAGGCCTTCGTCTCGGCGACCGACCTGTCGGAGGCCGGCTACGAGTCGGCAGCGGGCACCACCGACACGTCAGCCGAGGCCTCGACAGCCTCCACCGCGGCGGAAGGTACGCAGCGTCTGCTCGCCGACACGGCCGCGATCGTGAGCCAGTCGCCGGCTGACCCGCCCACGGTGTTCATAGCGGCTCCCCGCACCTGGACGCCCGATGCCGCGGCAGCGATCTCGATCCTCGACACGCTCGACGAAGCGGCCTGGCTCGACACCACGACGCTCGACAGGCTCCTCCGGCAGGACGCACAGAACGAGGGCCGCACTCCCCTGCCGAAGCACCGGCCCGCCAAGGCGGAGATCAGCCCCAACGACGTGGCGGCGCTCGAGCACGCTCGCGACGCGGTCGTCACGTTCTCCTCCGTCGCGGGTGAGCAGCGGGGACAGATCTGGCGCCCGGGCGTCGTCCGCCTGATCGCGCCGCTGTCGGTCGCGCAGCGGCAGGACCCGGGGCGCCGGTCGTCGATCGTCCAGCAGGTTCTGCAGACCACGAACGAGCTGACGCACGAGTCCATCACGGTCGTCCCCCGCCAGGACATCAACTTCATCACCGACGTCGGCAACATCCCGGTGCGCGTCCGCAACGGGCTGGACCTGGACGCGACGGTCACCGTGGTCCTTCGTCCCGACCATCCGCGACTCACCGTCGACGCTCGTAGCGAGGCGACGATCCCGGCGGGTCAGGAGGTGGACGTCCAGGTGCCGGTGCGCGCCATCGGCTCCGGCGACGTCCAGGTCACCGCACAGATCCTCACGCCCACCGGCGCCAAGATCACTGACAACTCATCGTTCCAGGTGCGCGTCCGCGCGGGCTGGGAGGAGGTCGGCACCTGGATCGCCGCCGGCCTCGTCGCGCTGCTGTTCCTGGCCGGGATCTGGCGCACGGTGCGCCGCGGAAAGTCCCCGTACCGTGCCACCAGCAAGGACGTCGAGGAGGCGACCGGCACATCGGCCGAGGCCCTGGAGCCGCCACCGACCACGTCGGCGAGCTCCGTGGCCGTCCCGGCGGAGTAATGTTTCGGCCGCCGCACATGTCGGCAGCACCACACCGGGCAAGGCCCAGACCACGGGAGTAGTCGCTTGACCCAGGAGAACGCCGTGACCGTACCGACCGACCCCGCCTCGGACCCGAGCTCCCAGGCCGCGAGCGGTCCGGGCGAGCCCGCCACCCCGCCTTCGCCGCCGTCCAGCGGCCTGGGCCGCAACTCGCTGGTGATGGCGGCAGGCACCGCCGCGTCCCGACTCGGCGGCCTCGTCCGCAACGTGATGCTGGTGGCCGCGATCGGCTCCGCCGGCACGGTCGCGAACGCCTTCGACGTCGCCAACAAGCTGCCCAACGTACTGTTCGCGATCCTCGCGGGCGGCATGCTGAACGCGGTGCTGGTCCCGCAGATCGTCAAGGCGTTCCGCGCGCACAACGCACAGGAGCGGATCGACAAGCTGCTCACGATCTCGGCCGTCGGCATTCTCGCCATCACCGCGATCCTCACGGGTGCGTCGGCGTGGGTCGTCATGCTCTACACGGACGGCTGGACCGCCGAGCAGCTCGCACTGGGCACCGTGTTCGCGTACTGGTGCATCCCCCAGCTCTTCTTCTACGGCCTGTACACGCTGCTGGGGCAGGTGCTCAACGCACGCGAGCAGTTCGGGCCGTTCATGTGGGCGCCGGTGGCCAACAACGTGGTCTCCGTCATCGGGTTCGGCATCTTCCTCGTGGTGTTCGGCACCGCCCCGGAGCTCGGGATCAACGATCTCGCCGAGTGGGACACACCGCGCACGATCCTGCTGGCGGCCACGGCCACCCTCGGCATCGTGGCACAGGCCCTGGTGCTGCTGGTCCCGCTGCTGCGCTCGGGCTTCCGCTGGAACTTCCGGCTCGGGCTGCGCGGCATCGGGCTGCGCTCGGCCGGGTCCGTGGCCGTCTGGACGTTCGCCGCGGTGGTCCTGGAGCAGGCGGGCGTTCTCTACCTGACCCGGGTCGCCTCGGAGGCAGGTGCGTCCGGCGGGCCGGGGGTCGAGTTCGCCGGTAACGCCGCCTACACGCAGGCGCTCCTGATCTACCTGCTGCCGCACTCGCTGGTCACGGTCTCCATCGCCACGGCGCTGTTCACCGGGATCAGCAAGGCCGCGCAGGAGGGCGACACCGACCGCGTCCGCGCCGACCTCTCCCTGGGTCTGCGCACGATCGGCGTCTTCACGGTGTTCGCCACCGCCGCGCTCACGGTGCTGGCAGCACCGGCAACGGCGTTCATCGTCCCGACGGCGGGCGAGCAAGGCACCGCCCTCATCGCGCCCGTGCTGGTCGCCCTCTCGTTCGGCCTGGTGCCGCTCGGTGCGATGGCGCTCATGAAGTGGGTCTACTACGCCTACGAGGACGGCCGCTCCGTCTTCTGGATCACCGTGCCGTCCACGCTGGCACTGGTAGCCGGGCTGATCGCAGCACAGATCTGGCTGGCGCCGCAGTACTGGGTCATCGCCGCCGGTGGTGCCTACGCCCTCTCGAACTGGATCACGGTGCTCCTGCGCACCGGCGGCCTCAAGAAGAAGCTCGGCGGCCGGCTCGACGGCGGACGGGTGCTCGCCCTCCACGCCAAGACCCTTCTCGCCGCCACCGTCTCCGGGTTCGCCGGGTGGGGCGTGTACCAGCTGGTCGGCGGGTTCGACGCGCTCTCGTTCGGCAGCGGCTGGGCACTCACCATGCTCAGTGGTCTGTGGGTGACGGCGCTCTCTGGCCTGGCCATGCTCGTCGTCTACCTGCTGCTGCTCCGCCTGTTCCGGGTCAGGGAGCTCGACCGCCTGCTCGGCCCCGTGCTCGCGCGCCTCAAGCGCTGACCCCTCCGTCGTCGTGACGGCGGAGCACGCGGATGCTTCACATCTCGGTTGCGAAGGGACGACATTTCGGCGGGTTGTCGGCGGTTCCGCGTAGCATGGCGACGGTGCGTGATCCTTGCGGTCACGTACCTGCTACTGTCCCCCGACCGAGCGAGGAGGTCCGCGTGAGCACCGTCGAGCCAGGCAGCGTGCTGGTCGAGAGATACAGACTGAGCCAGCAGGTGTCCACCGACCTTGCCGCGGCAACCGCCTGGGATGCGCACGACCTGACTCTGGACCGCGGGGTCCGTGTCACCCTCGTCACCGGGCCCTATGCGGGCGACGCCATCGACTCGGCCCGGCGCGCGGCGCTGGTGACGGACCCTCGCCTCGTCCGGGTGCTCGACGCCGGCTCGGACTCCGACGGTCACAAGTACATCGTCACCGAACCGCACACCGGCACCACGCTGACCGAGATCGTCTCGAGCGGCCTGGTGGACGAGCAGCAGGCCCGGGCGATAGTCGGTGAGGCTGCCTCCGCTCTGACCGTGGCGCGCGCTCGCGGCGTCCACCACACCGCGCTACGTCCCGAGGCCGTCCGGGTGGACGGCTACGAGGTGCTGGTCACGGGCCTTGGGCTGGACGGTGGTCTCGCCTCCGGGGACACCCTCAACGGCACGCCGGCACAGCTCGACGCCCAGGGCCTGGTCGCCCTGCTCTACTACGCGATGACAGCACGCTGGCCGGGACAGGACCTCGAGGCCGACTGGATCGCGAAGGACACCCTGATTCCGCTGCCCGCGCAGCTCGACGACTCCGGCGCTGTGGCGCCGCTGTCCACGCTGGTTCCCCACGTGGACACCGACATCGATGCCCTGGTGAGCCGAGCGTTCAACGCGCCCGGTAGCACCGACGGACCGATGAACCCCGACGAAGTGACCACGGCCCTGACGCCGTGGGGAGAGGTTTCCGTAGTGGCATCGCTGCCTGGATTTGTGCGGCCCGAGCCCGAGGGGCCGCGGCGGCAGTCCATCGCCGACGCTTTCGGGGGCGAGGGCACACCGCCCGTACGACGCCCCGTCACCGGCCGGATCGCACGCAACGACGAGACGATGGCGATGGGGGCGGGCAACGTGCCCGCCGGCTACCCGGAGCCGCAGAACGACTACACCTACGAGCCGCAGGCATACGGCGGGCACACCCCCGTGCCGCCACCGCCCCACGGGGGCGCCCCGTCCGGCTACGACCAGTTCGGACAGCCGGTCGGACAGGGCCAGCCCGCGTATGACCAGTCCCAGTACGCGCAGGCCCAGTATCCGCAGGAAGGTGCGCCGCAGCAGTACCCGCCGCAGTACGCCCCCGGCGGGTATGGCTCCAACGGCGGCTATCACGAGCAGGACGGCGGGTTCGCCACCCAGCCCGCGCCCAAGCGCGGCGGCGTGAACCCGACGCCGATCGTGCTGGGCCTTGTCGGTGTCGCCGTGGTGGCCGGCCTGATCTGGGCGATCAACGCCGTCCTCTCGCCGACGCCTGACGTCATCGCCGATGCCTCCCCTAGCCCTACGGTGAGCGCCTCCGCAGGTGGCGAGGGCGAAGGAGACGGCAGCACCGCGCCGTCACCGCCCGCGCAGACAGAGGCACGGCCGGTCATCGACTCGGCTGCCCTGCTGGGCACGCTCGACTGGGAGGGTGAGACGCTCGACCACCCGGAGAAGGTCGAGCTCGCCTACGACACCGACCCGGCCACCTTCTACTACACGACCACGTACCAGCAGGCGGCCTTCGGCGGGTTCAAGGACTCGCTGGGGATGGAGCTGCGGCTCCGGGAGCCGGCCTCGGTCACCAAGGTGGAGCTGATGACCAACACCCCGGGCGGCAAGGTGCAGATCCTCAAGGGTGGCGCCGGCGGCGAGGTGCTCGCCGAAGGCACCTTCTCGGAGACGACGACGTTCGAGCTGACCGAGCCGGTGGTCAGCGACTCGTTCACCATCTGGGTCACCGAGCTGCCGCAGGCCTCGGACGGGTTCCGGCTGGAGCTCAACGAGGTCGTGCTGAGCTAGCCCGTTCACAGGGGTGGGGTCCGGGGGCGCGAGGTCGATCGGCGACTTCGCGCCCCCGGCTTCTACCTCTACTCTTTGTTACATCGACGCATGTCGATGTCATGTGCCGAGGCTCACGCCTCCGATTGCGCCGCGGTCGGCATCGGCTGGAACACTAAGGCCCGCTCGCGTGTTGTTGCGTGTGCCCATGGAACTCGAGGAGATCGCCTTGACCGAACAGACCACAGCTCCGGCTGCCGGGACAACCGACGCCCCCGTGCTCGACGTCGTCATCGTGGGGTCCGGCCCCGCGGGATATACCGCAGCCATCTACGCAGCGCGTGCGGGCCTTGCTCCCGTCGTCGTCGCGGGCTCGGTCACGGCCGGCGGCGCCCTGATGAACACCACCGAGGTGGAGAACTTCCCCGGGTTCCCCGCGGGGATCCAGGGTCCCGACATGATGGACGCCATGCGCGAGCAGGCCGAGAAGTTCGGCGCCAAGGTCGTCTGGGACGACGCCGAGCAGGTGGAGCTGACGGGGGACGTCAAGACGGTCGTGACCGGTGGCGGCGACACCTACCGCGCCCGCTCCGTCATCCTCGCCACCGGTTCGGCGTACCGCGAGCTGGGCCTCTCGGACGAGAAGCGGCTTTCCGGTCGTGGCGTCTCGTGGTGCGCCACCTGCGACGGGTTCTTCTTCAGGGACCAGGACGTCGCCGTGGTGGGCGGCGGTGACTCCGCGATGGAGGAGGCGACGTTCCTCACGCGGTTCGCCTCCAAGGTCACCGTCGTGCACCGCCGCGAGGGCCTGCGCGCATCGAAGATCATGGCCGAGCGCGCCATCGCGGACCCGAAGATCGAGTTCGCGTGGAACAGCGAGATCGCCGGCATCACGGGCGACAACAAGGTCGCGGGCATCAGCCTGCGCGACACCGTCACCGGCGAGGTCAGGGACCTCGACGCGACCGGCCTCTTCGTCGCGATCGGTCACGAGCCCCGCACCGACCTCGTCAAGGGTCAGGTCGACCTCGACGAGAACGGCTACATCCTCGTCGAGGGCCGGAGCACGCGCACCAACCTCCCCGGCGTCTTCGCTTGCGGCGACGCCGTCGACCACACCTACCGCCAGGCGATCACGGCCGCCGGCTCGGGCTGCTCCGCGGCGCTCGACGCCCAGGCGTTCCTCGACTCGCTGAACGACTGAGCTCCCGGCCGGCTCCAGCCGGCCCAGTCCCGCTCGGCCCTGTACGAGGCCATGAACAAGGAGATGCTGGATGAGCACCATCAAGGTCACCGACGACACCTTCAAGACCGAGGTCCTCGACTCTGACATTCCTGTCTTCGTCGACTTCTGGGCTACCTGGTGCGGGCCGTGCCGCATGGTGGCGCCGATCCTCGAAGAGCTCTCGGACGAGTACGAGGGCAGGATCAAGATCGTCAAGATCGACACCGACGAGAACCGTCAGACCGCCATGGACTACGGCATCGTGTCGATCCCGACGCTCAACGTCTACAAGGGCGGCGAGGTCGTGAAGTCGATCATCGGCGCTCGCCCGAAGCGTGCGCTGACCGAGGAGATCGACGAGGTCCTCGCGGTCTGACTGCCGCACACCGCGAACGTGCCGCTACGGAGAGCGCGTGTCCGGATCCGCGCCTGGTGAGGTCACCGGGTGAGGTCTGGGCACGCGCTCTCCGTCGTCGAGAGCCCCGTCATCTCACTGTTTCGCCACGAACAGACACTGAGCCGCACACGGCCCGCATGCGAGACTGGGCCGCGTGAACGAGCTCCCCGAGACTACCGGAAACCGCCTCGACCCGTGGTTCGGTTCGTACGCGGCGCGAGCGCACGGCATGCGGGCCTCAGAGATCCGAGCGCTCTTCTCGGTGGCGAACCGTCCCGAGGTGGTGTCGCTGGCAGGTGGCATGCCGTATCTCGAGGGCCTTCCGCTCGACGTCATCGCCGACGCCATGCAGCGGCTCATCGCCACCAAGGGCACCACTGCCCTGCAGTACGGTTCGGGCCAGGGTGAGGAGAGCCTGCGCGAGCACATCACGCAGGTCGTCGCGCTCGAGGGCGTGTCGGCCCACCCCGACGACGTCGTGGTCACCACCGGCTCGCAGTCCGCGCTCGACCTGGTGACCCGCATCTTCGTGGACCCGGGTGACGTGGTGCTCGCCGAGGCGCCGTCCTACGTGGGTGCGCTCGGCGTCTTCCGGTCCTACCAGGCCGACGTCGTCCAGGTACCGCTCGACGCCGACGGCCTCGTTCCCGCCGAGCTCGACGCGACTCTCGCGCGGCTGGCCCGCGCGGGCCGGCGCGTGAAGTTTCTCTATACGGTCCCGACGTTCCAGAACCCCGCGGGCGTCTCGCTGTCCGCCGAACGCCGTCCGCTGGTGCTGGAGATCTGCCGTCGACACGGTGTCCTCGTCGTCGAGGACAACCCGTACGGCCTGCTCGGCTTCGACGGCGAACCGATGCGGGCGCTGCGCTCCTACGAGACCGACGGTGTGCTGTACCTCGGCTCGTTCTCCAAGACGTTCGCCCCCGGCTACCGGGTCGGTTTCGTGATCGCGCCGCACGCCGTGCGCGACAAGCTCGTGCTGGCCAGTGAGTCGGCGGTCCTCTCGCCGTCGAACGCCTCACAGCTCGCCGTGGCGACCTACCTGGAGACGTGCGACTGGAAGGCGCAGATCAAGGACTACCGAGAGCTGTACCGCGTGCGACGGGACGCATTGGTGGGTGCGCTCGGCGAGCACCTGCCAAGCGCGTCGTGGAACGTACCGGAGGGCGGGTTCTTCGTGTGGGTGCGGCTGCCCGACGGCCTGGACGCTCGGGCGATGCTGCCCCGTGCCGTCACGGCGCGCGTCGCGTACGTGCCCGGCACCGCCTTCTACTTCGACGGCAGCGGCTCGGACCACATGCGACTGTCGTTCTGCTTCCCCACATCAGATCGGATCCGCGAGGGTGTGCGCCGGCTGGCCGGCGTCGTCAACAGCGAGTCCGAGCTGGTGCAGATCTTCGGCACGTCCGGGCAGCCGGAGCCCGACACGGGCGACGTCGAAGCTCCCGCGCCGGACCTGGCCTGACACTCCGATCTCCGTGTCAGGAGCCCGACCGCCACCCGAGCGTCTGGGCTTCTGACACGATGGCAGCTCCGAGCAGTTGACCCGTTGACCTCGACCGAGTGAGTCTCTCGATGACACCTTCCGCGCCCGCACCGGCGTCGTCCGGCGTTCCCGCCGGCTCTCCCTCCGCGCCGGCCGGGAACGACGCCGCGGACGGCGCTCCCCTGGTGGTCGTTCTCGCCGGGGGCCTGTCGCACGAACGGGACGTGTCCCTCCGCTCAGGGCGTCGTGTCGCCGAGGCGTTGCGTTCGACCGGCCTCGAGGTCCTGGTGCACGACGTCGATGCGGATCTCCTGCCGTTCCTGCGTGAGACCCGGCCCGACGTCGTCTGGCCGCTGCTCCACGGCGCTTCCGGCGAGGACGGCTCCGTCCGCGACGTGCTCGACATGCTCGGCCTCCCCTACGTGGGCACGGGCCCGCGGGCGAGCCGTGTGGTGTGGAACAAGCCCATCTCCAAGGCCGCCTTGCTTGAGGCAGGTCTCGCGACACCCGACTACGTGACCCTCCCCCAGAGTCTGTTCCGGGACCTCGGGGCGCAGCCCGTGCTCGACACGATAGTGCGGCGGCTCGGGCTCCCCCTCGTGGTCAAGCCGACCGAAGGCGGTTCAGCGCTCGGCGTCACCGTCGTCACCCGCGCCAAGGACCTGCCGCGGGCGATGGTGGAGTGCTTCGCCTACGGCGAGACCGCGCTCATCGAGCAGGCGATCACCGGCGTCGAGCTGGCGGTGAGCGTGATCGACGGTCCGCGCGGGCCCGAGGCCCTGCCCGCCGTGGAGATCGTCGCCGACGGTGGCTACGACTACGCGGCCCGCTACGTCGCCGGCGACACCGAGTTCTTCACGCCCGCTCGCCTCACCACGGACCAGGCCGCCCAGGTGGCCGACGCCGCCGTCCGGGCTCACGAGACGCTGCACCTGCGTCACCTGTCCCGCACGGATCTGATCCTCGACGCCGCGGGCACAGCCCAGATCCTCGAGGTCAACGTGGCGCCGGGCATGACAGAGATGTCACTTCTGCCGCAGGCGGTGTCGGCGAGCGGCCACGACCTCGCGGCGCTGTACCGCACGGTCGTCGACACCGCGTTGGCGGCCGCGCGATAGCGCCACGCACCACGTGAAACGACGCCGGGCCGCGATCCCCCGAAAGGGATGCCGGCCCGGCGTCATTCTCTGCAGGTCCTCGTCAGGCGTCGGACTGCGGCTTGAGCAGGCCGCGCTCCTCAGGGGCCATGACGTTGAGAATCCGGTTGAGGTCCTCGACCGAGGCGAACTCCACGGTCATCCGGCCCTTGGTCTTGCCGAGCGCCACCTTGACCCGGGTCTCGAACCGGTCGGACAGCCGGGTCGCCAGCTCGTCCACCGCTTCGATGCGGGTCCCGGCGCGCGGCGGCTTGCGAGTCTTCCCGTTGCCTCCGTCGGACTCCGTCAGCATGACGATCTCCTCGGTCGCGCGGACCGAGAGCCCCTCTGACACGATGCGCTGAGCGAGCCGCTCGATCTCCGCGCCGTCACTCAGACCGAGGAGCGCACGAGCGTGACCCGCCGAGAGCACCCCGGCGGCGACACGACGCTGCACCAGCGGAGGCAGCCGCAGCAGCCGCAGAGTGTTCGAGATCTGCGGGCGGCTGCGCGCGAGCCGGTTGGCAAGCTCCTCGTGCGTGCAACCGAAGTCGTCCAGGAGCTGGCGATAGGCCGCGGCTTCTTCGAGCGGGTTCAGGTCCGAGCGGTGCAGGTTCTCCAGCAGCGCGTCGCGGAGCATGTCACCGTCATCGGTGTCGCGGACGATCGCCGGTATGGTCTCCAGCTCGGCAGCCTGCGTCGCGCGCCAACGTCGCTCGCCCATGATGAGTTCGTACTCACCCGGATGCTCCTTGTCCGGACGGACGACGATCGGCTGGAGGACGCCGATCTCTTTGATCGACTCGACGAGCTCGTCCAGGTCGCCCTCGTCGAAGACCGTCCGCGGCTGCCAGGTGTTCGGCCGGATCGCGGTTACGGGTAGCTCGGCGAACCGGGCGCCCGGAACGGGAACGAGTTCCGCTGTTTCACGTGAAACGTCGGCGGTCTCGCCTTCCTCGCGGCTGAAGAACGTGTCGTCCAGAGCCGAGACGCTGCCGCCCTCCGCCGCCTCGTTCGCTACCGAGAGCCGGCCGCTCGCAATTGCGGAGTCCCACTTGACGGTGCTGGGACGAGGCCCGGAGTTCTTGACCGCCTTCTTCTCCGTGACCGGATCGGCCGTGACAGAGCTGACCGAGACGGTACTCACCGGAATCTTGTCCGTCGCGTCGAGCGCCGGCGACGGGCGTTCCTCGACGACCGTCGCGACCGACCCGCCCAGTGCGTTGTCGGCGCCGTCCGACTCGACCGGCCCCGCGCCGGGCGCCTGCTCGTCCAGCTCAGGACCCGTCGGGATCAGGGCGCCCAGGCCCCGCCCGAGCCCGCGTCGCTTCGCACTCATCGTGTCTCCTCGTCGGTTCCGGCCGCGCACCGAGCGCGAACGGGCTTCGTCTCCATCGGCACGGTGCCCAGCCGGCCCCGTCCGTCACTACGGACCATCAGTCCTGCGCCCCGATCGGCTCTGCCTGCATCGCACGACGGGGGCTCGACCCGCCCTGACCCCGTTCGGCCAGCTCGCGAGATGCCTGAAGGTACGCCAGCGCGCCGGTGGATGTCGCGTCGTAGGTCATCACCGTCTGGCCGTAGCTCGGAGCCTCGGAGATGCGCACCGAGCGCGGAATCGTCGTCTTGAACGTCTCCGCCGGGAAGTGCGACCTGACCTCCCCTGCCACCTGCTGCGCGAGGTTGGTGCGACCGTCATACATGGTCAGCAGGATCGACGAGACACGCAGTTCCGGATTGAGGTGGGACCGGATCAGGTCGATCGTCTTCAACAGCTGGCTCAGCCCTTCGAGCGCGTAGTACTCGCACTGGATGGGAATGAAAACTTCACGGCCCGCCACGAACGCGTTGACCGTCAGGAGACCCAGGCTCGGCGGGCAGTCGATGAGGACGTAGTCGATCCGCTCCTCCCCTGCGGCAATGCGGTCGTTGAGGTACTTGTCGATCGCCTTCCGAAGTCTCGTTTCACGTGAAACCAGCGAGACGAGCTCGATCTCGGAGCCGGACAGGTCGATGGTCGCCGGCACTCCCCAAAGGTTCGGAACGTCGGGACACTGCTGGACCGTGCTTGCCAGAGACTCCCCCTCCACGAGCACCTCGTACACCGACGGGGTGCCTGCGCGGTGCTCGATCCCCAGCGCTGTGGAGGCATTTCCCTGCGGGTCGTTGTCGATCACCAGCACGTTCAGGCCGGACAGCGCCAGTCCGGCGGCGACGTTCACGGTTGTCGTGGTCTTACCGACGCCACCCTTCTGGTTTGCCACCGTGATGATGCGCGTCTTCGGTGGACGCGGGAACCGGCGCCCTTGAAGCTCAATGCGTCGGCGAGCATCCATCGCGAGCTCGGCGGCGACAGGAGTCGTGTCGTCAACGGCCGGGACGGTTGCGATGAGGGCTGACCGACGCTCGTCATCGCCACCGTGCGGGCCGCCTGTGGGCTGCTGCGTGCCATTGGGCATCTGCACGGGCCCCGACGTTTCACGTGAAACGTCGGGAGCGGAGAGGCTCTGCACAGGAATCGGATCCGTCACGCGGACACTGTAATCGCTGGCCGTGTCTTCTGGCTCGAACTCCGGCTCAGTTTCTCCGTCGAAATGTGTGAGGTCCTCATCGACGAGGGCGCCCGACTCGTCTTCCGAGCCCCACGAAGCCGACCCAATGACCGCGGGCGCCGCGTTGACCGCCGCATCTAGTGCCTCGCTCGCCCGCCGGATTGCGTCGGCCGGGACCGGTCGGTCGGACGGCAGCTCCTCCATCTGATCGGGATCGTCGTCCTCGAACCCAGTGTCCATCGGATCCTTGGAGTCTTCGGGCGACTCAGGCGACTCGGGCGACTCGGGCGTGCCTGCCGCCCCGGTGGCTGCTGGCGCCGCTGTCGTGTCGGAGTCCTGCTCGCCATCTCGGCTGGCAGGCGTCGTGACCGACTCGATCAGCTGGCTCAACGCAGTCACGTTCTTTCCCTCGGCCCCCGGGCGGTCCTGGCCCCACACCTGGTCGCGGGGACCATCGTCCACGATCTCGGGCAGCGGCAGGGCCATTTCCTCGGACGACGAAATCTGTTCCGCCTCCTCAGCTTCTGCCAGGTCGCCGGTGGGAGTGTCCGGCGCGCCCTCCTCACCGGGGTGCGAACTCTGCTCGCCACCGTTCCGGTTCTGCTCGCCCGCGTTCCGGTGCTCCGCGCCGTCCGTAGCGATCGGGGCGTCTGGTGCGCTGGCGTCTGGTGCGCTGACGTCCCGTGCGCTGACGTCTGGCTCATCGGGTTCGGAGGCACTGGCGTCGGGTGCATTGGAATCCGAAGGGCGAGCCTCGGAAGCCGCACCCTGGGAGACTCCGCTCGCAGCGGTCCCTGGCGCAGGAACGCCCGCCTCTGCAAGGTTGGATCGACCCGCCGCCCACTGACCGGACTCGGCCTCAAGATTTGCCTCAGGATTGGCCTCGGCATCGATCCCGCGCGAAGTCTCGTCGACCGGATCATCGGGGTGTTCGTCGAACCCAGAGTCGATCGTTCGACCGGCTGGTGCCGCCTCGGCACCAGGGTCGGGGACAGCAGCCGATGGTTGGGCACCCACCGACGCCTCCTGCAGCCGAGTGTCGGTGCCATCCGACCCTGGCTCCCCCGGCCCGCCCGCGCCATCCGGCCCGGACTGTTCCGTGAGCATGGAGAGCCCCGACGCTCCCCCTGGGGTGGCCGCGGTCGACCTGTCTGCCTCCGTCAACGACTCCCTCGCCATGGAGACCGATTCCAAAGCGGACGAGTCGGACGCCGTGACAGCGGCAGCCGGCGCCGCAACAGACTTGGCTGCCGCTACTCGCTTGGACTTTCGTCTGAAGAAGCACACCCGTGTAACGCTAAGGTCGCGGACCTGCTGAAGCGTGTCGAAACGCCGATCCCGGAGTGATCAGATCATCTCTCCGCCGCTATCCGAGTCCGGCGCCTCCCGATTGCTCCCGTCAGGGCGGGCCGATGTCGTGCTTGGCCGATTCCTCCCTCAAGCAGGAGCAGTTTCGCGTGAAGCGGGTTTCACGTGAAACCCGAGCGAGCCCTCCGTCATGCCGGGAAAGGGCTTGAGTACTCCGGCGCAGCCAGCGCCCGCCCGACCCTGTTTCACGTGAAACACGACACTCTGTGGACGGACGAATCCCGGCGCCGCGGCTGGCGTGCCCGATGCCGATTACACCGACCGCATCGGCCCATCGGTCCCGATCTGCTGTGCCCGGCTCGACTCCACTCGCTCTCAGGTCGCTCACCCTCGGGCCACTTCGCCCAGCCCGCGGCGCTGCCGTCAGACCAGTCCGGCGAAGCATGAACGGGAGCGGCCACCGGCAGTGACCGCTCCCGTTCCACGTGAAACATGGTTCTCCGCGACGGCTACTTCCCGCGCCGCACCCGCACGATCGTCGTGGCTTCCACTCCCTCGACGGGGACGCCTTCCAGGACGTCCGGAGTCCCTGAACCGTACTTCTGCAGGACCTTGCGTGCTGGCTCAATCTCTTGGGCAACATTCCGTCCCTTGAGGATCACCATCTCGCCGCCCACCCGGACGAGCGGCATGCTCATCCGGACCAGCTTCGAGAGGGCAGCCACAGCTCGGGACGTCACAGCATCGACCTCGAAGGCTCCGTGGAACTCCTCGGCGCGGCCGCGCTTCACCTGGATATTCGGGAGCTCGAGCTCACTCACGACCTCGGTGAGCCAGGTCGTGCGGCGCTCCATGGGCTCGACAAGGATCACCTCCAGCTCCGGGCGCATCGCCGCGACCACCACACCCGGCAGTCCGGCTCCCGATCCGATGTCGGCCACCGTGCCGGACGTCGGAAGGTACGGCACGACCGCGGCGGAGTTCAGAATGTGGCGCTCCCAGATGCGCGGAATCTCGCGGGGCCCGATCAGCCCACGCAGCTCCCCCTGGCCACGGAGCATCTCCGCGTAGTGCGCTACGCCGTCGTAGGCCTCGCCCAGATAGGCCCTGACGGTGTCGCTCGCACCGAGCGTCTCGCCGTCCGGCACCTCGGCGCTCGCGCCAGAGTCCCACTGCGCCGCCACGTCCGAACCTTCCACGTCTAGCCCTCCACTCGCTGTCGAAAAGTAGCCAAACACACCGGCGGCCGGTGCGCGCCCTCTGGGCGCACACCGGCCGCCGGCCGAGGCCGATGAGTCAGTCGGTGACCGCTGCAGGGTCCGCCGCCGGCTGGACCACTACGTATCGCTCGGGCTCGACGCCGCGCGAGTCGCTGACCAGGCCCGCGGCGGCGACGGCGTCATGCACGACCTTGCGCTCAAAAGCGTTCAGGGGGTCGAGCTCGACCTCCTCGCCAGAGCTGCGCACCTGCTCGACCGCGGCCTCGGCGGCACGCGTGAGCTCGACTCTGCGCGCCGCCCGGTACCCACCGATGTCGAGCATCAACCGGCTGCGCTCACCCGTGCGGGTCTGTACCGCGAGGCGGGTGAGCTCCTGCATCGCGTCGAGCACCTCGCCCTCGCCACCGACGAGGTGTGCGAGCGACGTGGGGTCGTCGGCGACTACCTCGACCGCGGCGCGGTCATGCTTGATGTCCAGATCGATGTCGCCGTCGAGGTCGGCGATGTCGAGGAACTCCTCGAGGTAGTCGGCTGCGATCTCGCCCTCTTCCTCGAGGCGCTTGGTCCGGTCTTCCGGATCCACGACCGGGGCCACGGGATCGGGCGCGGCCGTACCTGTGCTCGCGTTCATCGCGTCTGCCTCCTACTTCTTCTGCTTGCGCTTGCCCGACGACGTCGGGGTGGCCCCTGGAGCCGTACCGGATGGCTTCGGCTTCGAACCGGGCTGCTTCCCCGACGGCGTCCCGGAAGGCTTCGGCTTGGCTGCGGCCTGCTTGCCGGACGTCGTGTCGGGGGCGTCCTGAGGCGCCGACTGCGCGATGGCGGGACGCGTGGGCTCCGGACGGACCGCGCCCTTCTGCCGGTCCTTGCGCTTGGGCTGCACGCGCTGACCGGTCTTCGGCTGCTCGACCACTGGCGTCTCGTCCTCGATGACCTCACCGGTCTTGGCGGCGCGCTTGGCCGCCTTCGCAGCCTGCCGCTCCTTCATCTGCTTCTCGGCGATGGAGCCAGGCGTAGGCATGCGCTTGATCGTGTAGTACTGCTGGCCCATGGACCAGACGTTGGTGACCGTCCAGTAGATCAGCACACCGACCGGGAAGTTCACACCGGAGATCGCGAAGACCAGCGGCAGCATGTACAGCATCATCTTCTGCGTCTGCGCCATCGGGCCCTCGAGGGCCGACGGCGGCATGTTCTTCATGGTCAGCTGACGCTGCGTGGTGAAGGTCGTGACGCTCATCGCGACGATGAGCACGATGACGACCGTGCGCGACACCCACGAGTCGGTCTGCAGGAAGACGTCGCTCAGCTGCGCCCCGAAGAGGGTTGACGACTCGATGTCACCAGCAACGGACTGGGTGATCGGGCCGATCCCCTCCGCGTCACCGGTCGAGATGCCCTCCAGGCCGTTCAGCACCCGGAACAGGGCGAAGAAGATCGGCGACTGCAGCAGGATCGGCATACAGGACGCGAACGGGTTGGTCCCGTGCTTCCGGTACAGCTCCATCGTCTCGCGGGTCATGTTCTCGCGAGAGGCCGGGTCCGTCTTGCCCTTGTACTTCTTCTGCACGGCCTGCAGCTCGGGCTGGATCATCTGCATCCCGCGCGAGGCCTTGATCTGCTTGAAGAACAGCGGGATGAGCACGATGCGGATGACGATCACCAGCGCGACGATCGACAGCACCCAGGCGGTGCCCGGGCCGGCAGCCATCCCGAGGGTCGTGAAGAGCCAGTGCGAACCGTAGATGATCCAGGCGACGACCCATTCGATCGGCCAGAGGAATGCGAAGAAGTCCATCGGTCAAGAAGCTCCAGAGTTGGTGACGCGAAGTCTGCGGGGGGAGGTGCGGGTGTCGCGTACGGCACCACGAGCCGGAGCTGGTCAGCCCTCGGTGTGGGTGTGTGCGCCGCGCGCGGGCGGCACGTCGTCGACACCGCCGAGACTCCACGGGTTGCACCGCAGCAAGCGCCACAGCGCGAGCCCCAGCCCGCGCAGAGCACCATGACGCCGGAACGCGATCAGGGCGTACTGCGAGCAGGACGGGTAGTACTTACAGCTCGGAGGACTCATCGGGCTGATGAACGCCTGGTAGAAGCGGACCATCCCCACGAGGAGCGTTACCGGGAGCCGACCGATCAGCGAGGGCTCGCGCGGCGGTGCCGCGCCCTCGGGTGCGGAGATGGTGGTCATCTCTTCCCGTCTCCGGTTGCCCGTGCGACGGCACGGCGCAGGCACGAGTCGAGGTCTCGATCAAGATCCGCGAACGTGGCTGACGAGGACGCCGGAAGCGCGCGCACGATAGCCAGGGCAGCACTCGGCAACGCCGAAAGCTGCTCGGCCGCGGCGGCGCGTAGCCGACGCTTCACGAGATTGCGCTGCACAGAGTTACCCACAGCCTTGGAAACGACAAAACCGACCTGTGGAGTTCCCGATCCTGGTTCCGAGACATTTTCGTCCGGGACCAACAGGTGAACTACCACGGTCGATCGACCTGCACGCGTGCCGCGGCGCACCGTCCGCTCAAAATCGACGGAACGGCGCAGTCGGTGCGCCGCGGGCAGCATGGCTCAGGCTGAGAGCTCGGCGCGACCCTTGCGCCGGCGGTCTGCCAGGATGGCGCGGCCGGCGCGGGTGCGCATGCGCAGCCGGAAGCCGTGGGTCTTCGCACGACGGCGGGTGTTCGGCTGGAAGGTCCGCTTGCTCACGAGGTACTCCAAGAACGTCGGGGTAGGCACACCGTCTGTCCTCGACGATGCAGTGAATGTTGGCCGATCAGTACAGCGATCTGCCGAGCCGACCCGGGGCCTGGTCCACTGGTCGTGACCGACGTCGAAAGGACGCGGTTCGGATCCATATGTGGGCGCGCAGAAGTACCTGGAACGGCTGTATGACGTTACGCCGTCCACACCCTCGCGGTCAAACCGGAGCGGCGGGACCATGCGTGTCGGACGCGCCACACCACGCGCGTCGCCGGGTCCCACGGGGCCTCGCTGACCGGCCCGTGTACCACTTGTCCAGCGGCGATCCGCGCAATCCACAACCTGTGGACAACTGTGTGGACGGTGCCCCATCATGGCAGACTCCAAGGCACCCCCAAGCAGTTGCATCACCCCGCGCACAAGACGAAGGAAAGCCAGTGGCCAACCCGGACGAGAACATCGGCGACGTCTGGGCACAGACCCTGACGGCGCTCGAGGCCCGGCCCGATATGAGCCCCCGGCAGCTCGCCTTCATCCGCCTCGCCAAGCCCATGGCAGTGCTGGACGACATGGTGTTCATCGCCGTCCCCCATGAGCAGACACGCACCTACTTGGAGACTGCGGTTCGCGACGACCTGGTCTCCGCCATGTCGTCGGTACTCGGCCGGGACGTCCGGTTCGGCATCACCGTGGACCCCGAGCTGAGCAGCCGGGCGCTTGCCGGTCCCTCGCAGATCTCCGGACCGGCCACGCTCTCCCTTGAGCACGAGCCGCCGGAGCCCGAGCAGGCGCAGATGCCGATCGCACCGCAGCCGGCGCCCAAGCCGTCGGCCGAGCCCACCCGGCTGAACCCGAAGTACATCTTCGAGACGTTCGTCATCGGATCGTCCAACCGGTTCGCGCACGCGGCCGCCGTCGCGGTGGCCGAAGCCCCTGCCAAGGCGTACAACCCGCTCTTCATCTACGGCGACTCGGGGCTGGGCAAGACTCACCTGCTCCACGCCATCGGGCACTACGTGCACAACCTGTATCCACACATCCGCGTGCGGTACGTGAACTCCGAGGAGTTCACCAACGACTTCATCAACAGCATCGGCGAGGGCAAGGCCGGCGCGTTCCAGCGCCGCTACCGCGACGTCGACGTGCTCCTCATCGACGACATCCAGTTCCTGCAGGGCAAGGAACAGACGATGGAGGAGTTCTTCCACACGTTCAACGCGCTGCACAACGCCAACAAGCAGGTAGTGATCACGTCCGACGTCCCGCCCAAGAAGCTCAACGGCTTCGAGGACCGGTTGCGCTCCCGCTTCGAGTGGGGCCTCATCACCGACGTGCAGCCACCTGACCTCGAGACGCGGATCGCGATCATGCGCAAGAAGGCAGCGAGTGAGCATCTCGCCGTACCTGCGGACGTCCTCTCCTACATCGGCTCGCGCATCTCGACGAACATCCGGGAGCTCGAAGGCGCCCTCATCCGTGTGACAGCGTTCGCCAACCTGAACCGCCAGCAGGTTGACCTGGCCCTCGCGGAGATAGTCCTCAAGGACCTCATCACCGACGACGACGACACCACCGAGATCACACCGGCCGTCGTCATCGCGCAGACCGCCGCTTACTTCGGCCTGACCATCGACGACCTGTGCGGCTCCTCACGCTCCCGTGTGCTGGTGACCGCCCGGCAGATCGCCATGTACCTGTGCCGCGAGCTGACGGACCTGTCGCTGCCGAAGATCGGCCAGCAGTTCGGGGGGCGCGACCACACCACTGTCATGCACGCGAACAAGAAGATCGCGGGCCAGATGGCGGAGCGTCGCTCGACCTACAACCAGGTCACCGAGCTCACGAGTCGGATCAAGCAGCAGCAGCGCGGCTGACCTCGGGACCCAGTTTCCCACCGGCTCGAAATCGGACGGAACACCTGTTTCCGCATCTTTCCCCACCCCTGTGCACAGCCTCACCGGTGCGCAGGGGTGTTGCGTATACGCACCTCCACAGGTCTATCCACATGCGGATCCGCAGGTTCAGGCCGTTCCGCTCCGCCTGTCCCCAGCGCTGTGGACGAGAACTGTGCAGAACTCGCCTCTCCGCGCTGACCTGCTTCTTTACCCCTGGGGACAAGGCTGTGGACAGCTGTGGATGAACCCCGATTTTCTGTGGGCGGCGACCCCCAAATCGGTGGACAGCCTGTGTGTAAAAATCGGTCCTCCACAGGTGCCCCCAGCTCATGCACAGATGCACCCACAGTTCCTCCACAGGCAGAAACGCCCTCTGACCTGCGCAAAGAGCGGATATCCCCAGTATCCACAACACCGACTACTACTACGACATCTATATCTAAGGGGGAGTCCACACGCCTTCATCAGGCGGTCGGGCAGCTCGAGACACCTCTTCGAACACTAGTACTACAGGCCCCGAGAAGTCCATCCACAACCGCCGCCTATCGAGTGCCACGCGGTCGCCAACTCGCGTAGGGTTTCCCTCGACAGTCCAGGAACAAGAGGAGATGCAACGGCATGAAGTTCAGGGTCGAGCGCGACGTCCTCGCCGATGCCGTGACATGGACCGCTCGCACGCTCCCCACGCGCCCACCGGCTCCAGTGCTTGCCGGTGTCCGGATCGCAGCCGACGCACAGGGCGTGATCAACCTTGCGAGCTTCGACTACGAGACGTCCGCCCGGTCGGAGATCCCCGCGGAGGTCGCGGAGCCGGGCACCGTGCTTGTCTCCGGCCGTCTGCTCGCTGAGATCTCGCGAGCGCTGCCCAACAAGCCCGTCGACGTGGCGCTCGAGGGCAACAAGGTGATCGTCACCTGCGGTGCCAGCCGGTTCACCCTCCTCACCATGCCAGTGGACGAGTACCCGGCACTGCCGGGGCTGCCCGAGGTCAGCGGTACGGTCTCCGGCGATGCGTTCACTCACGCGGTCACGCAGGTGACTGTCGCCGCCAGCCGTGACGACACCTTGCCGCTGCTGACCGGTGTCCGGGTGGAGATCGAGGGCGAGCGCATCACGCTCCTGTCCACGGACCGCTACCGTCTCGCCCTCCGCGAGCTCACCTGGACCCCGGCGACGCCGGGCTTCTCCGCCGTGGCCCTCATCCGTGCACGCACGCTGAACGACGTCGCCAAGTCGCTCGGTTCGGGCGGCCTCGTGAACCTCGGGTTGTCCACAGGGCAGGGCCTCGACCTCGTGGGCTTTGAGGCGGGCGGACGACAGACGACCTCCCAGCTCGTCGAGGGTGACTACCCTGCCGTCCGCCGGCTGTTCCCTGACTCCACGCCGATCCACGCGGTGGTAGCCACAGCGCCCCTGATCGAGGCCGCGAAGCGCGTGAGCCTGGTCGCGGAGCGCAACACTCCGATCCGCCTGGCGTTCAGCGAGGGCCAGGTCGTGCTCGATGCAGGCCACGGCGACGACGCACAGGCCTCCGAGGCGCTGGAGGCAGTGCTGGTGGGTGAGGACATCGCCGTCGCGTTCAACCCGCAGTTCCTGCTCGACGGGCTGGGCGCGCTGGGCACCGACTTCGTTCGTCTGTCGTTCACGCACCCCAACAAGCCGGTCGAGTTCACCGGTCAGGGCAGCCTGGACGGCGAGGACGACTCCTCCTACCGGTACCTGCTGGTCCCGATCCGCTTCACCGGCTGACGGGCCGGGGCCCTTCGGCTGACGGGCCCCGGCATCCACAGCCCGACAACCGCCAGTCTGGACAGCCAGCCTGCGCCAAGGACAGCCGCCACAAGCGAGCCCGTCGATCGACCCTGGAGGAAGCACACACATGGTGACCCACATCGGCCTCGTCGGCCTGGGCAAGATGGGCAACAACATGCGGTCCCGCCTGCGCAACGGCGGCATCGAGGTCACCGGGTTCGATCCGCGTCCGGAGGTGTCGGACGTCCCTACGCTCGCGGACCTGGCAGCCGCGCTCCCGCAGGACAAGCGGGTCGTCTGGGTCATGGTCCCCGCGGGCGAGCCGACGCGTGGTGTGCTCGACCAGCTCGCTGACATCCTGTCCGAGGGCGACATCGTCATCGAGGGCGGGAACTCGCACTACGTCGAGGACCAGGAACGCGCCGCGGAGCTGGCGGAGAAGGGTATCGGCTACCTCGATGTCGGTGTGAGTGGCGGTGTCTGGGGCCTGGACAACGGGTACGGTCTGATGGTCGGTGGCGCTGCCGCAGACGTCGAGGCCGTGCTGCCCGTCTTCGACGCGCTGCGCCCGGAGGGCCCTCGTGAGGAGGGCTTCGTGCACGCCGGCGGTGTGGGAGCGGGCCACTACGCCAAGATGGTCCACAACGGCATCGAGTACGGCCTCATGCAGGCCTACGCCGAGGGCTACGAGCTCCTGGCCGCGAAGTCGGACGTCATCACCGACGTGCACGGCACCATGAGGGCGTGGAGCCGGGGCACCGTCGTCCGCTCCTGGCTCCTGGACCTCATGGTCAAGGCGCTCGAGCAGGACCCGAAGCTCGCGCTCCTGGACGACTGGGTCGACGACTCCGGCGAAGGCCGGTGGACCGTCGACGAGGGGATCGACATGGCGGTTCCGCTCCCCGTCATCTCTGCCGCGCTGTTCGCCCGGTTCGCCTCCCGCCAGGAGCAGTCGCCGGCCATGAAGGCCGTGGCCGCGCTGCGTCAGCAGTTCGGCGGACACGCGGTGAAGTCGGCGGAGTAGCGAGTCGGACGTACGATCTCCTACCGATGTACGTCTCCCACCTCTCCCTGCTGGACTTCCGGTCGTATGCGTCGGCCGACGTGATGCTCGAGCCCGGGGTCAACGCCTTCGTCGGGCGCAACGGCCGGGGCAAGACCAACCTCGTCGAGGCAATCGGCTACGTCGCGACCCTTGGTTCGCACCGAGTGTCCACCGACGCGCCGCTCATTCGGTCAGGCGCCGATCGCGCTGTCGTACGCACACGGGTCGTTCGAGGTGACCGCGCTAGCACCGTCGAGCTGGAGATTACCCAGGGCAAGGCGAATCGTGCTCGGATCAATCGTGGGCAGGCGGTGCGGGCACGGGACGTACTGGGGTTGCTGCGCACGGTGCTCTTCGCTCCCGAGGACCTGTCCCTGGTCAAGGGAGAGCCGGATGGTCGACGGCGGTTCATGGACCAGCTGCTGGTCCTGATGATGCCCCGGGTGTCCGGGGTGCTCTCCGATTACGAGCGGGTGCTACGACAGCGCTCGGCACTGCTCAAGTCGGCGCGAGCGTCCCGCCGGGCGGGCGGCTCGGCACGAGCCGAGAGCGCGGCGGCGGCCGAGCTCGCGACACTCGACGTCTGGGACGCCCGGCTCGCCGAGCTGGGCGCGGAGATCCTGTCCCTGCGGGTCCAGCTCGTCGACGCGCTCCGTCCAGCCGTCGCGGCGGCGTACGAGCAGGTGAGCGATGCTGACGCCCACGCGGAGATCACCTATCGGTCGTCGCTGGCAGCGCTCGCGACCGACCATCCACCGGAGTTGTCCACAGGTCCTGGGGATAACTTTTCAGACGTGGGACACCTGCGGGGCCTGTTGCTGGAAGCCCTGGTCACGGCTCGCCCGCAGGAGCTGGAACGCGGAGTGAGCCTCGTCGGCCCGCACCGGGACGACCTCGTGCTCAGGCTTGGCGGACTGCCTGCGAAGGGCTATGCGAGTCACGGCGAATCCTGGTCCTTCGCACTCGCGCTGCGCCTCGCATCGTTCCGTCTGTTGGGCGGAGATCCGCAGAATTCGGCCGATTCACCCGCCTTTTGGGACCCCGATCTAGGGACAGATGCTGACCCCGTACTGATCCTCGACGACGTGTTCGCCGAGCTCGACGTCCGACGTCGCCAGCGGCTCGCCGACCTGGTGCTGCCGGCTCGCCAGGTACTGGTGACAGCGGCCGTGCCCGAGGACATCCCTGCCACCTTGGACGGCGTACGGTTTCACGTGGAACCCGGGACGGTGACCCGTGACTGACGACTCTCCACAGGGCCCTGTGGATAACTCTGAGCCCCCTTTGACGCCCGCTTCCGAGGTGGCGCGTGCCGCCCTCAACCGGGCCAAAGCAGCGGCTCGCGCCCGTGGCCTGCGCCCGGGAGCGCCCTCGCGGCGCTCTCCCCTGGCCGAACCGCGGTCGAGCGGAGCGGGGCCCGGCGCCCGCGACCCGCAGCTGCTCGGCGCGGTGGTCGGTCGGCTGCTTCGCGAGAAGGGCTGGACCGAGGACGTCTCCGTGGGAGGCGTGATGGGCCGGTGGCGTGAGGTGGTGGGCCCGGAGATCGCCGACCACTGCACACCGGAGACCTTCGAGGACAAGGTGCTCGTGGTGCGGGCGGACTCGACAGCCTGGGCGACACAGCTGCGGATGCTTGCTCCGACATTGCGGCGACGCATGGCGGAGGAGATCGGGGAGGGTGTGGTCGAGGAGGTTACCGTGCTGGGACCGGCCGGTCCCGGGTTCCGGAGAGGACCTCGCTCGGTGCGCGGCCCTGGTCCCAGAGACACGTGGGGTTGAGCGGCGCCCCAGAACTCGCGCGGCCTGTGGATGGACCGCGTAGCAGACAGCAAGAAGGGCTCCCCGGCCGGAAGCCGGGGAGCCCTTCTTGCTGTCTGCTACGCCGTAGCGTCAGCCAGGAACTACTTGGTCACGCGTTCTGCATGCGCTTGCGGGCCCAGACGAGGGCGATGCCACCAGCGGCGAGCAGCGCGGCGAACGCGATGGCGCCACCGACGGTCGCACCGGTCGCTGCGAGCACGGGGGGCTCGTCACCAGCAGGGCTGGGCGACGCGGACGGCTCGTCGTCGACGGGCGCGACGGAGGCCTCGTCCGTCGGCTCGTCCGTCGGCTCGGCGGGGGGCTCCGTGGGTGCGGGCGTCTCGGTGGGTGCCGGCGTCTCGCACTCTTCTTCGAAGACGATGAGCTCGACCGGCAGCAGCGCCGTGCCGTCAGCCTGGGGCTGGTATGCCCCGAGGTCCTCGGGGAAGGCGTAGGCGTCGGAGTTGAGGGCGGCGACGATGCCCGCCTCGGACTTGGTGTAGGAGATCGCCTCGGTGCTCTCCGGCACGGCGACGTCGTCGAGGCTGGCAGCACAGCCGGCCACGACCTCTGGCATCACCGGGGAGACGATCTCGGCGGGCGGCGGGGTCTGGCAGATGCCGATCGAGCCGGACTCCGCCGAGTCGTACCTGTCGCCTTCGTCGTAGGCGTCGACGGTGACGGTCCACTCGTGCGCTGCGTCGAGCGCGAGCCCGTCGTACCGGGCCTGGAAGCTTTGCGTGAACTCGGTGTCCTCGACGGTCTCGCCGTCGATAACCACCGTGACCTTGGCCTGCTGGTAGTACTCGAGGTTCACGTCTACGAATCCGCAGTCGGCGGAGACGTTGGGGGTGTGCGCCGAGGCAGGAGCGGCACTGGCGATCATGCCACCGAACGCCAGTACGGCGAGAGTTCCGCCGGCGAGAAGCTTCTTCACTCTGTAGCCCTTCGAAGTGAGACAGTGCGCCAAGTTGCGCATATGACCGGTCGGCGCCATTAGAGCAGAAAACGAGAAATCAGAGAAATATCACCTTCTGACCGGAAAGTTTCTGACCTTCGCCAGAGTTCGGCATGACGATTCGAAGATGTTTCGTGGCGCGAGACACCGCCTGCCGAACGGGTGTGCGCTCATCGCCCCTTGGCGATGCCGACTGCTCTCCGCCGAGGCGCCGGACGATCTTCGGATCGAGGGCACGGGGGCGCCGCTGGAACCCCTCCAGAGGCCCAAAAATCACCCTGTGGAGAAAGGTTGTGGAGGACTGGCCACAAACGGCATCGGATCCCGGGTTTTCGCCGCTCAGAAGGTACTATGAGGGGGTCAACCGCGCCGGGTTCCCAGGGATCGTCCTGAGGGCCCGGAACGCTGAGCACCGACGAGCCGTCGGACCGTACGTCAGCACCCGAGCACGGCATGAACCCCGAGGGGTCCGAGCCGCTCGTGCAGCCCGCTGGTACGTCCGTCGTCGTGCACATCGTGTGCCTGAAAGACGAGGAGCAACCCCGCCCGTGACAGAGCGAATCGACGGCGGCTACGACGCCGGGAACATCACAGTCCTGGAAGGTCTCGAGGCCGTTCGTAAGCGACCGGGCATGTATATCGGGTCGACCGGTGAGCGTGGGCTCCACCACCTTGTGTACGAGATTGTGGATAACGCTGTGGACGAGGCCCTCGCGGGCCACGCCACGGAGATCGACGTGCGGCTCATGGCCGACGGCGGCGTGTGCGTCGTCGACGACGGTCGAGGTATCCCGGTCGCCATGCATCCCACCGAGGGCAAGCCCACGCTCGAGGTCGTCATGACGATCCTGCATGCCGGCGGCAAGTTCGGTGGCGGCGGCTACGCCGTGTCCGGCGGCCTGCACGGCGTCGGCATGTCGGTCGTGAACGCCCTGAGCCAAAGGTTCGTCTCGGAGGTACGCCGCGACGGCTACCACTGGCGTCAGGAGTACACCGAGGGCGGCAACCCGGTCACCGGCGTCGACCGGCTCGAGCCGCTCGGTCCCGACGAGCAGACCGGTACCACGCAGACGTTCTGGGCAGACGGGACGATCTTCGAGACCACGGAGTACGACTTCGAGACGCTCCGTGCCCGGTTCCAGCAGTACGCGTTCCTCAACAAGGGCCTGAAGATCACGCTCACCGACGAGCGTGCGGGTCACTCGTCCCCGACCGACGAGGTCACAGGGGCCGAGCCGGAGGTCGCGGCGGACGACGTCGTCGGGACCGAGATCGTGCCGGCCGCGGACGGGCGGCCGCTGGACCCGGACCAGGCTCCGGCAAGCGGGCGGACGGTCACGTACCAGTACGAGCACGGCCTCATGGACTACGTCCACCACCTCAACTCCGCGAAGCGGGTGGAGCTCATCCACCCCGAGGTGATCTCGTTCGAGAGCGAGGACACCGAGCGCAAGATCGCCGTCGAGGTCGCCCTCCAGTGGACCAGCGCCTACAGCGAGTCCGTGCACACGTTCGCGAACACGATCTCCACCACGGAGGGCGGCACGCACGAGGAGGGGTTCCGCGCTGCGATGACCACGCTGGTCAACAGCTACGCGCGGGACAAGGGGATCATCAAGGAGAAGGACGACAACCTCACTGGTGACGACATCCGCGAGGGCCTCACCGCCGTCATCTCCGTGAAGCTCGGCGAGCCGCAGTTCGAGGGGCAGACCAAGACGAAGCTCGGAAACACGGAGGCGAAGACCTTCGTGCAGCGCGTGGTCCGCGAGCAGCTCATCGACTGGTTCGACGCCCACCCGAACGAGGCGCGCGACGTCATCCGCAAGGCGATCTCGGCCTCGCAGGCCCGGATCGCGGCGCGCAAGGCGCGCGAGGCGACCCGTCGCAAGGGCGTCCTGAACGGCGGCGGCATGCCGGGCAAGCTCAGGGACTGCCAGTCGCGGTTCCCCGACGAGTGCGAGATCTACGTCGTCGAGGGTGACTCGGCCGGTGGTTCGGCGGTGCGCGGGCGCAACCCGCACAACCAGGCGATCCTCCCGCTGCGTGGCAAGATCCTGAACGTCGAGCGAGCGCGGCTCGACAAGGCGCTGTCCAACGCCGAGGTACAGGCGCTGATCACCTCGTTCGGCACGGGCATCGGCGAGGACTTCGACATCTCGAAGCTCAAGTACCACAAGATCGTGCTCATGGCCGACGCCGACGTCGACGGCCAGCACATCTGCACCCTGCTGCTCACGCTGCTGTTCCGGTACATGCGTCCGCTCATCGAGCACGGTCACGTGTACCTCGCGCAGCCGCCGCTGTACCGGATCAAGTGGAGCAACGCCCCGCACGACTACGTGTACTCGGACCGGGAGCGCGACGCGTTCCTCGAGGCCGGCGCCGCGCAGGGCAAGCGGATCCCCAAGGACAACGGCATCCAGCGCTACAAGGGCCTGGGTGAGATGGACTACTCCGAGCTCTGGGACACCACGATGGACCCGGACCACCGGACCCTGCTGCAGGTGACCATGGACGACGCGGCCGCGGCCGACGAGATCTTCTCGGTACTCATGGGCGAGGACGTCGAGTCCCGCCGCACCTTCATCCAACGCAACGCCAAGGACGTGCGGTTCCTTGACATCTGAGGAGTGAGCTTGCGAGCCCCGCAAGATGTCAACGCAGGTAGAGACATCTGAGGAGTGAGCTTGCGAGCCCCGCAAGATGTCAACGCAGGTAGAGACATCTGAGGAACGAGCTTGCGAGCCCCGACGCCGATCGCCCTCCCCGGGCGGGCGGCGTCGGGCACGGAGATGGTGGCCCAGGAGACGAAGTGACACGCCTTCCGGCGTGGAAAGGAAGTTCAGACGGTGACGGACGAGACCCCCGGTGTGGACAACTCTGATGACGGCATTCCCGTGGAGGACGCGCGAGTAGCGGTACACCACGGCCGCGTCGAGCAGGTGGACCTGCAGCTCGAGATGCAGCGGTCGTACCTCGACTACGCGATGAGCGTGATCGTGGGACGCGCGCTGCCCGACGTGCGCGACGGCCTCAAGCCGGTGCACCGCCGCGTCATCTATGCGATGTACGACGGCGGCTACCGCCCGGACCGCGCGTACTCCAAGTGCTCGCGTGTCGTGGGCGACGTCATGGGCAAGTACCACCCCCATGGCGACACCTCCATCTACGACACCCTGGTGCGTCTGGTCCAGGACTGGGTGCTGCGCTACCCGCTGGTCGCAGGCCAGGGCAACTTCGGCTCGCCGGGCAACGACCCCGCGGCCGCCCCGCGGTACACCGAGTGCAAGATGGCGCCGCTCGCCATGGAGATGGTCCGGGACATCGAGAAGGGCACCGTCGACTTCCGGCCCAACTATGACGGGCGGACCCAGGAGCCGGTGGTCCTGCCGTCGCGTATCCCGAACCTCCTGGTCAACGGGTCGGCCGGCATCGCCGTCGGGATGGCGACGAACATCCCGCCGCACAACCTGCGCGAGGTCGTCGACGGTGTGCGGTGGCACCTGGCCAACCCCGACGCCACTCGCGAGGAGCTGCTCGAGGCGCTCCTTGAGCGCATCAAGGGCCCGGACTTCCCGTCCGGCGCGCAGATCCTGGGCCACAAGGGCATCCAGGACGCCTACCGCACGGGTCGTGGCTCCATCACGATGCGCGCGGTCGTCAGCGTCGAGGAGATCCAGAACCGGATCTGCCTGGTCGTGACAGAGCTGCCGTACATGGTGAACCCGGACAACCTGGCGTCGAAGATCGCCGACCTCGTCAACGACGGCCGTATCAACGGCATCGCGGACATCCGCGACGAGACGTCCGGCCGCACCGGCCAGCGCCTCGTGATCGTCCTCAAGCGCGACGCCGTGGCGAAGGTGGTGCTGAACAACCTCTACAAGCACACTCCGCTGCAGGAGAACTTCAGCGCGAACATGCTCGCGCTGGTCGACGAGGTGCCTCGCACGCTCAGCATCGACGCGTTCGTGCGCCACTGGACCACGCACCAGATCGAGGTCGTGCGCCGGCGCACCGAGTACCTCCTCAAGGAGGCGCAGGACCAGATCCACATCTACGAGGGCTACCTCAAGGCCCTCGACGCGCTCGACGACGTCATCGCGCTGATCCGCCGCTCCCCCGACGCCGACGGGGCGCGGACGGGCCTGATGGAGCTGCTCACGATCGACGAGCTGCAGGCGAACGCGATCCTGGCGCTGCAGCTGCGTCGGCTGGCGGCGCTCGAACGGCAGAAGATCCTCGACGAGCACACCAAGCTGCGGATCGCGATCGACGACTACCTGGACATCCTCGCCAAGCCGGAGCGCCAGCGGGCCATCGTGGGCGACGAGCTCAACGAGGTGACCGAGCGCTGGGGCGACGAGCGCCGCACCACGATCCTTCCGTACGACGGTGACATGTCGATGGAGGACCTCATCCCCGAGGAGGACGTGGTCGTCACCATCACGCGTGGCGGCTACGCGAAGCGGACGCGGACGGACAACTACCGCTCGCAGAAGCGTGGCGGCAAGGGGGTGCGCGGCACGCAGCTGCGCGAGGACGACATCGTGGACCACTTCTTCACGACGACGACCCACCACTGGATGCTGTTCTTCACCAACCTCGGCCGGGTCTACCGCGCCAAGGGCTACGAGCTGCCCGAGGGCAGCCGTGACGCCAAGGGTCAGCACGTCGCGAACCTGCTGGCCTTCCAGCCCGGCGAGAAGATCGCCCAGGTGCTCGACATCCCCGACTACGAGGCCGCGGACTACCTGGTCCTGGCCACGCGTCGCGGGCTCGTGAAGAAGACCCGCCTGAGCGAGTACAACTCACCGCGTTCGGGGGGCCTCATCGCGATCAACCTGCGCGAGGACGAGGCCGGCGCCGCTGACGAGCTGGTCTCGGCCCGGCTCGTGAATGCCGACGACGACCTCATCCTCGTCTCGCGCAAGGGTCAGTCGATCCGCTTCCACGCGGACGACGAGTCGATCCGGCCCCTGGGTCGCGCCACCTCGGGCGTCACGGGGATGAAGTTCCGGGACGAGGACGAGCTCCTGTCCGCCGCTGTGGTCATCGACGGGGCAGACCTCTTCGTCGTCACCGAGGGTGGCTTCGCCAAGCGCACCCGCATCTCGGAGTACCGGATCCAGGGTCGCGGCGGCCTCGGGATCAAGGTCGCGAACCTGGTCGAGGCCCGTGGCGACCTCGTGGGAGCGCTCGTCACCTACGCGGACGACGAGGTGCTGGTCATCATGGAGCGCGGCAAGATCGTGCGTTCCGCCGTTGCCGAGGTCAATCTCACCGGGCGGAACACGCAGGGGGTAACCTTCGCAAAGCCGGACAAGGGCGACAGAATCATCGCCGTCGCACGTAACGCGGAGCGTGAAGATGCGGGCGATGTCGCGGGTGCTGTGGACGAGAACTCCGACGGCGACTCCGCGGGGCGGGTTACCGTGGAAGAGGTTCCGAACCCTGATGAAGTTCCGAGCACCCTTGAGCAGGACAGCACCGGACGCGAGGACAGCTGATGACCAGTGACAAGAGCGGGCCCGTGAGCACGGCCTCGCCTGCGCTCGAAGAAGACCTGGAGACCACCCGGGTACGCAAGGACGTGACCGGGGAGCAGGCTCCGGCCGAGGCACCCGGCACCGCACAGCCAGGGGCGAGCGCGGGTAGCCCGGCGCCGACGGCTGATGCCGCAGCCTCCGGTGCCGCCTCGAACGGTGCGGCCGGCGCGGGGCAGAACACCGACCTGGTGTCCGGGCCGGTCGTCGTCCCCGCACCACCGGCGTCGCCGGCCGCGGCCAGGCCGAGCACGTCCGGGCCCTCCGTGCCGCGCGCGGAGGCACCGGTGCCACCGGCGCCGGAGGAGAGCGGTTCCGCGATTCCGACGACTGGCGGCGTCTGGCGGTCAGCGTACGAGGCGGGCCGATCGGACACGGAGGCAAAGCCGGCTCCGCAGAGTGCGGCGGTACCGGATCCTGACGTGACCGCGAAATCCTGGAACCGGGTTCCGACGCCCGGCGCCCCGCCGGCTCCTCCGACGGGTGCCGCCGAGGGTACGGACGGTGTCCGGGCCGGTGCGATGAAGGCAGCTCAGGCGGCCCTCGACGCGGCCCGCAGCGCGGCCAAGAAGGTGACGTCGATCATGCCTGACGACCAGGCGCGGACGGCCGCTCCCGCGAACGACCCCAAGGCTCGTCCTGAGATGCACTACACGGCTGCAGGGGTGCGCGGCACCGCGACCTCGGCTGACGCTCAGGCGGCAGCCGCCGCAGCGCCGCAGGCGCCCGCGCAGCCGGCGTCGGCACCTACGCCGGAGACGGCGCGGCCGGCTCCGGCAGGCCCACGCCGCGTGCGCCTCGCGATCTCCCGTGTGGACCCGTGGTCCGTCATGAAGCTGGCGTTCCTGCTTGCCGTCGCGATCGCGATCATGACAGTAGTCGCGACCGCCGTGTTCTGGTCGGTGCTGAACAGCTTCGGGGTGTTCACCACGGTGCAGGAGTTCGTGGTGGATGCCGTGGGGCCCCAGAGCGACGTGAACCTCACGCAGTTCGTGGAGTTCCCCCGCGTGATCTCGCTCGCCACCCTGATCAGCATCTGTAACATTGTCCTGTTGACGGCGATCGCCACGATCATGGCGTTCCTGTACAACATCACAGCAGCACTCGTCGGCGGCGTGCACATGACGCTGACCGACGACTGACGCCTCTTTCGGCGTCACCCAGAGCGTTCTCGTGCGCTGCTGCGCGCGACTCGAGGCACGTCACACCGCGGACCACGATTTCGGTTTGGGACATCGTCCCTACCTGGGGTAATCTCCAGTGTCGCGTGAGCGTGCGGAACGCTCGCCCGGGGCTATAGCTCAGACGGTTAGAGCGCTTCCCTGATAAGGAAGAGGTCGGAGGTTCAAGTCCTCCTAGCCCCACTCCCGGACCTGCAGAGGCTCCTCAGGAGGAACTCGTGAAGAAGCTGCTCATAGTGCTACTCGCTGCTGGCGCCGGCTACGTTCTCTGGCGCAAGCTCAGTGAGGACGCAGCGGGGCGCGATCTTTGGTCAGAGGTCACCGACTCGATCGACTGAGCGGCCCTCAGCGGGGCCATGGCGCAATTGGTAGCGCACCTGCTTTGCAAGCAGGGGGTTGCGGGTTCGAGTCCCGCTGGCTCCACATGGTGAAGGCCGCTGACCTCCTGGTCAGCGGCCTTCGACGTTCCTCGTAAGGCATCGACGAAAGAGCGATGCGATGAGGATGACACGGTTCGTGACACGGTTGCGGCGCCGATGGTTGCCCGCGACCGACGGTGAATGCGCGCGAGATCTGGTCGCTGCTGGACTCGTGATGGGTATGAGCACGACGCCCGACGAGCAGCAGTACCCCCGGTTGGACCGCACTCCAATGTGGACGCTGGAGGAGTTGTGCGCGCTGGTGCGCACGACGCCGGCCACGGTGCACACGTGGCGCAAGCGCGGCACTGGTCCGCGAGCCTACAAGATCGGACGCCACCTCCTGTTTGCGGAGGCGGATGTGGCCGCGTGGCTGGCTGCATGCGCGGCTGCCGCGGAATCGGACGTAGACAACGAGCCGACCGGTGAGCGCGGCTCTGCTGGTGACGGGTCGGGGTGGTGACTCGTGGGCAAGCAGAAGCTGCAGCCGGGCGAACACGGTGAGATCTTCCTTCAGGAGACCGGTCCCGATAGGTGGCGTGCCCGCACGCGGCTCTGTCTGTGGGACAACACGGAGGTGTGGGTCTCTCGCAATGCGTCGACGAGCGACGCGGCCCGGCTGAAGGTGCAGAAGGGAGTCGTGGAGCGTCTCGGTGCAGCGCGCGGCTCGGACGACCTGAAGCCGACGTCAAAGGTCGGACTGGCGTGTCGGCAGTGGATCGAGGAGATGCGGGAGCGGTCGACATGGCCGAAGCCGCCGATCCTTCCGCAGTCCGTGGATGAGTACGAGCGGGTCATCGGCAACCACGTCGTTCCGCGCCTGGGTCAGCGGCGACTGAACGAGCTGACCCCGGCGCTGTGTCAGAAATTCCTGGACGCGCTGCTGAAGCAGGGCAAGGGTGGCAAGCAGAACATGGTGACCACGACGCGTCAGGCTCGAAACGTGGTGAACCAGGTGCTCGACCGTGCCGTTGTGCACGACGCGCTGCGGGACAACCCCATGCGCAAGACGATCGCGCCGTCGAAGGAGAAGCCGCAGCCGAAGGCGATCACCGCGTTGGACATCGGCCGTCTGCGCATGGTCGTGCGCGGCTGGGAGGAGTCGAGGGAGGGCAAGTCTGGTCCCAAGCCGACCGGGCACCTCCGCGTGGCGGTCGACGTGATGCTGGGATCCGGCCTACGGATCGGAGAGGTCATGGCCCTGCGGTGGGGAGAAGTGAACCTCTCCCCCGACGGGCTGCCCACCATCTCCGTGACGGCCACCCTGACCGACATCAAGGGCCAGGGCGTCGTGCGCCAGGAAAGCCCAAAGACCGAAGCCGGCGAGCGAACGATCATCATCCCGCGGTTCGCCGTCGAGGCGCTGAACTCGATCCGACCCGCCAAGACGACTGCCGAGATGGCGGTCTTTCAGGGGCGCCTGTTCAAGGACGGCCGCAATGCCGGACGGCCCATGTCGACGCACAACCTCCGTCGCATGCTGCGCACTGTCCTGGAGCTGGCGGGGATGAAGGGCGAGGTGCATCCCCACCTGTTGCGTTCGACCGTGGCGACCCAGGTCGCACGCAAGATGAGAGCGGCGGACGCCGCCGCGCTGCTTGGGCACTCGATCGACGCCGGAGTCACCGGCAGGCACTACATCGAACGCATCCGGCTGGCACCGGACACCTCGGCGGTGTTGCAAGCCATGGTCGACTTCGGAGACCAGGAAGCGGCGCGCAAGGCAGCAGAGGACGCCGTGGCGGACAAGCAAGTCCTCACTGACGTCGCGGTTGTTGCGACCCGCTGATGGTGTGTGCACCTGCGCTCCGGCCCGTACTCGGCGCCGGAGCGCAGGGTGCCGGTCGTGGTAACTACCCGCGCAGCCTTGCGATTGGCGATGCTGCCCTCCCGTATCGGGAGCGAAACATCGGCCGCAGTGGCGAGTGGCCGATCTAGGCGATCGAACCAAGCCAGGCATCGTCCGCCTTTTTCATCGCGGCCCGCAGTTCGTACTCCAGTTCACGCATATGTTCTGCCAGGGCCTCGATGTCGACGATAGCGAGCTGACGTTCTTCGAGACCTTTTCTATACCGGCTTCTGTGTACGTGGAAAACAGGGCCATCGGCAGGAACGGGCGCTGAACGCCCTATACACCCCTCGCCCATAAAACAGTCGGTGCGCCACTCTCCGTGAATCATGATGTTTCGCGTTCGGTACGCCGTTTGGGCGTTGTTAAGCGCCTCTCGGAACTGGGCGACTATCTGAGTCGGCCAGCGTTCCATTGGTTCGCGCTGGGTGAGTACTGCGAGACCATTTGACACCAGCCAATCAACAGATTGTCCCTCGAAAATAATCCACGCCGCGTCATCACTTCCGGCAAGCCGTGAAACCACGTCTCGCAGGCTGCTCTCCATCGCGGCACTTGCCGTCACCAACCTTCCGAGCGCGGGATATAGGTAATCCAGATCGCTCGTCACAGGGTCGGATGAACTCGTATTCGTCACGCTCTCTGTCCCGCCTAATCGCTCGTACACGCTCGTCAGGAGAGTTCCCCCTCCGGGCGGGACCGCCCCTCCGCTGCTCGTGGTGTAACGGGCACCACAGTGAACCCGGCCCGGGGCAAGGCCTATAGTTCAACGCCCAACTCGGTTTGAGCCGCGTTCACGAACGCCTGTAGCTCATGCTCACGCCGACCCGGGGTGGAGTCGTCCTCATTCTTCAACTGTGACTTGTGCCGCACTGCGAGCAGTGATTCAGCCTGCGTGTGCATTGCCTTGGAGTAAAGACGCATGCGACCAATGGCGTTCCTCGCTTGCCCTTCGGCCTCGGCGCGGTCGCGCAACGCTTCAAGTCGTCGCTGATTGCGCTCTGTGATCCCATCATTGTCACCGGGGAAGCCCTCTCGGTGAGAGATTAGTTCGTCGATCGCGTCGCGCACCTGCGCGTCGTGGCGGAACGTCGCAGCCTCGAAAGCGAGGAAGTCCGCCGCCGCATCCCGTAGATGCCCGCGCACCGAATCAATGCGACGCCCTGTCGCTTCCACACGGTAGCGCCATAGCGCGAAGAGCCCATTCGCGATGGCTGAGACGATGCCGGCCGCAACTGCCGCGCTCCAGATTGGGGACCAGTCCACGACTAGGGACGGTACCTTGCTCGTTAGGGTGCCCTGGGCTTGACTCGCCCGGCGGATCGGGTGATTTGTTCTGGACTGGTCGGGCGCCAGTTGAACGTCTCTTCGACACAGGTCACGTGTCAGAAGGTGCTCCAGAACCGCGCAGATGCCGTCGGATCTGAGCAACGGCGCCATCAAGCGACTACCAGAGCGGGGGCTGTTCTTCGTTGACTGTGTGACCTTGTGTTCCGGTGGGTTTCTGACGCCGGAGCGCCGGATGGCGCTTGTGGCGGGCGGAGTGGATGCGGGTACAGAGGTGGTCGAGTCGCTCGGTCAGGCGGTGCAGGCGAGTGAGGTCGCTGCTGTCCGCTGTTAGGGCGAGAGCATCGGCGTCGGTACGGCTGACCCATTCGTCGAGGTTAGCGACGAGCGCGGCGAGCGGCTGCGTCGTGCCTAGTTCCGGAGGTGTGCTGGCGTCGTAGGACAGAGGTTCCCTTGGGCGTAGCGCGCGTGGCCGGGCGAGCGCAGTCTGCGCCATGGCGGCCAGCTCAGCGAGTTCGTCCTCGCTGCCATTAGCCGAGGGCCCGGCTTCAGTAGCGCGGTGTTCGGTGATGGCTGCCCGGATCTGCTTCCACTGCTTTTCGGGGGACGCGTTGTTGTTCGTGATGTCGTTCCAGGCGGTCTCGGCCATGGCGCGGATGTGGTCAGGCATGGACGGGTCGTCGCGGGTGTCCTTGATCCGACCGGTGTGTTCGAGCCGGGTGTAGGACTTGGTCCCGGTGACTATCTGCGCAGCCTTCGCACGCGCGTCACCATGCCGGCCCGGAACGGGCTCGTCCTGTCGCGGTGCCGCCGATTCGGCGGGACCGCTGTTGTCCCTTTTGCCCCCGCCATTCGCGTTGCCGTCCTTCCAGCCCTCGTTCTTCGAATTTTTCGCGGCGCGGAAGCGGGTGGCCTGCTGCCGAAGGGCGGCTTGTTCGGTCTCGGCGACCTTGTACTCGCGGTAAAGCTCTTCGGCGGTCTCCAGGGGTAGGGGTTCGCGGACGATGTTCTCGTCGTGTTCGGCGATCAGGTCGTGCAGCCCGGAGGAGGCGCGGCGCACGAATACGGGAACCGACTTCCAGCCGAGCAGCTTCACAGCTTCCAGGCGTCGCCACCCGCACAGCAGCAACCCGTCTGGTGTGACGGTCAGGGGCCCGAGCAGCCCGATGCGACGGATCGAGTCGCACAGCGCCCCGAGGTCGCCGAGTTCGCGCCGGTGTCGGTACCCGACGGTGATGGAGTCGACGGCGCGGTCCAACCGCAGCCCGTCGATGTCGTCATGCGGCATGGCCGGCCTCCTGAGCGTCGAGCTGGTGGGGCGGGGTCAGGTCGTGCGCGTCCTGCTCGATCACCAGGCGTGCGGTGTGCCCGGCCAGGAGGCGGTGCAGGAGGCCGTGCCGGGCCGGGGTGCCCAGGACCGCAGAGACGAGGCGGGTCCAGGCTGCCCGGTCGATGTCGAGTTCCGCTGCGGGGTGGCGGTCCTTGCGCAAGCGGTCGCGCGCGGCGGGTACACCGGCTGCTGTGGTCAGGGTCGTGGTGATGTGCTCCAAACCGGCCAGGGCGACGTCCTGGGGCCATCCGACCGCGACCAGGACCGCGATCGTCACCCGGGTCGCGGCCCGGACCCTGGCGATGGTGGCGGCTGTGGTCGGGTCCAGATCGGTGGCTGTTGTCGCGCCCGTGTTCATGGTCGCGAGGGCGAGTTCGAGCCAGGGGGCAGTCTCACCTGCTGGTGTCGCAGTCGGTGTAGACGGGTCGCCGATACGTAGGGCAGGTGACAGGTCGGTGTGAGTCATCAGGTGCCGGGCGCGTCTCGGAGAGCACAGGAGCTGATCGGCCCGGGCCTCGGCCCTCAGTGTGCGCTTCACAGCTGTGGTCACGACCGCCCACGGGTTGTCCGCGTGCCGTACCGCGTCGTTGCGGAGAACTTCGAACGCCGCGACAACGGCATCGTGCTCGGTCAGACGGCATTTGCGCGCCAGGGCCCGGTACCGGCCGGCGCAGTAGGCGAGCAGCTCCGCGGCCTCCAGGTCCGTTGACCACGCCTCATCACCTGTCCCGGCGAGCCGGTTCAGTAGGGAACGGAGTCCATCTGGGGTAGTGAACTCCGGCGCAGCGTCTGTGTAGGCGGGACCACCGTTCCGGCCGGCGGGCGAAGGTGTCGTAGCGGCGTCGGGGCGTAAAGAAGTACCGGCGGGCTCCTGGTCGGGGTGGCGGTCCGGCCCTGCCGTCCGAACCGCGCCCGTGCTCTGATCGCTCATCATCAGTCCCCAGCCATGGCACGCATCGGCACACCACGGCGTGTGCAATACGTTACGCCAGAAGCAGGTAATGTGCAAGATCAACACATGAACAACTGGAGTGTTGTGATCGCGCGCATTGGGGATAACCTGATGCGCATGGGACAGCCCACCGACCCCGAACACCCCGATCTCGCCATCAGACCCGGCCACCCTGGTGGTGTGCGCCTGCCGGATGACGGCCAGGCATGGTCGAGGTCCTGGACTGCGGGCATCGGCGAGCGGTTACGTTCCGTCCGTCGGGCCGCTGGGTTGACGACGCAGCAGGTCGCCGACCGGACTGCCGCGCTGGGCTATCCGATGGCGCGGGCGAGCATCGCGAACCTGGAGACCAGGCCGCGGGAGAAGATCTACCTGCAAGACGTCACCGTGTTGGCCGCCGCGCTCGGCGTCTCGCCGGTCGAGATCCTGTATCCGCTGGAGGTCAGCACCGTCCCGACCGCCACATCCACACCTGTGGGGGTGGTCCGGCGCGGCGTGCTGAAGAACACCAGCGCCGAGGTCCTGCCCGGCCATACCAAGCGAGCTCCCGCTGCCGTCGCGTGGTTCACCGGCGGGTACGGCAGAGTCCTCGAAGCGCGCCTGGCTGCCATCACCGCTTACGGCAAGTTCGAAGCCCGCGGCCAACTCCTGGCGATGCTTCGCGAAGAAGAGAAGGCCGGAGCCCTGGAAGCCCGTGCCCAGACGGCCGGCGCCCCCGCGCCCGCCGAGTTCATGAGAGTCCTGCGGATGGAGGTCTACGACCTCGCACGCTGGGCCCTCGACGCAATCACCACCTACCAACTGCTCGCGGCCAAGGTCGGCGACACCAGACCCGCAGTGAGCGACGAGGAACGCGCGATAGCTGAGCATGTCGCCACCACGCCCCCTCCCGGCTACATCGAGGACCCGTTCGAACGACCCGACGTGCACGGAGTCCTGACCATCGGCGCCCCCGAACCCGGAGCCACACCCTTCTACCTTCAGAACGAACCCGAAGACCGGTGGACCCCACCCGACCTGACCCGGCCAGCCACCGCATTCGAGACCAACCTGCAGGCACCCACACGGCGAACCAAGCCCCAACCACCGCAGCCCGAGCCCTGGCCGTCCCCAGCGGGCCCGTCCCGTCGGCGCGACAGCGGAGGCCTAGACGCACCGGGACTGTAGGAGCGCTACGGCGACAGCGAAGCTCACGCGTGCGGTGCGCCGAGACGACGTGTGCGAGGCATCCATGGCCACGACGGGGTCTCGACGACCTGATCCGCCCAAGGGGCAGGCTCTTGCTCAACATGTCATCGGGCGCCGGTCGAGAAGATGTTCCACCAGGGCGCCGATGGTGCGCGTGTAGTCTCGGTCGGCGGCGAGTTGTCGGCCCTCGAGGCCCATCAGCGCAATGGTCTGGGGATCAGCGTTGAGTGCGCGCTGGATCGCGTCGGCGAGGGCAATCGGGGATCTTGGCGCGGCGGTGTAGCCCGTGACGCCGTCGATGACGGTGTCGGTGAGGCCGCCGACGGTGGTGGCGACAACGGGTCCGGCTCCGGCTATGAATGCCTCCAGCGGGATGCGTCCGAACGGTTCGACGCGGGACGGCACGATGACCCCACCCAATGCGGGGTGGCCGAGCAGCCCCGGTATGCCGCGGTTGAAGCGCGTCCAGAGTGTGACCGCCAGGTCGGAGCAGCGGCGCCTGAGGTGTAGCTGATAGGCGCTCGGTCCGCCATCGTCGGTGACGGCGGCGAGCACGAGGTGCGGGACCGGGACGCCCCTGGAGCGCAGGTGGTCGAGTGCGTCGAGGAGGTCGTCGAAGCCCTTGTAGGGTGCGGCGCGGCCGAACGCGAGCAGGAATCCGTTCTCGGCTTCGGGCGGGATCGGCGGTGCAGCGGAGAGCGGGACGACGGCCCCGGTCAGCCCGTTGGGTACATCGAGGATTCGGTCCGCTGGGACTGCTTGGTCCTGCAGGAGCTCGCGCATGTGGGTGCTGATGGCTCCGATTGTCGCGCCGGCGCGCAGCCAGCCGATCAGGCCACGACTCTCCCAATCCGTGTGCTCGACGTCGGCGTGGTGCAGAGCGCTCGATCGTGGCAGATAGACGATGTTCCACAAGGAGTCATCGGACAGGTGGGGGCCGAGGCCGACGAACGGCCGGTCGATCGCGACGAACGCTCCGCTGCCGTAGTCGCGTTTCAGGTCCTTGATCACGCGCGCTGAGTCCTTGGCCAGGTGCTGAAACGCAGACAGGTCGCCGAAGCGTGTCTGCCCGCCGGTCCCGTTGCTCAGCGGTATGACCTCGTGCGGGACCCGGTCGAGGATTGCGAGGGTCCGCTGGTGAGCGGTGTGGTCGTGCTCGGGGCTGGTCGGGTCGAGGTGGACGGGCGCGACAACCAGGTCGGTCCCGTCGGGCAGGTGCTCGGCGACGGCTGCCAAGAGCGCCTGATTGGACAGGCCCGCGCCGGTGGCGGCGCTGTAGAAGCCGTCGTGAAGCGCGACGACGAGCACGTGCCTCACGGTGTGGCCTCGCAGATGGCGTGCCCGACGGTGTCGCGGTCGGCCTCGGCGTCGATCCTCACCACGGGCACCGTGGCGAGGGCATCGGCCAGGGCGCGTAGCGCGGGTCCGACTGCAGCGGCGGGGTCGGAGTAGAACGCGCGGAGCCGGTCGAGTGGCTCCGCGCGGGCCCACGGGTGCGTGAGGCTGAGTTGTTCGCGACGGCGGGTCAGGCTCGTCTCGACGGTGCAGTCCAAGATGATCCAGCGCTCCGGCAGGGTGAGCCGCCTGGCAACGAGCTGGGAGTACGCCCAGCCGGCGCGGTCGGGCAAGCCACCGACGGACGCGGCCCAGCCGAGAGCGGTGAGCCAGTTCCGGTCCATGACCACGCCGCTCGCACGGGCCAGTCGGTGGGCCTGGAGGTCCTTGCGGAGCCAGTTCGCCAGATGTGGGTGCTCGTCCTCGTGATGGGGGTGCGCGGCCAAGGTGAGTGACCGCGCGTGGTCGTCGGTGTACTCGCCGAGCACGGTGTGCCCACGGTCGGCGAGAATGGTCATCGCTGTGGTCTTCCCGGCGCCTGGCATGCCTTCCACCGCGACAACGCCCGCGCAGCCTACGACAGGCCCCTCCAGCGTCTGCTCATCAGAAGAGGACGTCATGCTCGGTCTCCCTGGACGGCTTCGGAGACGGCGCCACAGGTGAGGTCGGTGCGGTGAATGACGTGTCGTGGTCGGCTCGGGTCAGCACCCAGCCCTGCAGCAGGCCGGTATCGAGTAGCACGACACCCTGAGGCACCCTCAGGTACAGGTCGCGCCCGATCCGGCAGATGAGTTCGCCGCTGATCGTCGCTCCGGCGTACAGGGGGTCGAGCTGACGGTCCGGGGCGACGCCGTCGTCAGTCAGCCCATATGCCCGCGTGTGGTCCACGGGCTCGGCGCTGGTCCGCCTCTGGCCGGGCGGCCAGTCCAGACCAGCCGCCTGTTCAGCGACGGCGGTCAGCTCCTCTGCCCGGGACGACGCCGTCTCGGGCGCCAGACGGGCGGCACGCTTACGGGCGGTGTGGACCTGCTGCGGCAGGCCGAGCGCAGCGGTCAGCAGGGACTCGCACCGCCGAGCGGACATCAGGGAGCCGGCCGAGAGGAACAGCGAGGACAGCGCACCCTGTTCCAGCAGCCGGACCTGTCCGCGTTCCGTGGCGGTGATCCCGGCCTTGACCAGGCTTCCATGATGGGCGAGGTAGACGCTGAACTCCCGTGAGTCGTCCAGTCTCGTGTCGGTCGCGATGGACCGGGAGCGGGCTATCGCGGCGCACGATTCGCACTGACCGGATTTCGCTTCCGGCGCGATCGCTGCCTGGGCGACGCAGGGGATGCGGCGCCCGTCCCACCAGAGCCCGACGCACCGGCGGTCCAGGCCGACCGCCAGCACCAGCCGTGCCCCGACGTCCAGGGCACTGGAGCGCACCTCACCGGTGGGGGAGAGCCACTCCAGGGCCGCGGCCGGGGTGTCGGTCTGGGTCCAGACGAGCCCGGTAGGCCGCCAGGCGGGTGCGGGCGTGTCGGTCATGGGGTGTCTCCCAGCGGTCGTAGAGAGTCTGCAGGGTGTCGGTCCCGGCCAACAGGGCGACGTCGGCCAAGGCTTCGGCGGGGGTGTCAGGCATGTGCAGGTGGTTCCGCATCCTGTCAGTGGCCAGCTCGTTGCGCACCGCGCGTTTCACGTCGAGCCCGGTGACGACGGCGTCATCCCCGCCCATCAGAACGAGGACCTGGCTCGGTCCCGAGGTGAGGTAGGCGGAGGTCGTGGCGACGAAGTCCGTGCCGTAGGCGTCGGGGTAGAGCCGGTTGCAGTCGGCAGTGGTCAAGGTTCGTTCGGCCTGATGCACGATCCGGAACCGCCGTCTCAGGTGCGCCCAAATCTCGGCCTCGGGAGCGTCCGGTTTGAGGAGCGCGACGGTGAGCCGTTGCGGCAACGCCCACGTCCTACGCAGTACAGATGACGGGCTGCGCATCGCGGACGCCCACGCCATGAAGCAACCGCATCGCCACTCCAGACCTGGATGCTCAGGGACCGCGCGCACGACTTCGGCCATCACCGGCCCCGAGCACACCGGGCACGCTGACCTGCCGTCGAGCATCGGGCGCACGAGACCGCCGGAACGGATCGCGATCCACCACGCATCCCACGCCGACTCCACGGCGCCCGGGGGCGCTACCGCGCCATGCAGCCATGTCTCCAGACCCAGTCCAAGGGCGGCACTGAGGCGTAGCGGGTCCACATTCATCGGAGCACTACCTCGACGGTGGCAGCGCACTCAGCGGACTCCGTGATCGTCGTCTCGAGTCGTTCCACCCTCGGGCACGAGACGGCAAGCTGCACCGCGAGCTGGTCGGCGAGGTACCCGGCGAGCGCCTCGGTGCTCGTGCTCGCGATCGGCAGGAGCGCGACCCAACGGCGCGGCAAGGTGAAGAAGGCGCCGCCGCCCGTGACATGGACCAGCTCGTCGTCTTCGGCCACCAGCACGCCAGGGGTACTGGTCGCCAGCAGGGTGCGGCGCTTGAGTGGGGCCAGGGTCGCACGCAGGGCGCTCTTGAGGATGCCGAAGTCGGCGACCATCCCGGCATCGTCCGGTTCACCCCAGACCGTGAGCGCGACCTGGTAGGTGTGCCCGTGCAAGGGCTCGAAGGTGCCGTCGTGCAAGCCGGTGTGGGCAGCGTTGAAGTCCCAGCCCGGGCCGCCTACGCGTGCTCGCGCTAGGTGGCGGGCCGCCGTCGAGACGGTCATGCCGGGCCTGTCGCGAGCGACATGAACTCGGCGCGAGCGGCGACGTCGTCCAGGAGCAGGCCACGCAGCGCAGACGTCTTGGTGCTGGATCCAGCCGCTCCGACTCCGCGCAGCGTCATGCAGGTGTGCTCGGCAGAGATCAGCACGCCGACTCCGGCGGCGTCAAGCTGTCCGGACATCCAGTCCGCGACCTGCCGGGTCAGTCGCTCCTGGACCTGGAGCCTGCGCGCGTAGTGGTGCACGACGCGGGCGACCTTGCTCAGCCCGAGGATCCGGTAGCGCGGTACGTACCCGACGTGAGCGACACCGACGAAGGGCAGCACGTGGTGCTCGCACACCGACACGAATCTGATGTCTCGTACCAGGACTAGCTGGCCGGGCTCTGCGGTGACCTCGAAGTCCGTCGGGGTGAACTGCGGGGGTGTGGTCATCTCGCGCAGGGCACGGACCATCCGGCCCGGCGTAGCGATCAGGCCGGGGTCGGACACATCCAGACCGAGCGCCGTGAGCATCAGCCCGGCATGTGCTTCGGCCGTAGAAATATCGGCGACGTCGTCATGTGCGGCGTCGGTATCACTGGCTGCAGTGTCGGCGTTCTGGGCAAGGATGCTCATCTGACGCTCCGATCGAAGGTGGAATTGCGGGAGATAGAGGCAGGAGACGTCGCGAGCAAAGACCGCAGCACAGGAACGACGCCGTTCTCCGCGATGGTCCCGGTGACCTCGTCGGCGACTGCCCTCAGCTCGGCAGGGGCATGACCCATCGCAACTCCCCGGGCAGCCCAGGTCAGCATCGCGATGTCGTTGATGCCGTCGCCCACCGCGACCGTGTGAGTGCTCGGTATACCCAGGGTCTGCCGGACCGCATCCAACGCCGTTGCCTTCGACAGGTCAGGTGGCGTCACGTCCACCCACGTTGGACCGCCAGTGGTCGCCGTGACTCCCAGTGCACGCAGAGGGTCCAGCAGATCGAGCACTCCGGCCCCGCGCAGAAACACTCGAGGAGTCGGCTTGATCCACAGCTCCTCGAACGACACCACGCGCTGTCGGCCGTTGATCACTTCGTCCGGGACCGGTGTGCTGGTGCGGTATCCCCATCCCGTCTCTTCGACCGCGATCTGCGTCTCCGGTAGCTGGGCGGCGACGAGGCGGGCGACGGGTTCGGGATCGAACGTCGTTGCTTCCTGGATCGTGTGCTCGCCTGGGGCCAGTGGGTTCAGACGGGCGGTGACGGCGCCGTTGGAGGCGATCGCCCATCCGTGGGCCAGGCCCAGGCTGCGCGCGACGGGGAGTACACCGGCCAGGGACCGCCCTGAGGCGAGCACCACGTGATGGCCGGCCAGTCTCAACGCCTTGACGGCGATCCTCGTCTCACGGGGGACCTCCCAGCCGGCCCCGAGCAGCGTGCCGTCGATGTCCAGAGCCACCATCACGCTCGACGCCAAGGGTGCCCTGAGCCGGGATGAAGGCACGCTGCTTGCCAATGCGGCGGTGGTAGGCAGGCTGGTCGTTGCCATGGGTTACTCCGAGAAATTGGGGGAGGCAAGAGCGGAAGCTACTGGCGCGATGGACCCGGTTCGCTTTGCGGCGCGGGTGTGCATCTCCGCACGACCGGGGCGCAACCGCGGTCGGGCCGAGACCGGTGACTGTTCACCGATCACGACGCAGAGCGCGCCATGATCGGCCAGATCCTGAGTCAGCCGATGGCGGGCATCAGACAGATGGGCGTCGGCAGGAACGAGCACCTGTGAGGCGTGCCGCAGTTGAGCGGCCTCGACGATCTGACTGATCGTGAACCCGTCTCCTGTGTCGTGCAGTACCTCCGCCAGCGCCAGGCCCTCGGCCTCGACGTACCGGGTGACCTCTGCACGTTGCTGCGTCACCAAGGAGTCGTCGGCACCGCAGACGTATCCGATCGCGACTGGTCTTGGTGTGTTCATGCCTCTTCGCCGATCGGGCGTCGCAAGGCCGAACGGACCTGAATCTCCAGGCCGTGGCGCGTCCCGGTCCAGAGTGTGTGTCCGGGGACCAGCATCCGGTGATCGAGCGGAAGATCGCAGCCCAGAGCATGGGCGATCCGCTCACCGTCGTCCAGGTCCGCGGGCTGGAGGCAGATCCGCTCCTTGGTGACGGTGACCAAGTCGATTCGGTCGGGACCGACGGAGCGGATAGCTGTGAAGGCGTCCTCCAGCGCACGCGTCAGACCGTCGAGATGTGTCCGCTCGTTGACCAGCGTCGAGCCGTTGGGCTCGATCTTCTCCAGGTCCAGATCGTGGTTGCGCAGTCCCATCACGTCCCCCTCGTGCAGCTCCGTTGGTGCTCTGCCTGGCCGGCGGGCCGCTACTGGGGCACGGCCCGCCGACGAGACACGACGCTACGAGCGAGGGAACCAGGAGGGCTGCTACACACGTAGCAGTTCCGAGCCTGTTGGTTACTGGGTGAGCCGCCTATGGTGTTGGACATGACAAAGGACGCGGACCTGTTGCGTGGCGTGGGAGCGGCAATCGCCGCGCACCGTCGTGCGGCCGGCGTGACGCAGCTTTCGCTCGCCGAGCGCATCGGCAAGTCCGTCCAGTGGGTCTCGGCCGTGGAACAGGGCCGGCGGCATGCCGAGCGGCTCACCGACCTGGTCCGGATCGCATCGGTCATCGGCTGCACCGTCGACGACCTGATCGGTAGGCCGCTGGACACGCTGACTCCTGGCACTGGTCCGTCGCAGGCCGAGACCGTGACCGCGCTGCGCGAGGTCATCATGCGTTCGGCCGGACCGATGCCGGTGACCAAACCGGCACCCGAATTGGCCGACGTGGCGGGACGTGTGGACGACGCCTGGACGATGTGGCACGAGTCGCCGTCAGCGCATCGCGGCGTCGGCGCGATTCTCCCCGCGCTCGTCGCTGACGCTCATGCTGCCCACACCATGTCGTCCGACCGGGCGCGCAGTGCCCGCACCTTGGCGGGCGCCTACCAGATCACCCGGCAGTGGCTGCACCACGTCCCGTCCGGAGACCTGGCCTGGGTCGTGTCCGACCGGGCCGCTCACATCGCCCGAGAAGCCGACGACCCCTACCTCATCGCGCTGTCCGCCTGGGCACTGTCAGGCCCGTACCGGCGCGCTGGACACCAGGACGAAGCGACGCGGCTCTGCTTGGCTGCCGCCGACGAGGTGCACACCCGCATCGACCCGGCCAACCCGCGCAAGGACCTCCTGGGTGCCTACGGGATGCTGCACCTGGCCGCAGCAGTCAGCGCTGCACAGTCCGATCAGGACGGCCGCGCCTGGGCACTGCACCGCGTCGCGCAGGACGCCGCCAACACCCTCGGGCCCGGCTACTACGACCCGTGGACGAAGTTTGGCGCCGGGAACGTCGACATCCACGCCGTGGCGATCAACGCCGAGCTCGGGCGCCCGGACGACGTGGTCGAGCTGTCCGCCCGCCTCAACCTGAACAACATCCCGAGCGTCGAACGGAGATCAGCCGCACTGATCTCCACGGCCCGTGGCTTCGTGCGGCGCGGTGAGGACGAATCCGCAGCGCTGGTCCTGCTGGACGCAGAACAGGTCTCCTCCGACGAAGTTCACGACTCCACGATCGTCCGCGAGATGCTGCGCGAGCTGATCATTCGCGACCGCGCCCGCGCCCGCCCGCACGTGCAAGGCCTCGCCCGCCGCGGCGGCCTGCTCGCGGCCTGACCAAAGCAGTCCGTTCGGCCAGCAGTTCCCGGACCGCTCCTGGAGCGTGCTCAGCGATCTTGCTGGCGCGCAGTGGTCCGTCGTCCGCTGCCATGGCCGCTGCGCGTCCATGCACGAACGCGGCCATGGCGCCCACCTCCAGCGCGGAAAGGCCCGCCGAGCTCAGTGCCCCGGCGATGCCGGCCAGAACATCGCCGGAGCCGGCAGTGGCTAACCAAGCTGGGCCTTCGTCCTGGCTGAACGCTCGACCGTCCGGTCCCACAACGATGGTGGTCGAACCCTTCAGCAATACCGTCACCTCGGCTGCCTCCGCGACGCGCAGAGCGTGCTCGTAAGGCCGATGGAGAATGTCTGCCGTCGTCGCCTCGCGCCCGAGCGCGGCCAGCGACCGAGCCAGTTCGCCCACGTGCGGGGTCAGCAAGATGCGGTCTCCCGGTGTGGGCCGGTCGCCTGCCGCCCGACGGCGAACGCAGGTCTCGATCGCACCGGCGTCGACCACGCAGGGCAGGCCCGTCGCCAGCGCCTCGTCGATCGCTCGTTCCTGGTCCGGGTCATCGAGCACACCCGATCCCAACAAGTAGGTGTCGACCTTTCCCGGGAACCTCTCGGCCTCGGGCACGTGCTCCAGGATCAGGTCGCCGACGTGGCGCGGACCCGTGTACCGGACGATGCCAACACCCGTGCCGAACGCACCCAGGCACGCCAGGACCGCCGCTCCGGGATACCGCTCCGATCCGGCCACGATGCCGAGCAGACCACGCGAATACTTGTGATCGCCGGGGCCAGGAACCGGCCACCTCTCGGCGACGCCCACCGAGGAGAGCCGCTGCACCTGGCCCTCCACGTCCAGGCGCGGTGTGATCCCGACATCGACGAACACCAGGCGCCCTACGACCTCCGCGGCCGGCGGCAGCAGCAGACACCGCTTGTATGCCCCGAAGGTAACCGTGACGTCCGCCCGCACGTGAATGCCGCCGATCGCCCCCGAATCCGGATCTACACCGCTGGGCACGTCCACAGCGACCACCATGGCACCATCCGGAATCGCCTCGACGAGATCGCTCGCCGGAGCGCGCAGGTCGCCAACCATTGCGTCGCCGACGATCCCGTCGACCACCATGTCGGCGCGCGCGATCAGGTCGAGCGCCTGGATGAGCCCAGCAGTGTCCGTCGCGTCGATAGCCGGCACGTCCAGATGGCGGGTTCCGATCACATCTACGTGACCGCCCGTCGCAATCGCATGCACCGCAACACCACGCTCACGAAGATGCTTACCCGCGACCATCGCGTCCGCACCGTTCTTGCCTGTGCCGACCAGCAGCACGACGGTGCATCCGTGCGCTGACCCGAACGTGTCGCGCAGTTCCGTCAGGCACGCCTGCGCTAACCCGAACGCAGCCTTGCGGATCAACTCGTCGTCGCTGCACGCCACTCCCAGCGCGCCCGCTACGGCGGACTGAACCTGCACGCTGCTGTAGGCATGGATCACGTTGCCGGAGGTCACGGCGACACGGTGCCACACCGGACGAGTCGCGTGCTACCTGACCACGTGCACCGCCTGCTGATGGCGCTCAGACCGATGGACCGTGGCACCCAGTGGGAGGCGTGGGACGAGAGACCTGGAGACGGGGGACCCACTCTCTGCGGCTCATCCCCAGAGCCCGCGTGACCCTCCCCTTGACCCACGCCGACCGCCCTCAGGTTCCGCCATCCTTCCCAACCTGCCCCAACCCTCCTAGTCCAACCAATAGCCGCTAACCCCCCAAATCCATCCCAGTTCGCCCGCCAGACCCCTCCCTCAAAATCCCAGCACCCCTCCCTCAAAATCCCAGCACGCCTCTTGCAGATCGAGGCACCTAGAGCAACTTGGCCCGTTGGTGCGGGCGGGACACCTCCTGCTGTAGGAGGTGTGCGGCGGATGACTGTGACGATTGCCGTGATGTCGGCGGGGGACGGGTACTCGTACTTCATGAAGTCGGTCGCGGCCGGTGACGGCGACCGGTCGATGGGTACCCCGCTGACGCGGTACTACACCGAGACTGGCACGCCGCCGGGCCGGTGGATGGGGGCAGGGGTCGCGAGCCTGGGTTCGGATGAGCTGGGCCGCCTGCTCGTGGGCGACCTGGTGACCGAGGAACAGATGGCCCGGCTCGCGGGCAAGGGCCTGGACCCGATTGCCGGCGAGCAGCTCGGCCGCGCCTACCCGGTCTACGGGAAGGGCAACGGCGGAAAGCCTCGGCGTGCGGTGGCGGGCTATGACTTCACGTTCTCCTTGCCGAAGTCGGCCTCGGTGTTGTGGGGTGTGGCCGATGCCGGGGTCCAGGAGCAGATCGTGGCTATCCACCGTGCCGCTGTGGTCAAGGTGTTCGAGTTTACGGAACGCGAGCTGGCCGCGACTCGGACCGGTGCATCTGTCGCCGGGAACGCGACGAGCGAGGCGGGGGAGGGCGGCGCGGTCGCTCAGGTCGGCGTCACCGGTTTGATCGCGATGACGTTCGATCACTGGGACTCGCGGACCAACGACCCGCACCTGCACACCCACGTCGTGGTCTCCAACAAGGTTAAGACGCTCCTGGACGGGAAGTGGCGGTCCCTGGACGGGCGGGGTCTGCACGCCGCGACGGTCGCGATGTCGGAGCTGCACGAAGCGATCGTGATGGACGACCTGACCCGCGCCCTGGGCGTGGGATGGGAGCTGCGGGCCAGGGCAAGACAGGGCCGCAACCCCGGATGGTCGATCAAGGGCGTCCCCGACGATCTGGTGGCCGCGTTCTCGCAGCGTTCCGAGCAGATCAACCCCCGCGCCGATGAGCTGATCGCGCAGCACGTCAAGAAGTACGGGCGCCGACCCGGCCGGAGCACGATCGACAAGTACCGGCAGAGGGCCAGCAAGGAGACCCGCCCGGACAAGACGCACCACTCCTTGGCCGACCTGACCACGGTGTGGCGGCACCGCACTGCCGAGATGTTGGGCCACGACCCCGCCAAGTGGGTGGGCGATCTCGTGTCAGGGACGCCGCCGCGGATGCTGCGGGCCGGCGACGTCCCCCTGGACCTCATCGACCACCTCGCCCAAACGGTCGTGATCGCGGTCTCGGAGAAGAAGCCGGTGTGGCGGCGTTGGAACCTGTACGCCGAAGCTACCCGGCAGACTAAGGCCCTGCGGTTCGTCACCGCTGAGGACCGGATGGCGGTCCTGGCGGCGATCACGGACCGGGCCGAGGATGGGTCGGTGCGGTTGACGCCGTCCGACCTGGCCGCCACGCCCGCCGAGTTCCGTCGTGAGGACGGGACCAGCATCCTGCGGCCGAAGGACTCGGCCCTGTACTCCTCACAGGCCATGCTGGACGCGGAGGCCCGCCTGATGGATCGGGCCAGTGCCCGCACCGCACCGACCATCACCCTGGACACCGTCGACCACGCCGTCACCAAGGACGGCCCCGGCGAGCGGGCGAGGGCGGTCTCGGGCGAGCAGGCCGAAGCCATCGCCCGTGTCGCGGTCTCGGCACGACAGGTGGACCTGCTCGTCGGCCCAGCCGGGACCGGGAAGACAACGACCATGCGCGCGCTGCGCGCCGCCTGGGAGCAGGAGCACGGGGCAGGGTCGGTCGTCGGGTTGGCGCCGTCGGCGGCTGCGGCAGCCGTCCTGGCCGACGACCTGGGCATCGGGTGCGAGAACACCGCCAAGTGGCTCTACGACCACGTCCAGCAAGGCGCCGCGTTCAGCGCGGGACAGTTGGTCATCATCGACGAAGCCACGCTCGCCGGGACCCTCACCCTGGACCGGATCACGGCCCACGCCTCGGAGGTAGGGGCGAAGGTGCTGCTGGTCGGCGACCCGGCCCAGCTCCAAGCCGTCGAGGCCGGCGGAGCCTTCGCCCTCCTGACCGCCGCCCGCCAGACCGAAGACGGGACACCAGAGCTGACCGAGGTACACCGGTTCACCCACATGTGGGAGAAAAACGCCTCCCTTGCCCTACGCCACGGATACGACGAAGCCATTGACGCGTACCTCGAGAACGGCCGGGTCCGTGACGGCGACGCCCAGGCCATGGTCGAGGCTGCTTATGCCGCTTGGCAGGACGACCTCGCAGACGGCAAGGACTCCGTCCTGGTCGCCGGGGACAACGAGACCGTCCGCGCCGTCAACGAACGCGCCCGCACCGAACGACTCCGGACCGGAACCACCGAACGCGGCCGGTCCGTCCGCCTCGCCGACGGACTCCAAGCCTCGGCCGGCGACGTGGTCATCACACGGCGCAACGACCGCCGACTTCGCACCAGGAACGGATCGTGGGTACGCAACGGCGACCGGTGGGCCCTTGTTGGGGTCCGCGACGACGGGTCGGTTGTCGTACGCCGACCGGACGCCAAGTACGGCAACACGATCGTGCTCCCCGCGGCGTACACGGCGGAGCACCTCGACCTCGGCTACGCCGTGACCACCTACCGTGCGCAGGGGCTCACGGTGGACACGAGCCACCTCATCGCCGGGCCGGGGATGACGCGGGAGAACCTGTACGTCGGTATGACCCGTGGACGGGAGACCAACACCGCCTACGTCATCACCGACACCCCACTGGAGATCACGCCAGACGACCACGAGGACCACACACCCCGGAGCATCCTGGCCGGGATCGTCCGCACGGTCGGAGCCGAAAAGGCCGCCACCCAGGTCAGCAAGGACGAGACGGAGCGGTGGGGCTCGGTCGCGCAGCTCGCCGCCGAATACGAAACCCTGGCCGAAGTTGCACAACGTGACCGCTGGACCAGACTGGTCCACCAGTGCGGGCTCTCAGCCCAGGACGCGGACCAGGTCATTACCGCGCCCGCGTTCGGAGCTCTCACTGCCGAACTGCGTCGCGCTGAAGCCGACGGTCACGATGTCGAACAGGTACTGCCCCGGCTGGTGGCCCAGCGTGGGCTGGACGACGCCGACGACCCCGCAGCCGTCCTGCACCACCGCCTCGCCAGCGCCACGGCACACCCCGTCCGCTACGACGGGCTGACCATCCAACGACCCGCACCCCGCCGGATTGCCGGCCTCATCCCCGAAGCGGCCGGACCGATGACCGACGAATACCGGTTGGCGCTGGAACAGCGGGCGATGTTGATCGAGCGACGCATCACCGACCTTGTCCAACGCGCGACGCGGGACCATGAACCCTGGCTCACCGGGCTCGGCCCCGAACCAGCCGACACTGGAGCCCGACACACCTGGCAGACCGCTGCACGCAGGATCGCCGCCTACCGCGACCGCTACGGCATCACCAGCAGCGCACCACTCGGCAACGACCCGGTTTCAACTGATGCCCAAGCTGTCGATGCCGCACGCGTTGCTGCGGCACTGCGTCGGGCGACACGACCCCCGACCATGCATGCACGGCGGCCAGGCGCGACCCAGCAGGCGCGGGGTATCGGCATGTAGCGGAGGCGAAGCCTTGACGGTTGATCGATCTTGCATGGCCGCGCTGCTGCAACGAGCTTGGTCGAGCCGTCAGCACCGATTGCTACGGATCGGAGCGCCTATCGAAAGGCGATGGCATGCTCTGTACCAGCAGTATGGCGCGTTCTTCGAGACGCTTGTCGTCGTCGTCGCTCCGGTTGGCGATCATCGCGTGCACGACGATGAGCCGATCTTCGCGAAGATCAGGATCGGTCTGGTGAGTGCGAGCCTTGTAGCCGAGGTTCCGGATTGCGCGACGCCCGCACCGGCGGAATTGGGCGACGCTCTCGGTGTCATCCTCCGCGAAGTGTTGGACAACCTGGAAGTCGATCTCCAGTACGCGCATCATGCTGGCGACCAACTCGTCATCGTTCACGTGTGCCACGCTACGCCGCACCTCAGCCACAGGTCTCGCGGATCACGAGGTGAAATCCGCCCAGGTCTGCACGCTCCAGGGTGGCGTGTCCAAGCGGTTGCACGCGATCTCGGGTCGCAGAGCACGACAGACCGCAGTAGCGAGGCACCGCTGTGCAGCCGGCATCGACGTCCCCTGCGCTGATATTGGTCGACAGGTGCTTCAGTTTGTCCGTTCGGGTAGTTCGCGTGTTCTCACGAACTGGCAGACACTTGAACCATCAGTCCGGCGCCGCTCTGATCGATCAGTTCGCGGCGCATGGCCAACGTAAGAAGATCGAGCGCCCTGATGTATTCGGGGTTTCCGTACGAGGGGGCACAATCCGCGGCGGCTGCGGCGCCCTTGTAGAGTGCCCTACGTACCGGCTCCATTGCTTCCCTCACGTCAGTACCGCCGATCAGGTGCACCTCCTGTTCCAGTCGCCTGAACTCGGGCATGCAGCGAAGTATCGCCGCCTCCTGCGGTGTTACTTCCTCTGGATCCCGCATGGACTCTGCGTTCTCGAAGTTGTACCGGTTTTCGGAGTGCGCGTGCGTGTTCGCTGTGTCCCATGCAGCCGATTCGGCGAGGACGGCGGTGTACAGGGCGCGACGTTCAGACCACAAACGCCGGAGCCGCTCCTCGCTCAACTGCATTTCTAGTGCGTTGGCCGCCGCTCCGCGTTGTGCGGCAGCGTCGTCGTGGGTTGACGCGAGCGCGCGGCGGCCGGTCCACGTCTGGATGCCACCCCCGACCAGCGAACCGAGCAGAGTCCCGGCTACGGCCACCCATGCTGCTTGAAGTGTCGGATCCATGCCATGGAGCGTAGGGCTCACGGCCAGGGAGATTATCGCGGCCAGGAACCTGAGCGCGCCGATCAATCTCCTAGAGGCCGAACACTCATCGGTTGCGAGCAGCGTCCGCAGGCGATGTTGTAGGCCGGGCCGGAGAACCACATCTGGTCCGTGACCCGAGCAGTGGCCACCACGCTGTGTTCGCCAGATTAGGCCGCGAAGTCTGCACTGAGCCACAAGGTGGTCCTCTGGCCGACTCGGTCCTTACTGATCTGAGGGCGCCGCAAGGGCGCGCCGATAGCGCTGCCCCACGACGGCGACGGCGACGGCGACGTGCGGCGTTGCTTCGCCTCTGATGGCGCTTATGTATACTGATGTCATTCTGACGCATCAGTAAGGAGTTGAGATGCCACCAAGAACGGTTGCTGGCGGAGCGGAGCTTGGCGCTGCGATCCGGACCCGGCGGGAAGAGCTGGACATGTCCATTGAGGACGCAGCCCAGCGCGCGGGCATCGGCAGCGAGACATGGCGCCGCTACGAGACCGGATCGAACATTCGCAAGGACAAGGTCCGCGCTGTGTGTAGCGCACTGCGCTGGTCGGTCCTACCGGACACATCGTCAGGCGAGCCTGATGATGACGAGCTTGGCAAAGACTGGAAAGAGTACGACCCGAAGAAGGACGGCCTCTATGTGGAGGACCTCGAACTCAACTTCGGCCTGGATGCGGCAAAGACCTTCGCCTGGGGTTCCGACGTTCTGCTGGATCACATCAAGGGCGACCTGGAGGAGCTGGCACGACGGCCCCGCGGGACTCATCTCGGCGAACTGGGCCACAGCTGGCTTGATGGAGCCCTGCCAGAACAGTGGCTAGTGCGGTACGACTACGACTTCGTCTTCAGGCTGAAGGCAACGATCGAGCAGCTTCGCCGCACGGCGCCGGCGGCTAAGTCGATCATGATGCCCCGCCTTGCCCAGACGGTTGGAGAGGGCATTGTCGTACGCCTCATTCTCGAACAGGGTGATGTCTTCGCCGACATGTACGGGGCGGACACCGACGGGTGGCCTGACTGGTACGACGCGATCGTCGAACCGGACTGGATTATCGACTTGATGTACGACGGCCGTTACATGTCGGAAGATGGGCCGTGGAACTTCGAGAACTGGTTCGACCCGACGGTCCCGCTGCCTGACCTTCACGACTACGTCACGCCGGAGATGGTGGAGAAGGCCTTCGGTCTCACTACCACGTCGGACGGCGCTGAGTCGACGAGCAATTGAGCCGTCGTCGCGGGTACGAATGGGAGCAATGGCGGATCGGCCCCGTGGCGCGGTCTTGATGCGATTCGGGTAGGTCACCGTGCGACCGGCATATCAGGTGCGAAGCCGGTACGTCACAACTGATCCGTTGGCGCTAGTGCTCGCCCCTTGACGGCACCGGTGATGAGCGCCTTGACGAAGTGCCGCTGGAAGATCAGGAACACCACGATCGTCGGAGCCAGCAGCGAGCCAGCGTTGAGTAGGACGGCGTCGGACGTGTACTGGCCAACCAAGTTCCGCAGGGCGCCGGCCATGGTGCGTTTGCTGGGGTCGTCGATCAGGACGATGGCCTGCAGGAAGGCGTTCCACCTCCACAGGAACAGCAGCAGACACATGGACGTGATCGCCGGGACCGCGAGCGGTACCTCGATGCGGGCGAACGCTGCCAGCGGTTGGCGCTGTCGATGGCGGACGCCTCGTTGAGCTCCTTGGGCATGGTGATGAAGTGCGCCGCATCCAGTACACCGCGAAGGGCGTGAATGTGCCGATGAGGATGAGGCCGATCCGGGTGTTGAGCAGTCCCATGCCCTGGAGCTGGTAGCAGAGCGGCACGATCGTGGGCGCTCTGGGCAGGGTGAGGCTGAAGACCATGAGGACGAAGACGATGCCCGACCCCCCCACGCGCAGCTGCCCGAGGGTGTAGCCGGCCGTGGTCGCGCACAGCGCGACGACCGGGACCACGCCGATCACCAGGAGGAGGCTCGACCACAGCAGCGGGGGACCTCGGCGACGCGCCACGCGTCGACGAAGTTGTGCCATTGCGGGTCGGTCGGAGCCGAGAAGGCCGCCACCCAGGTCGGCAGGGTTGCGGCGGAGCAGTACGGGTGGCCTGCACTCCGATCGGCGGTGAGTCACAGGTCGTCGATACCGAGTTCCTTGCGTGCTGCCTCAAGGAAGGCGTCAAGTGCAGCATCATGCTCGGCTTCGATCTCCGTGTAGAGGTGCGAAGGGTCTTTGAGCCCAGTTGAAGGCCGCGTTCACGGCCGCACTGACAACACCCGCTGCCACAGCGGACGACGCGATCAGACCCCAATCCATGGTCGGACGGTACCGGCCAGCACCTGAGCGGGTGCTACCTGGGTGAACTCGACGCCCGAGATGGGTGATCTTGGCCGCCCGGGCTGGTCGTCGGCCGAATGGCGGCGGAGTCTTGAAACCTGCGAGTAGTGGTGGCCATTCATGCACAAGAGGCGGGAGGACAGCGATGGGCAACGACAACGCACGTGACGTCGTGCCGGGCAAGGACGGTGGTTGGGACGTCGTCGCGCCTGGAGCTAAGCGGGCGAGTGCACACGCAGACACACAGGCGCAGGCAGTGGACCGCGCGCGCGAGATCGTCGGGAACGCCGGCGGAGGGGAAGTCCGCATCCATGGTCGCGACGGACGTATTCGCGACTCGGACACTGTTGCGCCGGGAAACGACCCCAACCCACCCCGCGACAAGAAGTAATGAGCACGGGAGCGGTTCGTCTCGGGGCGCCCTCTCGGGCGCGAAGGACGGCCGCGCGAACGTGACGAAACGGCAAGCGCGTCGCCACCATGTCGTTTCCAAGTTCTACCTTCGTTACTTCGCCGACGACGTCGGGCAGGTAACAACCGTGGTGCTCCCTGGCGACCGGACCTTCACTCAGAGCATCAACGACGCGTCGGTGCACAACCAGTACTACACAGCGATCGGGCACGACGGGCTGACCACAGACGTCGCCGAGCAAGCGTTCGGGGAGATCGAAGCAGCAGCAGCGCCAGCCTGGCGAGCCGTGCATGACGGAGTGTGGCCCCTGCCCGAAGAGCTACGCGGCGCGATGGCCGGGTGGATCGCACTGCAGGCGCTGCGCGGAAGCCAGGTACGGACCTCGATGGGGGAACTCGGCACTGGCGCAGTCCAGCTCCAAATCATGTTCGGTGGCCGTCGACGACTCCGAGACGAGCTGGACGCCGCAGGGCTTCCGACAGACGATGAGGCGGTCAACCGCGAGTGGATTTCATTGTTCGAGAACCCGTATCAGGTTGCGGTTCACGCTAACCACCATCTGCAGTACATCGCGAACGCGCTACCCAAGGCAATTGAGTTGATCCTTGATCGCTGGTGGTTGATGACGACTTTTCGGCACAAGGGCCTCGCAACGAGCGATCACCCGGTGTTCGTCGTGCCGAACGAGCGATTCACGAAACTGGGCTTGGGAACCGGGATCGCGAATGCCGACGCCATCCACGTCCCGCTGACTCGTCGGTTGTCGCTCAGCATGCACCTTCGAAGCTCGCTGCACCCAGACCTCACAAGCCTGCACGACGACCGCGCAATCGCGGGTTCGGCCGCGACTGCGCTCTACTCAAACTCGTGCACGGTGAACAGCGCACGCAAGATGCTTTACCACCACCCCGCCGACCGACCCATAAAAGGCCTCGAACTTCCGGAGCCGAGGACCAAGGAAGTCGTGATGAGCGGGGACCCGTGGCGGTTCATGGATGACGGCGATCGTCAGGTATTGCTCGACGCAGGTTTGCTTCCGCCGGACAGCGCCGGAGAGATGCCGTGAGCGTGGCATCCTGGGACGCCAGGGCGGGACATCTGGATCCCGTGAAAGGGGAAATTCTGTGGCCAACGACCCGCTGAACCTCGATGAATCAGGCGAATGGGCTGGGCTGTGGTGGTTGCCGGATGATCCTGAAAATCGGGTGCCGGGCGTTCTCCGCTATAAGCCTGAGGAAGGCTTGGTTCTCTCTTTGATCGGCATGTTCGAAGATCGCATCGTGACGACTCTTGCCGACGGCTTGGCAGTGGTTCATGAGGGGAGTCGAACGTGGGACGTAATCCACGGTGCCGCCGAGCAGCGCGAGATTAGTCTCCTCGGCTGTGTTCCGAGCAGCAGCAAGCGAACCTACGGTGCGCGGGTCAAGTCTCCCGACAAGCAGACCATCACAGTGACTACGGCACTCATTGGGGCGCACGTCGACAGTGAGGACGAGGCAGCGTTCTCCAAGATAGAGGTGTCGGTGGAGAACTTCGGGCTCTGGGCGGCAACATCAGTCTTCAAGGGGGTTTTCTCGGCCCCCGGCGGTCGTCCCGATGGGAGCGGCACGATCTCTGTGGAGCCCGTGGAGGCGCAGTCGGTCGAAGTTGACGGAACCGAGTTCGTGCTTGCACACAGTCATACGCTGCCATTCTTCGACTACCGGCGGGGCGGGACCGTTGGACGCATGCGCGACACGGCGTACATGCGAATCGTCCCGCGTGAGGCAACTTCCCTGAGCGACGCGATGAGTTCTGCCCGGCTGATACAGGATCTAATAGCACTCGCCACTCACCATGCGGCCGGCGTGATCTGGCTGCGGCTGAAGCTGGCTCAGGCCGTCGGTGAGTCGGCCTCTGGTAGGCAACTGCCGGAGCGGAACGTCGAGGTGATCTATTCGCCTGCCGTGATCGGGAAACACGACGCGAAGGCAACGGACCATCATCGTGTGTTCTTCACGTGTGAGTCGCTCCCGTTCGAGGAGGTCATTCCTCGCTGGTATGAAGTGCACGAGCGCCTTCAGTCCGCGACGAACATGATCCTTGGCCTCCGCTACGCGCCGGCACAATACGTCGAAAGCAATCTGCTGACTGCGGTGGGGGCCGCCGAGGTATTGCACCGTGGCCTCGGCATTGACCAGTCGCCGATTCCAAGGGCGGATTTCAAGTCGATGCGCGAAGCGATGTTGGCTCAAGTGCCTGAAGAGCATCGGGGGCGCATCCGGAGCTCCCTCCGCAATGACCCAACATTGCGAGATCGGTTGTACGCCCTCGCGGCACGTCCCGACCAGGAGGCGATGTCCTCGCTCGTGCCTGACGTGGACCGGTGGGCAAGTCGGACGACCAAGGGACGAAACGACCTGGCCCACGAAGGGCAAACCCCCGATCACTCCATCGAGGAGCTGATCGCTGTCGTGGACGTGACCACTGCTGTGGTGATCCTGAACATTTTGAACGAACTCGGGCTGCCCGCCGAGCGTCAACGAGAGATCGTCCACAACCACCCACAACTGCGTTATACAGCCAGAGGGGCGAGGGATTGGCTGACAGCGCCCACGAAGGAGCCCTGACCGCAGCCCCGACGACGACCGCGCACGTGTCCCACCTCCGGCGGTGTCTTCTCCGCACATCGCGATTCCAAGTCCCGCGCCCGATCCACGAGCCCGCCCGCGGTCCGTGGGCTTCCCAACCGGAGCGCACCGCTGTGCGTTGGCGACTGTTCCCTTGACCATCCGGCGCTGCCTGCGATGTGGCACAGGCCTGTCCGGGATGCTGCGCCAGGGCACCCGATACTGCGATCGTGCCTGTCGACAGGCCGACTACCGGGCCCGCAAGGATGCTGACCTGCCGCCGGAGGTGTGTCGCGAGCTGGAGCGCGACCCGTCGAACCTCAGGGACTTCGGGTTCGAAGCACCGGGCGAGTTGTGGTACGGCCGCCAGCTTGTGCGGGTGGTCTACGCAAGAGCCACGCCGTGCCGAATTTGTGGTAGTGCCCGCGAACAGCTGTGGCTCTTGAGTCGCTCGCGCGGGATCGGTGACGACTTCGGTCCTATCGACAGCGAGAACTGTCTCGACGATGCGCGCTATGCCCGGCGCGACTGACGGTCCTGTTACGCCAGCAACGCTCTGACCTGGGCAGATGGCCCACATTCGTGAGGTCGTGTGGCGGACCCTCCTACGCTTGTTGCAGGTGGACGAGGATCGACGGCTCTCACCCCTGTTGAAACACGTGTGCGCAGCGTCTCACCAGATGTGGCGCGCAGCACTCGGGGATGTCAGCAAAGCGATCTAGACTCCTACCTGTTGGCGGTGAACGAACCACACCCGTGTAAGTCACCTCCGGCAGCACAAAGGCCAGGTGCGTCCAACACCTGGCCTGAGTGCAACACCTCTACCCACGATGACCGTGCGGCAGGGCGTCAGATGTTCTTTGGGAGAACTCTGATCATCCTGCCATGCGCTGAGTGATGGTGTGAACCGTTACGCCATGTGTTGAAACACTCAATGACGTCGTTCACCCAGTGGCCGCATGTTCGGGACAGTCACTCAGTGCAGCACGGTCGTGACTCTAGGAGTAACGACCGCCCATGGCAGAGATCTACATCAGCCAGTTCACGAAGTACCTCAGCGCTCCTCCGGCCTCGGCTGAGCGCGTCGGCCGCAAGCTGGCCCAGGAAACTGGCAGGTACCACCACTGGACCGATTTCTGGCTCCAGCTCAAGAATGCACTCCTCACTGACCGTCGCGGGACCCGCGACGGTCAGGCGCTGGCAGCCGCGGCCGCAGCCGCTACGGACGCCAAGAAGAAGGGTCCGTACGCAGCCGCCGCGCGGAACTGGGTGCAGCTGGCCCCATGGTGGGACGGGTTGGAACACGAGCGGCAGACCGGTCGCTCAGTCCAGGTCGGCGACCTGACCGTCAGGCTTCCCAGGCTGTGCGCCGAGCGGCACCCCGACGGTGAGCTCGAGGTCCTGTACGTCCGGTTCAACCGGGGCCGGCTGCCCCTGCACGTCGTTCTGGGTGTGCTGCGCATCGTGCAGCGGGCCTACCCGTCCGAGACGATCACGTTCGTCGACGTCGAGCGCGCCACCATGCACACCACGCGTGGGCGGGACCTGTCGGTCTACGACGAGTGGTTGAACGAGGCCGGGAACGACCTCGCCCAGCTCCTGAACGACGTCGGCCAGGACGGGCAGGCTGCCGCCTAGCAGCGCCGAAGTGGGTGGTGGTCTCCTCTCGGCCGATCCGCCGTTCGGAGATCACCGCTCACTTCTCGCGTTAAGCCAACCGCCGAGGCTGACACGGTTCCTGACACGATTGCCGCCCGTGACACGCGACATGACACGGTTCGGACGACCACGGGCGACAACGCTTGCCTACGAATGCCAACCGTGTCAGGCTGATCCCGAGCGGCGCAGGAATGGCGGAATCTAGCCGTTTCTGCACCAGTAACAGGGCTAACACCAGCCCACTCAAGACAGCCTTGTGAGCGAGCGTCGAAACCCGCTCCACCAGCAGGGGGTTCCGGGTTCGAGTCCCGGTGGCTCCACCACTCGACAGAAGCCCGGATTCGTCCGGGCTTCTGTCGTATCCGTGGTCGGACCGACCGGCTCAGCGAAAACCCGTACGCCGGGCCTGTGGGATTCCCCTATGTTTGGCCGCTTCGGCGCTTTTTCACCCGCAATCGCCCGCAGAGTGCTGACAAGTCAGGACTCCTTCCATAACCTCGAACGCGAGGGGCAGCACCACCCAAACTGACCGGCCCCTCGTGATCCGAGGAGCACCGCGTGTCCCTGACCAGGAAACTCATCGGCACCGCCGCCGCGCTGACCGCAGCCTTGTCGGCCGCAGCGGTCGCCATGCCGACAGCCACCGCAGTCCCCGACACCATCCCGCTCACCATCACCAACGACTCGGGCCGTGGTGACCAGGTGTTCATCTATGTCCTCGGCGAGTCCGGCGGCGAGCTCGGCTACGCGGACGCCGAGGGCGTGTTCCACGCCTGGCCGGACGCGGGAACCGTCCCTGAGCCGGCGCCGGACGCGTCGATCACGGGCCCGGCCGACGGGCAGGACGTCACCATCCAGATGCCCAAGCTGTCGGGCCGGGTCTACTTCTCGTACGGCAGCAAGCTGGACTTCAAGATCGTCAACGACGGTCAGCTCGTGCAGCCGGCCGTACAGAACCCGGACGATCCCAACCGGGACATCCTGTTCAACTGGACGGAGTACACGCTCAACGACTCCGGCCTGTGGATCAACAGCACACAGGTCGACTTCTTCTCCGCGCCCTACCAGACGGGTCTGCGCTCCTCGAGCGGCGAGCTCCGGCACACCGGGATGCTCAAGCCGGACGGCTGGGACAACGTGGTCTCGGCACTGTCCCAGCAGGAGGGCTGGGGCGGTCTCGCGCAGACCGCACCTGACGGTTCGGTGCTGCGTGTGCTCTCCCCCGGCCACGCTGTCGGCACGGGCCAGATCGACGCGAACATCATGTCGGACTACGTCGACCAGGTCTGGAGCAAGTACTCCAGCGAGACCCTGACCGTAGTGCCCTACGGCGACCGGCCGGACACCAAGTTCCTCGGTACCGTATCGGGCGACACGATGACGTTCACCGACACGTCCGGCGCTGTCATCGCTACGTTCCCCAAGCCGTCGGGCGAGTCGATCTTCGGGTGTGCCGGCGACCTGGCAGCCCCTAACGACGACGTCGGGGCTATCGCGCGCACGCTGTGCGCGGGCTTCAACCGGTCGGCCCTGCTCGACAGCACCACGCAGCCGACCCAGGACCCTGCCGGCTTCTATCAGGACTCGGTGACCAACTACTACGCCAAGTACATCCACGAGCAGATGGCTGACGGCAAGGCGTACGCCTTCGCGTTCGACGACGTCGTCAACCAGGAGTCGCTCGTGCACGACGGCGACCCGACCGAGGCCTTCATCCAGCTGGACCCGTTCACGGGCAGGGCAACACCGATCGGCGGGTGACGCGGCGTCGATCGATCCGTGCAGCACAGGAGGGCCCGGCCGCAGCGGCCGGGCCCTCCTGTGCTGCCGAGGGTGAGACGGAGGTCAGCCCTCCTGCTTGCTCTCCCCCGCCGGCTTGGGCTGCGCGGGCGGAGTCTTGTCGACCACCGGCTCAGGGACCGGCTCGCCGAGGACGGCGCTCTCCGGTGCCGGCGGCGCCGCAGTGGTACCGCTGCCGGCCGCCTCCGGTGTCGGCACGATGGGGTCGTGGACGCCGTCGCGCCCCTTCTGGGTGGCGTCGGACATGGCGGAGCTTGCCTTCTGGGCCGAAGACCACGCAGCGTCGAAGACCGGAGCAGCCTTCTCCTTGGCGGCCTCGAACGCGGGGCTCGCTGCCGAGTACGCCCGGACGCCGAGGTCCTTGGCCGTCTGTGCGGCCTTGGCCCCCGCCTCCTTGCCCTTGGCGACGGCGGAGCCGGCCGCTGAGCCGACGCCGGACGCGTGCCGCGCGGTGCCGTCCGTGTAGTCAGCCCCCGTGCCCTGCTCCCAGGGTTCTGCCCAGGGGTCGGTCTGTGGCTGCGCACGCTTCCAGAACACGTAGCCGGCGACCGCGGCACCGCCGGCGGCCAGAGCGACCAGCCAGCCCTTCTTGGAGCCCTTCTCGTTCGCCCTGTCCGCCGCGGCGGTGACGGACTCGGCGAGTGCTGCCTTGCCCTGCGCCGACGCGGCGTTGGACGCGGCATCGTTGAACGTGGCGACCATCTTCGGAAGCAGGTCGTCCACGAGCTTGTCGTGTGCGGAGTCGATGAGCGGTCCTGCCTTCCCAGCGACCCTCTCGACCTGGGGCGCGGCAGCCTGAAGGCTGTCCTGCCAGGCCTTCTCTGCGCGCGGCGTCAGCCAGGCGATAAAGTCGCTGACTCGGGGCTGGGCCCATTCCTTGGCGCTCGAAGCCTGGCCCCGCGCCTGTGCGGCAAGGGCCTCGGCCTGTACCGCGGCCCTGGAGCTGACGTCGGACAGCAGGGCTGAAGCCTCCGCGGCCCTCTCCCGGACCTTCTCGGAGTCGATCTTGCTGGTGTCGACGTAGTCGGTCACCTTCTTGCGGGTCATAAAGCTCCCCCCGAACTGTTCAGATACTCCTCAAGGTGCCACTCTGCCACCGCCTGCGGCTGCTGGCGAGGGCGGCGAAGATGATGCAGCGCCAGCGGGCCGCTCCGTGGGAGGATTGATACATGTTCGCAATCCTGCACACCACCTCTGGTGACATCCGAATCGAGCTCTTCCCGAACCACGCGCCCAAGACTGTCGAGAACTTCGTCGGACTCGCGACCGGCGAGAAGGCCTGGACGGACCCGCGGACGGGTGAGGAGCGCAAGGACCCGTTCTACGACGGCCTCATCTTCCACCGCGTCATCGAGGACTTCATGATCCAGGGCGGCTGCCCGCTCGGGACGGGAACCGGCGGGCCGGGGTACACGTTCAACGACGAGATCCACCCGGAGCTCCAGTTCAACGAGAAGTACATCCTCGCGATGGCCAACGCCGGCAAGCGCCGCAACCCGGTGACCGGCGAGACCGAGGGGACCAACGGGTCGCAGTTCTTCCTCACCACCGCAGAGACCCCATGGCTGAACGGCAAGCACACCATCTTCGGCAAGGTGGCTGACGACGCGTCGCGTCTGATCGTCGACGAGGTCGGCACGACGCGTACGCGTCCTGGCGACCGCCCCGTCGAAGACATCACGATCACGTCCGTCACCATCGAGCCCTGAGGCACGGCGGTAGCCGCGCTGCTCCGGCTCGACCAGCACGACCGGTGAGTACTGAGGACCGAGGGGACTGAGGACGTATCGCGATGAACGACCCGGCCGCCGACGAGCCGACCGAGGCCGCGGCTCCCGTCTGCCCGCGCCACCCGGACCGGGTGGCCTATGTGCGCTGTCAGCGCTGTGGCAGACCGGCGTGTCCCGAGTGCCAACGGCCGGCGGCCGTCGGCGTGCAGTGCGTCGACTGCGTCCGGGAGTCGAAGCGGGCGGCACCCCGGGTCCGGACCGTGTTCGGCGGCTCTGCCGACAGCGCCACGGTCAACGGTCGTCCTGTCGTCACGCTCACGATCATCGGCATCTGTGCCGTGAGCTGGTTGTTGCAGCTGGTGACGTCGGGTGCGTGGACGGAGGCGCTGTGGTTCTGGCCCTGGGGCGGGCTGATCGAGCCGTGGCGCTTCCTCACCGCCTCGTTCCTGCACTCCACGTCACCGCTGCACATCTTGTTCAACATGTACGCCTTGTGGATAACCGGGCAGTTCCTCGAGCCGTTGCTCGGCCGGCTGCGCTTCGGTGTCCTCTGCCTGCTCTCGGCCGTCGGCGGATCGGTCGCGGTGCTGCTCCTCGCGGGCGACCCGCTCACGTCGGCCGCCTGGGTGACGCCGGTGGTCGGCGCATCCGGGATGGTCTTCGGCCTGTTCGGGGCGATGCTTCCCGTGATGCGGCGGCTGGGCCGAAGCATGGGCCAGGTGCTCGTCCTGCTCGCGATCAACGGTGCGATCGGATTCTTCGTGCCGAACATCTCGTGGCAGGCGCACCTGGGCGGGCTCGTCACCGGAGCCCTGGTCGCCGCGGCGTACGCGTACGCGCCGAAGGAACGCCGGGCCGCCGTCGCCTGGGTGGTTCCGGTCGTCGGCATCGCGCTTCTGACGGGCCTGGCGGTACTGCGCTACAGCTCGCTGGGCATGCTGTGAACAAGCGATGCCACCGCGGCGGACCTGCCCGAACGGCGGAACCGCGCCGATCTGGAGACCTGGCGATGTATCAGCACTCTCTTTTCCCCAGCTTTACCCACAGCTGTGGATAAATGGGGACACACTGCCGCGGCCGCCTCAGTGCGGCCGCGGCACCGTCACTTCCAGCGGGTCGTGAGACCGAAACCGACGATGATCAGGCCGAAGCCGACCGCGAGGTTCCACTGACCCAGCTGCGGGACCGGCAGGCCGAGGTCGGAACTCGTCAGGTAGAACGTCACGATCCAGACGAGGCCGAGAATCATCAGGCCCAGCATGACCGGGGCGAGCCAACGCGGGTTGGTCGCTGCTCCGGGCAGGCCGACCTTGGCCTCGGACTTCTCAGCCTTGGCCGTGGCCTTCTTCTTGTTACGGGACTTCGACTCGGGCACGAGGCGGGCTCCTGTCCTGGTGTGGTCTGCCCGACGGGTGTGCCGAGCCGACGTCTGCTTGCTCGTGGACTAGCGTAGTGGTCCACAGGCCGCAGGCGTGACCAGACGCGTCCGCGGGTTTGTCGAATGTTGCAGGAGGGACGCGGTGACCGGAGCAGAGCCGACCCCGGCGCGGTCTGCCGTTGGTGGTGCGACAAGTTTCAGCCGTGCCTGGACGCACGCGCGGTGGCGCTCCTGGCTCAGTGTGGGCGCGGTGGCCGTGCTGGCCGGCCTCATGTTCAGCGCGAGTGCGCGGCTGGCCGACGGCGGCGGCGCCGACACCCGCGACCCACAGGACCTCGCGCAGCTGGTGGACACCGAGACCGGACGGGTCACCGAGCTCACCGAACGCACCAGCGAGCTCGACCGTGAGGTCGAGACGCTCAGTGCGCGGGCCGGGATCACTGTGCCCGCGCAGGACGGAGACCTGGTGGAACGCGAAGGTGTGGTGTCCGGATCCGCGCCGGTGACAGGTAAGGGGCTGACGGTGACGCTCGATGACGCGCCGCCGACGGCGGTCGGCGCAGGGCCGGGCGGTGTGGAACCGCAGCCCGACGATCTCGTGGTGCACCAGCAGGATCTGCAGCACGTCATCAACGCCCTGTGGGCGGGCGGAGCCGAGGCGATGACGCTGCAGGGTGAGCGCGTGACCTCGACGTCGGCCTTTCGCTGCTCCGGCAACATCCTGCTGCTGCACGGCAAGGTGTTCTCACCGCCCTACGAGGTGACGGTAGTCGGAGACCCGGCCAAGATGGAGTCCGCGCTGATGAGCTCCGAGGGTGTGCAGATGTATCTCGAGTACGTCGACTGGGTACATCTGGGCTGGGATGTGCAACGCAGTGACCACCTGGATCTCCCCGCGTACGACGGCGGCGGCCTGCAGTATGCGACGGTTCCCGACGGTACGGAGGTCTTTGGATGACCCACGCGCAGGCCGGCCATAACGTGCCGCTGTCACAGGAGGTCTTCCCCATCGCGTATCAGCGCGGTCCGTCCGGCATGGGTCCGCGCAACGCGCGGCGTCCGTCGCGCGGATCGGCGGCACCCATGCGGCCTGTCGCCTGGCTGATCGGTGTGCTGGGTGAGCTCCTGGTCACTGCGGGCCTGGTGCTCGGGCTCTTCGTCGTGTGGCAGCTCTGGTGGACCGACGTCGAGGGCGCGCGTGCCCAGAGCGAGATCATCGCCGAGATGGACTGGGAGTCGGCTCCGCAGGCGCAGGCGCCGGCGGCCGCCACCGAGAACCACGGGCCACCGCCGGTGATGGAGGAGCCGCTGGAGGCCGGGGGCCTCTTCGCGCAGATGTACGTCCCGCGGTTCGGCGACGACTACATCAAGCCGGTCGCGGAGGGTACGGACAAGGCGACGGTGCTCGACACCATCGGGATCGGGCACTACGTCGACACGGCGATGCCGGGTGCCCTCGGCAACTTCGCCCTCGCCGCGCACCGCACCACGTACGGCAAGCCGTTCAACCAGATCGCGGAGCTCAAGGACGGCGACGCCCTGGTGGTCCGTACCAAGGACACCTGGTACGTCTACAAGGTCACCGAGTCGAAGATCGTCTACCCGCAGAACGTCGAGGTGATCGCGCCGGTGCCCGGGGTGACCAGCGATCAGCCCATGCCAGAGCCGACCAAACGGTTCATCACGCTGACCTCCTGCCACCCGATGTTCTCCGCGACCGAGCGGTACATCGTGCACGGCGAGCTCGAGTACTGGTCGCCGGTGGGCGAAGGAAAGCCGAAGGAGCTGATGGGCTGATGTATGCGCTGATCTGGCGGGCCATCCCCGGGCCGGGCTGGTTCAAGTTCCTGGTCTGCCTCGTGCTCGTGTTCGGCGCGGTCGCGGTGTGCTTCACCGAGTTCTTTCCGTGGCTCAGCGACTACATGCCGTTCAACGAGACGACGGTCGGCGCGTAGCATTCCTGCATGACGCGCATCCTTGTCGTCGACAACTACGACTCGTTCGTCTATACGATCGTCGGCTACCTCGACCAGATCGGCGCCCGGACCGTAGTGGTCCGGAACGACGCCGTGCCCTCCCCCGACGCTGACGGTCGCTACTGGTACGACGGCGGCGACGGTTCCCCCGTGCCTTACGACGGCGTGCTCGTGTCGCCCGGTCCGGGAACCCCGACGGAGGCGGGCGCCTCCGAGGACGTGATCCGCGCCTGTGCCCGGTCCCGGACCCCGATGCTCGGCGTCTGCCTGGGACACCAGGCCCTGGCCGAGGTGTACGGCGGCAAGGTGACCCACGCGCCCGAGCTCATGCACGGCAAGACGAGCCAGGTGCTCGCGCAGGACGGCGGCCTCGACCGGCCGACCGTGCTCGCCGGCCTGCCGACGCCGTTCACCGCCACGCGGTACCACTCGCTCGCGGTGACGCCGGACAGCGTGCCTGCGGAGCTCGCGGTGACGTGCGTGACGGAGTCGGGCATCGTCATGGGGCTGCAGCACCGTGAGCTGCCGCTGCACGGCGTCCAGTTCCACCCGGAGTCCGTCCTCACCGAGGGTGGGCACCGGTTGCTCGCGAACTGGCTGGAGACGTGCGGGCTCGACGGAGCCGTGGAGCGGGCAAAGGGAATGGCGCCGCTGGTCACCTCGTGACCAACGACGCCATGCCCGTCCTGCGCTGACCGGGTCTCCCGGTCAGCGCAGACGGCCTACGGGAAGATGGGCTCGCCCTCGCCCTCGTCCCCGCCTTCTCCCTCACCGTTGCCGTTGCCGTTACCTTCGCCTTCGCCTTCGGGGGGACCGGACGAGAGCACCAGGTTGATGGTCGCGCCCTCCTCGACCGTGGAACCGGGACCCGGGTCGGACCGGATCACCTGTCCCGGCTCCGGGAAGACAGCGGACGGCTCTCGGGACGCCTCGACGCAGGTGATCTTCACGCCGGTACACGCGACCTGCGCTTCCTCATACATCTGGCCGTAGAGATCGTTGGGGACCTGCGTCTCTTTGGGCTCTGGTGCGGTGGCGAGGAAAACGGTGACGAAGGACCGCTGGTCGACGTCCCCGGTGGGGTCGGTGCCCACCACCAGTCCCTCGTCGATCTCCTCGCTCGGCTGGTTCTTGAACTCGTAGCTCAGGCCGATCTCCTGGAGCTTCTGCTCGGCGGTCTCTCGCGACTCGCCTGCGAGGTCGGGAACGGTGACCTGGCCGGTCGAGAGATACAGGGAGACCTCAGCGCCCTCCTGCACAGTCTGCCCGGCAGTGGGCTCGCTCTTGGTCACGGTGCCCTCTGCGACGTCCGGGCTGTTCTCCGACTCGGTGCCGGCGACCGTGAGGTTGTCCTCCTCGAGCCGGCTCCGGGCGTCGCTCTCTGACATCCCGCTCACGTCGGGAATCGTCACCTGGCCAGGAGCGCCTGCCACGAAGACGGTGACCGTCGAGCTCGCGGAGACCTCCGACTCGGCCGCCGGATCGGTCTCCCCGGTGGTCCTCCCCTCCTCGAGGTCCGACTCCTCGTCGATGGCCTGCTCGTACGTCAGCCCGGCCGCCTCGATCTGGGCGCGGGCATCCTCAGCGGTCAGGCCCTCCGCGATCGTGGGCACCGGCACGGTCGTCGGCTCCTGGTCGCCCGCGTTCTCCATCGCCATCGCGATGGCGATGGCCGCGACCGCCGCCAGGGCGATGCCGAGCAGCCACCACATGAGGGCCTTGCTCTTCTTCTCGGGCTCCTGCTGGTTGGCGCGGGTGGGCTGGCCGGGGTATCCCCCGCCGGGCGTGACCGGGCTCTGCTGCGCCGTCGCCGGACCCCAGTTCGCCTGGGTCGGCGACATGACCTGTGTGGCGCCGTAAGCGGGCTGGCCGGAGACCTGCGTGGCGCCCATCATGGCGCCCACCATCGGCGCACTGATCTGGCCGCCGCGCATCGCGGCCTCCAGGTCGCGCCGGAACTCGGCCGCCGTGCTGTACCGCTGCTCGCGGTCCTTCGTCAGCGCCATGAGCGTGATGCGGTCCAGCACGTCGGGGACGTCGGTAGCGACCTCCGACGGGCGCTGCGGCTCCTGGCCGACGTGCTGGTAGGCGACCGCCACCGGCGAGTCGCCCTGGAACGGCGGGCGGCCCGTGAGCAGCTCGAACAGCATGCAGCCCGTCGAGTACAGGTCGGAGCGGGTGTCCACCTGCTCGCCACGGGCCTGCTCAGGGGAGAGGTACTGCGCGGTGCCGATCACGGCGTTCGTCTGCGTCATCGTCGCGGCGGAGTCCGCCATGGCGCGCGCGATGCCGAAGTCCATCACCTTGACCGCACCCGTGGGCGTGATCATGACGTTGGCGGGCTTGATGTCGCGGTGCACGATGCCCGCGTGATGCGAGTACTCCAGCGCGCTCAGCACGCCGACGGTGATCTCGACGGCCTCCTCGATGGGCACGGCGGCGCCGTCGATCAGGATGTCGCGGACCGTGTGGCCCTCCACGTACTCCATGACGATGAACGGCACGTGCACGTCTTCGCCGGCGGCGTTCTGGTGGATGTCCTCCCCCGTGTCGTACACGGCGACGACCGCAGGGTGGTTCAGCGCGGCGGCGGACTGGGCCTCGCGTCGGAACCGCACCAGGAAGGACGGGTCGCGAGCGAGGTCCGAACGCAGCACCTTGATCGCCACCGTACGACCGAGACGGGTGTCGTGGCCGATGTGTACCTCGGCCATGCCGCCACGGCCGACAAGCTCGCCGACCTCATAACGGCCGGCGAGTACGCGGGGCGTGTTCTCCACCACTCATACGTCCTTTGATGTCATGGCCGTCTGCCTCAGGGCATACGGCTCGTTGAAAAGCATCATCCCAGAAGCGGCGAGCGCGGCCGCTGCCGGGGGATTCAGCGTTTCGGCGTAGATTTCGGAGGAACCCCACGGCTCCCGCAGAGCGCTGTTGTCGCCGTTTCCGGTGACCAGCGTGATGATGAGCACCGCAAGCAGCAACGCGACCAGTGCGACGAGCGGCCAGGACACGCGGACGCCGATTCGGTCCTCGATCCCACCCACCCAACGTTGTATGTCGGACGACAAGTTCCGTCTCTTCCCAGGGTGCCCCCCGGACCGCCCTTGCTGGGGGACCCTTCGCCCGTCCTGGCGTGTCGAGTGCACCTCACGGCGTGACGGGTAGGACCTCGTGCCGTTCGACGCGCCGTTGCTCGCTCCGCTGCCCGACGGCGGCGGGACGTACCCAGAACCGTGGGGACGGCCGTAGGCGTCGGTGCCGTACGTGCCCGACGTGGTGCCGTACCCCGACGAGTCCGAGCCGTACCCGGAGGAGTCCGTGCCGTATCCCGACGAGTCCGTACCGTACGGTCCTGATGGCGCCGGGCCACCGTTCGGCGTGCCCGGCACAGGCGAGTACGGACGCCCGTAGGCGTCCGTTCCATAGCTGCCCGACGTCGTGCCGTACCCGGCAGAGTCGGAGCCGTGCGCGCCCGAGCCGTAAGGCCCGGAGCCGTAGGGCCCGGAGCCGTAGCCGCCGGCAGGCGTGCCGGAGCCGTAGCCGCCCGCGGGAGTGCCCGATCCGTAGCCGCCCGCAGGCGTGCTGGAGTCATGACCACCGGACGGTGTGCCCTGGTCGGGGCTGGGCGGCGCGGACTGCGCGTTCGCGACCGTGGTGTGTCGCCCGCCGCTGTTCTGACCGAACGGTGCCTGTCGGCGCGCGTGGGACGGCCCGGGCTGCACCGCGGCGCCGCTCCGGCCGTTGCTGGGCCGTTGCGGGCCGGCCGGCTGGCCGTCGCGGCGGGTACGGCGCGCGAAGCGCGAGCTGCCGAACGGGTCTTCCGCGATCTCCGCGGCGAGCACGTCGAGATGCCGCGCGAGCTGGTCCGCCGAGGTGATGCGTTGCGCCGGGTCCTTCTCCAGCATCTTCGTGATGGTCTCGGCAAGGCCCGGGTGGACCGACGTCGGCAGCAGGGGCACCGGTGCGTTGACGTGGGCGATCGCGATGTCGACCGGCGTCCTGCCCGTGAACGGTCGGCGACCGGCCGTGGCCTCGTAGGCGACGACGCCGAGCGCATAGATGTCGGACGCTCCGGTGGCCGACTGGCCGACCGCCTGCTCGGGTGACAGGTACTGCGCGGTGCCCATGACCATGCCGGTGGCAGTCATGGGCACCTGGTTCTGCGCCACCGAGACACCGAAGTCGGTGATCTTCACGGTGCCGGAGTGCTCCAGCAGGATGTTGCCCGGTTTCACGTCGCGGTGCACGACCCCGGCGAGATGAGCGGCGTGCAGGCCGCGGGCCGTCTGTGCCAGGATCGGGAGGAGCCGGGCCGGCGGGAGCACCGGCTCCCGTTCGAGCAGGTCCGCGAGCGGCTCGCCCAGCACCAGCTCCATGACGAGGTAGCCGGCTCCGCGCTCCTCGCCGTAGTCGAACATCTGCGCGATGTTGGGATGAACGAGGGTCGACGAGTTCCGGGCTTCCGTGCGCAGGCGACGAAGAAAGTCCTCGTTGCCCGTGTACTCCTCGCGGAGCACCTTCACGGCGATCTCGCGCGCGAGCTTCTCGTCGCGCGCTACCCAGACCTCGCCCATACCGCCCATGGCGATGCGCCGCACCAGCGTGTAGCGCTCACCGAGCGACAGACCCTCGACCGGCCTCATTTCGAGATCGCCGCCTGCATGATCTGCGCGGCGATCGGGCTGGCGAGGGCGCCGCCCGTGGACTCGTCGGTGGACTGGCCCTCGTTCTCCAGCACGACGGCGACGGCGACCTCCGGGTCGTCGGCCGGTGCGAACGACGTGAACCACAGCGTGGGCGACCGCGGGTCGTCCTCGGCGGTGCCGGTCTTGCCCGCCACCTCGACACCCGAGATCTGCGCGCCGGTTCCGGAGCCGTCGTTGACGACGGTGACCATCATCTCGGTGAGCGCGTCAGCCGTGGACGACGAGAACGGGCTCTTGTAGCGGTTCGGCTTGGTCTGGCTGACGAGCTCGAGGTCGCTGTCCCGCACGCTCTGGATGAGGTAAGGCTCCATGAGGTCGCCGTCGTTCGCGATGGCGGCCGACAGCATGGCGACCTGGAGCGGCGTCATGCGCAGGTCACCCTGGCCCATGCCGGAGAGGGCGATGCGGGCGGCCGAGTCGTCCGTGGCGGTGTCGGACAGGCCCGGGTAGGCGCCGACAGAGGTCGACATCGGGATGTCGATCGACTCGGTGAAGCCGAAGTCCTGGAACATCTGCTGCATGCCGTCCTTGCCGACCTCGTTGGCCAGGGCGAGGAAGGCGGTGTTGCAGGAGATCCGCAGGGCATCCTTGAGCAGCATCGAACCGCTCGGGTCGCAGCTCGTGCCGCCGTAGTTCTGCACCATGCCACCCTCGCCGGTCGTACCGGGAAGCTGGTAGACGTCCTCCGCCGGGATCGAGGTGTCCGGAGTGATCCCGTTGTACTCGATGGCGGCAGCCGTGGTGAGCAGCTTGAACGTCGACCCGGGCGGGTAGGTGGCGTTGATCGCGCGGTTGATGGTGGGCCCGTACGGGCTGAACCGCTCCTCGCCGTCGATGGAGTTGACCTGCGGCTTGTCGTTGATCAACGCCGTAGAGGTCGCCGTGACCTCGGCCGCGTCGTGCACGGCGAGCGCGTTCGGGTCGTACGACGGCTTGGAGACCATTGCCAGGATGGCTCCGGTCTTCGGGTCGAGGGCCACGGCAGCGCCGATGTTGTCACCCAGCGCGTCCCAGGCGGCCTTCTGCACCTTGGGGTCGATGGTGAGCTCGACCGAGGAGCCCTGCGCCTCCTCACCGGTGATGAGGTTCTGCAGGCGGTCGAGCCACAGCGAGTCGTCCTCGCCCGCGAGGTAGCTGTTCGCGTACCGCTCCATGCCGGTGACCGTGCCGTTGATGGCGAAGTAGCCGGTGACGGGCGCGTAGACGCTGGCAGCGCCGGCGTCACCCTCGGAGTACGTGCGCTGGTACTTGAAGTTGTCGTCCACCGGCACGGAGGTGGCGACCGCCTCACCGCCGCTCACCACGATGGGGCCGCGGTCCCGTGCGAGGGCGCTGTAGATCCCGCGCACGTTCCTCGGGTGGTCGTTCAGCTCGCCCGCGGCCACGAACTGGATCCAGCTCGTGGACACCATGAGGGCCAGGAACATGACCAGCACGACCGTCGACAGGCGGCGGAGGGTCGCGTTCACCGGTCCACCCCCCGGATGATCTGCGTGGAGTCCTCAGGCATCGTGCCACCGCCGGCACCGGCCTCGGTCTCCGCCTGGACAGGGCTTCCGCCCCCTACCTCGATGGCGCCGCCGCCCACCGCGGCGGGTGCCGGGTCGGCCAGGGCGCCACGGGTCGGCAGGGCCGAGGGCCGTCGGGCGGCATCGGAGATGCGCAGCATGAGTGCGATGACTATCCAGTTCGCGAGCAGGGACGATCCGCCCTGGGCCATGAACGGCAGGGTCAGACCGGTGAGCGGGATGACGCGGGTGATCCCGCCGACCACCACGAAGAGCTGCAGGGCCATGACGAACGCGAGACCGCCGGCGAGCAGCTTGCCGAAGCCGTCCCGCACGCCGACCGCGTGCCGCAGGCCCCGCTGCACGATCACCAGGTAGATCAGCAGGATCGCGAGCAGCCCGGTGAGGCCGAGCTCCTCGCCGAGGGAGGCGTAGATGAAGTCGGAGAAGGCGAACGGCACGTACTGCGGGTAGCCCTCGCCCCAGCCTGCGCCGAACATGCCGCCGTAGGACATGGCGAACAGGCCCTGGACCAGCTGGTACGACGGGCCGTCCATGAGGTCGGGATTGAGCGCGTCCAGCCAGATGTTCACCCGCAGCTGCACGTGGGTGAAGATCGACCACGCCGCGACGGCGCCCCCGGCGAACATCACGAGACCGATGACTATCCAGCCGACCCGGTCGGTGGCGAGGTAGAGCATGCCGACGAACAGGCCGAAGAACAGGAGCGACGTACCGAGGTCCTTCTCGCCGATGAGGACCGCGAGGGACACGGCCCAGACGATGAGGATCGGGCCGAGGTCGCGCAGGCGCGGGAGCTGCAGTCCCATGAACTTCTTGCCGGCCAGTGCCAGGGTGTCGCGGTTGGCGACGAGGTAGCCCGCGAAGAACACGGCGAACGCGATCTTGGCGAACTCGGCCGGCTGCGCCGAGAAGGGACCGATGAAGATCCAGATCTGCGCGCCGTTGATCTCGCGGCCGAGGCCGGGGACCAGCGGGAGGATCACCAGCACGATGCCGACGATCATCGCCGTGTACGTCAGGCGACGCAGGCTGCGGTGGTCCTTGATGACAAAGAGGACCACGCAGGCTACGACGATCCCCAGCGCCGTCCACATGAGGTGGCGCGACGCGTTGGCGCCGTCGATGTCGACGAGGTCCTGCCGCAGGATCGTCGCCATGCTCACGCTGTTCAGCAGGACCACCGAAGGCAGGATCACCTGGTCGGCGTAGGGCGCGCGCAGCCGCAGCACGATGTGCGCGGTGAAGGCCAGCGCGGCGAGCACTATCGAGTAGGTCCAGAACCCCTCGGGCAGGCTGTCCTCGAGCGAGTAGCCGACCATCCACATGCCGCCCATGCCGAGCGCGAGCGCTACGACGATCAGGACGGCTTCCGCCACGCGGGACGGGGCGTTCTCCTCGGGCCGGAGCGCGCTCATCCGTTCTTCTCCTGACCGGAGTCGTTCGAAGTCCTCTCGGACTTCGGCGAAGAGCCACCGTTGGGCTCGTCACTCGTGGTGGGAGTGGAAGTCGGAGTCGACGTGGGAGCAGAAGTGGGCGACGGCGTCGGCTCGGGCTCCTCGGTCGCGTCCTCGATGAGGCGGTCGGCCCGCCCCCGGGCGTCCTCGAGCGACGTGGCTCGGATGCTCTCGTTCACGCGGTTGGCGACGAAGTCGGGCAGCTCGTCGACACGCGTGCCGGTGAGCTCGACCGGGGTCGAGAAGGTCAGGGGGCCCGCCGTCGCCGGGATGCCGCGGAACACGGCGACCTGGCCGTCCGACTCGCCGACGTAGTACTGGGTCTGCGTCCAGCGAAAGCCGGCCCAGCCCGCCAGCACGAGGCCCACGACGAGCAGCAGTGCACCGAGCACGGTCAGCCAGACGCGCTTCTTCGGCGGGGTCTCCTCGTCGTCGGCCTCTCCGTCCAGGTCGTCGTCGGGCTGGATGTCCGGCTGGTACTGCTCCTCCTCGGACCCGCCCGCGAGCATCGCCTGCTCCAGCGTGTCGGCGAGCCCGTCCTGCGCCACGGCGTCGGGCAGGACGCTCACCGCGATGGGCGCGGTGGCGGGCTGGCTGCCCCCTGGCACCGTGGACCTGGTGAAGCCGGTCACGGTGTCGCCATCGATGTCGGAGCCCGGCAGGGAGGTGGGCGAGGCCTGGTCGCCGCCCCCAGCGGTCACGCCGGCGAGCGCGGCCGAGCCGACGATCTCCGGGGTGACCGTGGCGGCGGTCGTGGCAGCGGCCGCCTCGTCGAGGACGTCGGCCACGACGACGGTGATGTTGTCGGTGCTGCCCGCACGCATGGACATCGAGACGAGTCGCTCGACGGCGTCCTGCGGGGTGGTGATCGAGACGAGGACCCCGGCGATCTCGTCGTCGGGCACGAACCCGGACAGACCGTCGGAACAGAGCATCCAGCGGTCGCCGGGCACGGCCTCGCGGATCGACAGGTCGGGCGTGAGGTCCAGGTCGAAGTCGCCGAGGACCCGCATGACGACGTTGCGCTGCGGATGGCTCTCCGCCTCGTCGGGCGTGATGCGGCCGGTGTCGACCAGGTGCTGGACGAAGGTGTGGTCCACGGTGACCTGCGCGAGGGTGCCGTCGCGCAGCAGGTACGCGCGCGAGTCGCCCAGGTGGGCCATGGCCAGCGTGTTGCCGGACTTCAGCAGCGCCGTGACCGTGGTGCCCATGCCCGCCAGGTCCGGGTCGGCCGTCGTCGCGTCGACGAGGTCCTGCCTCGCGCGGTCGATCGAGCGTTCCAGCTGGGACATCGACTGGTCGGAGCTGTGGTCAGGGCGGTCAAGAGCCACCAGGGCAGCGATCGTCAGCGCGGACGCGACGTCGCCGCCGGCGTGCCCGCCCATCCCGTCGGCCACGACGAGGAGGTTGGGCCCCGCGTAGGCGGAGTCCTGATTGTTGGAGCGGACGAGGCCGACGTCGGAACGCGCGGCATACCGCAAGGTCACGGTCACGTGATGGTCATCCCTGGAGCTCGACGACGGACTGTCCGATCTGCACGCCCACACCCGGAGCGAGCGGGATGATCCCCTGCACGCGCTCCTCGCCGATGTAGGTGCCGTTCGTGGAGCCGAGGTCCTCCACGAACCACTGGCCGCCCTGGGGGAAGATCCGTGCGTGGCGCGACGACGAGTAGTCGTCGTCGAGCACGAGGGTGCAGCTCGGCGCACGTCCGATCAGTACGCCGGACGACGTGAGCGGGATGGTGGTCCCCGTGAGCGGGCCCGCCACCACGACGAGTCGCGAGGGGCCGCCGCGCTGGGGAGCGCGGGGCGCGCCGCCACCGGGGGTCGGCGCCGGGGCCGGACCCGCGAGCTCCGGTCGGCGCCGTCGGCTGCTGGGCGTGCGTGGTCCGGCCAGGTCGCGCCGGAGCACGGCGACGGCGGAGAGCACGAACACCCACAGCAGCACGAGGTAGCCCAGCCGAAGCAGGGTGAACGTCAGCTCGCTCATGTCGGGATTTTCACCAGTCCTCGTTGTCTGCACCGGATGCGCTACCGGTCCAGAACATGATGCGGGTACGGCCGATGGTCATCGTGTTGCCATCGAGCAGGGTCGCGGCCGGAACCTGGTGACCCTCCACGTACAGGCCGTTCGTCGAGCCCATGTCGGTCGCCACGACGCCGTCCGGCGTCACGCGGATCTCCAGGTGGCGCCGGGACACGCCCGGGTCGTCCACCACGATGTCCGCCTCGGCGTCGCGACCGATGACGGTCACGGGGCCGGTGAGCAGGTACCGCTGGCCATCGATGTCGATGAGCGGGTGCCGGCCGGTCGGCGCGCCGGACGTCGCCGGGGCGACGCTTCCCTGCACGCTGCGTGATCGCACCGTGAAGCGGCCGGGTACCAGCTCGTACTGCTCGTCGAACGTCACGCTCACGGGGCCGACGAACGCATAGTGCTGCGTCGCGGCGTACGCCGTGATGTTGGACGCGAGCTCGTCGGCGAGGGTCTGTGCACCCCACGCCTCGATCTGCGCGAAGTCGTCCGGAGCGAGCTCGATGGTGAACTCGTTCGGCGCGACAGTACGGTCGCGTCCGACGACCGCGGCACGGTCGTCGAGCTCGCGTCGCAGCCTGCTCGCCAGTTCGACCGGCTTCACCTCGCCACGTCCCACCTTGGCGAACGCGTTGTTCATCATGCGCTCCACGCTCTTCTCGAAGCGGTCCAGGGCGCCCATGCCACCTCCTTCCGGGTCTGCGCCGGGCAGACTACCTAGATCGTATAGACCGGTAGGTCCCCGCAGACTCCAATACTGTGGATGTCCTGCGGATCTTCTCCGATCTTCCCTCAGGTGGCGCGGTGAAGAGAGGTGTGGGCGGATCCGCACGCTACCGGACCTGCGGCGGGACGTGAACCACTTCACGGTTATTGGATTCGGAGTGTCCCTCTGTGCCGTGCTAGCCTCATCCAGCAGCGCGCGAGTGGCGGAATAGGCAGACGCGCACGGTTCAGGTCCGTGTGCCCGAAAGGGCGTGGGGGTTCAACTCCCCCCTCGCGCACGTTGTGAAGAAGGCCCCGACTCATCGAGTCGGGGCCTTCGTCATGCCCGGACCCGGGCCGTCCCGGGCGTCTGACATGAGCACTTCTCCCCAGCCGGCTCGCCATGAATCGGCTGAGTCTCCCGCCCGGATCGCTCCGGGCGGGAGATTCTTGGCAGTCAGGACCCGCAGGTCAGCGGATCGCGGCCGTCCGGTAGCTCGCCACCGACTTGGTCGTGTAGCCGGTGCGGGAGCCGACGACCGTGACCGTCAGCCGCTTGCCCCGAGCCTGCGACGGGATGACGAACCGGTTGCTCGTCCGCAGATCGAGAAGCACGCCGTCCGCCCTCCACAAGTACGTGACCGACGACGGCGTGGGCGACCACGTGCCACGGCCGACCGTCAACGTCGAGCCGACCCGCGTCGTCCCCGTGATCGTCGGCCGCTGCGCTGTGAACGTCCCGGCTGCGACCTTCGCGGTTGCCTCCTTCGCCACCGACTTCGTCGTGTACCCGGCTCGCGACCCCGTGACCGTGACCGTCAGCCGCTTGTTCCAGGCGGAGGGAGGCACCACGAACTTGTTGCTCGTCCGGGTCGCGATCGTCGTTCCGTTCGCCTTCCACACGTACTTCACCGACGACGGCACGGGCGACCACGCCCCACGGTTCACCGTCAGCGTCCTGCCGACCTTCGCCGTGCCCGTGATGGTCGGCCGCGGTGCCGTGAAGGTCCCGCGGGCGACTACTGCCGTGGGCGCGCTCGACGACGAGCTCCGCCTGTAGTGCTCTTTGAAGGCCCCGACCCGCACCGTGATCGTCTTGCCCGCCGCGGACGCCGGAACGGTGAACGTCCTCGTCGTCGCACCGGTGACGACCTTGCGGTCGGCGTACCACGCGTACCAGAGCTTCGTGGGGACCGGCGACCAGGTACCCGGATCCGCGGTCAGCTTCGAGCCGACCTTCGCCGTCCCGGTGATCGTCGGATCCGGCGTCGCGGTGAAAACGGCCGGGAGGACCCAGACCGTTCGCCTCAGGCGGGTGGGGAAGAAGCCGTAGCCGCCTCGGTACCTCATCATCATCGGGTACTCGCCGGGAACCAGCTCCTCCTCGTGGCTGATCCCGATATCGGCATGACCGGTCTCGCCGAGAACCATGCTGGACCCGAACGGCGTCCCGTTCTCATGCTCGATGTCGACGGTTCCGACCGGGACGGGACCGGTGGAGGACTCGGGACCGATGGAGGACACTGCGGTCCGGATCGAATCGGGCATCTGTCCGTAGCGCCACGACGTCGGCAGGTCGCTCCAGATGTCTGTCGACCAAGGCCGCAGCACCACGACGTCCGCCGTCAGTGATGCGGCGTCCGCAGCACCCCAGCCCTCATATCGGACGTGGACCGTGTAGGAGCCCTGGCGGAGCTGGAGACTGTCCAGACACACGCGATCGACACCGCTGGTCGCGTAGTCGTGCTCCGGGTGGCCGTCGACGGTGATCGCGACGTCGTCGTGCGGCGACCACCGAGGTGACCCGTCCTCTGTCGCCAGATCGAAGCACAACGTGTCTTCCGAGGTCGCCGGCCAGCTCGTCGGGCCTGACGCGGTGATGACGACCGGGCTGGGCTCTGCGAGGTCGAGGCTGGTGCGCACGGCAGTGGTCACGTACGGGGAACCGAGGAACGTGACGTCGACATCGTAGGTGCCGACCTGCTCGTGGTCGGGTAGCGCGAACACCGCTTCTCCGGTCCCGCCGAAGGCGCCGGCAGCGGCGACCTCGCTCGTCCGCCCGTCCGGGGCCTGGACGTTCAGCGTGACCGTGCCATCCGCGGGCGTGCCGTCTGCCAGGGTGGCCGTCACGTCGAACCTCACCGTATCCGTCACGCGCGGCACGCGGTCCTGCGGGGCGTCGTTGTCCACCACGACCTCGACCGGGATGGCGTCCCCGATCATGATCGCCCAGTGGATCCCGTGTCCGGTGTCTCCTCCGACCGCTGAGAAGGCGGCACGGTCAGCAGGTACTCCCGGTAGCGCGGAGTTCTCCGAGTCCATGCCCCAGCTCATGATCGTGCCGTCGTCGAGGGCTGCTGCGCCCTGGCCGTCCTCCATCGCGGTGAGCGAGATGATCGACCGACTCGGTGGGGCAGCGGCCAGCCGGCCGCTCGCCGAGGAGAGCACCCTGCCGTCGGCCGTGGCGGCAAGGACGTCGCTCCGGCCCATGTCGATACCGATGAAGCGTGTCCCCGACGGTGGCCTGATCACCTTCGCTGCCTCCTCGGCGCCGCGCCCCTCGCAGTACACGTAGGCGCCGTCGCTCCGGAGCGCCGCCCACCTGTACATGCTTCCGCGCGCCGAGATGGCCGTGTAGCTAAGACCCGGTCCGGGAACGAGCGCATCCGTGCAGGTGGCTGGGTCGCCCGCGGGGGCCTCCAGAACGCCGTCGGAGCGCAGGACGTACAGGCCGGCGATCGCGGTGTACGTGGTCCCGTCCGGCGGTTCCATGACGTGCTGTCCGTCCTGCGACACGACGGCACCGTCCGACCGTAGCAACCGCCCGCCGCGGTTAGACATGGCAGCGACCGCGACGTAGGTCATGCCGTCCGGCGGCACAGCCGCCTGTGGGTCGGCCAGTGAGGGGTCGACGACTCGCCCGTCGCTGCGGAGGATCAGAAGGTCTGACCCGTCGGTAGAGATGGCGGTTGCGTGCACACCGTCGGGGAACGCGGCCGGCACACGCTGGCTGCTCGCGGGGTCGTAGGCTCCCGCACGGTCGCCCCACGCAACCACCTGCCCGCCGTGCCCGCTCGGCATGCCCTCCTGCACGAAGGCGGGGTCAAGGGACTCGGTGGCCGTCGGGACCACCGCGGCAGGAAGGCCTGCCGGTGGACTTTCGGCACGGGCAGGCGCGGCACCGGCAGTGGTCGTCGCGAGGCCGAGCACCAGCCCGGACGCGATCAGAGAAGCACAGGCCCGCCGGGCCGAGGGAAGGTACCGCCGAAGTACTGGGGTCGGCATCGAACGCTCCAGCAGAATGAGGCGCATGATCCATGCGCGGACGACAGGTCGCGCGACTCTATCGACGGCATGCCCGCATTCCCGTCGAAATCATGACGTAATACTCGTAATCACCCGGGCGAAGTGTCGCCCATCAGCACCGCGCACGCCATCGTCCGTCCAGTGGCGCGGGCGAGCTCCGACGGCTCAGGCCTATGGCCAGATCTCCAGCCGCCTCGGCTGCCCGACGGCGGTGGCCCGGCCCGGCGGGAAGCGGCCGTCCGCGCCCGGCGTCACCGAGCCCAGCACGCTCGGAAGTCGCGCACCGGTAGCGCCCGGCAGCACACCGGGCAGCCCGTACCAGGTGTGCCAGCCCAGCACGGCGAAAGCCAGCGCCTCCTTGGCCTGGCCCGGCACGCCCAGCGCGTCGGACGTGTGGACGCTGACGCCGGGCAGCTCTGCCCGGAGCGCCGCCAGGAGAACCGGGTTGCGGGTGCCGCCGCCCGAGGCGACGACCTCGGTGGCGGTGTGCCGGACGGCGTCCGCCACGGTGCGGGCGGTGAGCGCGACGAGGGTGGCGAGCAGGTCCTCCGGCGTCGGCGGCGTGCGGCCGAGTCGAGCCAGCAGGTAGTCGAGGTGGAACAGCTCCTTGCCCGTCGACTTCGGCGCCGGCCGCGCGTAGTAGGGCTCGTCGAGCAGGCGTGCGAGTAGCTCGGGGAGCACCTGTCCGCGGGCGGCGAGAGCGCCGTCGGCGTCGAAGGTGAGGCGGCCGTTCGTGACGTGGTGCGTCGCGGCGTCCAGCAGGGCGCAGGCCGGACCGGTGTCGAAGGCGAGCGGGGTCGTCTCTTCCCCCAGCACCGTCACGTTCGCGATGCCGCCGAGATTGAGGGCGACGGCGGTGCCGGGCCGGCCGGCCAGCCACAGCGCGTCGAACAGGCTCACCAGGGGAGCGCCCTGGCCGCCCGCAGCGACGTCGCGGGTGCGGAGGCCCGAGACGACCGGCAGACCGGTGGCCTCCGCGATCCACGCGGGCTCGCCGAGCTGCAGGGTGCCGAGCACGACCCCGCCGTCGGGCGGCGCCCAGTGGAAGACGGTCTGCCCGTGCGACACGACCAGGTCTGCGCGTCCGGCGCAGAGCTCTGCGACCGCTCGCGCGGCGACGTCGGCGAAGGCCTGCCCGATCCCCGTGTCGAGGCGGCACACGGTCTCCAGCGTGGCGCCGGCCGGGGGCAGCGCTGTCACGAGCGCGGACCGCAGGGCCGGCGGGTAGGGGGCGGAGAGGTGTCCGAGCGGCGTCAGCGTCAGCGTGTCGCCCACGAGCCGAAGCTCGCACGCTGCGGCGTCGACGGCGTCGTGGGACGTGCCGGACATGAGCCCGACCACCCGCAGCGGAGGTGATATATGCGCAGGTGATGGCTGGTTTCTGGGTATCGGTTTCCCCATCGGACCGACTCCTCCGGTCGTGTTTGAGCCAGTGTTACCCCCTTGGCCGCACTTTGCGCCACAATCTCCACCATGCTCGACGTCTCGATCGCCCCAGCTCCGGCGCCGGACGCGCCGTTCGAGGACCACATCGAATGGGCGCGCAACGCCCCTGCTACTCCTCTGACACCCGCGGCGCTCTTCACCGGCGGGCTCACCGACGCCCCCGTGGACGACCGTCTCACGATCGACGCCCCGGGCTGGGACTACCCCGTTCTCGCCCGCGAGATCGTATCCAGCTCCCGTGGCGCCGTGCTCGACATCGGCACCGGTAACGGTGACTTCTTCGCGGGCCTCGGCCCGCTCCCGAAGGGTTCGGCCGCCACGGAGACGGGGCCGGCCTTCCTCGCCGCCCGACGTCGCCTGGAGCCGCTCGGCGTCGACGTGCGCCGCGCCGAGCCGTCCTGGACGGGCGATGTGCTGCTGCCGTTCTTCGACGGTCAGTACAGCGTCGTGCTCAGCCGGTTCAGCACCATCGAACCCAACGAGGTGGGCCGCGTCCTGGAGCCGGGCGGGACCTTCCTCACCGAACAGGTCGACACGCGCGACGGCATCGTCCTCAACCGGGCCCTCGGCGTGCCGCTCGGCTGGGACCCGGACGCCGTCACGGTCGACGTCGTCTCCGACGGCCTCGTCGCCTCCGGTCTCGAGATCGTGAACGCCACCGAGTACGCAGGCACGCGCACGTTCAAGGACCTGTCCTCCGTGCTCTGGTACCTCCGGATGGCGGCGTGGCAGGTGCCCGGCCTCGCCGACCTCAGCCCGGCCGCCGTCGCTCGGCACGAGGCAGGGCTGCGCGCGCTGCACATGCACTTCGCGACGGGCAACGAGCTCGTCGACGAGGCGCCGCGCATCCTGGTCACGGCGCGCCGCCCGTTCTGACCGCACGGTGACAAGCTCACCGACCGACGCCGAGCAGGTCCGCCACCACCTCCGCCATCGCCGCCGGTGGCACGTCCGTCCCGTGCCCGGGCAGGGTCACACGACGTGCCGCCGGCAGCACCGCCGCCAGCGACTCCGCGGCACGCGTGACGGATACGGTGCTCGCCGTACCGTCGACCACGACCACCGGCTGGCCGATCTGGTGCCACAGGCCCATCAGGGCGCGGCGGCCCAGGGTGACACCGGCGAGTATCCGGCCGTCGTAGGCGATGGTCGGGGCGATCGCCTCGAGGCCGGCCCACGAGGACGACTCCCGCATGCGCGGCAGGAGCCCGCACGGCATGCCGACCACGTCGAGGAACAGCTCGACGGCGCTGCCGGGGTCGCCCACCTCGACGCAGATCTCGACCCCGGCGATCATCCGGGGATCGGTGGGCGGCTCGCCGCTCGCGACGTCGTACGTCGGCTCGTAGCAGAGCACGCCCGTGACGTCGGCCCCGAGGTCGGCTGCCGCACGCAGCGCGAGGAACGCGCCGGAGGAGATACCGAGCAGGGCAGCCGGACCCGTGACCTCCAGCAGGGCGGCGATGTCGTCGATCTCCCGGTCCACGCTGTACGGGGAAGTGTCGCCGCTGGAGCCGCGGCCGCGCCGGTCGTAGCGCAGCGTCGTCGCCCGGTCGCCCAGTGCGCACGCCACGGCGAGCGTGACGGGCAGGCGGTGGGCGAGCACGCCGTCGACCACCACTATCGCGGGCGCCAGACCGGGGGTCGGTCCGGTCAGGTCGTACGCGATCCGCGTGCCGTCTGCCGACGTCGTGAAGGAGTCGACGGTGATGGTCGTCATGCAGGGCAGACGGGTCGGCGCCCCAAAAGTCGTCGCTCCGACAGGTGCTCGAGGCTATCGACCTTGCGCCTGATTTCGCCGCGAGGAAAAAACCTGGGCGCCCGTCGACTCGAGGCGTAAGTTCGTGGGCACATGAGAAAAGGAGGTGATCCGACGCAGTGATTTCACATCGGACCCATGAGGTGGTCGCGCGCTAGTCGCGTGACGCGCAAGCGTTTCGCGCCGACGCCGGTCGGGTGGCTCAGCACGGGGCCTTCCTGATCTGCCAGGCGCAACGGGACAAGGTGGCGAGATTCTCGCGACCACCGGAGCCCGCGGGTGCCGTGCCCTCGTCCAGCACGGCTGACACAAGTCGCCCCGCGGGCTTTCCCGCGCCTCCGGGCGGAGCTCGGTGTGTCCTCGGGCACGTGCCGGAGGACGTTTCACCCCACCACGCCCGGCTCAGTGACGGTCTGCCGATTACGGTGTGGGGATGACCTCCGCGTCGCCCGGCCGGCTGGTCGTCCTCACCGGGGCTGACGGTCGCCTGGGATCCAGGCTCGCCTTCCGCGTGGCAGCGGCGGGCGGTCGCCAGCGCCTGCTGGTCACCGGCCAGGGCGTGGTACCCCGGCTGCCCGACGGCGCGTCGCTGCCGGAGACGGAGATCGTCGCCGTCCAGGCCGAACCGGGTGCCAGGACTCTGACCAGGGCGTTCGCCGGCGCCTACGCCGTGTTCCTGGTTCCGGGCAAGGAGCGCCCCGGACGGCTGGCCAAGCATCGCGCGGTCATCGACGCGGCGGTGCTCGCCGGCGTGCGGCACGTGGTCTACGTGTCGTCGGTGGGCGCGGGGCCCGACGCCGTGGCGTCCGCCGCCCGCGACGACTGGCTCACCGAGGAGTACCTGCGGGGGACCGACCTGACGTGGACGATGCTCCGGATCACGATGTTCCACCGCACCCTGACCTTCGCGGTCTACGACGAGTCGCGCAGGTCCTTGCCGGGCATGGTGCTTCGCGCGCCGGCGGGAGACGGTCGGGTCGCCTCCGTGGCGCACGACGACGTGGCCGACGTCGCCACCGCGGTCCTCCTGGACGAGGACCCGAACCGCCACGCAAGCCGGATCTACCACCTGACCGGCCCGGAGGCGCTGAGTCTCGACGAGGTGGCCGCGGCGCTGTCGACGGCCACGGGCCGGACCATCCGGTACGCACCGCAGACCCTCGACCAGGCACGCTCGCTGTTCTACCGGTCGACCGCCGCCGAGGTCGAGGACTGGATCACGCAGTGCCAGGCGATCGCGGCGGGCGTGCTCACCGGGGTGAGCCCTGACGTGAGGCAGCTGGCGGGGCGGGGGGCGCGGTCGCTCGAGGCGTGGCTCGACGACTATCCGACGGAGTGGGCACACCTGCGGTTACCGTCGGTGAGATGACGAGCCTCTCCCCGGGTCTGGACGACGGAACGACGCCGGAGCTCGCGTGGGAGCCCGACGTGCTGCCGGGCTTCGAACGCCTGACGCTGCCCCTGCAACCTGACGAGGACGAGCCAGAGGTCGTGGCAACCCTGGTGCGGCGCGCACAGATCGCGCCGGACGAGCCCTCGGCGGGTCAGCCCGACGGCGACGAGCCGCGCCGGGGCCTGCACCGGGTGGGCGCCGAGAACCCGCAGGTGGCGCGGCTCTGGGACGAGCTGTCGGAGCTGGGGCGGCGGCTGCACCTGCGGGGTGCGGCGCGCCGGCACCCCGATCCGGTGGACGGCGTGGCGGAGGACACCGAGCCGCGGACCGTCGCGCTCGACCCCGGCATCGACCTGCTGTACGTGCACGGCTGGCTCGACTACTTCTTCCAGACCCACCTCGCGGACTTCTGGGAGTCGTTGGGAGTGCGGTTCCACGCCCTGGACCTGCGGCGTTACGGTCGCAGCCTGCGCGAGGGCCAGACCCCGGGATATGTCCGCAGCCTCACCACCTACGACGAGGAGATCGAGGCCGCGCTCGCTGCCATGGGGCACGGCCGCGACGCAGCACCCGAGCGCAAGCTCGTGCTCATGGGCCACTCCACCGGCGGTCTCGTCGTCAGCCTGTGGACGGCGCGCAACCAGGAACGTGTGGCGGGGCTCGTGCTGAACTCGCCGTGGCTTGAGTTCCAGCCCCGCGAGGCGGTGCGCAAGATCATGGAGCCGGGCATCCGGGTGCAGTCGGCGCTCGTGCCGCGCAGCCAGCTCGTCAACCTGGACCGTGGTCTGTACGCGCGCTCCATCTCGTCACGGTTCGACGGTGAGTGGGACTACGACGTCGCCTGGCGACCCGATGCCGGATGGCGCGCCACGCCGGGCTGGCTCGCGGCGATCTTCCGCGGGCAGGACCAGGTGGCGCGCGGTCTCGGTATCGAGGTGCCCGTCCTGGTGCTGCTCAGCACGCGCAGCACCATCCCGACGCGGTGGAGCGAGGACATGAAGAGCACCGACTCGGTGCTGGACGTGGTCGGGATCGCCCGCCGGGTGCCCGACGTCGGCTCCCTCACCACGCTGGTGCGCATCGCCGGCGGTCTGCACGACGTGACACTCTCCGCGAAGCCCGCACGCGAGCGCGTGTGGCGCGAGGCGGGTCGCTGGTTCCGCGGCTACGTGCTCGGCCAGGCGTAGCGCCGAGCCGCCTGATTCCTCGGTCCTGGGGTATCTGGCGATGATGGGGTCATGGTGAGATCCTGGAGCAGAGGTGCCCACACCGACGTCGGGCACGAGGGGCGATGTGCCATGACAACGCACCAGGAGACCCATCCCCGGGCGCGCCGGGGCGGGCCGTTTCTCGCTCGCAGCGAGACCGCCGCTGGGATCGCTGCGTTCATCCTCGGGATGCTGATCTCGCAGGGAACCGCCGAGGGGGTGACGATCGCGGGCTGTCTCGCCATGGCTGCCGGAGCACTGTTCGGCGGGTTCGGTGCCAGCTGGGGCCGGCTGGCCGTGGCAGCCGGACTGGGGTTCACGCTCGGTTCCGTGCCCTACTGGCTGATGACCGCCGTGGTCATCGTGACCGCGTACGGGTTCTGACCCGGAGCGGGTCCGTCACCAGAACTTCCACCACGGCCGGTCCGCTGACGTCGCCGGCTCGCTCCGGGTGGCCGGCGTCGGGCGGGAGCCTGCCGCCCGTCGGGCCGCCCTTCGCTCCGCGCGGCGGGCACGCCAGCTGCGCACCTCCTCGTCCACGTCCCGCGTGGGGGTGACGACGGGTGGGCCGCCCTGGAGCTGGCGCCGTGCGTCGATGATGCGGGCGTTGAAGTCCGTGACGATCTCCCGCACGCGCTCCTCCATCGCCTCGAGATCAAGCTTGGCGTCCAGCTCCGCGTCGTCCTTGCGGAGCTGGGCCGACGGCAGGACGCCGGTGATGTTCTCGCGCTCGATCAGGCCCTTGAGCCACCAGTCGGGGTCATGGGTGCCGCTCAGGCCAGGGATCGGCTTGCCCTGCAGCGGCAGGTTGTCGAACTCGCCGCGGCGCATCGCCTGGTCGACCACGGTGTCGACGTAGCGGGAACGTTCCTCGACGCTCATGCTGCGGGTCGAGGGCTGGACGGTGACGTCCTCCGGCTCCGCGTTCTCAGGCTCGGCGTCCTGCGCGGCGCTCTCCTCGTCGGACTCCCGGTCCACGCGATACTGCGCGGCCCTGCGGAGCGGGTCGTTGTCTGCGTCGTCGCGCGATCCCTGCGCCATGGAGCCATGTTACGACTTTCACAAGCGGCTCGGAAGGGCCGTTGGCGCAGGCCCCACCGGATGCGGGCATGATGGCCGCATGAAGGTCTCTCGTCGGTCTCTCGTGCCCCCGTTCGCCGTCATGGAGGTGCTCGCCGCCGCGAACGCGCGCCGCGCCACCGGGGCGGACGTGCTCAACCTCTGCGCGGGGGAGCCGTCGACCGGCGCGTCCGAGGTGGTGCGCGAGCGGGCCATCGCGCTGCTCCGTGACGGCACCCTCGGCTACACCGAGGCGATGGGCGTTCCCGCGCTGCGCGCCGAGATCGCCGGCCACTACAAGCGCTGGTACGACGTCGACGTCGACCCGGCGCGCATCGCCGTCACCACGGGCTCGAGCGGCGGGTTCGTGCTCGCCTTCCTCGCGTCGTTCGACGTCGGTGACCGGGTGGCCCTCGCCCGGCCCGGCTATCCCGCCTACAAGAACATCTTGTCGGCACTGGGCTGCGAGGTCATCGAGCTCGACTGCGGCCCGGAGACCCGCTATCAGCCCACGGTGTCGCAGCTCAACGAGGCGTACTACGGCGGAGGGCTCGACGGCGTCATGGTCGCCTCGCCCGCGAACCCGACCGGCACGATGATCACGCCGGCCGAGCTGGCCGCGATCGCCGCATGGTGTGCGGACCACGAGGTGCGCCTGATCAGCGACGAGATCTACCACGGCATCGCGTACTCGGACGAGGTGGCGCAGGCGACGGCCGCGACGTTCCTCGGCCAGGGCGCCGTCGTCGTGAACTCGTTCTCGAAGTACTGGGCGATGACCGGCTGGCGGCTCGGCTGGCTGGTGCTGCCGGACGAGCTGGCCGCGCCGGTCGATGCCCTCGCGGGCAACGTGGCGCTCTCGCCGCCTGCCCTCGCGCAGCACGCGGGCATCGCCGCGTTCACACCGGAGGGTTACGCGGCGGCGGCGGAGAACGTGGCCCGGTACGCGGCGTCGCGCACCCTGCTCCTGGAGCGGCTCGGTGAGCTCGGCTGGCGCCCCGTCGCACCGGCCGACGGCGCGTTCTACCTGTACGGGAACATCTCGGCGTTCGGACTGGACTCCGTCACGTACTGCGCGCGGCTCCTCGCCGAGGCCGACGTGGCGATCACCCCTGGCACCGACTTCGACGGGGTGCACGGGCACGAGTGGGTGCGGCTGTCGTTCGCGTCCTCCCTGGACACGGTGTCGCGTGCGGTCGACCGGATGGTGGCCTGGCACGAGACGCTCTGATCGTCGCCGGCCGCCGGTCAGCTGCGGCGGCGCAGCACCTCGGGGAGCACCACCCACACGACCGCCAGCAGCACGAGGACGCAGGAGCTGACCACTATCCCCTCGGTCCGCCCCACGACGACGTCGAAGACGAGCAACGTCGCGCCGGTGATCACCAGCCCGAGCACCCCGAGGGCTACGCGGGTGAGCCGGTCGCCAAGGGTGACGACGTGGGCCTTCATCTGCTTGCGGAACAGGGACCGGTGCACGCTCACCGGCGCCACGATGAGCGCGGTGGCCGTCACCGACGTCACGACCAGAACCAGGTAGACGATGCGCTGGTAGCTGTCGAGATCGGCGAACCGTGCCTGGAACGGCAGCGTGAGCAGGAACCCCGTGAGGATCTGCACACCGGTCTGCATGACACGGAGCTCCTGGAGGAGCTCGTTCCAGTTGCGGTCGGCGCGTTCGGCGGGTGACTCACTGCGTCCATCGGTTTCCACGGTCCCATTGTGGCGTGATTCGGACGTCGCGGGTGGTCGGAGCAAGAGCCCGCAGGCGGCGTCGCAGAATGCGGTCCAAATCACGGAAGGCTGGCCCTGCCACGAAGGTCCGCCTCCACCATGCGATCTGGCATGCATTCTCGCGAGAAAGCATGCTGAACCGCATGGTCGAGGCGGACCTTTTCGCACGTCGGGGAGCAATCCGAATCCGCAGGTGAACGGCTCGGCCAGGGCGGTTGACCGCGCCGGCGGACGGGGCTAACCTCAAAATCTGACCAGATAGACGAATCTGGTCACCTGTTCACGAGAGCCCGACGGAGGCGACACATGAGCGCAGCCACCACCCGCAGGCACGGGACCACCCGACGGCGGATCGAGCGTGCCGAGCGGATCCTCGACGCCGCGAGCGAGCTCGTCCTGCGCTGGGGCTACGACAAGGTGACGATCGACGACGTCGCCCGCCGCGCCGGTGTCGCGAAGGGGACCATCTACCTGCACTGGAGCAGCCGGGAAGAGCTGTTCGCCGCGCTCCTGCGGTGGGACCGCGCGGACATGGTCAGCGCGGTGCGCCGCCAGCTCCGGGAGGATCCGGCCGCAGCGACCCTCCCGGGACTGTTCAGCCACCTTGCACGCGAGATCGACCGGCGCCCGCTGATCCAGGCGGCGCTGACTCAGGACTCCGAGGTGCTGGGCAAGCTCGTGCAACGCAGACGGACCAGCGGTACCGCCGGCGAGATCGTCGAGCCGTTCCAGAAGTACCTGGACCGGCTCCGTGAGCACGGGATGGCGCGTGCCGACCTGTCCGCACAGGACCACCTGACCCTCCTCGCCACCGTCCTGTACGGGTCGGTCGCGACCACGCGGATGCTGCCGCAGGCTTTTCGGGTCCCGGACGGGCGCCAGGGCGAGCTGCTCGACGACGCGTTCGAGCGTCTCCTCGTGACGGATCGGACGCCGTCGGCGGCGGCACTCGCCGCCTGCGCCACCGCGACCTACGAGTACGTCGACCGCGCCTACGAGATCGCGCGGGCCAAGCTGCGCGAGTCGCTCGGCGACGACCTCCGGCCGGAGAAGGACGAACCCCATGACCAGTGAGATCGATCAGCCGTTCGTGCTGGACCTCGCGGACCCGGCGGCGGTCCAGTTGGAGCTGACCGGAGGCAAGGGCTCGTCCCTGGCCCGGTTGGCAGCCGCGGGACTGCCGGTCCCCGGCGGCTTCCACGTCACCACGGGCGCGTACCGGGCGGCGGTCGTGGGCGCCCCGCAGCGCGCGATCATCGACGCGATGGGGACGGTGGCCCCGGACCGACCCGAGACCCACGAGGCCGCCGCGGCCCGCATCGCCGAGGTGTTCGCGGCCCTGGAGGTCCCGGCAGCGGTGGCCGACGCCGTCCGGGCCGGGTACTCGCGGCTGCGCACCGCAGGCGATCCGGCCGACTCGCCGGTCGCCGTGCGGTCCTCGGCCACCGCCGAGGACCTGCCCGGAATGTCGTTCGCCGGCCAGCAGGACTCCTTCCTCAACATCCGTGGCGCGGACGCCCTGCTGTGCGCCGTCCGGGACTGCTGGGGCTCCCTGTGGACGGCGCGTGCCATCGGCTACCGGGCCAGGCACGGCATCCCCGCCTCCGACGTGACCCTCGCCGTGGTGGTCCAGCACCTCGTCGACGCCGACGCCGCGGGCATCCTGTTCACGGTCGACCCGATGACAGGCTCCCGCGACCGGGTGCTCATCAACGCGGCGTGGGGCCTGGGGGAGGCCGTCGTCGGGGGGCAGGTCACGCCGGACACCTACCTGGTGGCCCGCGTCGGCGGCGCGGTCGACGCCGGCGTGAGCACCAAGGAGGTGCGGACCGTACGGACGGCTGACGGCACCCGGAACGAACCGGTGCCCACCGAGCTGCGGGACCGCCCGGCGCTCACCGAAGAGCAGGCAGCCCGGCTCGCGACGCTCGGGACCCGCATCGAGGAGCTGTACGCGGTCGCCATGGACGTCGAGTGGGCGCTGCGCGACGGGTCACCGTTCATCCTCCAGGCACGGCCCGTCACGGGCGCCGCCGGCCGACGTGCCGTCACCGAGGTCTGGAACGACAGCCTGCGCGGCGACTACCTGTGGACGAACGCCAACCTCGGCGAGGCGCTGCCGAGCGTGATGACGCCGCTGACCTGGTCGCTCGTGCAGATCTTCATGGCCAATGCCATGGCCTCGGCCGAGCTCGGACACCCGGTGTACGGCACCATCGGCGGCCGCTTCTACATGAACCTCAGTGTGACGGAGACGGTCGGCCGCGCCCTCGGCATGACCGAGATGTCGGACGCCGCGCAGCGCGAGGTCTTCGGTCAGCTCCCCGGCCACGTCGACATCCCCGTCATCCCCATCGGGCGCTGGGCGCTGATCAAGATGCTCGTCCCGGCGGTCCGGGCCAACCAGAAGGCGCTCGCCGCCGACCTGCGGGCCCTGCCGGGCTACCTGGCGACGGCCGAGGGGCGCGGCACCGAGCTGCGCGAGCGCGTCGCCCGTATCGACGACGTGGGGGAGCTGGCAGCCTTCTGGCGCGAGGAGCTCGCCCCGTACCTGGTGGAGAGCTCCCGGATGCTGCGCGGCGCCGGCAAGCAGGACGGCAACGCGTTGCTCAGGCTCCGCCGCGACCTGCGGGAGAAGCTCGGCGACGCCGATGCCGAGGCGCTGACGTCGGGTCTGTCCGCCGGGGGCCAGGGTCTCGCCAGCATGGGGCCGCTGGTCGGCCTGCGTGAGGTGGCCCGCGGCAACATCGACCGCGAGACCTACGTGCGCCGGTACGGGCATCGCAGCGCGGACGAGTTCGAGGTCTCGGAACCCCGCCCCGCCGAGCAGCCGGGCTGGCTGGACCGGCAGCTCGCCGGCCTGACCGCGACGGACGTCGACACCCTGCTGGCGCGGCAGGCCGAGGTCCGGGCTGCCGCATGGGCGCGCCTCGACGAGCGGTCACCGCGCAAGGCGGCGGCGCTGCGGCGTCGGCTCGCCCGCTGGTCCAGGACCGCGCGCGACCGCGAGAGCGCACGGTCCGAGGTGGTCCGTACGTTCTGGGCGCTCCGTACTTTCGCGCTGCGGGCCGGCGAGCTCACCGGGCTGGGCGACGACGTCATCTACCTGGACAGCGACGAGCTGGTCGGCGTGCTCGACGGAGCCGAGGTGCCGCGCGGGCGCATCGCGATCCGGCGCGCGACCTACGAGCAGTACCGCGACCTGCCCGCCTACCCGGCGGTGATCCGCGGCCGGTTCGACCCGGTCTGGTGGGCGTCGGACCCCGCGCGCCGTACCGACGTGTTCGACGAGCACGGCCTTGCGGTCGAGGCCGGCGACGAGGTCCGGGGCTTCCCGGGTGCGGCAGGAGTGGTCGAGGGCGTCGCACGGGTGGTCGGCACGGTGGACGACGGCGACGCGTTGCGGCCCGGCGAGGTGCTGGTCACCTCGGTCACCAACGTGGGCTGGACCCCGCTCTTCCCGCGCGCGGCCGCCGTCGTGACGGACGTGGGCGCACCGCTCTCGCACGCCGCGATCGTCGCTCGTGAGCTGGGCATCCCCGCGGTGGTGGGGTGCGGCAACGCGACGATGCGGTTGCGCACGGGCGACCTGCTCCGGGTCGACGGCGCGCACGGGACCGTGGAGATCCTGGAGCCGGCGGGCGCCGGGAACGGCTGAGCGCCCGGCGGCCCCGCCGTCAGAACACCGGCTTGCCGCCGGTCACACCGAGCACCGTCCCGGAGACGTACGACGCCGTCACGGGGGACGCGAGGAACACGAACGCCGGTGCTACCTCGGCGGGCTGCCCCGCACGGCCCAAGGGCGTGTCCGAGCCGAACGACGCGATCTTCTCCTCCGGCTGGGTGGCCGGCTGCAACGGCGTCCAGATCGGCCCGGGAGCCACGGCGTTCACCCGGATCCCACGCGGTCCCAGCTCAGCGGCGAGGTTCACCGTGACGTTGTTGATGGCAGCCTTCGTCGCCGCGTAGTCCAGCAGCGAGGTCGACGGCTGGTACGCCTGGATCGAGGAGTTGTTGATGACAGCAGCGCCCTCGCCGAGGTGCGAGAGCGCTGACTGGGTCACCCAGAACAGCGCGTACAGGTTGGTCTTGAGCACGCGGTCCAGCTCGTCGGTCGTGATGTCCTCGACGGAGCCTCTGCGCGCCATCTGATAGCCCGCGTTGTTCACCAGCACGTCGAGGCCGCCCAGCTCGCCCGCAGCCCGGTGGGCGACGCCGCGCGCGGTCGCCTCGTCCCGGAGGTCCCCGGGGAGCAGCGTGCACTTGCGGCCCGCCTTGCGGACCCACTCCGCCGTCGTCCTCGCGTCCTTCTCCTCCTCGGGGAGGTGCGAGATGGCGACGTCGGCCCCCTCGCGGGCGAACGCGATGGCCACCGCACGTCCGATGCCGGAATCACCACCGGTGACCAGGGCCTTGTAGCCGACGAGCTTCTCGCTGCCGACGTAGCTGGCCTCGCCATGGTCCGGAGTCGGGATCATCTGATCGGTCGATCCGGGCGGGTTCTGCTGCTGCGGTGGGAAGGGCTGGTTCTGGCTCATGCTGTCCTCCATCGTCGTATGACGTGTCCGACCCGCGTGGTGGCCTCTCCTCGACCCTGGAAAAACACGCTAGCCCGAGCGCTGACGTGTCGCACATCCCGTACTGTCGGAGCAGCGGTTCTGTGTCAGTCCTGGAAGGAGCCTCGTGACCTCCCCAACCACGCCTAGCGAGCCCCCGCTCGACGAAACGCTCGAGGAAGTGCTCGCCGGAGGCGCCCGACCGCCCGTCGGCCGGTATCGGCTCGACCTGGCGACGGGTGAGTGGGCATGGTCGGACGAGGTCTACGTGATGCATGGGTTCGACCCGGGACAGATCGTGCCGACCACGCCGCTCATGCTGTCCCACAAGCACCCGGACGACCGGGCGCGGGTGGACGGGCTCCTACGCCGTGCCGCCGAGACCGGGCAGCCGTTCAGCTCGGTGCACCGGATCCGCAACGCCCACGGGATGACGCGCACGCTGGCCGTCACGGGCCAGGGACGGCGCGACCCCGCGACCGGGAGAGTGACCGAGCTGTTCGGCTACTTCATCGACGTCACCGAGTCCCACCGGGAGGCGGCTGCGCGAGATGCGACGGCCTCGATCCAGGCGTCGGCGGAGCGACGGGCGGTGATCGAACAGGCCAAGGGCGTGCTCATGGTGGTCTACAGCACCGAAGAGGAGCCGGCGTTCGATCTGCTGCGGCAGGCCTCGAACCTGGCCAACGTCCCGGTCCGGGACATCGCCCAGACGCTCGTGCACCTGTTCTCCGGACCGGACGTGACGGCGTTCCCGACGCGTGAGGCGATCGACAAGTTCTTGGACAACCCTGTTGAATCGCCTGACGCCTGACGCCTGACGCCTGACGCCTGACCATCGAGCCGGACCGCCACGCGGCAACATGTCTCCGTGCGGTCGCGGTCCCGGCCCCGTTGGGCCCAAGATCAGCACGTGCGCATCGCCACGTTCAACGTCCAGCACGGCCTCGGCCCTGACGGTCACGTCGACAACCGCCGCCTGGCCCACGCGGTCGCGGCGCTCGACGCCGACGTGGTCGGGCTGCAGGAGGTCGACCGCGGGCAGGCACGGTCCGGGGGAGTGGACCAGGCACGGATCTGTGCCGAGGCCATGGGCGCGGCCGACCACCGGTTCCAGCCCGCGCTCGCCGGTCCGTTCCGCTACCCCGGCGTCCGACGGCGCGCCCGCCGGGGGGAACGGCCCGGTGCTCCCGGCTACGGCATAGCACTGCTCTCCCGCTATCCCGTGCGGAGCTGGCACACGGTGCTGCTGCCGCCCGCCACCCCGTGGGTCTGGGGCAGGGTCCAGCTCGGCACGGACGAGCCGCGCGTGGCGCTCGCGGCGCAGGTCGATGCGCCGTCGGGCCCGCTCACCATCGTGTGCACCCATCTCAGCGTCTACCGGTTCCCCGCTGCGACCCGGGTGACGGGCCTGGCTCGGCGGGCTGCGGGTTACCGCAGCGGCACGCCGGGGGAACGGCACGCGGAACGGCAGGTGGACCACCTGCGACGTCGGCTCGCGGGGCTACCCCGGCCACTGGTCCTGCTGGGCGACTTCAACCTGCGCGGTCCTGTGCCGGCCGACCGCACCGGATGGCACGCCCTCGCGACGGGGGACACCTTTCCCCGACACGACCCGCGGTTCCAGATCGACCACATCCTCCTGGACGGCGGCGCGGCACCCGACGCCGAGGGCCGAGCGGTCGACACCGGAGTCTCGGACCACCGGGCGCTGGTCGTGGACCTGAGGGCCGCCCCGCCAGAGAGATAGCGAGCTCTGGCCGTCAGGCGACGAAGATGCAGAACGTGTGACCCATGGGGTCTGCCAGGGCGTAGAGCGGCTCGTCCGGGTCGTCGGAGCGGTCGAGGCGCAGGGTCGCACCGAGTGTCACAGCGCGGTCCCGGGCTTCCGTGAGCGCGGCGATGTCGGGTGCCAACGCGTCAGGCTGCCTCGGCGTAGGCCCGGTGGGCAACGGCGACCGGCTGCGCGGCCGGCTGCGCGACGGCGACCGGTGCCGGCGCGTCCTGTGCGGCGTCCTCGACGACCGCCAGCACCGGCGCGTTCTGCGACCGGCGGAGCCGGCCGCGGAGCACGGTGAAGAGCGCGTTCGCGCCGATCACGATCACCACGGTGTTCGAGGCGGCGGACGGCCAGGCGCCATTGGCCCCGGCCACGGTCATCAGGATGGTCGCCGCCAGCACGTTGGTGCCCTGGAACGCGAGGGAATCGGCGCTCCAGCGACCGCGGCTGACCATGGCATACGCCACGATTCCGGCGAGTGCGCCGAACCAGCCGAGGACGGTGATGACCATCATGAGGGTCATGGCAATACTCCTGTGGAAAAAGACGGATCGAAACGATTCGAGGATGCGGGTGGAGACCAGGTCGGAATCCATGTGGGGGTGTGGGCTTCAGGTCGGGAGAGTTCGCTCCGACCGCCGCCAAGGTCAAGCATGAGCCAGAATCGCGTTCAGCACAATCGAATGTTTGTGACTCCGGCATGTAGCATTGCTACATGCCCACCGATCCGCGCAGACTCGCTTTTCTCCTCGCCGTGCACCGCGCCGGTGGAGTGCTCGCAGCGGCAGATCTACTGCATGTGACGCCCTCGGCGGTCTCGCAGCAGATCGCTCGTCTGGAGGCCGAAGAGGGCATCGATGTGCTGGACCGCGGTCCTCGCGGAGTGACTCTCACGCCGGCCGGCCGGGTGCTCGCCGACGCGGCCGAGAGCATCGAGGCGGAGCTGGTCCAGGCGCGTCAAGCCGTTGCCGCCCTGGGCGGTGAACTCACGGGGCGGGTTTCGGTCGGGTCGATCCAGACCGCCATCCGTACGGTCGTGGCGCCGATGCTCGTCTCGCTCGCCGAGCGGCACCCCCACATCGAGGTGGACGTGCAGGAGTACGACCCGCCGGAGGCGACCCGTCGCCTGCGTGCCGGCGACCTGGACGCGATAGTGCTGGAGCGCGACGTCGAGGTCGACGCCCCGGCTCCGCGCGGCGCGCACGACGTCCCGCTGCTCGACGAGCCGTGGCGCATCGTGGTCCCGACGAGCCTGCCCGAACCCGAACGCATCGACGACCTTGCCGGGCTCATGTGGGTGGGCCCGCAGGCCGGCTCGGCTGCGGCTCGCGCTGTCGGGCGCCTCGCCGCTCAGCTCGGCACGGCCTTCGACATGAGACACGCCTACAACGACTTCGACACCGCCATCTCGCTCGTCGCTGCCGGCCAGGGGATCGCGATGCTGCCCGCACTGGCTCTGCAGCAAGAGGTGCCCGAAGGTGTCGCCGTGGTCGCGCTGGCCGGTCTCGGCTCGCGGCGCATGGTGGTACGGCACCGCAAGAACCGGCACGAGCCCGGGCCGGCGGTGCGGGCGGTCGTGGACGAGATGGTCGCGGCGGCCCGCGACATCGACCTGGGCTAGTCGTCGTGCGGGGCTACATGGTGGTCGAGCATGCTCGTGAGATCGAGAGCTCGCGACACGAGTGGATGGCGGCGCTCGATGAGCTCTCCCAGTTCGCCGGTTACTACCCGGACGGGTACCTCGACGAGGTACGTGACGGATGGCCGGAGTGAGCCAAGGCATCGTCGTTGACGCCAATATCGTCATCGCCGTGGTCTTGTGGTGTACGGGGCGAAGCCGGCCTGAGCTTCCGGCGGCGCAGGGGGTTGCTTCAGGGCAGCGCACGCGCGGCTACGATGTGCGCATAACTGAAGATCTTCAACGGTCCCGGGTGTCGGCAGCTCGATCACCAGGACCGTGCCGCCATCAGCCGTGACGGGAGAGTCCGGCCGGGCGCGCACCACCGCCGTCGGCGGAGCGCCTCGGGAACACCGGCGCCGAAGGAGCAATTTCCTCCCCGGGAATCTCTCAGGCCCCCGTACCGTCACAGCGAGGCAACTCTGGAAAGCGAGCCGCCGCCGCTGTGCTCCGAGCCTGTCGAAGGGTCGGGCACCGGGTGCGGAGGCTCCACCGACGGTGCAAGTCGGCGCGTCCCGATCCTCTCCGGTCCTCCGGCAGGGTCACGGCGGACCGGCAAAACTCTCAGGTAGACGCACGCCCGCGAGCGGGCAGGGCGTCCGATGACAGAGCGGGGAGGGACCGCAGTCGTCCCCACGCCCTCGGACAGCCAGGAGCCCGCCGTGAGCACGCCCCACAATCCCGACGTCTTTGCCGACCGGCATCTCGGCCCGCGCGGCCGCGAGGTCAGCACCATGCTGGACCAGCTGGGCATCGACACCATGGACACCCTGGTCGACCGGGCGGTCCCGAAAGCGATCCGCAGCCAGGCGCCGCTGAACCTGCCGGCCGCCCGCACGGAGCCCGAGGTTCTCGCCCACCTGCGTGAGCTCGCGGGCAAGAACCAGGTCAAGACCCAGATGATCGGTCAGGGCTTCTACGGCACGCACACCCCCGCCGTCATCCGCCGCAACGTGCTCGAGTCGCCCGCCTGGTACACGGCCTACACGCCGTACCAGCCGGAGATCAGCCAGGGCCGGCTCGAGGCGCTCCTCAACTTCCAGACCGCCGTCGAGGACCTCACCGGGCTCGAGATCGCCAACGCCTCGCTGCTCGACGAGGCTAGCGCCGTCGCCGAGGCCGTCGCCCTGATGTGGCGCGGGTCGAAGGCGAAGGAGGGGTACGTCGTCCTGGACGCCGACCTGTTCGGGCAGTCGCTCGCCGTCGCGCGGGGCCGCGCCGAGGCGATCGGCCTCCCGGTGGTGGTGGCCGACCTCAGCGACGGCCTCCAGGCAGGCCTGCCTTCCGAGCTACCCGCCGGCCCCCTGGTCGGCCTCGTGGTGCAGCAGGCCGGTGCGTCGGGCCGGGTGATCGACGCGCGCGGTGTGATCGCGGAGGCCAAGGAAGCCGGCGCGCTCGTCACGGTGGCCACCGACCTGCTCGCCCTCACGCTCCTGGCCAGCCCGGGCGAGCTGGGCGCCGACATCTCGGTCGGCTCCGCGCAGCGGTTCGGCGTCCCCCTGTTCTACGGCGGTCCGCACGCCGCCTACATGGCGGTCAGGAAGGGCCTGGAGCGCCAGCTGCCCGGCCGCCTGGTCGGCGTCTCGATCGACGTCGACGGCGCCTCCGGCTACCGCCTGGCGCTGGCCACCCGCGAGCAGCACATCCGCCGTGAGAAGGCCACGAGCAACATCTGCACGGCCCAGGCCCTGCTGGCCATCGTGGCCAGCATGTACGCGGTCTACCACGGCCCGGAGGGCCTCAAGGCGATTGCCCAGCGCGTCCACCAGCACGCGGCAGACCTGGCCGGAGCCCTGACGACGGCGGGTGTCACGGTCGAGCACGACACCTTCTTCGACACGATCCGCCTGAACGTTCCCGGCAAGGCGAAGGAAGCAGCGGCCGCGGCAGCCGAGGCGGGCTACAACCTCTACGTCCCGGACGCCGACCACCTCCAGATCAGCCTCGACGAGACGACCACGCAGTCGGATATCGAGACGGTCGCCACCACCCTCCTCACCACCCTGGGTCTGGAGCCGAACGCAGAGGCGGGGAAGTCGGCGAACGCTCGCGCGGGAGTATCTGTTCCCGAAGTGGAGGGCGCCCTGGCGCCCGTGAACGCTCCCGCGCGAGCGTTCGCCGACTTCCCCGCCGGACTGAAGCGAGAAACGAACTACCTCACCCACCCGATCTTCCGCCAGCACCGCTCCGAGACCAGCATGCTCCGTTACCTGCGCAAGCTCTCCGACAAGGACCTCGCGCTGGACCGCACCATGATCCCGCTGGGCTCCTGCACCATGAAGCTCAACGCCACCGCCGAGATGGAAGCCATCTCCTGGCCCGGCTTCGCGGACATCCACCCGTACGCCCCCGTCGACCAGACGCAGGGCTACACGGAGCTGGTCACCGCGCTGGAGCGGCAGCTGGCCGAGATCACCGGCTACGCGGCAGTCTCCCTCCAGCCCAACGCGGGCAGCCAGGGTGAGTTCGCCGGCCTGCTCGCGATCAAGGGGTATCACGCGTCGCGCGGCGACGAGGGTCGGGACATCGTGCTGATCCCGGCGTCGGCGCACGGCACGAACGCGGCGTCGGCGGCGCTCGCGGGCCTGCGGGTCGTGGTGGTGGCGACGGCGGACGACGGCGAGATCCTGCTGGACGACCTGCGTGCCAAGCTCGAGAAGCACGGGCCGCAGGTCGCGGGGATCATGATCACCTACCCGTCCACGCACGGCGTGTACGAGGAGCACGTGCGCGAGGTCTGCGACCTGGTGCACGACGCCGGCGGCCAGGTCTACATCGACGGCGCGAACCTGAACGCGCTCGTGGGACTGGCGCGGCCGGGCGAGTTCGGCGGCGACGTCTCGCACCTGAACCTGCACAAGACGTTCTGCATCCCGCACGGTGGCGGCGGCCCGGGTGTTGGCCCGGTCGCCGTGGCCGAGCACCTCGTGCCGTTCCTGCCGGGCGACCCGACGCCGGGGGTCTCGACAGGCTCGACCAGCGGCGCCGACGGTGTGGCGGGCATCCCCGTGTCCTCCACGCGGTACGGCTCCGCCGGAATCCTCCCGATCTCGTACGCCTATGTCGCGCTCATGGGACCGGACGGGCTGACCGAGGCGACCAAGACCGCCGTCCTGACGGCGAACTACGTGGCCTCGCGCCTCGACCCGTACTTCCCCGTGCTGTACACCGGCCCGAACGGGCTGGTGGCGCACGAGTGCATCCTCGACCTCCGCAAGATCACCGCGGAGACGGGGGTGACCGCGGAGGACGTCTCGAAGCGGCTCATGGACTACGGCTTCCACGCGCCGACCCTCGCGTTCCCGGTGCCGGGCACACTCATGGTGGAGCCGACGGAGTCGGAGGACCTGGCGGAGCTCGACCGGTTCATCACCGCGATGATCGCCATCCGCGGCGAGATCGACGCCGTCGCCGCGGGCCGCTGGAGCGCCGAGGACTCGCCGCTGCGCGGGGCACCGCACACGGCGGCGTCCCTGATGACGGACAAGTGGGACAAGCCGTACCCGCGCGAGCTGGCCGCGTTCCCCGTCGCGTCGCTCCGTGCGAACAAGTACTGGCCGCCGGTGCGTCGCATCGACGGCGCCAAGGGCGACCGCAACCTGGTGTGCTCCTGCCCGCCGGTAGAGGCCTACGCCGAGTGACCCCATTGTGCTGTGAGCGCGACCGTTGCGCCCAAAACGGACAGATAGTCGCAAAGATCACGCTCACAACCAAGGAGAGCTTGTGACCGACAAGACGACCCCGCTTCACCTCGAGCACGTGGGGCTCGGCGCCTCGATGACGCCGTTCGGCGGCTGGCTCATGCCGCTGCGGTACACGTCCGACCTGGCCGAGCACCGAGCGGTGCGCGAGGCCGCCGGCCTGTTCGACCTGTCGCACATGGGCAACATCAAGGTGACCGGGCCCGGCGCCGCCGCGTTCCTCGACCACGCGCTCGTCGGGTACATCTCGAAGGTCCGCGAGATGGGCGCGCGCTACTCGATGATCTGCGCCGAGGACGGCAGCGTGCTGGACGACCTGATCGTCTACCGCCTCGCCGCCGAGGAGTACTCGGTCATCGCGAACGCCGCCAACGCGGAGCTCGTCCTCGGGAAGCTCCAGGAGCGCACTGCCGGCTTCGACGTGGTGCTCAAGGACGTCCAGGCCGGTCATGCACTGATCGCCGTGCAGGGTCCACGGGCCGCCGAGATCATGCGTGCCACCACCGGCCTCGTGGAGGACGCCGAGATCTCGGGCGGCACCGCGTTCGCCGACCTCAAGTACTACGCCTGCCTGCGCATGCGCTTCGAGGGCGAGCCCGTGCTGGTGGGCCGCACCGGCTACACGGGCGAGGACGGCTTCGAGATCTGGGTCCCGGCGGAGCAGGCCGTCGCGCTGTGGCGCGCCCTGCTCGCGGCCGGTGCGCCGCTGGGCCTCGTCCCGGCGGGCCTCTCGGCGCGCGACTCGCTGCGTCTCGAGGCCGGCATGCCCCTCTACGGGCACGAGCTCGACACCACGACCACGCCCTTCGAGGCGGGGATGGGGCGCGTGGTGCGCCTCGACAAGGTGTCGGACGACGGCACGCCGCTCCCCTTCGTCGGCCGGGACGCCCTGGCCGCACGCAAGACCTCACCGCCCGCGCGGGTGCTCGTGGGCCTGCGCGGCGAGGGCCGACGCCCCGCGCGCGCGGACTACGAGGTCGTGCGTCGGGGTACCGGCACCGAACCGGGAACGGTCGTCGGCCGGGTGACCTCTGGCGCGCCGTCGCCCACGCTCGGGTACCCGATCGCGATGGCATACGTGACACCCGAGGTGTCGGCGGAGGGCTCGGAGCTCGCGGTCGACGTCCGCGGGCGGGCCGAACCATTCGTGGTGGTGCCCATGCCGTTCTACCGTCGTCCTCAGAACTGAACGAACGGCGGCTCGACCGCCGGTACCCCCGACCCGAATCGTGCAAGGAGCTGTCATGGCCGACTTTCCCGAGAACCTCAAGTACACCACCGAGCACGAATGGCTCGAGGAGTCCACACCCGCCGTCATCGGGGTGACCGACGTCGCGGCCGAAGCGCTCGGTGACGTGGTCTACCTCGAGCTCCCCGACGTCGGCGCTACCGTCGAGGCGGGCGCCGTGGTGGGCGAGATCGAGTCCACCAAGTCCGTCTCCGAGCTGTACACCCCGGTGAGCGGCACCATCACCGAGGTGAACTCCGAGGCGGTGGACAACCCGGAGATCGTGAACCAGGACCCGTACGGCAAGGGCTGGCTCTTCAAGGTCGAGGTCACCGGCGCGGGTGAGCTGCTCACCGCGGCCCAGTACGCGGCGCACACCGGGAGCTGACCGCTCCGGACCTTCCAAGCCGGACGTCGAACCGCCCCTCAGGTCTCCTTTGTACCCATCTGGGGGGCGGTTTGATCTCGGTAAGGTAACAGTCGAAGAGTTCGCCCAGAACCGCGTCATGAACTCCGTGCGGAGCGCTTTACCTCGTAGCAGCAACCGTAGGCCGGAACCCCAGAACCGGCCGCTGTGTGGAGGAAACCGATCATGACTGTGATGACCCTTGACCACCGTGTGCCCAGCCTCACCCGCCGTGAGCGGGTAATCCTGGCGAACCTCACCGAGGACGCCACGCTCGAGCAGATTGCTCGTCGCCTGTATGTCACCCGTAACACGGTGAAGACACAGGTCCGTAGTGTCTACCGCAAGCTCGGCGTGTCCTCGCGTGCGGAGGCGATTGCCAAGGCGAACGAGTTCCAGATCGCTGACTGACACACTCACAGGTCCACGACGACGGCGCCCATCCCCAGAGGTGCCGTCGTCGTCCTGTGTCGGTCCACGGCTTTCCGGTGCCGGGTGAAAGACTGCTCGCCATGCAGGAGACCCTCATCGACGTGGTCGCCGCCGCGATCGTGGACGACCTGGACCACCCCACCCGGCTGCTCGCCGCCCGCCGCTCGGCCCCGGCGGCGCTCGCCGGTCGCTGGGAGTTCCCGGGCGGCAAGGTGGAGGCGGGCGAGGAACATCTGGCAGCGCTGCGTCGTGAGCTCGTCGAAGAGCTGGGCGTGACGGTGGCCGTCGGTGCCGAGCTACCAGGGCCCGACGGCGGCGCGTGGCCGATCACCACCAAGCACCGGATGCGCGTGTGGTTCACGCGGCTGCAGCAGGGCCCGCCCGAACCGCTGGAGGACCACGACGAGCTGCGCTGGCTGACGGCGGCCGAGCTGGACGACGTCCCGTGGCTGGACGGTGACGTCCAGATCGTGGCCGCCCTCGCCGGACACCTCGCTCCGAGGTAGAGAACCCGAGCGGGACAGGACGTGTCAGTGCACGCCGGCCGAGACGCCCCTGCGGTTGCGGGCCGCGGCGACGCGGTGCCCGAGGGGCACGAACGCGCCGTCCATCAGTACGGGCACCACGTCGGTGGCGTCCACCTCGGTGGCGATCGTGACGTCGTCGGCGAACCCGGAGTCGAGCAGCTCGCGACCGCTCGCGGTGCCGCCCACCGTGTCCATGGTGTCGTTGGTGCCCTTCCAGAGGGTGACGGTCGCGGCGGTCTCGGGCGAGATGCTGACCCGGGGCAGCATCGCGGTGAGCCGCGTCGCGATGGCTCCGACGCCGAGGTAGTCCTCGAGCGCGGGGCGCAGCGTGTCGTCGGGCCACCGCTCGCCGACGGGGACGAGCACGACGTCGTGCGTGTCGGACGCGTCCAGGTGTGCCGCCGCGAGGCCGGCCACGGCCTTCGCGTTGCGCAGGCTGCCCGCGACGATGAGGGCACCCCGGTTGGCGATGGTGTGGCAGATCTGGGCCGCGCTGGGCGACGGGATGACGAGACGCTCGGCGTCGAGGTCCTGCAGCGACGCGGGGGAGATGCTGATGCCGTCCTCCCACCGCGGGCCGGCGAGGGCTGCGCGCATCGTGCGCGCGAGCCGGGCAGCCCCGGCGGGGTCGTGGTACGGGAACGGATACACGCCGGCGCCCTGCTCGCACGCGACGGTGACCGTGGTGGAGAAGGTGAGCACGTCCACGACGACCACGAGCGACGAGCGCGCATCCGTAGCGGTCAGGGCGAGGGCGCCGGAGATACCCCAGTCCGTGCGCACACGGGCGGGTCGCTGGTCGAAGGCGGGGGACGTGTTTGCCACGAACGCATCGTAGTGTCACCAGAACTCGCCCATGTTTCGCGCTCAGCGAACACCATTACGGTTCCTTCACTATTCACACCCCCGCCGCCGGGTCATAACCTCGCCGCGCAACGCTGCCGCGGAACGCTTCCCCCGACTCCCCAGAAGGAACGAGCATGCGACGAGTGATGCCCGCGGTGTCGGCGATGATGCCGCGCAGATCCTTGACCAACGCGCTGACCTGCGGAATCACCGCAACCCTCCTGGTCGCGCCAGCAGTCGGTGCAGCGGCCGCACCCGTTCCCGGACCGGAGGACGTACCCCGCAGCAGCATCGCGCTGACGGCTCCGACACCGTTTGCGAAGAGTCCGCTGCACTCCGGCAGGGCCGTCGAAATTTCGCAAGATGTCACCCATCTTCCCCTCGATGACGACGGTAGTGCCATCGTCACGCGCCGGGACGAACAGCGCATCGCACCCGGCCTGGAGCTCACGCGGTTCGCGCGGATGAGTGCGGACGGCTGGCTGAGCGGCGAGGTCCTGGTCGCGGACCTCGGCTCGTCAGGAGGCGCGGCGGCACGGCCAGGGAAGGTACAGGTCGGCTACGTCGGCCCGGACCACGTGGCCGGCAATGCGACCGTCTCCGAGATGGCCGCCTCCCGCGGCGCGATCGCCGCGGTGAACGGCGACTACTTCGACATCAACAACTCTGGCGCGGCGCTCGGCGCGGCTGTCGACGGCGGCACGCTGGTCAAGTCCGCGTCACCCGGCCGGGAGCGCTCCGTGGTGTTCGGGTCCGACGGCGCCGGGCGGCTCGCGCAGGTCTTCCTCGAGGGCTCCGTGACCTGGGCGGCCTCGACAGGCTCGACCAGCGAGGTGCCCGTCAGCGGGCTCAACGTCACCGCTCTGCCAGCGGGTGGCGTCGCCGTGTACGACGCCGGCTGGGGCGCCTTCACGCGGGCGCGCCCGTTGGCCGCCGGGGAGCAGGGCGTCGAGGTGACCGTCGATGCCGAGGGGACCGTCACCGCCGTCGGGCAGCCTGCCGGTGGGCAGCTGCCGGACGGGACGCGCGCCGTCGTGGCGCGGCCCGGCGCAGCGGCCGAGGCCCTCGCGGGGCTGCGGCCCGGCGACCACGTCGACGTCGCCTACGGTCTGCGAGAGGACGCGGGCGACGTCGCCGTCGCCATCGGCGGTGGACCCGAGGACCCGCTCCTGGAGGACGGCGAGGTCACGTCGGCCACGGGCGACCACGTCGAGCTGCGGCACCCGCGCACCGCCGTCGGCTTCGACGAGACCGGCAACCGTGCGTACTTCGTGGTGGTCGACGGCCGCCAGGCCCACAGCACCGGCATGAACCTCTACGAGCTGGGCGAGCTCATGGCGCAGGTCGGCGCCGACGACGCGATCAACCTCGACGGCGGAGGCTCCTCCGAGATGGTCGCCCGCATGCCCGGCGACACGGACACCACGATCCTGAACAGCCCGTCCGACGGCTACGAGCGCTCCGACGCGAACGGTCTCGGCCTGTTCGTGCCCGCCGGCTCGGGCCGGGTCGCGGCTTTTGACGTGCGCACCACGGTCCCGGCGGCCGACGCCGACCGGGTCTTCCCCGGTCTGCACCGCACCCTGGTCGGCAAGGGGTACGACGATGCCATGGGGCCCGTCGACGCCGAGCCGTCCTCGTGGCGCACGCGCAACGGGTCGGTCGCCTCGGTGCGCGACGGTGTGGTGACCGGCCGGAAGCCCGGCAGCACGGTCGTCACGGCCGCCTCCTTCGGTCGCTCCGGCCTCGCCACCGGCACTACGGAGGTCGAGGTGCTCGGAGAACTGGTCCGGACAGGTGTGGACACCCCGGTCATCGGTCTTGACGACGCCGAGGCGACTGCGCCGCTGGTCCTGACCGGCTATGACGCCAGGGGCTTCGCAGCGCCGATCGAGGCGCGGGATGTCACGGTCTCGGTGGCCGAGCCTGCCGGGACCCCGGTCGCCGAGCTCGTGCCAGCGGCCGACGGGTCCTTCGAGGTCCGCGCGCTCGCGCCGGTGGGCGGCACCACCTTCGAGCTGTCAGTGCCCGGTCCGGACGGGGAGGACCTGACGACCGAGGTCGCCGTGACGGTCAGCCTGGAGGAGGACGTGGTCGCGGACTTCACGGACGCCGCCTCCTGGACCTCCGCGCACGACCGGGCTCCGGGCGGCTCGGTGGCCCCGGCCGACGGGCACGACGGTACGGCCGGCCTGCGGATGGCCTACGACTTCACCCGGTCCACGGCGACGCGGGGCCAGTACGCGGTGCTGCCGGAGGCTGCGACGGGAGGGCGCGAGCTGCCCGGCTCGCCGCGCGCGGTGACCCTGTGGGTGGACGGCGACGGCAACGGGGCCTGGCTGCGGCTGCAGGTGCGGCAGGGGGACGGTGTGGTCACCCAGCTCGACGGTCCGGAGGTGACCTGGACCGGCTGGCGCCAGGTCACGTTCACGGTGCCCGACGGCGTCGCGTTCCCCCTGCGGCTGCAGCGGATCCGCGCCCTGGAGACGACGGCGGGCGAGCAGTACTCCGGCGCCCTGACCTTCTCCCGGACAGCGGCGCAGGTACCGCCCGCCGTGGACGCTCCGGAGGCGCCTCGGGTAGAGGATCCGACGGTGGCTGCCGACGGCGCCACCGATGGGGCCCCGCTGCGGGTGGCTGTGCTCTCGGACGCCCAGTTCGTGGCACGCGACCCCGAGTCCGGAGCGGTGGCCGGCGCACGTGACGCCCTCCGCGAGATCGTCGCCGACGACCCGGATCTCCTGGTCATCAACGGTGACCTGGTCGACGAGGCCGCGCCGGAGGACTTCGACCTCGCCCGGCGCGTCCTCACCGAGGAGCTCGCCGGTGCGGACTTCCCCTGGTACTACGCGCCCGGCAACCACGAGGTCATGGGTGGCTCGATCACGAACTTCGAGGAGGAGTTCGGCGACCGGACCCGTGTGCTGGACGTGCCGACGCCGGGCCGGGCGGGCGGCACCACACGGCTCGTCATGCTGGACTCGTCGGCCGGCCGCCTGGGCGTCGACTTCGCCCAGGTGCGGATGCTGCGGGACGCCCTGGACGACGCCGCCACCGACCGTTCGGTCACCGGCGTCGTGGTGTTCGCCCACCATCCCCTGGACGACCCGCTGCCGACCAAGGCCAGCCAGCTCACCGATCGCCTCGAGGCCGATACGCTGCGCGGCTGGTTTGAGGACTTCCGGGAGACGTCCGGCAAGTCGATCACCTCGGTGGCCTCGCACGTCGGGGTCTTCCACGCGAGCACGCAGGACGGGGTTCAGTACCTGGTCAACGGCAACTCGGGCAAGAGTCCGGCAAGCACGCCGGCCGACGGCGGTTTCACCGGCTGGTCGATGCTGGGCATCCGTCCGGCGTCGGGCGTCCGAGGGCCGGGACAGTGGCTGAGCTGGGAGGTCAACGCACGCGCCGAGCAGGTCACCGTCTCCGGCCCCCGGTCGCTCGACGTCGGTGAGTCCGCGGGAGCGCGCGCCGTCGTCGTGCAGGACGAGACGCGCGAGGTGCCGGTCGCGTGGCCGGTGTCGTCGGCCTGGGGCGGTGAGGGAGTGTGCACGACGGACCTGCGCGGCCGTGCTGCTCTGCGCGACTGCCCGCGCGGCGCGGTGCTCGCGCTCGACCCGGACACGCACGAGCTGACGGCTCTGCGAGCAGGCGAGGCCGTCGTGACCGTCACGGTCAACGGGCTGGTCGGCGAGCTGGCCGTCAGCGCACGCCGATAGGGCGGTAGATTTGCCTCATGAGCGATTTCGAGGTGGCCCGTAGGCAGAAGCAGGAGCCCACGGCGACTCTGTTGGTCCGGGTGCTCGGGTGCTTCGCACTGTTCATCGGTGGGTTCGCGCTGATGGCCATCGGCTCCATCGGTGCCGACGCGTCGTCGCCGTATCTGTTCGTCGGCGGCATCCTCGTCGTCGGCCTGTCGTTCGGCCTGCCGATGATCGGCGCCACCGAGCGGTAAGCAACGCACGCTGAGCAGAGCGCCCGCCCGGTCTCGACCGGGCGGGCGCTCTCGCGTTGTTCACCCACAACGCTCTGGTCCTTCCGTCCGTACTCGTTGGTAGAGCCTGACGGCGAGCTGCGCGCTCGGCGGGACAGGCACCATCGAGCGGACAGGAATCACGATGTCACTGCACAGCACGTCCCGAACTTCCATCCTCCGTCGGGGTCTGGTGGCACTGGCCGCCGCCGCGACGATGCTCGCAGGGGGCCTGGTCGCGGCGCCGGCGGCCCAGGCCGGACCGGTCGTCGACACCAGCGAACGCGACGGCACAGTCATCACGACTCGGATGAACGGCAAGGGAACGACCATCCGCGGCGACGTGGAGACCGACGAGATCTATCCCGTGCGGGTCCAGTACTGGGTAGACCTGGACTGGACCGGTGGCGACCTGCAGGCGTTCGAAGGTGAGATCACGCTCCAGCGGGCCGGCGCCAAGCAGGTGCGCAGGTACCCGGTAACCCTGGACGCAGACGGGGACCGGACCAAGAGGATCGCTCTGCCCGGAACCGTTACGCCCGGTTCCTACCGGGTGGGTATCGAGTTCACTGCGGCGGTGGAGCGCCCCGGCGGCCGGCTGGTCCAGCACAGCGTCGACGTGAACAACGGCAAGACGGTGCCCGTCCAGCGACAGACCAAGATCGAGGCGACGATCAAGAACCCCACGGCCACCGACGGGCGGGACTCGCGGATCACCGGGAGGGTGCGGATGCTCAATATCAGTCGCGACGGCGATCTCACCTGGGGCACGTTCCGCAGCGGGACCGTGATCCTCTCCTACGACCCGGACGGCCCCTGGGAGGACGGCGAGAGGGACGTGTTCGTGCGCAAGCTGACCATCGGGCCAAAGGGCTGGTTCTCGACCGTCGTCCCGGCGCGTGACCGGTGGTGGTACATCACCTACCCGGGCGGGGTCCAGTGGGCCGATGACAAGTCCTGGCTTCCGCAGGGCGACCACTCGGGCTGCGGCTGCTGACCGCGGGCTTGCGGCGCCCTCCGCCGCCCCCGAGAGGTCCTGAAGGAGGGTCGCAGCCACGTGCTGCGGCCCTCCATCGCCGTCTTTCCACAGCCCTCACGGGCCGATCGAAGCCCCGGTGTCACTCATGTGTCACAGGTTTGTTAGAACTGTTGACAGATTCGGGGGCAGGTGCAAACGTGACCTGCACCACCACGAAGGAGAGGGACGGTAATGGCTCAGTACAAGAGGCTCGGCGGGATCATGGCGATCACGCTCGCCGCGACAACGGGACTGACGGCCTGCGGGTTCGGCGGGTCGAGCGGTGAAGAGAGCGGCGACGGAGCCACGCTCGACCTGCTCGTCCCCAGCTACTCCGACGCCACCCAGGGTCTGTGGGAAGACGTGATCGCCGGGTTCGAAGAAGCAAACCCGGACGTCAACGTCAACCTCCAGGTCGAGTCGTGGGACAACCTCGAGTCCGTCATCGCCACGAGGATCCAGGGCGGCGACGCGCCCGACATCTACAACGGTGGTCCGTTCGCAGGCTTCGCCGAGGACGAGCTGCTGTACCCGGTCGAGGAGATCACCTCCGAGGAGACCTACGCCGACTTCCAGCCGACGTTCCTCGAGAACGCGCAGGTCGGCGGAACCACGTACGGCCTGCCGTGGATCGCGTCGTCCCGTGCGCTGTTCGTCAACGACGCGCTCCTCGAGGAGGCGGGCGCCGAGGTGCCTGCCACCTGGGACGAGCTGCTCGAGTCGGCCAAGAAGGTCTCGGAGCTGGGTGGCGGCGTGGCCGGCTACGGCATGCCGCTCGGTTCCGAGGAGGCACAGGCCGAGGCAGGCGTCTGGCTCTGGGGCGGCGGCGGAACGTTCGGCGACGCCGACGCGATCACCATCGACACCCCGGAGAACCTCGAGGGCGCCGAGTTCATCAAGAAGATGATCGACGAGGGCGCTACACAGGCCGACGCCGGTGCGTCCGACCGCAGCCCGCTCTTCGACATCTTCGTCCAGGGCAAGATCGGCATGCAGGTCGGCCTCCCGCCGAGCGTCGGCCAGATCGAGTCCGACAACCCAGAGCTCGAGTACTCGGTCCACCCGATCCCCACCAAGGACGGCAGCCCGTTCACGCTGGGCGTGGCGGACCACCTCATGGCGTTCCAGAACGACGGTGACAAGCAGGAGGCCATCACGGCCTTCTTCGACCACCTGTACTCCGCGGACGTCTACGTCCCGTGGGTCCAGGCGGAGGGCTTCCTGCCCACCACCATGTCCGGCTCGGAGCAGCTCGCCGACGACGAGGCGCTCGCCCCGTTCCTCGAGACCCTGCCGGATGCGCAGTTCTACCCGAGCACCAACCCTGACTGGCAAGCGGCGGACCCGGCGTTCAAGGCCCTGTTCGGACAGCTCGGCGGCGACAAGTCGGCCAAGGACGTCCTCGCCGAGATCCAGGCGCAGGTCGACGCGGGCTGAGGCCCGCCGCACCGCACGCAACGCTGAACGAAAGCACGGGGAGCCTTGTGAAGGACCTGCTGAAGGCCCTGCCGTGGATCGGGCCCGCGGTCGCACTCATCGCGACCGTGGTCCTGTTCCCGGTGGGCGTCATGTTCTGGAACTCGACGCGCGACATCAGCCAGAGCGGGCTGGACGACGGGGGTGTTGGTCTCGCGAACTTCGCGACTGTGGTCGGCTTCCAGTACTTCTGGCCGATTCTCGGGCGCACCGTCGTGTGGGTGGTCGGCGTCGTCGGCGTCACCCTTCTCGGGTCGCTCGCCCTCGCCGCGCTGCTGGACAAGTCGTTCCCCGGCCGCCGTCTGGTGCGCATGGCCGTCATCGTGCCGTGGGCGTCGAGCGTCGTGATGACGACGATGGTGGTGCACTACGGTCTCGAGCCGTACTTCGGCATCATCAACTCGTTCCTCGTGGACGTCGGCCTCATCGCATCGCCCGAGGGCTACGGCTGGACCAGGCACCCGGTCACGGCCTTCGCGTGGGCCATGGTGGTCGCCGTGTTCGTGTCGCTCCCGTTCACCACCTACACGATCCTGGCCGGCCTGCAGTCCGTCCCCGGCGAGACCGTCGAGGCGGCGCGCATCGACGGCGCCGGGGGCGTGCGGACGTACTTCAGCGTGGTGCTGCCCCAGCTGCGGGGCGCGGTGTCGGTGGCGGTGCTGATCAACATCATCAACGTGTTCAACTCCCTACCGATCCTGCGGGTCATGACGGGATCCATCCCCGGCTACGACGCCGACACGATCATGACCATGATCTTCAAGTATCTGCAGAACCAGCGGCAGATCGACCTCGCCAGTGCCCTCTCCGTGATCGCGTTCTTCGTGGTCATCGTCATCGTGGCCGTGTACGTGCGGGTCGTCCGCCCCCTGAAGGAGGTCTGATGACTGCGCTCGCCGAATCGGGGACGGCCCCGCGCCAGACGACCCGTCCGCCGTCGGACGACCGGCCGCGGGTGCGGAAGTACACCGCGGACCAGGTGCCGATCGGGTCCGTCCTGCTCCGCATGTTCACCGGGCTCGTCGTGGTCGTGGTGTTCCTGCTGCCGTACCTGATCATGTTCTTCGGCTCGGTGAAGACGAAGGCGGAGATCAGGTCGGTCGACCCGACGTACTTCCCCACGGAGTGGCACTGGGAGAACTACGTCACGATGTGGTCGACGCCGGAGACCCCGCTGGCGCAGAACGTCATCTCCACCCTCGTGATCTCGCTGTGCGCCACGCTGCTGGTGCTCGCGGTCGCGCTGCCTGCCGCGTACTACACGGCACGGTTCCGGTTCCGGGGGCGGCTCGTCTTCCTGTTCCTCGTGATCGTCACCCAGATGATCCAGCCGGCGGTGCTCACGTCAGGCCTGTTCCGCGAGTTCATCGCCATCGGGATCATCGACACGTGGGGGGCCATGATCCTGGTCAACGCGGCGTTCAACCTCTCGTTCGCGGTCTGGATCATGCACAGCTTCTTCGCGGCGATCCCCAAGGAGGTCGACGAGGCGGCGCAGATCGACGGCGCGGGCACCTTGGCCGTCCTGACGAAGATCAACCTGCCGCTCGTCTGGCCGGGGATCGTGACGGCCGTCATCTTCACGTTCGTCGCGTCCTGGAACGAGTTCGCGGCCTCGCTGGTGCTGCTGTCGACACCGGGCAACCAGCCCTTGTCGGTGGCGCTCACCAAGTTCGTCGGCCAGTACGAGACCTCGTGGCACTACGTGTTCGGGGTGTCCATCGTGGCGATCGTCCCGGTGATCATCCTGTTCATGGCTATCGAGAAGCGGCTGGTGGGTGGCCTGATGGCGGGGTCGGTGAAGTAACCGCAACGTGCGCGGGTGCACGGTGGAGCAGGGCGTCTCGACCGCCGGACAAAATATGTCCCAGTGCTGGACAATCGCTTAGCATGGTGGCGATCCCATCCAGAGCGGTCGAGAGTCCTGGCTCCCTGACACCGCAGCAACCTGCAGACTTCCTGCCCCGCAGCCGTGGCGCGTGGACGTAAGGTGCTCACGCCAGGTTCGATGGAGCAACCATGGTTGTCGAGGCATATCCGCACCGCCCAACGGTGTCGTTCGAGCTGATGCCACCGCGTCGGCCCGAGGCAGCGCCCAACTTCTGGGAGACGGCACAGCGGCTCGTTGCGGCACGGCCGGACTTCGTGTCCGTCACCTACGGCGCCGCGGGGGGCGACCGAGCGACGTCCCGCGAGGTGCTCGCCACGCTGCTCCGTGGCACGCCCGTGCTCCCGGTGGCCCACCTGACCTGCGTGGGAGCGTCGCGCGAGGACGTGTCCGAGGTGATCGACGAGTTCCTCGAGGCCGGCGTGCGGTCCTTCCTCGCACTGCGCGGTGACCCGCCGCGCGACGAGCCGAACTGGCGTCCGTCGTCGGACGGGGTGCGCTCCAGCGTCGACCTGGTCCGGCTGCTCACGCAGGTGGACCAGCGCCGCGTCGCCGCCGACGCCAGCGCGGCCCTGCGGGCCGCCACCCGCCCCCTCACCATCGCCGTGGCGACGTTCCCGGACGGGAATCCGGGTGCCGGCACCACCCGCGACCAGGAGGTGCGGCGACTGCTGGAGAAGCAGGAGGCCGGCGCGAGCTTCGCGATCACCCAGTTCTTCTACCGGGCGGAGTCCTACACCGGGTTCGTCGACGCGGCGCGCTCGGCGGGCGTGACCATCCCGATCCTCGCCGGGATCCTGCCCACCACGGAGGCCCGCAGGCTGCGCCGCGTCGAGGAGCTCACGGGTGTGGCCGCGCCCGCAGGCCTCCTGAGGGACCTCGACGGGCTCACCGCCGCCGATGGCGTCGTCGACCCCGAGGCGCAGCACGAGCACGGTATCCAGTACTCGGCGGCGCTCGCCCGCGAGGTGCTCGACGCCGGGGCACCCGGCGTGCACGTCTACACGTTCAACAAGCACCGGCCGGCGCTCGACCTGCTCGAACGCGTCGGCCTGACGGGCCGCGCGGCGGCCTGACCGGATGGTCGTTCTGCGTGACCGGCTGGTCGGCTGCCTGACCTCCGACAGCCGGGTGTCGTACAGGTTGGTGCGGACTGCTGCGGTGAACCTGGGCGTGGCCCGCGAGTGCAGACTTAGTCGCGGCGCCGATCCCCGAGTGCAGAGCTAGTCGCGGTTGAGGGCCCTTCAGCCGCAACCAACTCTGCACTCGTCGGCCGCGTCTGCGACGAAGTCTGCAGTCGGCCACGCCGGCACAGGGTCAGCTGTCGGCGCGCTCCTGGCCGCTCATCGCCTGGATGGACTGCATCACCTGCTCGGTCAGCTCACGCCGTGCCTGGGCAGGCTTGGTGCCTGCCGCGATCTGGCGTGACGGGTCGATCGGCACGCCGAAGTGCAGCTCGACCCGGGCGAACCGCGGCATCTTGCCGATGGGCTTCACCTTGTCCGTCCCGAGCAGCGCCACGGGGACTACCGGGGCCTTGCCGGTCAGCGCCAGCCAGGCGACGCCGGTGTGGCCCTTGTGGAGCTTGCCGTCGCGCGAGCGGGTGCCCTCGGGGTAGATACCGAACGCGCCGCCGCGCTGCAGCACTGCCAGGGCGTCCTCGAGGGAGCGCTGGCCCGCACGCGGGTCGTCCCGCTGTACCGGGATGTCGCCCATCTTGGTGAAGAACCAGCGGGAGAGTCGCCCCTTGATGCCCTTGCCCGTCCAGTACTCCGCCTTGGCCAGGAACGCGACGTGGCGCGGCGCCATGATCGGGATGAGCAGCGAGTCGATGAACGACAGGTGGTTGCTCGCCAGGATCACGGCGCCGCGCTTCGGGATGTTCTGCAGGCCAGTGACGCGCGGGCGCAGAAGCACGAGCACGAGGATCGAGAGGATGAGCTTGAGGAACCGGTACGTCACCGGCCTATTGTGCACCCCTCAAGGGATCCTGTGGACGGGGCGATATGTGGTGAAAAAGACTAAAGAGACCCACAAAACCTCATCCTCCGATCAAGAGCACTAGCCCTCCGCACCCTTGTCGCCGTCGGCCACCTCGATGGCTGCGACCTGGACCTGGACCTCCCGGACGCGTGCGACGTCGAGCTTCTCGCTGCGGTCGAAGCGGTAGACGCCGTTCTCCTCCTGGAACACGTCGGTGAGCTGCGTGTAGCAGTAGCCGAACATGCGCGGGTCGCTGAGCAGTGCGTCGGTCAGTCCGCGGAACCGGGCGTGGAACTCCTCCTCGTCCGCGACGCGCTGGCCGTAGCCCCAGGAGTCCGGCGAGCTGCCGGAGGCGGTGGCTGCGGCCTCCGGGTTCCACCAGATGCCGCCGTACTCGCTGACGAAGTACGGCTGGCCCCGGTACGGCACCGACAGCTTGGTGCCGTTGTCGCGCGCGTTCTCGTACGGCCGCCCCTCGGCGAGGCCGCCGACCTGCTTCGCGAACTCCGTCGGCTCCTGCTCGTACAGGTGCGAGTCCCAGATGTCCGTCTCGAGTACCCGGTGCGAGTAGCCGCTGGCGTCCAGCACCGGCCGTGAAGGGTCGGCCACCTTGGTGGCGAGCCACATGCCGCGGGTGACGTCGTCCAGCTGTGTGATGCGGTCGTGCAGGTCCTGGTGCGTCTCGTTGAGCGGGCACCACCCGATGATCGACGGGTGCGAGTGGTCGCGCTGCAGCGCCTCCATCCACTCGGCGACGAACGACGTCGTCGGCCGCTGGCCGTCGGCAGGCGTGCCGTAGCCGCTGACGCCCCAGTCGCCGAACTCGCCCCACACGAGATAGCCGAGCCGGTCCGCGTGGAACAGGTAGCGCTCCTCGAAGACCTTCTGGTGCAGCCGGGCACCGTTGAAGCCGGCGGCGAGGCCGAGCTCGATGTCCCGCGCGAGCGCGGCGTCCGACGGCGCGGTCATGAGCGACTCGGGCCAGTAGCCCTGGTCCAGGACGAGCCGCTGGAACACGGCCTCGCCGTTGATCCGCACGACCTGCCCGTCGATGGACACGGAGCGCAGGCCCGCGTACGAGCGCACGGAGTCGACGACGGTGCCGTCGGCGTCGTGCAGCTCGATGTCCACGCCGTACAGGTGCGGATCCCCAGGGCCCCAGGTGCGCAGGCGCTCCGCGGGGACGACGACGCGCAGCGCCGGCGCCAGGTCCAGGTCGGCGCGCGCGGTGGCGGTCCCGACCGCACCTTCGTCGTCGGTCACGGTGACCGTCACCGTGTGGCCGCGCCGGTTCGCGGACAGCGGCACCACGACGTCGAACGCCGAGCTGGCGAGGTCCGGCGTGATCCGCGGGCGGCGCAGGTGCGCCGCGGGCACCGGCTCCAGCCACACGGTCTGCCAGATGCCCGTCGTGCGGGTGTAGTTGCACTCGAAGTTCGCGTAGCGGTTGCTCTGCTTGCCACGGGCCTGCGGTCCGTGCCGGGTGTCCCTTGCCCGCACGACGACGGTGGCCGTGTCGCCGGGGCCCGCGATCCCGTGCAGGTCAGCCGTGAAGGGCGTGAACCCCCCGCGGTGCCGCACGACCTCGGTGCCGTTCACCCAGACCGTGGTGTCGTGGTCGACGGCACCGAAGTGCAGCAGGATGTGCGGGTCGTCGCCGACGGCGGACCACTCCGCGGGAACGGTGACCTCGCGGCGGTACCAGACGGCCTCGAGGAAGTCGGTGTTCGCGATGCCGGAGAGCTCCGACTCGGGCGCGAACGGCACGACTATCTCGCTCTGGAGCGGCCGCCGGACCAGTCCGCGCTCGAGCCCGGAGTCGCCGGAGTCGATCTCGAACTGCCAGGTGCCGTTGAGGTTGAGCCAGCGGTCCCTGGCCATCTGCGGGCGGGGGTACTCGGGGCGCGGCACGGCGGTAGCCGCCTGTGCGCCCGCGGGCGAGAAGCGGTCGAGGAAGGTCATCAGCTGCTCCGTTGCGTCTACGACATGTGCGCGGCGATTCAACACGTCTTCCAATGGGAATGCAACGTTGTATCACCTGGAGACGCCTCGGTGCCCCGCCGGTGGGGCACTGGATGACGCTCCGGGGCTCAGGCCCGGGTGCTCTCCCGGACCAGCAGGCGGTGGGGCATGACGGCGTCGACCGGCTCGATCGACGAGTCCTCGAGCTGGGCGAGGACCCGGTCCACCGCCGTCTCCGCGATCGCTCGAAGGTCGGGTGCGACAGTGGTGAGCGACGGGTTCGAGAAGCGACCGTCCTCCGTGTTGTCCCAACCCGTCACGGCGAGGTCCTCGGGGACGCGCACCCCGTTGCGGCGCAGCGCGTACAGCGCCCCCAGCGCGAGCTCGTCGTTGGCGCACACGAGCCCGTCGATCTGGCCGATGCGCGGCAGCACGGCCTCGACCGACGCCGCACCGGAGCTGCGCGAGAACTCCGCCGCACCGAGCACCCAGCGCTCGTCGACCTCGATCCCGGCCGCCGCGTGCGCCTCGCGGAACCCCTGGACGCGCGGGGCGCCCGTGCGGGCCACGCCCCGCGGCTCGTCGCCGAGGAACGCGAGCCTGCGCCGCCCTGACACCAGCAGGTGCTCCGTGACCTGCGCCGCCGCGCGGACGTTGTCGATGCTCACGTGGTCGGTGCGGCGTTCGCGCGCCGGGTCCTGATCGGCGCGCTCACCGAGCAGGACCAGGGGCACGCTGCCGCGCACCTCGTCGATCTCGGCCGGGAAGAGCTCCAGCGGCGAGAAGATGATCCCGTCGATCGACTGTACGTCGAAGCCCCGCGCGACCTCGAGCTCGGTCTCGCGCGTGGACCGGGTCTCCTCGATGAGCACCCGGTAGCCGCGTGAGTTGCCGACGTCGATCATCTGGTGGGCGAGCACCGAGAAGTACGGTGACTGCACCCACGGCACGGCGAGCGCGAGCGTGTTGGTGCGGCCTCGCCGCAGCTGCCGCCCGGCGAGGTTGGGCCGGTAGCCCAGCTCGGCGATCACCGCCTCCACCCGCGCCCTGGTGACGTCACCGACTCGGCCGGTCTCGTTGACAACGTTGGAGACGGTCTTCCAGGAGACCCCTGCCGCCGCAGCGACCTCCTTGATACCGACTCGACGGCCCACTTGTTCCGACAACCCTTCACTTCCTTCCGCACCATTGCCCCTTGACGGGACGCCCGGCCTAGTCCATCGTGATCCAACGTTGGAGCGCAACGTTGCACCATTGGAGGTCGATGATGACCGTGCTACGAGGACGTGGCGTCCCGGGGCAAGGTAGTCCCGTGATCGCGTCGAGAACCCGCAGTCGTGCAGAGAGTTCCGGAGGCCTGAGCCGCCGTGACCTGCTCAGGGCTGCCCTGGTGGGCGCCGGCGGTGTCGCGCTGGGCGGGACGCTCGCCGGCTGCGCCACGCCGGACGCCGCCGGATCCGGCCGGACGGGGGTCATGATCTGGGACCTCTTCTCGGGCGGCGACGGTGCGCTCATGCAGGAGATGGTGGGCGTGGTCGCCTCGGCCAACCCGGACATCGCCGTCGAGTCGACGACTCTCGCCTGGGGGCCGCCGTACTACACGAAGCTGGCGATGGCGTCGTCGGGCGGGAAGCCGCCCGAGGCGGCAGTGATGCATATGTCCCGGCTCGCCGGCTATGCGCCCGGCGGGCTCCTCGAACCGTTCGACCTCGACAAGCTCGCCGAGCTCGGAGTGGGTCAGGAGCACTTCGCACCCGCGGTGTGGGAGAAGGCCCAGTTCGACGGACAGCTCTATGCCCTGCCGCTGGACACCCACCCGTACATCGTGTTCAACAACCCGACGATCGTCCAGGAGGCCGGCCTCGCGACGGCGGACGGCAAGCTCGACCTGGACGCCCTCGCGGGCGCGGACAACTTCCTCGCGGCCGGTCGTACGCTGGCCGAGGTCACGGGAGAGACCGGCGTCGGCTGGGGCTATCAGCGCGACCCGGCCGGGTGCTGGCGCATGTTCTGGGGCCTCTACTCCCAGAACGGCGGCGGCTACGAGCTCACGCCGGGCCGCCCGGCGGCGCTCGACGAGGAGGCCGCCGCCGAGGTCTTCGAGTTCCTGCAGGCCATGGTGGACGGCACGGTCGCCGCGAAGAACCAGGACGGCAACGCCGCGTCCGCCCGCTTCATGGCGGAACGCACGGGCATGATGTTCGCCGGTGAGTGGGACCTGCCGATGTTCCGCGAAGCGCTGCCCGACGTCGGGGCCACGCCGTTCCCCGCGATCTTCGACACCCCGGCGAACTATGCCGACTCGCACGCGTTCGTGCTGCCCCGACAGGAGCAAGCAGACCCCGCCGCCCGCGAGGCGACGTACCAGGTCCTTGCCGGGCTCCTCAAGGAGGGGCTGACCTGGGCCTCGGCCGGGCACATCCCGGCCTACCAGCCCATCGTCGAGGAGCCCGCGTACCAGGAGCTCACCCCGCAGCGCGACTACGCCGCCGCCGCCGAGGTCGCCGTCTTCGATCCTGACGCCTGGTTCACGGGCGGCGGCAGCGACTTCCAGGTCCGCATGGCCGACGCGATGACGGACACCCTGGCAGGCGAGGCGCCGCCGCGTACTGCCGTGACCCGGATGCTGAGCGAGATGGACAGGTTCCTCGCTCTGCCCGACCCCGCCTGATCGAGAGGACGACGATGACTGTCTCGAACGCCAGCGTCACCCCGCTCGCCGGGAGGGCAGCACCTGACCGGCGGACCTCAGCGAGCCGGCCCGGCACGCGCACCAAGACCTCTGAGGACTCTCTGCGCTCGCGGGACAAGTCCGGCTACCTGTTCGTCGCGCCGTTCGCCGTGGCCACCGGACTCTTCCTGGTCGTGCCGACGCTCTACGGCCTGTGGATGAGCTTCACGAACCAGAGCCTGACGGGCACCGGGAGCGAGTTCATCGGCTTCGCGAACTACGCAGAGGCCTTCAGCGATCCCCAGGTCTGGCAGACCCTGGGGAACACCGTGTGGTTCACGATCCTCAGCACCATCCCCCTGGTGCTGGTGGCCCTCGTGATGGCGGTGCTCGTCCACACGGGCCTGCCGGGACAGTGGGTGTGGCGCATGTCGTTCTTCGCGCCGTACCTGCTGACCAGCGCCGTGGTCTGGCACCTCAGCAACTGGATGTTCCAGCCGGACATCGGTCTGCTCGACACCTGGATCAAAGGCCTTGGGCTGCAGCCCCTCGGCTGGCTCACCGACGAGAACGTCGCGATGTTCTCCATCGCCGGGGTCACCGTGTGGTGGACCGTCGGCTTCAACTTCCTGCTCTACCTCGCCGCGTTGCAGGGCATCCCGGCCCAGCAGTACGAGGCGGCGACGATCGACGGCGCGGGCGGGTGGCGGCGGCTCTTCTCCATCACGCTGCCCCAGCTGCGTCCGATCACGGGCGTCATCCTGGTGCTGCAGCTCCTGGCCTCGCTCAAGGTCTTCGACCAGATCTACCTGCTCACGATGGGCGGGCCGAACGGAAGCACGCGTCCGATCCTCGAGTACATCTACGACACCGGGTTCACGAACTACCGGCTCGGGTACGCGTCGGCGATCTCGTACGTGTTCTTCGCCCTGATCCTCGTGTTCACGCTGGTGCGGCTCCTGCCGACGAAGAAGGAGGCCTGAGATGGCTCTCGCCGACCTCACCGACGTCCGCCGGACGAAGGCGCTGCAGAACCGGGCCGAGAACAGGGCCCTCACCAAGCTGACCGTCGGCCCGTCGCCCTGGGCGCGGGCCGGGGCGCTCGCGGCGCTCGTCGTGCTCGCGGGGCTCTGGCTCGTGCCCATCATCTGGGGCGCCGTCACCAGCTTCAAGCACGAGGCCGAGGCCGCTCTCCCCGCGTCGTTGTTGCCCACCATGGGCTGGACGCTCGAGGCCTACGAGAAGGTGCTCGGCAACAGCGACCTGCTGCTGTGGATGTGGAACAGCCTGGTGGTCGCCGTGCTCGTCACGGCGCTCACCGTGCTGATCTCTGCTATGGCCGCCTTCGCGTTCTCCCAGACCCTGTTCAAGGGCAGGGGGGTGATGCAGTGGCTCACCCTCGCGGCGATCATGATGCCCGGGCAGATCCTCATCGTGCCGCTGTTCAAGCAGATGCAGGTCATGGGGCTCGTGGATACGTTCGCGGGAATCGTCCTCCCACAGATTGTGGCGCCCGTGATGGTGTTCATCCTCAAGCGGTTCTTCGACGCGATCCCGCAGGAGCTGCTCGACGCCGCCCGGATCGACGGCGCTGGGTCGTGGCGACTGTTCTGGACGATCGTGCTGCCGCTGTCGAAGTCGATCCTCGTCGCCGTGGCGATCTTCGTGTTCATCGGCGCGTGGAACAACTTCCTGTGGCCGTTCATCATCACGACGGACCCGCAGTTCATGACCCTGCCGGTGGGTCTGTCCACGGTGAAGGACGCCTACGGCGTGCAGTACGCCCAGAACATGGCCTCCGCCATGATCGCGGCGTTGCCGCTGCTCATCCTGTTCATGCTTTTCCAGCGGCGCATCGTGCAAGGCGTGGCGACTACCGGCATGGGTGGCCAGTAGCAGCCACAATCGGGTGTGGCTACTCCGACTCCGCACCCCTCACAGCGCCCGCACCTCGCCGCGGTTGTGGAAGATCACTTCTACGCCGCGGCGGGGTGGCTGCTCCGCCGTGCCGGCTGGCACCCCCGGCTCGAGACCTACCGTGGTTACGGCACGCCGGACCAGGTGCGGGTGCTGGCGCGCGTCCTGCTCTCCCGGCCGCGTCCGGCTGCCCCGGACCTCGAGGCCATCCGTGCCGGTCGGCGAGGGTTCCGCCACTTTCTCACCGTGCCGGTACCGCACCGTCGGGTGCGGCTCCGGGTGGGCAGCCACACGTCCGTCGTGACGAGCGACCGCGCCGGTTACATCGACGTCGAGCTCCCCACCGGCGTTCCGCTGCCGGCCGGGTGGCAGTCCGCGGTACTGACGGTGCTCGACGAGCCGGATCCCTGGGAGGCCGAGGCCTCGATCCGGGTGCTCGACGAGCACACCCGGTTCGGCGTCATCAGCGACATGGACGACACGACGATGGTGACAGCGGTGCCGCGGCCGTTGCTCGCGGCGTGGAACACGTTCGTGCGGCACTCCAGCGGGCGGCGGGCGGTGCCGGGCATGCCGGAGCTGTACCGGACTCTGCAGCGGGCCCATCCGGAAGACGGCTTCTTCTACCTGTCGACCGGCGCCTGGAACACCGCGAACACGCTGCGGGCCTTCCTTTCGCGTCACGACTACCCGCGGGGACCGCTGCTCCTCACCGACTGGGGCCCGACCCTCACCGGGTGGTTCCGCAGCGGACCGGCGCACAAGGAGGCGAGCCTCGAGCACCTGATGTCGTGGTTCCCGCACGTGCGCTGGCTGCTTATCGGTGACGACGGCCAGCATGACCCGCAGATCTACGCGAAAGCCGTGGACCGCCGTCCCGACCGCGTGCACGCGGTGGCGATCCGGCAGCTCACGGGCGGGCAGCAGGTGCTCGCCGGGAACATCCCGGACGGCGGCACGCCGGACGCCGACCTTGAGGTACGCCCGGTTCCGACCGTCTACGGGCGGGACGGGGCCGAGCTCACCCGTCGCCTCGCCACCGTGCCCGGTGTGCTGGACGGCTGAGGTGCCGGCCCGCAGCCTGCGCTGCGCCTCCGGCTCCGCTCCGGGCGAGTGCCTCGTTCCTCGGCCCGCACCCTGCGCTGCGCCTCCGGCTCAGGCTCTACCTGTGCCGCCTGAGCCTGCGGCT
>NZ_JAMTCT010000015.1 GCF_024171995.1 Promicromonospora umidemergens | reverse complement strand
CTCACCACACCACCCTTGAAAGGGGTTGGGTTGGTGGGTGGAGACGGGTTTTGCCTTCTCGATAGTGTTACGGTGGTCATAGCGTGGGGGAAACGCCCGGTCCCATTCCGAACCCGGAAGCTCAGCCCTACAGCGCCGATGGTACTGCCCTGGAGACGGGGTGGGAGAGTAGGACGCCGCCGGACAACCATTCCCAGCAGGGGATGGAACCCGCACAACCCTCCGGGGTAGTGCAGGTTCCATCCCCTGACTGCATTTCCGAGGTTGCAGGGATTTCACAGTAGACGCAGGGGAATCCGGGAGATCGAACGGCGTCCGGCGACTAGACTTGCGGCATGTCCACCATCTCCCGTGACGAGGTTGCGCGCGTGGCTGCGCTGGCACGGATCGACCTGCGACCCGACGAGGTCGCCCGCCTGGCCGGTGAGCTCGACGTGATCGTCGAGTCCGTCGCTCGCGTGAGCGAGGTCGCTACCGCAGACGTGCCTGCAACGAGCCACCCCCTCCCGCTGACGAACGTGTTCCGTGACGACGTGCCGGAACCCGCCCTGCCGATCCAGGACGTCCTGGCCGGCGCCCCGCAGCAGGAGAACGGACGGTTCGCCGTTCCGCAGATCCTCGGCGAAGAGTGATGGGAACCAACGACATGACACAGGACATCACCCGGCTCAGCGCCGCCGACCTCGCGTCGGCACTGAGGAACAAGGACGTCACCAGCGTCGAGGCCACGCAGGCCCACCTGGACCGCATCGCCGCCGTCGACGGGGACCTGCACGCGTTCCTGCACGTCTCCTCCGAGGAGGCGCTGGCGACCGCCGCGGAGGTCGACGCGAAGCGCGCGGCGGGCGATGAGCTGCACCCGCTCGCCGGCGTGCCGATCGCGGTCAAGGACGTCGTGGTGACCAAGGGCCTGCCCACCACCGCGGGATCAAAGATCCTCGAGGGCTGGATCCCGCCGTACGACGCGACCCTCGTGGAGCGCATCAAGGCCGCTGGCCTGCCGATCCTCGGCAAGACCAACATGGACGAGTTCGCCATGGGGTCGTCGACCGAGCACTCGGCGTACGGCAACACGAAGAACCCGTGGGACCTCGACCGCATCCCGGGTGGCTCCGGTGGTGGCTCCGCCGCCGCGGTCGCCGGCTTCGAGGCGCCGCTCGCGATCGGTACCGACACCGGCGGTTCGATCCGCCAGCCGGGCGCCGTCACCGGCACCGTCGGGGTCAAGCCCACCTACGGCGGGGTCTCCCGGTACGGCCTGATCGCCATGGCCTCCTCGCTCGACCAGGCAGGCCCCGTGAGCCGATCGGTGCTCGACGCAGCGCTGCTGCACGAGCTGATCGGTGGCCACGACCCGCACGACTCGACGTCGATCAACGAGCCGGTTCCCGGCGTCGTCGCCGCTGCTCAGCAGGGTGCAAAGGGTGATCTGAAGGGCCTGCGCGTCGGCGTCGTCAAGGAGCTCTCCGGCGAGGGCTACCAGGCCGGCGTGTCCGCTCGGTTCGACGAGTCGCTCGACCAGCTGCGGTCGCTCGGCGCCGAGATCGTCGAGGTCTCCTGCCCGAGCTTCGGCTACGCGCTGGACGCCTACTACCTGATCATGCCCGCTGAGGCCTCCAGCAACCTGGCCAAGTTCGACGGCATGCGGTTCGGCCTGCGCGTCGAGCCCACCGACGGGCCGGTCACCGCCGAGCGCGTCATGGGCGCCACGCGTGGCGCGGGCTTCGGCGACGAGGTCAAGCGCCGCGTCATCCTCGGCACGTACGCCCTGTCGGCCGGCTACTACGACGCCTACTACGGCAGCGCGCAGAAGGTCCGCACGCTGATCCAGCGCGACTTCGCCGCGGCGTTCGAGCAGGCTGACGTCCTGGTCTCGCCCACGGCGCCGACCACGGCGTTCAAGTTCGGCGAGAAGCTGGACGACCCGCTCGCGATGTACCTCAACGACATCGCGACGATCCCCGCGAACCTTGCCGGTGTCCCCGGCATGTCTCTGCCCAACGGCCTGTCCGACGACGGCCTGCCCGTCGGGTTCCAGATCCTGGCGCCCGCCAAGGCGGACGACCGGCTGTACCGCGTGGGCGCTGCCCTCGAGGCGGCCCTGGAGTCCCGCTGGGGCGGGCCCATCCTGAACCAGGCACCCGAACTCAAGACCACGGAGCTTGCCCGATGACCGCCCAGACTTCCGCGACGGCGCCGAAGCTCGTCGCCTACGAGGACGCTGTCCGCCGTTACGACCCGGTGCTGGGTATCGAGGTGCACGTCGAGCTCGGCACGCTCACCAAGATGTTCTGCGCGGCCGAGGTCGCCTACGGCGGCGAGCCCAACACCCAGGTGACGCCGGTGAGCCTCGGGCTGCCGGGTGCGCTGCCGGTGGTCAACGGGAAGGCCGTCGAGTACGCGATCCGGATCGGCCTCGCCCTGAACTGCTCGATCTCGGAGAACTGCCGGTTCGCCCGGAAGAACTACTTCTATCCGGACGTCCCCAAGAACTTCCAGACGTCGCAGTACGACGAGCCGATCGCCTTCGACGGCTGGATCGACATCGAGCTGGACGACGGCGAGGTGTTCCGCGTCGAGATCGAGCGCGCGCACATGGAGGAGGACGCCGGCAAGAACACCCACGTGGGTGGACTGACCGGCCGGATCCAGGGCGCCGAGTACTCGCTCGTGGACTACAACCGCGCGGGCATCCCCCTCGTGGAGATCGTGACGCGGCCCATCGAGGGCGCTGGCGAGCGCGCTCCCGAGGTGGCGCGCGCCTACGTGCAGACGCTGCGCGACATCTTCCGCTCGCTCGACGTCTCCGAGGCGCGGATGGAGCGCGGCAACGTCCGTGCGGACGTGAACCTGTCGCTCCGTCCTACTCCTGAGTCGCCCCTCGGCACCCGCACCGAGACCAAGAACGTCAACTCGTTCCGGTCGATCGAGCGTTCGGTCCGCTACGAGGTGTCCCGCCAGGCGGGCGTGCTCGACGCCGGCCACACGGTCATCCAGGAGACGCGGCACTTCCACGAGGAGGACGGCACCACGTCGTCGGGCCGCGTGAAGTCGGACGCCGAGGACTACCGCTACTTCCCCGAGCCTGACCTGGTGCCGGTGGCACCGAGCCGCGAGTGGGTCGAGGAGATCCGGGCGACGCTCCCGGAGATGCCGGTGGCACGCCGCCGTCGGCTCCAGACGGACTGGGGATACGCCGACGCCGAGATGCGCGACGTGGTCAACGCGGGCGCCATCGACCTCATCGAGGCGACCGTCGCCGCGGGCACCAGCGCCGCGGGCGCGCGCAAGTGGTGGATGGGCGAGCTGGCTCGTCGCGCCAAGCAGGACGAGATCATGCTCGAGGACCTCGTCGTCACCCCCGCGCAGATCGCGCAGCTCCAGGGCCTCGTCGAGTCGGGACGCATCAACGACAAGATCGCGCGCCAGGTGCTCGAAGGCGTGCTCGCCGGCGAGGGCGACCCGGAGGCCGTGGTCGTGTCGCGCGACCTCGAGATCGTGTCCGACGACGGCCCGCTGCTCGCCGCGATCGACGACGCCCTGGCCGCTCAGCCCGACATCGTCGAGAAGGTCCGCGGCGGCAACCAGGGCCCGGTCGGCGCGATCATCGGCGCGGTCATGAAGGCGACGAAGGGCCAGGCCGACGCGAAGCGGGTCCGCGAGCTGGTGCTCGATCGGATCGGCTCGTGAGGCTCGTCAGGTGACCCGCGGGCCCCTCCTGCACGGCGAGATGATGCGGTTGCGCCCCATCGAGGCGCGCGACTCGGAACGCCTGTGGGAGGCAGTCCAGGATCCGGAGGGGACTCGGCTGACCGGGACCACTGCCGTCTTCACACGGGACCAGATCGACGAGTGGGCGGCCACGGTCAGCGACCGGCCCGGCCGGTACGACTGGGCGATCTGCCCGGCCGCGGAGCGGGACGGCAAGCCGGTCAGCGACGAGCTGATCGGCGAGATCGTGCTCAACGACCTCGACGAGGACGTCCGCTCGGCGAACCTCCGGCTCCAGCTGCTACCGAACTATCGGGGTCGCGGGTACGGCAGGGAGGCCATCGCCGAGGTGCTCCGGTTCGCGTTCGACGGTGGCGACGGCGAGCCGGGGCCGGGCCTGCACCGCGTGAGCCTGGACGTGCTCAGCATCAACCCGCGCGCCCAGGCGCTGTACGAGTCGCTCGGCTTCCGTGTGGAGGGTCGCCTGCGGGACATCTACCGCGACGGCGACACCTGGGCCGATGCCATCGTGATGAGCGTCCTCGAGGACGAGTACCGGGCCATGCAGGACTGATGCGGCAGGACTGATGCGGCCGGGTCGGCCGGGCTGAGCAGCCCGGCCGACCCGGCGTCCTTGGCTACGGGCCGCCCGCGATGTAGGCGGTCAGCTGGTCGCGCTCGGCCTGCACCTCGGCGATGCGGTGCTTGACCACGTCGCCGATGCTCACGATCCCGGTCAGCCGGCCATCCACGAGCACGGGGACGTGCCGGACCCGGTGCTCCGTCATCACCGGCATCAGCTCGTCGAGGGTGGCTTCCGGTCCGCACGTGTGCACGGCGGCGGTCATGATCGCCTCCACGGTGCCGTCCAGCACGCCGTCCCCGTCCGAGCGCAGCCGACGGACGACGTCACGCTCGCTGACGATCCCGTCGACGCTCACGCCGTCGTCGGACACCACGACGGCGCCTATGCCGTGCTGGGCGAGAAGAGCGAGCAGGTCACGCACGCTCCGGTCCCTGGAGATGGTGACCACCGAGCTGCCCTTGCGCCGCAATGCCTCTGTCACCCGCATTCGAGCACCTCCATCACGTGCACGCCGGAGTCCGCGTCATTGCGGGCTCCTGCTACGACCGTACGGCACGGTGCGGGGTTCAGGTAGTGGGAGAGCGCCTGCCCGGAGGCAGGGGGACGGGATGCGCCGCCGCTGACGCATCCCGTCCCGGCTATCGGGGCCCGTACGTCATCAGCACGTGGCCGTCGGCAGGGAGCTGCTGCCGTTCTTGTAGACGGTGATGCCGAAGCTGTTGCCGGCGCCGTTCGGCGTGGCGGTCAGCGTGCCGGTGCTCCCGGTGACGTTGGCGTTCCAGCTGTTCTGCAGGGACTGCCCGCCGGAGAGATTGATCCTCGTCGTCCAGCTGCTGGTCCCGTTGACCGAGAGGTTCACGTTGAACCGGTCGCCCCACTCCTGACCCCTGGTCACGTCGACGGTGCAGGAGGTGCCGCCTCCGCCTCCGCCACCGCCGCCCGACGTGCCGACCGTGATGTTCGAGCTCCCGCTGCTCTGGAAACCCTCCGTGGCCATGATCTGGTAGTCGTGGTTGCCGAGGTTCATGCCCCGGGCGGCCCAGGCGTCGAAGTGGGCGCCGGCGGAGATCGTGCCACCGGTGCGCTTCTGCTGGCGCACGCTCCAGTACTGCGGGAACGTCGAGCTGTCGCCCTCGATGGACGGCTTGTTGTAGCGCATCGTCCGGTAGATGTCGTACGTACCGCCGTCGGTGGTGACGGTGCCCTGGTAGTCGCCGGTGGGCCGGTAGGTGCCCCAGCTGTCGACCACGTAGTACTCGACGAGCGGGCTCCTCGTCCACCCGTAGAGCGTGAGGTAGGAGTTGCCGGACGGGTTGAACGTGCCCGAGTAGGTGACGTTCCGGCGGGCGCCCGTCGCCCAGCCCTTGCCGGCCACGAAGTTGCCCGTGTTGCTCCACTGGGTGGAGTAGTTGCCGCCCGACCCGAGGTTCATCGAGACGGTGCCCGGGGCATCCGTCCAGAACGAGTAGAAGTAGCCGCCGTGGTTGCCGGTCTCGTTGCGGTCCACCGCCGCCGCGGGAGCGGAGGTGGCCACCATGCCTGCTGCCACCAGGGCCATCGTGGCGCCGATGCCTGCCAGCGTCCGGAGCAGGCGCCCACGCGGCGGTGCCGGTCGAGTAGTAAACGATTTCTCCGTAGTAAACGTTTTCGCCATGTCGCACCTCGTTGTACGTAGCAGTGAGCGGATACGTGCGGGAGCGGGCCGGGTCCTGAACAGCGGCGTCCAGGTGGCCGGCATCCGTGCGGGCGGGCTGCGATGTCTCGACGTCAGCAACCTGCCGAGAACCAAGTCTGCACATGCCCCATGGCCAGGTCAAGGGTGGCGCTTTGCTCATTTTTGCCGCAATGTCAGCGGAGGGCCACCCTGTGGACGTCCGCTGCCGTGGGCGGCATGCCGGAGGTAGCGTGCGGAGGCCGCTTGCCTTGCACAGAGCGCGGCCACCCAGCATCGAAGGAGCTGAACTGTCATGAGTCGTCCCCTGCGCTCCCGGACGTCCACCCACGGTCGCAACATGGCCGGAGCCCGCGCGCTGTGGCGCGCCACGGGCATGGGTGCCGACGACTTCGGGAAGCCGATCATCGCGATCGCGAACTCGTACACGCAGTTCGTGCCAGGGCACGTCCACCTCAAGGACATGGGCGACCTCGTGGCGTCGGCGATCCGTGAGGCGGGCGGCGTCGCCAAGGAGTTCAACACGATCGCCGTCGACGACGGCATCGCGATGGGCCACGCCGGGATGCTCTACTCGCTGCCCAGCCGCGACCTCATCGCCGACTCGGTCGAGTACATGGTGCAGGCGCACACGGCCGACGCCCTCGTGTGCATCTCGAACTGCGACAAGATCACGCCCGGCATGCTGAACGCCGCGCTGCGGCTCAACATCCCGGTGGTCTTCGTGTCCGGCGGCCCCATGGAGGCAGGCAAGGCGGTGGTGGCCGACGGCGTCGCGAAGACCCCGCTCAACCTGATCAACGCGATCAACTACTCGGCCGACGAGAACGTCGACGACGCTGCGCTCGGCCTGGTCGAGGAGAACGCCTGCCCCACCTGCGGCTCGTGCTCCGGGATGTTCACCGCGAACTCGATGAACTGCCTCACCGAGGCGCTGGGGCTGTCGCTCCCGGGCAACGGCTCGACGCTCGCGACGCATGTCGCCCGCAAGGAGCTGTTCCTCGAGGCCGGCCGCACCGTCGTCGACCTCGCTCGCCGGTACTACGAGAACGAGGACGACAGCGCAGCGCCCCGCGGGATCGCGACCAAGGCCGCGTTCGCCAACGCGATGACGCTCGACGTCGCCATGGGTGGCTCCACCAACACGGTGCTGCACGTCCTCGCGGCGGCCCAGGAGGCGGAGGTCGACTTCACGCTCGCCGACATCGAGGGCATCAGCCGCCGGGTGCCGTGCCTGTCGAAGGTCGCGCCCAACCACCCGGACTACCACATGGAGGACGTCCACCGGGCGGGCGGCATCCCCGCGCTGCTCGGCGAGCTCGACCGGGGCGGTCTGCTGGACCACGACGTCACCTCTGTGCACACGCCCACGCTGCGCGCGTGGCTCGACGACTGGGACGTGCGCGGTGGCAAGGCCACCGAGCGGGCTCTCGGCCTGTTCCACGCGGCACCCGGCGGCGTGCGCACCACCAAGGCGTTCTCCACGAACAACCAGTGGGAGTCGCTCGACACGGACGGTGCGGGCGGCTGCATCCGCGCCGTCGAGCACGCCTACACCGTGGAGGGCGGGCTCGCGGTGCTGCGCGGCAACCTCGCCGAGGACGGCGCCGTCTTCAAGACGGCGGGCGTCGACCCCGACGTGTTCCACTTCGTGGGCAAGGCGCTGGTCTGCGAGTCGCAGGACGAGGCCGTCGAGAAGATCCTGACCAAGCAGGTCGAGCCCGGCCACGTCGTGGTCGTGCGTTACGAGGGCCCTGCCGGCGGACCGGGCATGCAGGAGATGCTCTATCCGACCTCCTACATCAAGGGCCGTGGCCTGGGCAAGGTCGTCGCGCTCATCACCGACGGCCGGTTCTCGGGCGGGTCCAGCGGCATCTCGGTGGGGCACGTCTCTCCGGAGGCCGCCGCGGGAGGCACGATCGGGCTGGTCGAGGACGGCGACGAGATCGAGATCGACGTCGAGACCCGCAAGATCCGGATCAACGTGCCCGACGATGTACTCGCGGAGCGCCGCGCCAAGATGGAGTCCTCGGAGCGTCCGTGGGAGCCTGTCGCGCGCGACCGGTACGTGTCGCCGGCGCTGCAGGCCTACGCGGCCCTGGCGACGTCGGCCGACCGGGGTGCGGTCCGGGACGTGGCACGGCTCAAGCGGAGCTGACCTGAACGGGCGCGGCACCCGGACCGGGTGCCGCGCCCGACCTCCTGCATCCCCCGCACCTGCCGTGGCGGACGACGACGTTCGAGTGTCAGTGCCTCGTGCCATGGTGGTGAGACCCGGACCACCCGACACAGGGAGCGACTCATGACCGATGCGATCACCGCCGCCGAGTTCACCGCGGACGCCGGTACCGGTGACTGGCGGGTGGTGCGAAGATCTGCGCTCGCGCGGTTCGCCACCGGTTCGTTCACGCGGGGCGTGCGGCTGGTCAACCGCATCGGTGCCCTCGCGGAGGCCGCGAACCACCATCCTGACGTCGACCTGCGGTACGGGGCTGTCACGGTGCGGACCTGGTCGCACGACGTCGGAGGGCTGTCCGCGCGGGATGTCGCGCTGGCGCGGGACATCTCGATGGCCGCCCGCGAGCTCGACGTCGCGGCGGACACGGTGGGCGTCCGGGACGTCACGATAGGCATCGACGCGATCGTCGGCCCCGAGGTCCAGCCGTTCTGGCAGGCGCTGCTGGGGTACGACGCCCAGCCGGACAGCGAGGGCAACGACGCCGCCCCGCGGCTGAGCGACCCGGACGGGCGGCTGCCCGTGATCTGGTTCCAGCAGTCCGACGAGCGACGCGAGCAGCGGGGCCGCATCCACCTGGACGTGTGGGTGCCGTACGACGAGGCCGAGCAGCGGGTGGCCGCGGTGGTCGCGGCGGGTGGCCGGCTCGTCACCGACGAGTACGCGCCGTCGTGGTGGGTGCTGGCCGACGCCGAGGGCAACGAGGCGTGCGTGTGCACGTGGCAGGGCGAGTTCTGACCGCTGCGATCGGATCCTCCCGTCGATAAACGGGTGAGATCTGGCCGCAGGCCGAGTAGAGTCTCGCGCTTGTGCGCCCGCTCCCGTCTCCCGCCCGGAACCCCTACTGGCGGTTCCTGGTAGCGGGCTTCCGCGGGCAGTCGGCCTACCCTCTGGCGATGCTCGCCGGCCTGGTGGCGAACGCGACGTTCGGCCTGCTCAAGGGCGGAATCATGGGTGCGGCGGTCGAGAGCGCCGGCGGTGAGCTGGCCGGGTACTCCGCGGCCACCATGGCGGCGTTCGTCTGGCTGGGTCAGGGGATGCTCGGGTCGGTGAACCTGTGGGGCGGCAGCGACCTGCAGACCCGGATCAAGTCGGGTGACGTCGCCGTCGACTTCCTGCGGCCGGTGAGCGTCCAGGCGGCGCACGTCCTGACCGACATCGGCAAAGGCCTGTTCGCCCTGCTGCCGCGCGGGCTGCCGAGCGTGGTCATCGGGATCCTGGTGTCGAGCATGGCCCTGCCGCCTTCTGCCGGCGCGTTCGCGCTCGGCCTGCTCAGCCTGCTGATCGGCATCGCGGTCTCGCACGCCTCCATGTACGCGGTGGCCACCACGGGGTTCTGGCTGGTGGAGAGCCGCGGCATCAGCGTGTTCTACATGGCGTTCTCCGGATTCTTCGCGGGCCTGTTCACGCCGATCTACCTGTTCCCGGACTGGCTGCTGACCGTCGCGCTGCTCACCCCGTTCCCGTCGATGATGCAGCTCCCGATCGACGTGCTCTCCGGGCAGGTCACCGGGACTGCAGCCTGGCAGCACGTCGGGGTGCAGCTGCTGTGGCTCGCGGTGGTGCTCGGCGTCGGGCACCTGACGACGCGGGCCGGGCGCCGCAGGCTGGAGGTGCAGGGTGGCTGAGCCGGAGCGGAACCGCAGACTCAGCCACTGGCAGGCGCTGGTTGACACGCGCGGGAGGTTCCGCGCCTACCGGGCCGTCCTCGCGAGCCGTGGGCGCTCGCAGGCGAGCCACCGGGCCAGCTTCCGCATGGACCTGGTCGGTGCGGTGCTGGTCGGGACCATCGAGTTCACCGAGCTCTGGGTGCTGTACTCGGCGACGGACCAGATCGGCGGGTTCACGCTGGCGCAGATCATGCTCGTGTTCGGCCTGTCCGACCTCGCGTTCTCCCTGGCGGACCTGGCGGCGGGACACTGCGACAACCTGCCGGTCTACGTGCGCGCCGGCACGCTCGACGTGTTCTTCCTGCGGCCGCAGCCGCTGCTCGCGCAGCTGATGACGAGCGATCTCAGCCTGCGCCGGATCGGACGCTGTCTGGTGGGCGCGACCGCGCTGACCGTGGGGCTCGTGATCAACGACATCGACTGGAGCGTCGGCACGGTCGGCCTGCTGCTGCTCGCCCTGGTCTGCGGGTTCGTCATCTTCACCGCACAGTTCGTCACCGCCGCCGGGCTGCAGTTCTTCCTGGTCAACGGCGCCGAGATGACCAACGCGTTCGTCTACGGCGGGCGGTACGCGGCCACGCAGCCCGCGAGCGTGTGGCCGCGTGGCCTGCTGGTCGTCTTCGCGGGCGTCTTCCCGGTGGCCTTCGCGGCGTACCTGCCGGTGTCCACGCTGCTCGGCATGCCCGGCCTGGCCGGGCTGCCCACGTGGCTGGGCTGGTGCGCGCCGGTCGCCGCCCTCTGGGCGGTGGTCGTCGCGGGCCTGTGCTGGCGCTGGGGCCTTCGTCACTACCGAGGAGCGGGCGGATGAACGTCATCGAGACCGAGGGACTGACCCGGGTGTTCACCGGGCGGCCGGACCCGAAGAACAAGCTGCGGCGGCGTCGGCACGTCGCGGTCGACCGCCTCGACCTGACCGTCGAGGCCGGCGAGTCGGTGGGTTACATCGGGGCGAACGGCGCCGGGAAGTCGACCACCATCAAGATGCTCGTCGGCATCCTCGTCCCCACCAGCGGCGCCGTGACCACCGTCGGGCTGCACCCGCTGAAGCAGCGGCGCGCACTCGCGCGCCGCATCGGTGTGGTCTTCGGGCAGCGCTCGCAGCTCTGGTGGGACCTGCCGGTGCGGGAGTCGTTCTCGATCCTGTCGGCGATCCACTCCCTGTCCGCGGCCGACGAGCGCAGCCGGACAGCCGAGCTGGTGGACACGCTCGAGATGGGCGGGTTCCTGGGCACCCCCGTGCGGCAGCTGTCCCTGGGGCAGCGCATGCGCGCCGAGGTCGCCGCGGCCCTGCTGCACCGGCCGGAGCTGCTGATCCTCGACGAGCCGACGATCGGCCTCGACGTCCTGTCCAAGCAGCGCCTGCGCGAGTTCCTCGTGACCCAGCGGCGCGAGCACGGCACGACCCTGCTGCTGACGACCCACGACATGGGCGACGTCGAGCGGCTCTGCGACCGGATCCTCGTGGTGGACCACGGCCGGCTCGCGTTCGACGGCACGCTCGACGGGCTGGGCCGCACCGTGGGTGCGCGGCGCGAGCTCGTGGTCGACCTCGCCACGGCGAGCCCGGACCTGGTGGACGTGGCCGGTGCCGAGCACGTGCGCAGCGAGTCCGACGGCCTGCGGCAACGCCTCGCCTTCGACCCGCAGCGCACGACGGCGGCGCGCGTGCTCGCCGCGGTCTCCGAGCGGGCCGAGGTCGTGGACCTGTCGATCACCGAGCCCGACATCGAGGACGTGGTGCGCGAGATCTACCGCGCCACCCGGAGATAGCCCAGCCGAGGCGTGCTCAGGGGCGCGAGACGACCAGCTCCGACCAGGCCGGGATCAGCACACCCCGAGCGGCCCGACGGCGGACGACGCGCAGCGGACGGTCCTCCGACCACAGCATCCGCAGCAGGGTGCCGATCTCGGCCCGGGCCAGTGCCGCTCCCAGGCAGAGGTGGCGACCGGCGCCGAACCAGAGCTGGCGGGACTCCCGAACGTACGGCCGATCGGCCCGGAACGGACCTGCCGCGGCGTTCGCCGACCACACCAGCAGCATGATCCGCTCGCCGGCACGCAGCCGTGCGCCACCCACCTCGACGTCGGCAGCCACACCCCGCCCGATCACCGACGCAGGGCTCGTCACCCGCAGCCCCTCGCGCACCACGTTCTCGACCGGATCGGCCTCACCCGGGTTCAGCAGGCGTGCGGTGCGCATGCCGCCGCCGGAGGCCTCGGGGGAGGGGCCAGCCGCACCCGTCGTGGTGCTCGCCCGGATCGCCGCGAGCATCCGGTGCTGCTCACCCGTGTCGACCAGCAGCGCGGTGGTACGGCCCATGGCGCTCGCGGCGGTCTCGGTCCCCGCGACCATGAGCAGACAGGCCAGGCCAGAGGTCTCGGTCAGCCCGAGCCCGAGCTCCCTGCACCGGCCGAGCAGGGTGTCCGACGGAGCGTCCCGCCAGCCGTCGGGGACTCCCGCCGTCAGCTCGGCGACGATGCCCCGCGCGGTCGCCACCTGGTCGGGCGTCAGGATCGTGGACCCGGCTGTGCCCAGTGCGACGGTCGCCAGCCGCTCCCCGGTCTCGAAGATCCGCAGCGCCCCCTCGTCGTCGGGCCAGGCGCCACCGTGCCCCGCGGGCCGGGGGATTCCCAGCAGGCCGATGACCATGCGGCCCACCAGGACCCGGGAGAGGTGCGCGACGTCGAGCGTGCCGCCCGAGCGCAGCACCTCGCCCGCAGCAGCGACCCGCTCGCCCCACGCGGTGTGCACGAGGTCGCGGGAGACGGCCTCCGTGAAGAGCTCGCGCGTGCGGGTGCGCAGGTCGTGGTGGCCTGCGCCGTCGAACAGGTCGAGCACCCAGTCGCCGAGGATCTGCGCCCACAGGTTCCCCACCCCGCCCTCCCCGAGGATGGTGAACGAACGGTGGTCCTGCAGGACCGCGCGAGCCACCACCGGATCCGCCGTGACCCACCCGATGCCCGGCACCTTGCGTACCGGCGAACCCTTGGCCGGCCACCGCTGGGCGGCGGTGCCCGCCAGGAGCAGGCCTGCCATCGCCGGCCGGGCACGGTAGAGGAGGCCCAGCTCGTGCCGGGTGGTGGGGAGGGTCTGGTTCACGGCCGTCACCCTATGGGCAACGGCTCCCGGCGCGGCGCCGGTTCGGCCGCTCAGCCGTACAGGCTCTGGACGTCCAGCTCGATCGGGAAAGGCAGGTCGACCTTGAGGGTGTCGCGGAAGATGCCGATCGGGACGTAGGTCCTGGTCAGGTCGTCGAGCTCGTAGACGTGGATCGTGGTCGTGGCGTTACCGTCCGCGTCCTCGACCCGCCAGAAGTGGCGGATCCCGGCCTCTGCGTACTTGTGAGGCTTGACTGCCCGGTCACGGTGCTTCGACTCGGGCGAGACCACCTCGACCGCCAGCAGGATGTCCTTGGCCTCGTACCAGGTCGCGTCGTGAGCGATTGACACGGTCGAGGCGAGCACATCTGGCTCGGGCCGGTTGTGCTTGTCCAGGCGGACGGTCATCTCGCTGTTGACCTCAATCCCATCCGGAGCCTGGGCGTCGAGGTCACGATCAAGGGCTTTGATGACACGTCGGTGCCAGTTACGTTGAGGGAACATCCTGAAGACGAGGGCTCCGTCGATCAACTCCGTGTTGCTGGGAGCTTCCGGCAGATTGTCCAGGTCCTCGGCGAGCCAGCCCTCCGGGCGCGGTGGGCGCATCCAGCCGGGAAGCTCAGTCATGGGAAACACGGTGACAACGCACAGCCGTGTTGGCATGGCTCATCGTTGCTCCTGTCGATCGCATGCCTAGACGTTAATACGTCTAGGCGTCATCGGCGCGTCGTGGGATTGCCCTACTCTGTGCCGAGTGCTCCCCGAACCGGCCGCTGTGCTGAACCCGGCACCCGCCCGACCCACCGAACCGTCCGCGTCGCCCCAGCCGGCGCCGCACCAGCACTCTCCCCGCCCCGTCGCCCGCATCGTCGACGTCGCCGTGCACCTCCCCGAGCGCACCCGGGACGTGGCCGACGCCGAGCGCGACCTGCACCGCAGGAACCCGAAGGTCGCGCCGCGGCTCCCGATGGTGTCGCGGCTGACCGGCGTGCGCCGCGTCCATGTGGCCGACGACGACCAGCAGGCCTCGGACCTCGCCGTCGCAGCGTCCCGCACCGTCCTCGACCGTGCCGGGCTGCGCCCCCAGGACGTCGACCTGCTGATCTTCGCGTCCGCCACCCAGGACATGATCGAGCCCGCCACGAGCCACATCACCGCCGCCAAGCTCGGTGTCCGTGCGCCGGTGATGGACGTCAAGAACGCCTGCAACTCCGTGCTCAACGGCATCGAGGTGGCCGAGGCGCTCATCGGCACCGGCCGGTACCGCCGCGTGCTCGTCGCCTGCGGCGAGATGCCGACACGTGGCGTCCGGTGGGACGTGCCCGACCGCCGCACGTACGCGATGTCGGCGGCCGGCTACACGATGTCCGACGCCGGGGCGGCGGTGCTCGTCGAGGCGACCGGCGCGGGGAGCGGCACGGGTGGCGCCGACGCCTTCGAGGACGACCTGGCCGCGGAGCTCGCGAGGCTGGTCGAGCCTACCGACCGGCCGTCGGGCATCCTCGCCTCGGCGTTCACCGCCGAGTCGCAGCACTGGGACGTCGGGATGCTGCCGAGTGGTGGCACGGTGAACCCGCGCGACCCGGAGCGGAGCTACTTCGAGATCGACGGTTCACGGCTGCGCGAGGCATTCCTCGCGCTCGGGCCGGGACCGGTCGGCCAGGCCCTGGACCAGGCGGGCGTGACCATGGACGACGTAGCCCTCGTCGCAGTGCACCAGGTGGCGGTCGGCTATCTCGAGGACGTGCACCGTGCGCTCGGCGTGCCGGCCGACCGCACGATCGTCACCGTGGCCGACCACGGCAACATCGCCTCGGCGACGCTGCCGCTGCAGCTGGCCACCGCGCTGGAGTCGGGCCGCCTGCGGCGCGGCGACGTCGTGCTGCTGCTCGGCCTTGCCGGCGGGATCAGCATGGGCGCGATGGTGGTCCGGTGGTGACCCGCGCTCCCGAACCGGCCGGGCGCCGCCGCCTCGCCGTCGTCGTGCCGGCGCTGAACGAGGCGCACGAGCACGGCATCCTGCGCACGCTCGAGGCGCTGCACGCGCAGGACGACGACGACTTCGACCTGGTGGTCGTGGACAACGGCTCCACCGACGGCACTCCCGACGTCGTGCGCAAGGCGATCGCGGAGTGGGGGCGGTTGCGCTGGCAGGTGGTCACCGAGGACCAGAAGGGGACCGGTGCCGCCGCCGACACCGGCATGCGTGCCGCTATCGCGCTCGGCGCCGAGCTGCTGGCCCGGACGGACGCCGACTGCTTGCCGCCGCCGAGCTGGATCCGCTCGGTACGGGAGGCGTTCGCGTCGGGCGACGAGCTCGTCGCGGGGCGCCTCGTGCCGCGCGACGACGACCTGCCCGTGTCGCGGCTCCAGCAGGGCGTCCTGTCGTTCGCGCTGTGGGCATCGAGCACGTTCGGCAAGTTCCGCCCGGGAAACCAGGACGAGGGGTACCTCGGGCCGTACGTCATGACACCCGGCTGCAACATGGCCATCACGGCGTCCCTGTACGAGCGGGCGGGCGGATTCCCGCGCACCCGGATCGAGGACGTGCACGAGGACCGCGCGCTGGTCAACGCGGTGCGGCGGCTGACCACCCGGTACGCCGAGCACCGGGCGGTGTGGGTGCGCGCCTCGACGCGCCGCGTGCACGCCTGGGGCCTGGTGCGCACGCTCGGCTGGTACGCCGACCACCGGTACCGGCCAGAGATAGTGGACATCCGATGAGTGTTGCTGTGCCAGCACGCCGCGCCGACCCGGACGCGCCCGCTCCCGAGGCGCTCTGGGAGGAGAGGGTGCAGCGGGCCGCGCATCCAGTCGCCTACCCGGCGCTACGGTCCGCGCGGAACCGGCCGGTGGTGCGGGTGCCCCGGATCGGCGTGGTGGTGAGCGACGCGGAGCTCGCCCGCGAGGTGCTGCTCGACCTGGACCACTTCTCGAAGGTGGGCCCGGGGGCGCCGTCGGACCTGTGGACGCCGGTGCTCGGACCGTCGGTGCTGCTCAACATGGAGGGCGCCGAGCACGCCGTGCTCCGGCGCGCGCTCGGGCCGCTGTTCTCGCCCCGGGCGGTCCGCGAGCTCGTGGCCGCGGACGGCGACCGCGGCGCGGGCGTGCTGCCCGACCTCACGCGGCGGCTCGCCGCCGGGGAGACCGTCGACCTGGCGGAGGCGGTCAGCGCACAGGCCGGCGCGGTGATCTGCGGGATGGTGGGGCTGCCGCCGACCGACGAGGCGGTGCGCTCGTCGATGGCTGCCGCCCAGACGATCACCGGGATGGTGCGGCTGCACCGGCACGGGCTCACCCGGCCTCAGGTGGCGCAGGCGCGCAGCGTGCTGGAGCGGCTGACGGCGCCCGCGCGAGCGGCCTATCGCGCGGGAGACCCGGCGACGGTCCCGGGACGGATGCGCGACCTTGGGCTGTCCGAGCGTGAGGCGATGGGGGCCGTCGGGGCGTTCGTGCTCACCGGGACGGAGACCATCCAGTCGTTGGTGCCGCGGCTCGTGGCCATCGCGCACGACACCGGGTGGACCGCGCGCCTGCTGGCGGACGACGCCCGGCTGCGGCGGCGTGCCGTCGAGGAGGGGCTGCGCGTCACCGTGCCGACCCCCGCGATGCTGCGTTCGGTGCGGGCCGACACGTCGGTGGGTGGCGTGCCGGTCTCGGCAGGCGACCGCGTGGTGATCGCTACCGTGAACTGCTGTCGCGCGGGTGGCGGCTTCGATCCCGACCGCTCGATCGAACCCGCTGTGCGACACCTCTGGTTCGGGGCGGGCCCGCACTTCTGCCTGGGCATGCCGCTCGCGATGGCGCAGGTCGACGCGGTGCTCGACGCGCTAGCGGCGGCGGCGACGGACGGGCTTGTGCCGGTGGTGGGACGACGCCGTGCCGCACGTGCCGTGCTGGTCCCCTCGTACAGCTCGCTGGAGATCGGCCTGCGGAGCGCGGACGGGTCCCCGAACCTCGTCCAGGCGTCGGCCCGGACGTGGGAGGCGTCGTGAAGCACCTCGTCGACGAGCTGCTGGTCGTCGCGCGAAGCACGCCCGACGTCGTCGCGCTCCGCTGGTTCGGCGGCCGCGACGGCGGGCGGGTCCGCGAGGAGGTGACGTTCGGCGGCCTTGCCGAACGGGTGGAGCGGACGGCGACCGGGCTGCGAGCGCAGGGCATGGAGCCCGGCGACCGAGTGCTGTTCAGCATCCGGCCCCGCCCGGAGGGTGTGGTCCTGTGCCTCGCGGTCCTGCGTGCGGGTGGCGCCGTGGTGTTCGTGGACCCGGGTTCGACGCCGGAGCTGTTCGCGGCGCGGATCGCGGCGGCGAGGCCGCGCTGGGCCGCGACGGAGGCGCTGCTGCACGCGGCGTCCTCGGGCCCGTTGCGGGGGATCGCGCGGTCTCGCGGCCTGCTGCTCCCGGACTACGGGCAGCTGCCGGTGCGGCACCTGTACACCGGCCGGTGGCTCCCGGGTGTGCCGCGAGGCGCTCACCGGGTGGCGAGGCTGGGGCGGGCGCTTCCCGGGACGGTTCGGGCGCTCGAGGCGGCGGAGGCGGACCGGGAGGCGCTGGTCGTCTTCACGTCCGGGACGACCTCGGACCCCAAGGCGGTGGTGCACACCGTACGCACGCTCGGCGGCATGCTCGAGCTGTTCGGGCAGGTCGGAGACCTGAAGCCGGGGCAACGGGCGCATACGGACCAGATGTTCCTCGGGCTGCCGGCGATCATCGCGGGCGGTACGTGGGAGATCCCCGCGAAGGCCCCGAAGGATGCGCCGGAGGCGTTCGCGCGCGGGGTCGCTGGGGCCGACTCCTCGTTCCTCGTGCCCGCCGACGTGACCGCTCTGCTCGACGTCCTCGAAGCAGGGAGCAAAGCCGGGAGCAAGGCAGGGCCCGCCGCGAGCGCAGCGGGTCCGGCCGTGCTCGCGGTCGGCGCGGCGCCCGTCACCGTCGCGCTGCTCGAACGTGGCCGCCGCATCCTGCCGGGCACGCGCTGGCTTGCCGTCTACGGCGCCACCGAGATCCTGCCGGCGGCGGTGACCGACGCGGACGAGAAGATCGCGGCCGCCGCGGCCGGTGATCTCGTCGGCCGTCCGCTCGGCGGCATAGGCGTGCGGATCGACAGGGCGACGTCGGAGGACTCGGAGGACCGGACGGACCGGGAGCATCCGACGGACTCCGCCGACCCGGACGACGCGCGCGAGGTGGGCGAGCTCGTGCTGACGGGACCGTCCCTGATGGCCGGCTACCTCTCCGACCTCGACGCGGGCAGGGCGCGGGCGGTCGAGCACCGCACCGGCGACCTCGCCTACCAGGACGCCGAGGGGCGGATCGTGCTCGTCGGTCGCAACCGGGACATGATCATCCGCGGGACGGTGAACATCTATCCGGGCCTGTTCGAGCCCCGGCTGCGGGAGCTGCCGGGTGTTGCTGACGCCGTGCTGGTCGGTGTTCCGGTGCCCGACGGCGACGAGCGGGTGGTGCTCGTGGTCACGGCCGAGGGCGGGACCCGGCCAGGGGGCGACCCGGAGATCCAGGCCGGCACGGAGCTGGCCCGGTCGGTTGCCGACCAGGTGGTGCGGGTCCTGGACCATGGTGCACTGCCCGACCTGGTGGTCGAGGCGTCGCACCTGCCGCTCGCGGGCCGCTCCCGGAAGCCTGATCGTCGTGCGCTGGTCAACTTGGTGACACCGCTGGCCGGTACAGTGCGCGCATGAAGGTGGCTGTGACCGGTTCGTCTGGTTTTGTTGGTGGTGCTGTGGTGCGCGATCTGGCGGCGCGTGGACATGAGGTGATCGCGTTCTCGCGCCGGGTTCCGTGCCTGCCGGTCGGCTCGCCGCATCAGGTCTCGCACCAGATCTGGGACCTCCGGGACGGGCCGCTGGCCAAGGAGGACCGACCGGAGCACGTCGACGCCGTCGTGCACTGCGGTGCCGCGGTGCGAGACGGCGGCAGCCACGCCCGCGCCTGGGTGGTCAACGTCGAGGGCACCCGCGCGGTGCGCGAGACGTTCCCGGAGGCGCGGTTCGTGCACGTGTCCTCTGGCAGCGTGTACGACCCGCGTACGCCGAGCGTCGCCGTCACCGAGGCGGAGGCGCCGTCGCACGGTTACGTCAACCCGTACGGCTCCACCAAGGCGGCCGCAGAGCGGTACCTGACGGCGGACGCCGCACGGGACGATCGTGGCCCTGTCGTCGTGCTGCGGCCGCACGCGGTCTACGGCCCCGGCGACACGACCCTGCTGCCCCGCCTCGAGTCGGCGGCGGTAGGCGCCTGGCTGCCGATCCCCGGTGGGGGCAAGGTGCGCCAGCACCTCACGCACGTCGACACCCTGGTGCTCGCGATACGCGCGGCGCTGGTGGCCGACGTCGAGCCCGAGGCAGCCGCCGGCCGGCCGCTCGTGGCCAATGTGGCGGACGCCCGGCCCGTCGACCTCCACGAGACGCTCGAGCTGCTGATGTTCGCCAGGTTCCGGCCGGTGCAGGTGGTCGGCATCCCGATCCGGCTGGCGAACGCCCTGGCCTGGGCGGGGGAGCGGGTCTCCCGGTGGACCGGCCGCGAGCCCCGGCTGTCGCGGTACACCATCAGCCACCTCGCGATGGAGCGCACCTACGACCTCACGGTGCTGCGCGAGCGGCTCGGCGTCGACCCGGCGCCGACGTCGCTGCACGGCGCGATGAGCTGGTGAGCTCCTGCGGCTCAGGCCATGTCCGACAGGGCCGGGTGATGTGTACCGAATGCCCTACCCTGTGCGGGTGATCCCAGGGAGCGACACCGCGGTCGAGACACTTGGGCTGCGCAAGACGTACCGGTCGGTGCGCGGGCGTGTCGTGGGCGTCGACGGGCTGGACCTGCGCATGCCGGCCGGCGGGGTGCACGCGCTGCTCGGGCTCCCGGGGTCCGGTAAGACCACCACGCTCCGCCTGCTCACCGGCCTGGCGCACGCCGACGCCGGTGCCATCAAGATCTTCGGCGTCCCCGTACCGGACGGTCTGCCCGACCTCGCCGGCCGCATCGGCGCCGTCGTCGGTGAACCGGGGTTCCAGGCCGGGCTGAGCGGACGCCGCAACCTGGCCCTCCTCGCGAGCGCGGCCGGCGTGCCGCGCACCCGCGTCGACGAGGTGCTGGCGCGCGTGCTCCTCACCGACCGCGCCAGGCTGGCCTACGGCTCCTGCTCGGTCGACGAGCGGCGACGCCTCGCGCTCGCGGCCGCACTCCTGCACGACCCGGACCTGCTCGTCGTCGACGAGCCGAGCGAAGGGCTCGACGCCGTCGGCACCCGCGAGATCCGGCAGGCCCTGCGGCGCCTCGCGGACCGGGGCGTGACCGTGCTCGTGGCGACCGGTGTCCTCACCGAGGCACAGCAGATCGCGGACACGGTCACGGTGCTCGACGACGGCCGCGTCCTCGCGCAGGGCACCGTCGCCGACCTGCTCGGCGACGCCAGGGTCAGCGTCCGGGTCCGCCTCGACGAGCCGGGCAAGGCGGCAACGACACTGCGGGCCGCGGGGTTCAAGGTCCGGGCCGACGGCGAGCTGCTGCACGTCGACGGCGTCGCCGAACCGGCAGACATCTCGCGGGCGCTGGCGAAGCAGAAGCTCTTCCCGGGTGAGCTCGCGCCGCAGCGCGAGGACCTGGCGGCGGTCGTCGGCCGGCTGCGGCCGGTCGTACCGCAGACGCCGAAGGTGCCCAGTCGCGCCGAGGGGCGAGCCGCCCGCAAGGCGGCCGAGCAGCAGACGGCGGACCGGAAGAAGGCCGCCGACCAGCGCAAGGCTGCCAAGGAAGCTGCGGACGAGCGGGCTGCGGCCGACGTGGAGGCCGCCGAGAAGGCGGCTGCGAAGCAGGCAGCTGCCGACGACAAGGCCGCCAGGAAGCAGGAGGCGGTCGACGCGCGCGCTGCCCGGCGGGAGGCTCAGAAGACGGGTGCCAAGGCGCTCCTGAGCCGGCGCGCCTCGGAGCCGTCGAGCGCGTCGGACGGGCAGGGGACGGCGGACGCGGACACCGCGAAGGCTGACCCCGTGGAGCCGGGCCCGCAGAAGGACCAGGGTCCGGCCAAGAAGGCTCCGTCCAAGGGCCAGAGCCAGAGCCAGAGCGACAACCGTGCCAAGGGGAGCCGATGACGGGCCTGTTGTGGGCCGAGCTGCGCCGGTTCGGCGTGCGACCAGCGATCCGGTGGATCGCCGCAGGGATGCTGCTGTACGTCGTGCTCGTGCTCGGGCTGGAGGCCTTCGAGGCGGACGCGTCGACGCTCGCCGGTCTGCTCGCGGACGGTGACATCTCGTTCTACGCGATGACCCCGGTGTTCCTGGCCTACGTGGCGGGCGTGCTGCTCGTGACGGGGGACGCGGCGTCGGGCGGGACGCGGGCCCTGCTGACCGTCGAACCGCGCCGCGGCCGTGTGTACTGGAGCAAGGTCGTGGCCGCGGGGGTGGCTGTGCTGCCGGGAGTCGCGGTCGCCTGTGCGGTGCTGGGTCTCGGGATGTACGGGCTGCACGCTCGCGCGGACATGCTCGGCGGCCCGCCGTCGGAGCTGGCGCTCGTGCTGACGTGGACCGGGGTGCGGGCGCTGGTGCTCGCGGCCTGCGCAGCGGCAGGGGGAGCGGCCCTCGGCGTGCTGGTGCGGCGCTGGTGGGCAGTACCTCTCGCCGCGGCGTGGTTCCTGATCGACGAGAGGGTGCTCGGCGCGTCGTCCCCTGCCCGGCACTGGTCCCTGCTCGCGAACGCGGACGCCTGGGTCCGTGGCACCGAGACCGCTCTGTCCGGCGACGGGCTCCTGGCGGTGCCGCTCCTGCACAGCGCGCTCCTCCTGCTGGGTGTCACCGCGGCGCTGACCCTGCTCGGCTGGGTGGTCTTCCGGTACCGGGACGTGCGCTGACGGTGTGGCGGTTCCTCCGCGAACCGCGGGATCCCGCGGCTGAGCGACCCCGGCGTCTCGAATCGTGGGACCTTCGGCCCGCTGGGTGACACCGGCGAAGATTCGGCGTAACGTGCGTCACGTGCAGACGATCATTCTTGTAGTACTTCCTGAGCGCGCGGCCTAAGCCCCAGCACAGGCATCGTCCGCGCGCTCACCCTGGCAGTCCTTGCTCATCAAGGACCCGGGGTTTTTTTGTTGTCACGAACGCTCGCTTTCGCCCCGGGACGGGGCGCGACGGCAGGAGATCCGTATGACCGGCACACCGACACCCGCACAGATCGCTGCGCGCGCCGAGGCGCGTGACCAGGTGCGCACCGAGCTTCGGTCCCGCACGGTAGGCGGCAGGACCGAGCCCGAGGCAGCCGCGCCTCGCGTCGGGCCGGAAGCAGTCACGGGCGCGCAGTCCATCGTCCGTTCGCTCGAGGAGGTCGGCGTCGACACCGTCTTCGGCATCCCGGGTGGCGCGATCCTGCCGCTGTACGACCCGCTGATGGACTCCGCCAAGCTGCGCCACATCCTCGTGCGGCACGAGCAGGGTGGCGGACACGCGGCGTCGGGCTACGCCCACGCGACCGGCAGGGTCGGGGTGACGATGGCGACGTCGGGCCCCGGCGCGACCAACCTGGTGACCCCCATCGCGGACGCGCACATGGACTCGATCCCGCTCGTGGCGATCACCGGCCAGGTGGCGTCCTCGTCGATCGGGACCGACGCGTTCCAGGAGGCCGACATCGTCGGCATCACGCTGCCGATCACCAAGCACAACTTCCTGGTCACCGACCCGGCCGACATCCCGCGCACGATCGCGGAGGCGTTCCACATCGCCTCGACGGGGCGGCCGGGACCGGTGCTCGTCGACATCTCGAAGTCGGCGATGCAGGCACGCACGACGTTCTCCTGGCCGCAGGAGCTGCAGCTGCCCGGCTACCACCCGGTGACGAAGCCGCACTCGAAGCAGATCCGGGAGGCCGCGAAGCTGCTGGCCACGGCCAAGCGCCCGGTGCTGTACGTGGGCGGCGGCGTCATCCGGTCGGGCGCGGCGGACCTGCTGCGCAAGCTCGTGGACCTGTCCGGGGCGCCCGTCGTGACGACGCTGATGGCTCGCGGCGCGGTGCCGGACAGCCACCCGCAGCACCTCGGCATGCCCGGCATGCACGGCACGGTGCCCGCGGTGGCCGCCCTGCAGAAGGCGGACCTCGTCTTCGCGCTCGGCGCCCGGTTCGACGACCGTGTGACGGGCAAGCTCTCGAGCTTCGCGCCGCTCGCGTCGATCATCCACGCGGACATCGACCCGGCGGAGATCGGCAAGAACCGCGAGGCCGACGTCCCGATCGTCGGCGACCTCCGTGAGGTCATCGGTGACCTGCTGCCCGAGCTGGCGCGGGAGCACGAGGCACACGGCAAGCCGGACGTCGAGGGCTGGTGGCGTCAGCTCGACGAGTGGCGTCGCACCTACCCGCGCGGCTTCACCCAGCCGGAGGACGGCCACCTCTCGCCGCAGCACGTGATCCAGCGGATCGGGGACCTGACCGGGCCCAACGGGATCTATGTCGCGGGCGTGGGGCAGCACCAGATGTGGGCAGCCCAGTTCATCAGCTACGAGCGGCCCAACACCTGGATCAACTCCGGCGGCCTCGGCACCATGGGCTACTCCGTCCCCGCCGCGATGGGCGCCAAGGTGGGCATGCCCGACCGGACCGTGTGGGCGATCGACGGTGACGGCTGCTTCCAGATGACCAACCAGGAGCTCGCCACCTGCACGATCAACGACATCCCCATCAAGGTGGCGGTGATCAACAACAGCTCGCTGGGCATGGTGCGGCAGTGGCAGACGCTCTTCTACGAGTCGCGCTACTCCAACACCGACCTGCACACCGGCCACGGCACCATGCGCGTGCCCGACTTCGTGAAGCTCGCCGACGCGTACGGCTGCGAGGGCATCCGGGTGGAGCGGGCCTCCGACGTCGACGCCGCGATCAAGCGGGCCAACGAGATCGACGACCGGCCAGTGGTCGTGGACTTCACCGTCTCGCGGGACGCGATGGTGTGGCCCATGGTCGCCGCAGGTGTGAGCAACGATGACATCCAGTACGCACGCGGCATCTCGCCGGCGTGGGACCGAGAAGACTGAGCGAGGACTGACCCCATGTCGAGGCACACCCTGTCGGTGCTCGTGGAAGACAAGCCCGGCGTGCTCACGCGCGTCGCCGGACTTTTCGCCCGTCGAGCGTTCAACATCCACTCCCTGGCGGTAGGCCCCACCGAGCATGCGGAGATCTCGCGCATCACCGTGGTGGTCGACGTCGAGGAACACCCTCTGGAACAGGTCACCAAGCAGCTCAACAAGCTGATCCACGTGATCAAGATCGTCGAGCTCGAACCCGAGTCGTCAGTGCATCGCGAGCTGCTGCTCGTCAAGGTGCGGGCCGACGCCACCACCCGAACCGGGGTGCTGGAAGTCGTCGAGATGTTCCGGGCGCGCGTCGTCGACGTCGTGCCGGAGTCCGTGGTCATCGAGGCCACGGGCCCCGCGGCGAAGCTCGACTCGCTGCTCGCGGCGCTGGAACCGTACGGCGTCCGTGAGATCGTCAAGTCCGGGACCCTGGCCATCGGCCGCGGCGCCCGGTCCATCACCGACCGGGCGTTCGAGCGCACGGTCCGGTCCGCGTGAAAATGCGTTCACGCGAAACCAACTGACTTACTTTCCACCCCGAGATATCAACTCAAGGAGCAAGAACCGTGGCTGAGCTGTTCTACGACGACGACGCCGATCTGTCGATCATCCAGCAGAAGAAGGTTGCTGTGATCGGCTACGGCAGCCAGGGCCACGCGCACGCCCTGAACCTGCGTGACTCCGGCGTGCAGGTGACCGTGGGCCTGCGCGAGGGCTCGGCGTCCCGCACGAAGGCCGAGAACGAGGGCCTCGCCATCGCGACCGTGCCGGACGCCGTCCGGGATGCCGACGTCGTCGTCATCCTCGCGCCCGACCAGGTGCAGCGGCACGTGTACGCCGACGACATCGCGCCGAACCTCAAGGAGGGCGCGGCGCTCGTCTTCGGGCACGGCTTCAACATCCGCTACGGCTACATCAAGCCAGAGGCCGGCCACGACGTGCTGATGGTCGCCCCCAAGGGCCCCGGCCACATCGTGCGCCGCGAGTTCGCCGACGGCCGCGGTGTGCCCGTGATCGTCGCGGTCGAGCAGGACGCCTCGGGCACGGCCTGGGACATCGCCCTCTCGTACGCCAAGGGCATCGGTGGCCTGCGCGCCGGCGGTATCAGGACGACGTTCACCGAGGAGACCGAGACCGACCTGTTCGGTGAGCAGGCAGTGCTCTGCGGCGGCGCCTCGCAGCTGGTCCAGTACGGGTTCGAGACGCTGACCGAGGCCGGCTACCAGCCGGAGGTCGCGTACTTCGAGGTGCTGCACGAGCTCAAGCTGATCGTGGACCTCATGGTCGAGGGCGGCATCGCCAAGCAGCGCTGGTCCGTCTCGGACACCGCTGAGTACGGCGACTACGTCTCCGGTCCGCGGGTCATCGACCCGAGCGTGAAGGAGAACATGAAGGCCGTGCTGGCCGACATCCAGAACGGCGCCTTCGCGGAGCGGTTCATCGCCGACCAGGACGCAGGCGCCCCCGAGTTCAAGGAGCTGCGCGCCAAGGGCGAGCAGCACCCGATCGAGACGACGGGCCGCGAGCTGCGCAAGATGTTCTCATGGATCAAGCCGTCCGACTCCGACTACGTCGAGGGCCAGGCTGGTCGGTAAGGCGTAGCGTCGCGCTGACGAGGTAGGGGGCAGGCCGGTCGCCGAGCTCACTGACCGCAGCACACAGCGCCCCGCTCTCCGCACGGAGAGCGGGGCGCCGTTGCGTCAGGTGTGGCGGCGCCGCTCCGCGAGGAGCGGCACGGCTACACCTACCAGCGTCAGGGCGCCGCCCACGTAGGTCGCCGGTCCTGGTGGTGTGGCGCCGGGTGTCACCGCATCGAGCACCAGCGCCATGACGATCTGTCCGGCGATCATGCCAAGACTGAGCAGCAGCACCCCGATCCTGTGCACCACGGTCGCCGACAGCGCGATGAACGCGATGCCGATGATCCCGCCGGTGTACAGCAGCGGGTCGGTCGGGAAGGCGCCGTCGGGCAGGCCCTCGGCCAGCACCGACACCCCCAGGGCGGCCGCCAGCACGACGGTGCCCACCACGAAGTTCACGAGGGTGGCGGCGAGCACGTCTTCGGCGGCCGCGCGTACGTGGCCGTTGACCGCCTGCTGCCAGGCGGACCCGATCCCCGCGAGCAGCGGGAGCACGGCCAGCGCCAGGGCCGACGGCGACGCCGTGCCCCCCGACATCGCGATGGCGACGGCGGCGACGGTCAGCACCGGGCCGACGGCGCGCGGGAACGTCACGAGCCGGACCCCGCCCGGACCGAGGCCGAGCCGGTCGATGACGACGGACCCGAGCGACTGGCCGGTGACGAAGGCGACGATGAAGGTCGCGACCCCCAGCACTCCCACGGTGAGGCCCTGGGTCGCGACGAAGAACGCGCCCGCCGCGCCACCGAGGACCTGCCAGGGGCGCAGGCCGCCCTCGCGCAGCGCCGTGGAGATCCGGCGCATACCGGCTCGGCTACGGCGGGAGACCAGCAGGGCCAGGGTCAGCAGCACCAGCCCGGACCCGAAGGACACGACCGCCGCGAGATAGCCGCTGCCGACGTGGTCCGCCAGGGAGCCGTTGACCCGGCTCTGCACGGCGATCCCTGCTCCACCGACGACGGCGAGCGCGACGCCCGCCGCCGCGCGCCGGCCAGGGCGAGCGGCGGGCGGGGCGGCGTCGGCAACGGGCGCGGGGCCGTCGAGCGAGAGGTCCTGGGGCATCTGACAAGTCTAGGAACGACGCTTGCCCAGGGCACCGGTGCGGGCTGTCGACCTCGTCACAGCACAACGGCGGCGCCCCAGGTGGGGCGCCGCCGGATGCCGACCATCGACCAGAGCTGGTCAGCCCTTCAGGGCGTCCACCCAGTCCTGGTTGTCCGCGATCCAGGCCTCGACACCTGCGGCCGGGTCGCCCTCGTTCTTGTTGACGACCTGGTCCTCCAGGGTGCCGTACTGCTCGTCGTCCAGCTTCGCGTTCCCCATCATCTCTGCGACCTCGGGGAACTCCTCGCTGAACCCGGCGGTCGCGAGCTCGTGGAGCCCCTCCGCCTCGCCGAGGGCGCCCTTCGGGTCCTCGAGGTCGCGGACGGGGAACTCGTTGTTCGCCCAGAACGGACGCCACAGCGTGACGACGATGTCCTCCTCGGAGGCGACGGCCTCCTCGAGGGCGTTCAGCATGGCGGGCGTCGAGGAGGTCTGGAGCTCCCAGCCGTCCTCGTCCAGGCCGTACTCCGGGATGACGCTGTCCTGGACGGCCTTGGTGAGGCCTGCGCCCGCCTCGATGCCGACGATCTTGCCGTCGTAGTCCGCCGACTTGCCGACGAGGTCCTCGATCGACTTGAGGTCCGAGTACTCCGGGACCGCCACGGTCAGCTTGGCGTTGTCGTAGTACGCGCCGAGGTCCTCGATGTCGTCGCCGTACTCGTCCATGTAGGACTTGTGCGTGACCTCCGGCCACGCGGAGGGATACACGTCGATGTCGCCCTCGGCGAGCCCGGTGTACAGCGGCGCGGCGTCGTTGATCTCCTCGATCTCGACCGTGTAGCCATCCTCCTCGAGGATGTTCTTCCACAGGTAGGCGGTGCTCAGGCCGTCCGTCCACGAGGGGATGATGCCCATCGTGATCGTCTTGTCGGTCTCGCTCTCGCTGCCCCCGGTCGCCCCGTCCTCAGAGGCGCATGCCGTCATGCCGAGGGTCAGGGTGAGAGCCGCGGTAGCAGCTCCGATTCGCTTGCCGGTCGTGCCGATCATCGGTGTCCTTCCGTTTCGTATGCAGAGCTAGTGATGTATGGGAGGTGTTGGTCTGCGGAGATGCCGTGGGTCAGGCGGGGCTCGTGGCGGGGGTGCGCGTGAACCGCTGCCGCAGCTCGCGGAGCCGGCCGTGCCCCGGCCGACGCGAGCCGATCGAACCGGTGAGCCGGTCCAGGAAGATCGCCAGGATCACCACGGAGATGCCGGCGTCGAAGCCGAGCGCGAGGTCGAGGGTCGAGATGGCGCTGACCACCTCGTTCCCGAGGCCGCCGCCCCCGACCAGGCCCGCGATCACGGCCATCGACAGAGCAAGCATGATCACCTGGTTGACGCCGGCCATCACGGTCGGCATGGCCAGCGGCAGCTGGATGTCCTTGAGGATCTGCCGGGGTCCGGCGCCGAACGCCTGCCCGGCCTCGACCACCTCGCTGTCGACCTGGCGGATGCCGAGCTCGGTGAGCCGGACGGCAGGCGGGAGCGCGAAGATCACCGTGGCGATCATGGCACCGGCGACACCGATGCTGAACAGGATGACCACCGGCACGAGCCAGACGAATCCGGGCATCGTCTGCATGAAGTCCATGACGGGCCGCAGGACGCGGCTGACGACGGCCGAGCGCGCCGCCCAGATGCCCAGCGGCACGCCGACCAGCAGCGCGAACAGCGTCGCTATCACTACGAGGGCGAGCGTCTCCATGGCCGGCTCCCACATGCCCATGCCGATGATGACGACCATGCCGACCAGCGACCCGCCCGCGAGCTTCCAGTCGCGCACGAGCCAGGCGAGCAGCGCCAGGACGACTGCCAGCACGAGCGGATCCGGCGTCTGGAGAAGGCCTGCGAACCCGTCGATCGTGGCGTCGAGGAAGTCACCGACACCGTCGAAGAAGGCGTCGAAGGTGTCCTTGAACCAGTCGAACCCCGTCTCGAAGAGCTCGCCGATCGGCAGCGGTGGCACGATCGTCAGGGGAACGGCGCCCTCAGCCACGGACAGCCTCCTTCGTCTCATCGGTATCGGACGCCGAGGTGCTCGTGCCCAGGACCGCGGCCTCCATCTCGGCGTCGGTCTGGGTGGACAGGGCCGAGAGCAGCGTGACGCGCGGGATGACGCCGCTGAGCCGGCCGGCGTCGTCGACCACCGCGATGGCGGGGGTCTCGGCCGCCGGGCCGAACAGGTCGGCGAGCGAGGTGTCGGGGGAGACGCTGGCGAAGTCCGGCACCGGCCTCAGGAGGCCGTCGAGGTTCTTCTGCTCGAGGCGCATGCTCACCTCGTTCTCACTGACGTAGCCCTGCAGGGTGCGGTCGCGCGCGGTGACGAACAGCGCCGAGACCTGGTGCTCGCGCATCAGCTTGTGCGCGGCGCGCGGCCCTTGCTCCGCCCCGAGGACGGCGACCGGCGGCTCCATGACGGACGACGCCGTCAGCACGCGCGTGCGGTCGACGTCGGCGACGAACTGGGCGACGTAGTCGTTGGCCGGGTCGGTGAGGATCTCCTCTGCCGTGCCGACCTGGACGATCCGCCCGTTGCGCATCATCGCGATGCGGTCACCGATGCGCATGGCCTCGTTGAGGTCGTGGGTGATGAACAGGATCGTCTTGCCCAGCTTCTGCTGCAGCTCGATCAGCTGGTCCTGCATGTCGCGCCGGATCAGCGGGTCGAGGGCGCTGAACGCCTCGTCCATCAGCAGGATGTCGGTGTCGGCGGCGAGCGCGCGGGCCAGGCCGACACGCTGCTGCATGCCACCGGACAGCTCGCTGGGCAGGTGGTCGTCCCAGCCGGTCAGGCCGCACAGCTCCAGGGCCTCGTGGGCACGCCTGCGCCGTTCCTCCTTGGCGACGCCCTGGGTCTCGAGGCCGTAGGCGGCGTTGTCGATGACCGAGCGGTGGGGAAACAGCGCGAAGTGCTGGAACACCATGCTGATGCGCTCGCGGCGCAGCCGGCGCAGATCCTTGCCGGTCGCCGCGGTGATGTTCTCGCCGTGGAGCTCGACGTGACCGGCGGTCGGCGGGTGGAGCCCGTTGATCATGCGGATCAGCGTCGACTTGCCGGACCCGGACAGGCCCATGACGACGAAGATCTCGCCCTCTTCCACGGTGAACGACGCGTCGATGACAGCCGGCGTCAGCCCAGCTCTCTTCAGCTCGTCGGTGTCGGCGCCGGCCTCGAGGCGCTTTACGCCGTCGTGAGCCTTACGGCCGAACACCTTGTACAGATGATGTGCCTCGATGGCTGGCACATAGCCTCCTTGCCTCGGCAGGAAATGATGTGGGGCGGCACGTTGGTGCGACGTGGACCGTCGATTACCAGATCATGGCCGGTCACGCACATGCAAACTCGGTAAGCGTTCGTTATCGGATCGTTCAGCGTTCGTAATGCTGCCCCGGCTCGCGTCCGGCATCGGTGGGTAGGGCAGGATGTCCTCGTGACCCAAGACGTGAACCCGCAGGCAGCGGACGACAACGAGCCGACCGACGCAGAGGCCCCGGCCGAGCCCTTCGACCCTGCGACGTTCGACCCCGCGACGTTCGAGCCCGAGGCCGTGTCGGACGAGGAGGCGGAGGTCGCCGCGGAGGTCCTCGACTTCTGGACGGCCACGCGCCAGTACGCGGGCATGGCGAGCGCGAGCATCGTGGTGGGCCCGACCGTCGGTGAGACCGTGCCGCCGCAGGCCTGGTCGTTCGGGGACGAGCCGGAGCTCGCCGAACGCCTGCTCGACGCCGTGCTGACCGGTGACAAGACGGCGACGTCGTCGGCCCTGTGGGACTACGACGACGAGGGCGCCCCACTGCCGGTCGTCGGCGAGCTGTCGATCCTCCTGGACGGCGAGAGCCACCCGCGGGCCCTGATCCGCACCACGAGCGTCGAGACCACCACCTTCGAGGAGGTCGACGAGGACTTCGCGGCGGCGGAGGGCGAGGACGACCGCACGCTCGAGTCGTGGCGCGCGGGCCACGAGGCGTACTTCCGTCGCAACCTGCAGGAGGGCCGGGAGTTCGCGCCGGACATGCCGGTGGTGTGCGAGCGGTTCCAGCTCCTCTACCCGAAGCGCTGACCGCCCGGGACGCCGTCCGGCTCACGCAGGCGTGAGCGGGGCGCCGTCCGGCTCACGCGGGCGTGAGGACCAGCCAGGCGAAGCCGACCACGCCGCGGTAGCCGCCCAGGTATTCCTCGCGACGGCGGTCGGCGAACGCGCGAGCGCCGGGTGTGGCCAGCCGTTCGACGCCCGCCCGCCAGTCCGACTCGAAGTCGTCCCACTCACCTTGCGTCGACGTGGCGGCGTGCAGCACGCGGAACCCCGCGTCGGTCGCCGTACGCGCCAGGCCGGCCAGGTCGGGGAGATCGCCGAAGGCCTCGCGCACCGTCGCGTCCGGTTCGGTCTCGTAGACGCCGTCGCCGAACAGGAGCGTGCCCGACGGCGCGGTGAGCCGGTGCAGGGCCGTCAGGGCGGGTGCCGGGGAGTCACCCCAGATGTGGCTCGCGCCGACGTTCAGCACGATGTCCGCCGGGCGGTCCCAGGTCGTCGCGTCGGCCGTGTGGAACGCCACCCGGTCAGCGAGCCCGAGGTCGACGGCCCGACGGCGCGCGGTGCCCGCGTCGGCGGCGTGCCTGTCGACGCCGTCGCCGGCGATGCCGTGGTGGGCGCAGAGGCGGAGCAGCAGCTCGCCGGTGCCGCAGCCCAGGTCCAGGGCGTGGGAGCTCGCGGTCAGGGGCTGGATCCGGTCGAGCAGCGCCGTTGCTCGCGCCTCGCTCAGGGGCGAGTTGAACGTCAGCCCGGTGGCGGCGGCGTCGAAGTACGGGCGGAGGTCGTCATCGGTAGCGGTCACCCGGCGATTGTGTGGGCGGGTGGGGAGCCGGGGCCACGGTTTTTCGACGGTCACCGCGGCGGGGACATCTCCGCCGGCAGGCGCCGGTCGATTCCCGTCCCGCGTTCCGGGTCGCTCCCGCGCACGTGGATCTCGACGCTCTGGGCGGCCGCCCGGTACAGCCGCAGCTCAGCGGTACCGCTGAGCTCTTCCACGCCGTATGCCCGCACTCCGTTGCTCGAGGACGAGAAGGCGGCGGCGACGGCCTCTGCGAGCTCCGTGTCGGGCACCTGGCTCGCGGTGGCGCCGACGTAGACGGCGGCGACGTCCGGGCCGGGATCCACCTGCGAGCTGAAGATGACCAGCTCGACGCGGGCCTGCGCGGCGACGTTGCGCGAGTGCTGCGCGCGGGGTGACGAGATCCAGTAGAAGTCGCGGTAACCCGCGTGGCGGTAGAAGACCGGCGAGACGCGGGGCGTGCCGTCGGGTTGAGCCGTGCCGAGCACCATGAAGTGGTTGTCGTCGATGACGCGCCGTGCGATGTCCCTGGGTTCCATACCTGGTGGACGGGCGGTGCGCCGGGAAGTCATCGGGAGTGTGGGTGTCTCGTCCTACGGTGTGTACAGCGGCCCGGAGCCACGGGCCACCCGATCCGACGTGAGGTGATGGCGATGACGCTGCGCTGGTACTCGACGGTGGTGGAGTCCACCGACCACAAGAAGCTGGCCCGCTGGTGGGCCGAGGCCCTGGGCTGGGAGATCAGGTTCGAGATGGACTCGGAGTCCGTGCTGGTGCCGCCGTGGGCGCTCGAGCTCTCGGAGAACCTGGACTTTCACCAGGTGCCACCCGGCATGGTGTTCGTCCCGGTCGAGCACAAGAAGATCGGCAAGAACCGGCTGCACTGGGACTTCGCGCCGCACACGAGCGACGACCGGGACGCGGAGATCGACCGGCTGGTCGAGCTGGGGGCGACGGTGATCGACGTCGGGCAGCCGGACGACGCGAGCTGGGCCGTCCTGACGGACCCGGACGGCAACGAGTTCTGCGTGCTCTCGGCCAGGGACCAGTAGCCGCCCGGCGTCCATTCCGTGAGACCCGCGTCTCATTCGGCCGGTCGCGCGCGTAGGCTCCGGACATGGCACAGGTGGGCAGGACAGAGGGCATCGACCTCGCAGTGGTCGCAGGTGACGGCATCGGTACCGAGGTCGTGGAGCAGGGGCTCGCCGTGCTCGAGGCGGCGCTGGCGCCGTCGGGCACCAAGCTCACCACCACCGAGTTCGACCTGGGTGCGCGCCGGTGGCACGCGACGGGCGAGACCCTCACCGACGAGGACCTCGAGAAGATCAAGGCGCAGGACGCGATCCTGCTGGGCGCCATCGGCGACCCGTCGGTCCCGAGCGGGGTGCTGGAGCGTGGGCTGCTGCTCAAGCTGCGCTTCGCGCTCGACCACTACGTGAACCTGCGCCCGACCAAGCTCTTCCAGGGCGTCTCCAGCCCGCTGGCGAACCCGGGCGAGATCGACTTCGTCGTGGTCCGGGAGGGCACAGAGGGCCCGTACGTCGGTAACGGCGGCGCGCTCCGTGTGGGCACGCCGCACGAGATCGCCACCGAGGTGAGCGTCAACACCGCGTTCGGCGTCGAGCGCGTGGTCAGGGACGCGTTCGCCCGCGCCGCCGCCCGGCCGCGCAAGCACCTCACGCTCGTGCACAAGCACAACGTGCTGGTGCACGCGGGCCACCTGTGGCGCCGCACGGTCGAGGCCGTTAACGCGGAGTTCCCCGACGTCACCACCGACTACGCGCACGTGGACGCCGCGACCATCTACCTGACGACCGACCCGAGCCGGTTCGACGTCATCGTGACGGACAACCTCTTCGGCGACATCCTCACCGACCAGGCCGCAGCGATCAGCGGCGGCATCGGTCTGGCGGCGTCGGCCAACATCAACCCGGACCGGACCGCGCCGTCGATGTTCGAGCCGGTGCACGGCTCGGCCCCCGACATCGCGGGCCAGGGCAAGGCCGACCCGACGGCGACCATCCTCTCGGTCGCTCTCCTGCTGGACCACCTCGGCTTCGCGGCCGAGTCCGCGCGAGTCCAGGACGCCGTCGAAGCGGACCTTGCCGATCGACCGGCGGCCCACGGCGGCAGCGCCGTACGTACGACCGACCAGGTAGGCCGCGATATTGCGGCCCGCGTGACCGAGTAAGCCTGCTGTACGACGGCGGCGCCCGGGTCACGCAGACCTAACCCGGGCGCCGCCGTCGTACGTCGATGGCCGTCCGGGCAGGCGCCCGGCACGGAATGCTCCTCCTGCCTTGCCGGGCGTGGAAGACTGACAACAGCATTCCGGTGAAAGGCATCGACATGACGACAACGACGGATCCCATCCTCCCGACCCGGCTCGAAGACCTGGTGGCGCTCTTCGACGTGCGACCCACCGACGTGCCGACGCCGGACGCAGAGCGCGCCGAGGCGCTCCGTGCGCCGAGGTTCGGGACGGTGTTCACGGACCACATGGCGCGGGTCTCCTGGACCAGCGCCGACGGCTGGAAAGACCGGCGGATCGAGAAGTACGGTCCGCTGCAGCTCGACCCCGCGACGGCAGTGCTGCACTACGCGCAGGAGATCTTCGAGGGCCTCAAGGCCTACAAGCACGCGGACGGCTCGGTCTGGACGTTCCGTGCCGACCAGAACGCCGCACGGTTCGCCCGATCGGCGCACCGCCTGGCGCTGCCCTCGCTCAGCGTGGACGACTTCATCGGGTCGCTGGCGGCCCTCGTCCGCACGGACATCGACTGGGTGCCCGACGGCGAGGACTCCTCCCTCTACCTGCGGCCCTTCATGTTCGCGTCGGAGGTGTTCCTCGGGGTGCGCCCCGCGCTCGCGGCCGAGTACCTGGTGATCGCCTCGCCGGTCGGCCCGTACTTCGCGGGCGGCGTGCGGCCGGTGTCCATCTACGTGTCGGAGGAGTACCACCGGGCAGGGCCGCCCGGAGGCACCGGCGACGCGAAGTTCGGGGGCAACTACGCCGCCAGCTTGCTGCCGCAGCTCGAGGCGCAGAAGAAGGGCTTCGACCAGGTGTGCTTCCTCGACGCGGCCACCAGCACCTACCTCGAAGAGCTCGGCGGCATGAACGTGTTCCTCGTGATGGACGACGGAACCCTGCACACGCCGGAGCTCGGCTCGATCCTCGAGGGCATCACGCGCACGTCGGTGCTGCAGCTCGCAGCCGACCGCGGGTACGACGTGGTGGAGCGGCGGATCCCGCTCGCGGAGGTCGCGTCCGGCCTGGAGTCCGGGAAGGTCAAGGAGTTCTTCGCCTGCGGCACCGCCGCCGTCGTGACGCCGGTGGGGCGCCTCGCCGGGGCGACGTTCGACCACGAGCTCAACGGTGGTGAGCCGGGTGAGCTGACGATGGCGATCCGCCAGGAGCTCACGGACATCCAGTACGGCCGCGCAGAGGACCGGCACGGCTGGATGCGCCGCCTGGCCTGAGCGTCCCTCGCTCTGGGGCTGAGCGCCGCTCAGCCCCAGAGCCGGCCGATCGCGTCGCGCGCGACGAGGAAGCCCACGATCCCCACCACCCATGCGGTGGTGCTCGCCGCGTTCTTGGTGAGCCAGGTGTCCAGCCGTCCGAGCGGACGCTCCACGAGCCGCGCCGCGAACACCCGCGCCGCCGTCAGCACGAGAGCCGGCGCGATCATCACCAGGCAGTACGCCAGGATCCACAGGCCCGACGTCGGCCAGCCCGGGCCCTGTGTCCCGATCAGCCCGAGCGCCGCCAGGTACGGAAGCATCGTCGCGACCTCGACCAGCCCGGCTCCGACGGCGAGCAGGGCCAGTGCGCTTCTGCTGCCGCTCTCGCTCCCGAGGACCCGCTCGCGCCAGCGTCCCAGCCGTCCCGCCCGCGCCGCCGGCTCGCTCGCTCCAGCACCGGCTCCTGCCGCAGCCCCGCTCTCGGCGACGGCCCCGCTCTCCGCCCCGGCCCCGGTCACCGCGCCCGTGCCGACGGGCTTGCGGCCACCGACCGGTTCCAGCTTGAAGCTCCATGCGAACAGCCCCACGCCGATCACCAGCTGCACGACCAGGAACGGGAGGGTGCTGGACAGGGTCGTGAGCGTGTCGCTCAGCGCACCGGCCCCCAGCAGGATCGCCAGCCCGATCAGCGCGTAGAACCCCGCGATCGACCCCAGATACACCAGCATCCGCCCCACGCGCACGCGTCCGGGCGACATGAGCAGCCACACGGGGATGAGCAGGGTCCCGAAGCTCGTGGAGTCGATGAGCGCGAGCACGGCCAGGGCGCCGACCAGTGCGGTGCCAGTGAGCTCGGCGGAGAGGAAGTCCATGCGACAAGCCTGGGGCAGGCCCCGGCCGGGTACATCGGCCGAACCGCCGAGTCCCGGTACATCTTTCGGATGACCCGGGCCGCGCCCCGTCGTGCTGAGATGGGGCATGCTCCGTGCGTCCGACCTGTTCGCGTCCGTCTCCAAGGTCTACACGGCCGAGAACCGGCGCGGCGATGTCATGACGGCTGCCGGCCTGCTCCTCGTCGCGCTCGCGCTCGACGCGCTGGGCCTCGTCAGGATCACCTGGGACGGACCGGCGAACATGCCGTCCTGGTGGTTCGCCGTGCCCGCCGTCGTCGGCTGCACCGCACTGGTCTGGCGCCGGACGCGGCCCCTCGGGGCGCTCGCGGTCGCAACGCTCGCTCTCGGCGCCGACATCGCGCTCGGTGGGAGCGTCGGCCTGTTCGTGATCGTGTGGGAGTCCCTGTACGCGGTCCACCTGCACGGCCGGCCGGTGGCGCGGCGGATCACGGCCATCGGGGTCGCCCTCGCCTCGCTCGCACTGCTGATCGTCGTCGGCACGATGACGGGCGACCTGCGGGCGGCGGTGCTCTCCGGACTCCAGGTGACGGCACTTCTCGTCATGCCCATGTGGTGGGGCGGGAACGTGCGGCAGGGCCGCGAGCTGACTGCGGCGGCGCACGAGCGCGGACGGCTCGAGCGGGAGCGCAGCACCGCGCTCCTCAGCCTCGCCGAGGCGGCCAGGCACGACGCCGTCCGCGCCGAGCGCACCACCGTCGCCCGCGACCTGCACGACGTCGTCGCCTCGCACCTGTCCGCGATCACCATCACCTCGGGCGCGGCGCTCGCGGGCCCTGCCGAGGCGGAGCGCGACCGTGCGGCGCTGCGCAGCATCCGGGCCGAGAGCCTGGCCTCCCTGCAGGACATGCAGGCCATGATCCGGGTGCTGGCCGCCGAGACCGGGCAGGGCGGGCAGGGCGGGCAGGCGCACGGTGGTGCGGCAGCGGACGACGGGCCGGCGTCCGGCGCGGGCGGCTCGAACCTGCTGGCCGCGCCGCGCGTCGCTCAGCTGGCCCCCGTGCTGGAGCAGGTGCGGCTCGCGGGACTGGAGCTGGTGGTGACCGATCCCGACGGTGTCCTGACCGGTGGCACCGTGCTGCCCGCAGCGGTGGACCACGCGGTGTACCGGGTCGTGCGGGAGTCGCTCACCAACGTGCTCAAGCACGGCGGTGCCCGCGCGGAGCTTCGTGTCGCGGCGGGCGACAGCCTCGAGCTCGGGGTGCACGACGACGGGGTGCGTCCCGGCAGCGCTCCCGACCCGGCCGACGTCGGCGGCGGTACCGGCCTCGGGCTCCTGTCGATGCGCGAGCGCGTCGAGTCCCTCGGCGGGACGTTCGCGGCCGGGCCTGAGCCCGGTCCTGCGGCCGGAGGCTGGCGCGTGCGCGCGGCTCTGCCGCTGCCCGACCGTGCTGACTCGGATGCTGACGCGGATCCCGGGCCGCTCGACCGGGTGCCGTCGGACGGCCGGGCACCGGGGCTGCGCGCATGATCCGCGTCCTGCTCGCCGACGACCACGCGGCGATCCGTGCGGGCCTGCGCATGCTGCTCGCTACGGCCGACGACATCGAGGTGGTTGGCGAAGCCGGTGACGGCGCGGTAGCGGTCGCGAACGCGCGGGCGCTGCGCCCCGACGTCGTGCTCATGGACGTCCGGATGCCCGGGACGGACGGCGTGACCGCAACCCGGCAGATCGTCGAGGAGGGGTTGTCGGAGGTCCTGGTGCTGACCACGTTCGACCTGGACGAGTACGTGTTCGGCGCCCTGCGGGCCGGAGCAGCGGGGTTCCTCCTGAAGACCGCCGAGACGACGGCGCTGGTGGACGCCGTCCGGCATGTCGCGGCCGGTGACGGCGTGGTGGCGCCCGAGGTCACCCGGCGGCTCATCGCGGAGCTGTCGGCGCCGCCGGAACGGAACGGCGGCGGTCGCCGGGACGGCCCGGTGCGGCCCCTGCCCGCTGACCTGACGCCGAGGGAGCGCGACGTGCTCGCAGGCCTCGGCTGCGGCCTGTCGAACGCTCAGCTCGCCGCCGAGCTGATGATCAGCGAGGCCACCGCGAAGACTCACGTCTCGCGCGTGCTCGCCAAGCTGGGCGTGACGTCCCGCGTCCAGGCGGCGATCGCGGCACGCGACGCGGGGCTCGCTTAGAAGGGTGGTTCGTCGAGGTCGGGCGGGCTGGTCGGGTTGGTGGGTGTTGTGCCGGGTTCGGTGGTGACGTACTGGCGTGGGAGCCGTTGACCGGTCAGGGCGCGCAGGGACAGGTCGTGGCTGGTGTCGGGGTCGATCTGGTCGAGGTCGGTGTGGGTGTCCAGGACGGTGGGCGGCCGGGTGTGGACGCGGCCCGTCGGAGTGGTCCAGGTCGTGATCCCGGTCTCGGGGTCGCGGACGATGCCCCAGCCGGCATGGGTCTTGAGCAGGTGGTGCTTGCGGCACAGGGCGTGCAGGTTGTGGGCGTTGGTCTGTCCCCGCCGGTCGTCTCCGTTCCTGCTCCTGTTCTCGCTTCCGTGGTTGTTCTCGTGGTCGTGGTCGTGGTCGAAAGGCTGGATGTGGTCGAGGTCGCAGCGGCTCGCGGGTCTGTCGCAGCCCCACAGGAAGGTGCAGGTCCCGTCCCTGGCCTCGACCGCGGCCCGCAGCACCTTGCCCGGTTGATAGGTCGTGGTGGAGTAGTCGGTCAGGATCCCGGTGACGGGGTCGGTCAGCAGGCGTTGCCAGGTGGCGTCGGTCGCGATGATGCGGGCGGTCTCGGCGGGGATGGGGCCGTAGCCGTCCAGGTGTCCGGGTGCCTGGTCCAGGCCGAGCAGCGCACTGGCGGGGAGGGTGACTCGCACGACCGGGCGGGTCGGCGCGATCCGCACGGGCTGCACGATCTCCTGGACTACGACCTGCTGCACGGGCGCGCGGCCACCACACGTGCACGCGGGTCCATCATTCGTTCCACTGCTGCTCGTTCCGCCCTTGGTGTGGTCGTTCGAGTCGCTGTCTGCGGCGTTCGCACGAGTCTCGGTAGCGGGCTTGGTAGTGGGCTCGGTCGCGGGCTTGGTAGATGGCTCTGCGTCGGTCTCAGGTTCGGTCTCGGGTTGGGTGAAGCGGTCGGCGGGTAGGAGTCGGCCGGTGATGATCCCGGTCAGGGAGTCGGCGCGCAGCTGCCCGAGGGTGCGGTCCTCGCCTGTGGTGTGGCGTAGCTGGTGGGCCATGTCGTCCAGGACACCCCACACGGCGGCGGCGTCCGTGGCGGGCAGGTAGGCGGAGAGCCAGCCCATGTCGTTCTCGGCGCGGTCGAGCTGGACACACCGTTGTTCTGCTGCGGCTTTCGCGGTCTGTGCTGCGCCGTGGCGGTCCTTGGCGAATGCGAGCATCCGGGTCTGTAGCCACTTCCACGTCCGGCGGGGTGCCTGGGGAAGGAACCGCTCGATCGCCTCGGCCCGCTCGGCCAAGGTCAGCTGCGACGCCGAGCGCAGCAGGGTGTGCGCTTTACGGACATCGATACGGCCGGTGATCAGTGCGGTGATCACGGTGGGGTGCTGGGCACCGGACTCCCCGCGGATCACGACCTCGGCGGCTTCGCTCTCGGTGATCACGAGCTCGCTGGTGACCTGTCCGACCAGCGAGGCGTGCGCGAGCGCGTGGGACTCCCGGGCGGCGCGTTCGGCCACGACCCGGGCCTGCACACCCGCGGCCCAGGACTGCAGCCGCCCACACGCCGTGACCAGATCACCCAACGCGTCATCGGACAGCTCGGCCAGCCGGTCGGGATCCAGCTCGGTCGCCCGGTCCACGGTCTCGGCGACCACGCGAGCCAGCTGCGCACCTGGTGCCTCGGTCAGTGCTCGCCGCAGAGTCTCAACCGGCCACAGTGCGATCGGCACCGCGTCCGGCGGCCAGTCCGGCCCGACGGCATCAGCCAGATCGTCCGGTGCGACATCGTGAGGCGACCGCCATCCATCATGCCGGAAGGGGTAGTCCAGGAGCCCGCTGGCCACGCTGTCGTCGTGCAGTCCCTCACCCATACCACCACACCCCCAGTCTTATCCCTCAATCAATAATGCTGATCGACGGCGCCAACGTAACGAACTCTTGTTCGACTACCACCCTACTTCGCACCACTGACACGCGCCCGCGCCTGCGCCCTCCGCGCAAGAACGAGCGAGCACGGCTGTCTGCCGCTGGACACCGGCCCGCTCACGCGGCAGCCAGCGGAAACCGGTTACTCATAAGCCTTGACTTCACCCAGGGTCGCCCCGACCATGGGAGCGTTCCCACAGGTGCACACGAGAAGGGCCTCGTCATGCAGAGAACTGCGCGCACCCTGGCCGGCATCGTCGCCGGCCTCGCACTCACGCTCGCCTCGGTCGCTCCGGCGGCCGGGGCCGGAACGGCCAGCGGTCCCGAACCCGGCAGCGTCGCCTCGCGGGCCGCGCTCCCGGAGCCGCACGACCACCGGCACCACCACAGGTGCAAGCACAAGGACAAGGACACGGTCGCGGACGTCGCCGCCGACATGCAGCCGGGCTGGAACCTGGGCAACAGCTTCGACGCGACCGGCGCCGACGAGACGTCGTGGGGCAACCCGCGAGTGACCGAGGAGCTCCTGGACCAGGTCCGCGCCCAGGGCTTCAACAGCATCCGGATCCCCGTCACCTGGGGCCAGCACCAGGGCGGGGCGCCGGACCACACCATCGACCAGGCGTACCTCGACCGGGTCGAGGAGGTGGTGGGCTGGGCGCTGGAGGACGGCTTCTACGTGCTGATCAACATCCACCACGACTCCTGGCAGTGGGTGAACACCATGCCCACGAACCACGACGCGGTGCTCGACCGCTACACCGACACCTGGACCCAGATCGCCGACCGGTTCCGGGGCGCCGACGGGCGGCTGCTGTTCGAGAGCGTCAACGAGCCCCAGTTCACCGGCAGCTCGGGAGAGGCCGCGAACCTTGAGCTGCTGGCTGAGCTCAACGACGTGTTCCACGGCGTCGTGCGTGGTTCCGGCGGCGGGAACGCCACCCGGCCGCTGGTGCTCCCCACGCTGAACACCGGGTCCGAGCCGGCCAAGATCGACGCGCTGGCCACCCAGATCGCGGCGCTGGACGACCCGAACCTCATCGCGACGGTGCACTACTACGGGTTCTGGCCGTTCAGCGTGAACATCGCCGGGTACACCCGGTTCGACGCCGAGGTGCAGCAGGACGTCACGGACACCTTCGACCGGGTGCACACGGCGTTCGTCGCCCGCGGCGTGCCGGTGCTCCTGGGGGAGTACGGGCTGCTCGGGTTCGACCGGCACACAGGGACCGTTGAGCAGGGCGAGAAGCTCAAGTTCTTCGAGTACCTCGGGTACGCGGCGCGCGAGCGCGGCATCACGACGATGCTCTGGGACAACGGGCAGCACTTCGACCGTACCGCCCACACGTGGCAGGACACCGCGCTGTTCGAGCAGATCGAGTCGAGCTGGACCGAGCGCTCCGGGACGGCGTCGTCGGACCTGGTGTTCGTGCCCGCCTCGGGCGCCGTCGGCGCCCAGAGCCTGACGCTCAGCCCGAACGGGACCAGCTTCGAGGCCCTCCTGCACGACGGCGAGGAGCTGGCCGCCGGGACCGACTACACCGTCACCGGCGACCGGCTCACGCTGTCCGCCGCGCTGCTGCAGCGGCTCGCGGGCGACCGGACGCCGGGACCGGCCGGAGAGCTGGTGGTCCGGTTCTCCGGCGGTGTGCCCTGGACGGTTCGCGTCATCAACCAGGAGACGCCTGTGCTGCGGGACGCCTCGGGCACGACGGCGGCGTTCGCGATCCCGACGTCGTTCACGGGCGACCTGCTCGCGACGATGGAGGCGCGGTACGCGGACGGGTCGGTCGCGGGGCCGCAGAGCTGGACCTCGTACAAGGAGTTCGACGTGACGTTCGCGCCGGACTACGGCGCAGGGACCATCACCCTCACCCCGGAGTTCTTCGCCGAGGTGCACGACGGGACGGTCCACCTGACGTTCCACTTCTGGAGCGGGGACACGGTCCAGTACACGCTGACCAGAACGGGAAGCACGGTCACAGGCACCTGACCTGACGGTTCCCGAGCCGTCGAGTGCTGGGTATCTGTGACTCTGCGCGGCAGACCTGCAGATACCCAGCACTCGACGACCGGGACGGGCGGTCAGGAGGTGCGGCGGACGACCGTTCGGCTCAGGGTGCCCGTGAGGAGCGACCAGACCGCAGAGCCGATGATGATCCAGACGATCGCGGCGAGGATGGACGGCACGAGCTCGAACTGGCCCGCGAACGGCGCGGCGGCGAGGACGACGGTGCCTATCGTGACCACCCAGCCGAAGAACGAGCGGGGACGCGGTGTGCTCATCACGAGCAGATAGAGCACGGCTGCCGCCGCGAGTGCGAAGAGCACGCCCGCCACCACCCAGCCCAGCAGCTCGGAGCCGGTGCCGAACAGGTCGGCCTGCGCACGGACGTCGAGGTTCAGGACCGCCTCGAGGATGAAGTGCGCGGCCACCCCGATGAGGGCCGCAACGAGCGTCGTCGCCAGCGCCCCGGCCCAGAACCGGCCTACCTCGAGGCCGAGGCGAGGGTTCTCGGTGCCGGACGTGACGGGCTGGACGGCAGCGCCGTCGGGCAGCTGGCCCACTGGTTGGGTCGGGGTGCCAGGCGTCTGGGCCGGCGGTGGACGGACCGGCTGCGGCTGCTCACCGTAGTCGGCGCTATACGGGCGGTTCGGGTCACTCATCGTGGTACCTCCCGGTTGTGAGCCCTATGTCCACTCCACCACGGATCGGCTCTGACCGCACGGCAGGCGGCTAAAGGACTGGAGAGTGGCAGGTGCTCAGGTCACCCCACTGATCTGAACGCTGCCACTCCCGAACGGCTACCGCATCCCCTGGAGGTCCAGCACCAGGTTCTTGACGGCGGTGGCGGGGACCTGGCCGGTGTCGTCGTCGACCCAGGACGCGACGGACGACGGCACCTCCGAGTCCGAGCACAGCACGAGCGGCGTGTCCGCCGACGAGTCGGGCAGGCGGCCGTGCGTCCCGCGGACGTACGACGCGTCGAGCGGGGTGGTGCCCATCGCATACCGCAGGCCCAGCTTCTTGCGCACCAGGTTCATGCCGGCCTTCGCCTTGGCGAGCGGGTCGGCGGGGTTGAAGAACAGCTCGGCGGGGTCGTAGCCCGGCTTGCGGTGGATGTCGACGCCGCGCGCGAACTCGGGCGCGCGGTCGTCGTCGAGCCAGTAGTAGTACGTGAACCAGGCACCTGGCTCGGCCACGACGACCAGCTCGCCCGCCCGCTCGTGGTCCAGGCCGTACTTCGCCTGCGCCTCGCGGTCGAGCACATCGTCGACGCCGGGCACGCCCCGCAGGAGGTCCGCCACGCGGGTCACGTCCGACGGGTCGTCGACGTACACGTGCGCCACCTGGTGGTCGGCGACGGCGAACGCGCGTGACGTCCACGGGTCGAGCTGTTCGCGACCGTCCTGCGTGTAGACCTCGAGGAAGCCCTCGCGCCGCAGCAGCCGGTTGATGTCCACCGGCTGGTTCGCTGGCCCGATGCCGTACTCCGAGACCGCCACGACGGTGACGCCCGCCGCCTCGGCGTCGTCCAGCAGGGGCGTCAGCGCGGCGTCGAGGTCGGCCGCCGCCCGGTCGGCCTCTGGCGAGGTCGGCCCGAAGCGCTGCAGGTCGTAGTCGAGGTGCGGCACGTACGCCGTGGTGAGCTGGGACTTCCGGGTGCGCAGCAGGTGCCGGGTCACGTTCACTATCCACTGCGTGGACGCGATCGACGCCGTCGGCCCCCAGTACTGGAACAGCGGGAAGTCGCCGAACCGGCCCACCAGGTCGTCGTGCATCGCGGCCGGCCGGATGTACCCGTCCGGCGACTTGCGCCCGTCGGCGTGGTAGATCGGACGGGGGGTGATCGTGAGATCTGTGGTCATGCCCATCGCGTACCACCAGCACACGTTGTCGGCCTGGTAGGCCGGGTCGCGGTGGCGGGCGGTCTCCCAGACCTTCTCGCCCGCCACGAGCTTGTTGTGCTGGCGCCAGAGGTACACGTCGCCCAGCTCGCGGAAGTACCACCCGTTGCCGACGATCCCGTGCTGTGCGGGCATCAGGCCGGTGAGCATCGTCGACTGCACGCTGCACGTCACGGCGGGCAGCACGGTGGCGAGCTCGGACTGCCAGCCCGACGTGGCGAGCCGGCGCAGGCGCGGCATGTGGGCGAGGGCACGGGCGGTGAGCCCGACGACGTCGAGCAGCAGGACAGGCCTCATGCGTCGACTCCTTCCGTGGTGGTGACAGGTGTGGTGGAGGCAGCGCCCTCCGCGGGGTCGCCCAGCAGGTGCTTCCTGGCCCACCGCAGCTCCGCCGCGATCCCGGCGACCAGGCCGGCCTCGCCCTGCACGCCGCCCTTCGGACCCCCGTCGACGCCGTCCGGCAGCACCGACCAGGTGTACGTCTCGACGTCGAGGTGCGCCTCACCGCCGTGCGGTGCGGCCTGGACCGCTGCGACGGCGTCGCGCAGCACCTCGGTCGTCGCCGCCAGCGGCGCTGCCGGCTCGTGGTGCAGGGGCACGTGGAAGTGCACGCGCCACGGGCCCTCGCCCGGCAGGCCAGGACGGCGGTCGGCGTTCCCGAGCGCCACTGGCAGGTCGTCCGAGGCCAGGACGTCGCCCGACGGCGTGAGCTCGCGCACCTGGTGCAGGTAGCGCTGCTCGACGAACCGGCCGACGGCGTCCCGCGCGCCCGGCGCGGACAGGTCCGCGACCTCCAGCGCCGCGGACGCCTGTACCTTGACCACGCGCAGGCCGGCGTCCGTGATCCGGCGGACGGCGCCCGCCGGGTCGGCGAACGAGACGGCCAGGTGGCAGGTGTCCAGGCAGACGCCGATGTACTCGGGGTCGATCCGCCGGTCGGCCGGCCATTCGGGCCCGGTGCGCGTGGCGAGCCACGAGACGACGTCCTCCACCGTGTCGAGCACGCAGCCGGGCTCGGGCTCGACGGCGATGCGCACGGTCCGGCCGGTGCGCACCGCCAGCTCACGCAGCTCGGCGGACAGCGTGGCGAAGGCCTTGGTCGCCTCGTCGTCGTCCGCGCGGGTCCAGGGGGCGCGCCACGCCAGCGGCAGGGTCGAGATCGACCCGGTGGCGCCGTCGGGCAGCAGATCGGCCAGCACCCGGGCGCACGCCAGCACGTAGTCGAGGCGGGCCCGCTCGGCCCAGGTGGGGGAGTACACCGCGAGCTTGACGACCTCGCGGTGGAAGCCGCCGTACGGGAAGGCGTTGAGCGTGTGCACCTGGAGCCGGTGCTCGGCGAGCGCCGCGCGCAGTCGCGCACGGTCCTCCGCAGAGCTGTCCAGGCGGTGCGCCACCTCGGCGGGCAGCCACAGGCCGACGCCGAGCGTGTCGAGGCCTGCGGCCTCGCGCACCGGGCCGGAGTAGCGGGCGAGCTGGTCGATCACGCCGTCGAGGTCCTCGGCGGGGTGCACGTTGGTGCAGTAGGAGAGCAGCATGGTCAGGTCCCCTCAGGCTCTCGCACCGCGGAGCACGGACGAGCCCTCGAACTCGACGCCCGGGGTGGGCGGGGCCCCCTCGGTGAATCCCGGTACCGCGTCCAGCACGAGGTTGCCCGACTGTCCGTAGAAGGCGACGGGGTTGCGCCACAGCACCTTGTCGACGTCGTCCTCGCTGAAGCCCGCCGCGAGCATCGCGTGCCCGGTCTTGGCCGTCTTGAGCGGGTCGGACCGGCCCCAGTCGGCGGCGGAGTTCACGATCATCCGCTCGGTCCCGTACTCCTGCAGGATGGCGACCATGCGGTCCTCGTCCATCTTGGTGTCGGGGTAGATCGAGAACCCGGCCCACGCCCCGGCGTCGCGCACCAGGGCGACGTTGGTCTCGTTGAGGTGGTCCACCAGGACCCGCTCGGGCGGCAGCCCTGACTCGACCACGACGTCGAGGGTGCGGCGCGTTCCGGCGAGCTTGTCGCGGTGCGGGGTGTGCACCAGCACGGGGAGCTCGGCGTCGCGGGCCATCTGCAGCTGCGCGGCGAACACCTCGTCCTCCTCGGGGGTCATCGAGTCGTAGCCGACTTCGCCAACGGCGACCACGCCGTCCTTGAGCAGGTAGCGCGGGATCTCGGCGAGCACCTCGCGGCAGCGCGGGTCGTTCGCCTCCTTGGGGTTGAGCGCGATGGTCGCGTGGTGCCGGATGCCGAACTGCGCGGCCCGGAACCGCTCCCAGCCGAGCAGCGAGTCGAAGTAGTCGGTGAACGAGCCCACGCCGGTGCGGGGCTGGCCCAGCCAGAACGCGGGCTCGACGACGACGCGCACCCCCGAGGCGTACATGGCCTCGTAGTCGTCGGTGGTACGGCTCGTCATGTGGATGTGCGGGTCGAGGATGCGCATCGTCACTCCTTCGTGCGGCTGAGCGGGGTGCTGCTGTGCGGGGTACTCGTGAGGCGGTCGAGATCGGTGGGTACCGGGCGTCCGGCCGCCCGGCGCTCGGTCGCGAAGTCGCGGGCCATGCGGTCGAGCTCGTCGTCGGCCCGGGCCTCGAGGCTGCTCGCGGCGTCAAGGCTCACGCCCTGGAAGACGAGCTTGAGGATCGCGTGCCGCCACGTGTGCTGGTCGAGGTACCGGGACCCGAACGGGCCGACGGCGGCCGCGACGAGGCTCGGATCGTTGGTACGCAGCGCGTCCGCGGCGAGGTCGAGGCCGGCGGCGACGAGCCGGGCAGAGCCGGTATCGGTATCGGTATCGGCGCGGTCGAGGTCGCCCCGTTCCGTCAGCGCGTCCAGGCCTCGCAGCACCCCGCGCCGCTCGGCCGCGTCGCCCTGGCGGTAGAGGGACACCAGGCGCTCCGCGCAGTCCTGGCCCGTACCTACGGCGTCGGCGAGCGCGACGACGAGGGCTGCCCGGGCGGCGTCGTCGACCGTGCCGTGGACGACGCCGGACGGGTCGGCGCCGGGCCGCCGTGGCGCTCGGCCCACCCGGCGGGCGGCGAACGCGAAGGCCCGGCTGATGCTGTCCGGGTCACGGGCGACGTCGGTGAGGGCCTCCGTGAGCCAGCCCGAGCCGGGCTGGTCGCCCGGTTCGCCGGTGGGGTCGACGTGGCTGTCAGTGTTCAAGACCTAGGTCCTTTCACCTGTCGGTCCGCCGGTCACGGTGGCCCACGCCCGCATCAGGGCGGTGCGGCTGTCGAGGGCGAGCCGGGGGGCGTCGTGCGAGTGGCGGGGCAGCTCGACGGCGGCGACCCCCGTGTAGCCGACGTCGGCGAGCGTGGCGAGCACCATCGGCAGGTCGATGCTGCCCTCGCCGAAGGGCCGGTGCTCGTGGTGCGTACGGGGCATGTCGTCGAGCTGCACGTTGCTCAGGTAGGGCGCGGCGGCACGGAGCGCCCCCTCGACCCCCTCCGGCTCCACGACCAGGCAGTGCCCGACGTCCACGGTGATCCCCAGCTCGGGCGGCATGCCGACGTCGGAGAGGAGCCGCAGGGCGTCGTCGACCGTCTCGACCAGCATGCCCGGCTCGGGTTCTACCGCGAGCCGCACACCACGCTCGCCTGCGTACTCGACCAGGGCCGGGAGGCGGTCGCGCAGCCTGGCCCAGCCGTCGGCGGGGTCGGCGTCGGACGGCAGGATCCCCGAGAAGAACGAGACGCAGCGGGCGTCGAGCTCCGCGGCGATCTCGATGGCCCGCTCGAGGAAGCGCATGCGCAGGGCGGCGTCCCGGTCCACGAGCGTGGGCCGGTGCTTGTGCAGCGGGTCGAGCAGGTACCGGGTGCCCGTCTCCACGACCACCGCGGCGCCGGTACCCCCGCGCATCCGCCCGAGGTGGGCGCGCAGCGCCGTGACGTCGTCGCCCGCGAGGGGCGCGAACGGGTCGAGGTGCGGGAAGCCGAGGGTGAGCGCGACGGCGTCGTAGCCGACGTCGTCGAGCACGTCGAGCGCCGTGTGCAGAGGGTGGTCACCGAAGCCGTTGGTGCCGTAGCCCAGCAGGAACGGCGGCCTCACGTGATGCTCACCCCCGCCCGGCCGCGTGCGCGGCCCAGCAGCCGCAGCCCGTGTCCGACGGCGGCGACGCCGGCCAGGAGCGCGGTGGTCCCGAGGCTCCCCGAGCGTGCCGCCCACGCGGCCTGGAGCGGCACCATCGCCTGGATGCCGGACCTGGTGGCGGTGCGGGCGTTCGCCGCGGTCGGCCGGGCCGCGGCGCGGACCTGTGCGGGCAGGCACGCGGCGGCGTAGGCACCGGCGGCGGCGACGGCCGTCCAGCGGGCGACGGCGCGCTGGTTGCCCGTGGCGGCCGCGGCGACCGCGCCAACGACCGTTCCGGCGGCGACACTGCCCGCGACCCGCGTCGTCGTGCCGTGCACCTCGCCACGCGAGAGCACGGTGACGCCGAGCGTGTGGGCGGCGAGGCCGGCGGCGGCGGGGAGCGCGGACCGCAGGTCCCCGGGCGTTGCACCGAGCAGCACGTCCAGCCCGCGGCACGCGGCCATGACGACCGGTCCGGTCGGATGGTCCTTGGCGACCAGGTCGTAGGTCCAGACGCAGGCGGCGAGCGGCACCGCTATCGCGAGCGCTCGTCGGCCGCCGGCGATGCCCGCCGCTGCCACGCCACCGGCGGTCAGCGCCGCACCGACCGCGAGCGCGCCGCGTGGTGTCACCCGGCCCGAGGGGATGGGCCGTTCCGGGCGCTCGACGGCGTCGAGGTGCCGGTCGGCGTAGTCGTTCAGGGCCATGCCGCCGAGGTAGAGGCAGGCCGACGCGACCGGCAGCAGGGCGTGGCGGCCGCGGAGCGGCGTCGGTGTGCCGGCCCGCGCGGCGGCCAGGCCCGCCAGGGAGTCGCCGACGACGCTCAGGGCGGCGGGTGCGCGGACCAGCTCGGCGAGGTCGCCGAGGCTGGGCCCCGGGGTGCGGGTCAGGCTCCGGGCCTGCGGCTCGGCGGACGACGGTTCCCGCAGCGGGGGGTCGAACCGGGGTCTGAACCGGGGTTGTCCGGACACCGAGGTCATGGCTCGACCTGCGCCGAGGCGCTGCGGACCCATTCCTCGAGTGCGCGGTGCTGGTCGGCCGCGTCGTGCACGTCGGAGTGCCACGGGTCCTTGAAGAAGAAGCCCAGCTCCGGCACCGCGCCGCTGATCCCCGCGGCGTGGGCGAGCGCGAGCAGGCGCGCCAGGTCCAGCACGAGGGGCGCGGCGAGCATCGAGTCGTGGGCGCTCCAGGTGGTCTGCAGCGTGAGCCGCGAACCGAGGAAGCCCTCGACGTGCACGTGGTCCCAGGCCACCTTGATGTCGCCGAGATCGGGCACGTTGTCGATGTGCAGCGGAGTCGTGTCGCTCCCCGTCAGCGCTGTCAGGCCCCGGGACTTGGTGGCCAGCTTGCTGCGCACGGCGTCCGGGTCGGCGAGCGTGGCGCCGTCGCCGCCGCCCAGCAGGTTGGTGCCGGACCAGGACAGCACCTTCAGGTTGCGCGCGGCGAACGCGGGAGCCAGCACCGTGCGGAGCCAGGTCTGTCCGGTCTTGCCGTCCTGTCCGGCGACGGGGACGCCGCGCTCGCGGGCGAGCCGGGCCAGGGCGGGCAGGCTCATCCCGGCGGACGGCGTGAAGGCGGCGTACGAGGCTCCGGCAAGGATCGCCGCGTAGGCGGAGACCGACGACGCCGGGAGCACCGCGCGTGCCGGGTCGGCCAGGGCGACGAGCAGGGCCTCGGGGTCGTCGTGCTCGGGCGCGGGAACCACCGGCGCCTCGGTCGAGGAGAGGTCGACCATCACGACGCGGGCCAGCGCGTGCCGCTCGCGGAACGAGGTGATGTCGGCGGCGAGGCGCTCGGCGGCGGCCTGCTGGGAGGTGCCGTCCGGGCCGCCGTGCGGGTCGTACCCGGGGCGTACCTCGGCGTCCGCCCGTTCGAGCGCGTCGTGGGCGGCGGCGAACAGCAGCGGTGGGACCATCCCGGTCTCGACCAGGCACTCCGCGCGCTTGGTCATGGTGACGGAGGAGATGTCGTGTCCACCCACCACGAGGTCCGCGAACCCTGGCAGGCCCGCGGAGGCGAACGGCTCTCGTGCGGTGACACAGCCTGTCGGCGGTGACTGTCCGTCGGCAATGGCGGCTAGGCCTAGTGTTGCGGTACTGGCCACGGAGCCACGGGCTCCGACGAACCAGATTCCCGTGCGTTCGGCGGCATGGTGGCTTGCAGTGGCTTCGTGCATCATCGCTCCCCGGATCGACATCGTCGTCCCAAGCAACCTATCCCGGACTTATGCCGATTAGCAAACAAAAGTTCAAACATCATCGGAAGAAGCGAGATAAGCGACATCGGCCGGAATATCTCCGCTGCCGGAGGGCGCGCAACGGAGAAGTCCGGGTCGCTCTCAGGAGCACTGCTCAGGAGCTCTGCTCACCGACGCTGTTCACCAATGTTGTCACGAAGGCTGTTCACGAGGGTTGCGCCGCGTTCGGGCCAGGACGCGCCGCGCCGCGTGCACGCCGGACATGGCGTGCACGCTCGGGCCCTCGGATGCGGGGATGGTGGCAGGTCAGGAACGGCGGCGGGTCAGGGTGACGCCGGAGCGGGTCACCGTCCAGGCCGCGACCGCGGCCAGGAGGGGGACGGCGACGGCGAGCGCGGCGAGCTGCCGCCAGGGGACTGCGAGCGGGTATGCGGTCAGCAGCGTCCACCCGACGCCGATCAGCGTGCCCGCCACGAGACCGAGCACCGACCCGATCACCGAGATCGTCGCCGCCTGCGCGGCTACCACCCGCCGCCGGGCCGACGGCCCAGCACCCACCGCGGCGAGCGTCGCCAGGTCGGGCCGGGCGTCGACAGCGGACAGCGCCACCGCCGACCAGGTTCCGACGAGCGCCAGGAACACCGCGGCGAGCGCTATGGCCAGGCCCATGACCGGTCGTGCGTCGTTGCTCCACGGTGTGGCGAACGTTCCCACCAGGTTCGAGACGTACTGATCCGGGTGCTCGCCTGATTCGACATCGACCCTGAGGGCCCTGTCCGCGTCGAAGCCGACGAGCTCGGCGTCGGCCCGGGCCTGCAGGAGCGTCACCTGTTCGTCCGACGGAACCGCCGGGTTCTCGACCAGGTACGCACCCGTCGCGGACTCTGCGCCGAGCTCGTCGAGGAGAGCCTCGGGCAGGATCGGGAGGTTCGGGATCTGTTCCCCGGGGCTGCCGACGACAACCGCGGGGAGCACTACGTCCTTCGAGGGCGAGACGTCGCCGGCTGCCTCCCGCACGCTCACGTTCGCGTTCCCGTTCTCGTCGACGTGCGAGGACGGCAGCGGGAGGCGTCCGTCGGCGAGCGCCTCTGCGACCTCGTCCAGGTGGTTCTCGGGGATGCCGAGCGCGTGCAGCAGCTCCCGGTCCGACCCGTCGGTGACGACAGGGCCCGGCCAGCGGCCGAGGTCGACGAACAGGTGGCTGCCGCTGTCGGCGGCATCGACCGGGTGGACGGACACGTCGATCAGGCCCCGGCGAGAGTCTGCCCCTCCGCCGCCAGTGGCGTCGGCAGGGTTCACCGCCACCGGGACGGCCAGGACCGGACCTGCGTCAGGGAGCGCCCCGTCGACGACCCCCTGCAGCCGATCGGACTCGTCCTCGGCGGGGATCTGCCCGTAGCCCGGCGTCAGCGCCACCGTCCCGGTCGAGGCCCACGGCTGGTACTGCGGGAGCTCCAGGACCACCTCCTCGGCGTCCAGGTAGGTCAGTGCCGCGGACGCTCCGGCCATGGCGACCAGCACGGCTGCGATGGCCGGTACGGTACGGGTCCGGTACCGGGCGGCGTCGCGCAGGGCGAAGCGCCACGTCCAGGGCAGCCGGTGGGCGACCCGGCCGAGCAGGGCGACGATGCCGCCGCAGGCGAGGATGAGGCCGAGGTCGGCGACCACGATGCCGGCGGCCAGCCCGATGACCCACTTCTGGGCGCCGGCGACCACGGCCAGGACGACGCCGCCGACCGCTGCCGCCGCGCCGACGACGGTGGGCCAGCGCGGGGTCGAGACCGCGGGCCGCCGCCCGTCCAGCACCGTGACGACGTCGGCGCGGGCCGCGCGCCGGGCGGGCGGCCAGGCGGAGGCGACGGCGAGCAGGACGCCGATCAGGAGAACGACGGCGAGCGAGGCTCCGGGCAGGCGTAGCGCGGGCAGCCGGTCGGGGAGCGCCTGGACGAGTACCGCCGCCGCCGCGATCCCGAGGCCCAGGCCGACCACGGCCCCGACCGCCCCGGTCAGCAGGCCGCGGGCGAGCATGACGGCGCGCAGGGTCGCCGCGGGTGCTCCGTTGACGGCCAGCAGGGCGAGCGACCGCGTGTCGCGCCGCGCCCCGACGGCGAACGCCGGACCGATGAGCCAGATCGCCTCCAGGAGCCCGACCAGGACCAGCGCGACGAGCACGGAGATGGACTGCCAGTCGACGTAGCCGGACCATGTTCGCTCGGCGGCCACGGGCGCCGGCGGGTCGAGGAGCACGTCGCGGCTGGTCACGAACGCCCCGGCGGCATTGAGGTCCTGGACGTCGGACCACGTGACGGGCTCGTCACCGGTCACGTACCAGAGCGGGAGGTCGATGCCGGCCGAGGTGACCTCCTCCGGCGGGACGAGCGGGCCGGGCTCCGGCAGGAGGACCGGCGAGATCATGTCGATGTACCGGGGTGCGACACCACTGATGGTCGCGGTGGTCGTCGTGCCGTCCTGGAACGTGACCTCGACGGTGTCACCGAGGTCGAACCCCAGGTCCCGGTGCTGCTCGGTGACCGCGATCTCACCGTCGCGGGGGAGCCGGCCCTCGAGGACCGGGAACCGGGACGCGACGTCGGGTGCGGTGAAGTCGGTCTGCACGGCGACGGACATGGCGGCGTCCTCGCCGTCCTTCAGGCGGACGTCGCCCTTGAGCGCTCGCACCAGTCGGTCACCGTCGGGCAGGAGACGTTCGAGGTCGTGCTCGAGGTCGGCGTACGGCGTGGAGGTCAGACCGTCCTCGTAGGAGGTGTTCCAGCCCACGGGCCCCCAGAGCCACTGCCCGCCGTCCACGCGCCGGAACTGCTCGATCGGCCCGCCGATGCCCTCGATCTTCGCCTGCAGCCCGGGCCCGAGCTCTGCCTCGGCGTCGGCCGGCGCGTAGGGCTCGTTCGACTCCAGCGCGGTCACCAGGAACGACCCGGCTGCCACCGGCAGCGCCACCATCACCGCGATGAGCACGGCCCGGCCGGTGTGCCGCCGCAGGTCGCGTCGTGCCAGCCGGAACGCGAGCCGCCAGCGGCCGAGCGCCTGCCGGTACCGGACTCCGGCGGTCGGCCGGTCCGTGCCGGGGACCCGGCCGCTCATGCGCCAGCTCCCTGCAGCTCGTCGAGGTCCGCGCCGAGCCCGCCGTCGGTCCCCGCCACAAAGCCGTCGCGCAGGTGCACCGTACGGTCCGCCCACGCCGCGTACCGCGCGTCGTGCGTGACGAGCAGTCCCGCTGCACCGGCGTCGACGCGCGCGCGAAGGAGGCGCATCACGGCTTCGCCGGTCACGGAGTCGAGCGCTCCGGTCGGCTCGTCCGCCAGCACCAGCCGCCGCCGCCCCACCAGGGCGCGCGCGATCGCGACGCGCTGCTGCTGACCGCCCGACAGGTCCTCCGGGAACCGGTTCGCCGCCTCGGACAGCCCGACCTCGGCGAGCGCGGCCTCGGCGTCGGCCCGAGCGGCGCCCGGACGCACGCCGTCCAGCTCCAGGGGGAGCGCCACGTTCTCCACCGCGGTGAGCGCGGGTACGAGGTTGAGGTCCTGGAACACGAAGCCGACGTCGCGCCGCCGTACGGCGGCGCGCTCGCGCGCCCCCAGGCGTGCGATGTCCGTACCGGCCACGCGCACGCTGCCCGACGTCGGGGTGTCCAGGCCGCCCGCGACGTTCAGCAGGCTGGACTTGCCCGACCCGGACGGCCCCATGACCGCCACCAGCTCGCCTTCGCGGACCGTCAGGTCGATGCCGCGCAGGGCATGCACCTCGCCCGCGCCGCGTCCATGGACACGGGTGACGCCCTTCAGCTCTAGCGGGACGGTCATCGCTCGTTCTCCTTCGTCAGTGCCCGGGTGGGCTTCGTCGTCGTGCCGCTCCTGCGGGTCGCCGCATCGGTCGGCACCGGTGCGTACGCCGCGACCGAGGCCTCGACGTGGTCCAGCCACCGCACCTCTGCCTCCGCGGCGAAGACCTGGGACTCCAGCACGAGGGAGTGGGCCAGGTCGGTACGTGGGTCGAGGTCTCGCTTCTGCCTCGTGAGGGCCCTGAGGGCGCGGAGCGTCTCGTCGCGCTGCCGTCGCACGACGGCGGCGACGTCCACCCCTGCGACCGTGACCGCGAGGGCGAGCTTGATGGCCAGCTCGTCGCGACCCGGCTTCTCGCGCCCGACGGCGGTGTCCCACCAGACCCGAGCCTGGGCAGCGCCGTCGTTGGTGAGGCGGAACTGCTCGGGCGAGTCCTCGGTGCTGCCCGTGACAGGAGCGACGAGACCGTCCCGCTGCAGGCGCGCGAGCGTGGTGTACGCCTGCCCGATGTTGAGCGGCCACGCGCCGCCCGTGCGACGTTCGAACTCCTGACGCAGCTGGTAGCCGTGCATCGGCTGCTCGCTGAGCAGTGCGAGGAACCCTTGACGGATCGACATGCGGCCCCGCTTCCAGCGATCGATTGGTTACTGGGTAACTACGTTCGACCGAATACTTACCGAGTAAGTACGTCTTGTCAACGGCAGCGGATCTGGACACCACTACCGTGAGCCGCCCCGCTGTGGCACGATGACCGGCATGACGACCCCGCGCTCCACCCCGCGACAGGTGATCATCATTTCTTAGCGCGTCCGGCGACACCCCACCGGACGCGCAGACCTTCCACACTCGGAAGGTCTTTTTTTGTTGGCTGAAGCCCCGGCCTCGGCCACATCGCCAGACACATCGTTGGGAGCATCGATGACCACCGCCTCGTTCCAGGTGTACGACACGACGTTGCGCGACGGCGCGCAGCAGGAGGGCATGAGCCTCTCCGTCTCCGACAAGCTCGCGATCGCGGCTCTCCTCGACGAGCTCGGCGTCGGCTACATCGAGGGCGGCTGGCCGGGCGCGGTCCCCAAGGACACCGACTTCTTCGCCCGCGCCGCCACCGAGCTCACCCTCAAGAACGCGGTGCTCACCGCGTTCGGGGCGACCCGGCGTGCGGGCGTCCGCGCGGGCGACGACCCGCAGGTGCGCGCCCTGCTCGACGCCGCGACACCCGTCGTGACGCTCGTGGCCAAGTCGGACGCGCGGCACGTGGAGCGCGCGCTGAAGACGACCCGCGCCGAGAACCTCGCGATGATCGCCGACACCGTCGGCTTCCTCGTCGCGGAGGGCCGTCGCGTCGTCCTCGACGCCGAGCACTTCTTCGACGGCTACCGGCACGACGCCGAGTACGCGCGGAGCGCCGTCACCGCCGCGTTCGACGCGGGCGCAGAGGTGGTCACGCTCTGCGACACCAACGGGGGCATGCTGCCGGCGTGGGTCGGCGAGATCGTGCACGAGCTGCGGGCCGCGGTCCCGGTCGGGTCAGGACAGCTGCTCGGCGTGCACGCGCACAACGACAGCGGCTGCGCCGTCGCGAACTCGCTCGCCGCCGTCGAGGCGGGCGCCACGCACGTGCAGGGCACGATCAACGGGTACGGCGAGCGCACCGGCAACGCCGACCTCGTCACGGTCGTCGCCAACCTCGAGCTGAAGGGCGGCATGTCCCTCCTGGCCGACGGCGGCCTGCGGGAAGCCGCGCGGATCTCGCACGCGATCAGCGAGATCACGAACATCTCGCCGTTCGCGCGCCAGCCGTACGTCGGGGCGAGCGCGTTCGCGCACAAGGGCGGGCTGCACGCCAGCGCCATCCGCGTGGACCCGGACATGTACCAGCACACCGACCCCACCCTGGTCGGCAACGACATGCGGATGCTGGTCTCGGACATGGCGGGCCGCGCCTCGATCGAGCTCAAGGGCCGGGAGCTGGGCTTCGACCTCGCCGGCCAGGGCGAGCTGCTGTCGCGGGTCACGAACCGGGTGAAGGACGACGAGGCCGCCGGCTACACCTACGAGGCGGCCGACGCGTCGTTCGAGCTCCTGCTGCGGTCCGAGCTGGGTCGCCGGCCGGAGTTCTACACGGTCGAGTCGTGGCGGACCATCATCGAGACCGTCCCAGCGGGCGCGGCGCCGCCGTCGGTCCACGCGCCCGACGCGGTCGCCGTGGCCGAGGCGACCGTCAAGATCCGGGCGGGCGGCGAGCGCATCGTGACGACGGGGGAGGGGAACGGCCCGGTCAACGCGCTGGACCAGGCCTTGCGCACGGCCCTGTCCCGGGTCTACCCGGAGCTCGCCCGGTTCGAGCTCATCGACTTCAAGGTGCGCATCCTCGACACGGAGCTCGGCACCGACGCGATCACCCGGGTCCTTATCGACACCTCCGACGGGGAGCACTCCTGGTCCACGGTCGGCGTGGGCCCCAACGTCGTCGAGGCGGCCTGGGAGGCGGTTACCGAGGCGTACGTGTACGGCCTCCTGAAGTCGGGCGTGGAACCCCGCCCCTGAGGGCGCCGGGACGGACCTCGCCAGAGGTCCGTCCCGGCCCAGCTGCCTGGGTCAGACGACCGGTGCCGCCGACCGGTCCGGCCTCGGGCTGCCGAGGTCGAGGCGCTGGTCGCGGACGGCTTCGTACGTCGCCTTGATGGCGATGGACGAGCGGTCGTACGTGCGCTGGGCGACGCGGACGAACAGGTAGTCCACGACCGTGAGCTGAGCGATGCGGCTCGACATGGCCCCGACCCGGAACTGGGTCTCGCGTGCCGTGGTCGCCAGGACGACGTCGGACACGAGGCCGATCGGAGCGTCCGGGAAGTTCGTGATCGCCGCGGTGAGCGCGCCGCGCTTGCGGGCGTTCTCCAGAGCCTGGTTCGTCTCCCGTGTCTGGCCGGAGTGCGAGACGGCGATCGCGACGTTGCCCGGCTCGAGCAGGGCCGACGAGGCGAGCTGCTGGTGCGGGTCGGGGGAGGTGAACACGAACACACCGATGCGCTGCAGCTTCATCGCGAGGTCGGCGGCAGCGAGGTTGGACGAGCCGACACCGTAGACGTCGACCCGCTTGGCCTCGGAGATGGCCGTGGCGACCTGCTCGATCGCATCGGTGTCGATCATGCGGGCGGTCTCTTCGATGGTGCGAGCCTCGTGGAAGGCGATCTTCGAGACGACGGCCTCGATGTCGTCGGTCTGGTTGATCTCGCCCTCGGCGATGCCGGAGCGTTCCATCTCGACCTCGCGCCGGCTGGTCGCCTGGGCGAGATCGATCCGGAACTCGGGGTAGCCCGCATAGCCCACGGCGCGGCAGAAGCGCACGACCGTGGCCTGTGACGTGTCCGCGTGGCCTGCGAGCTCAGTGATGGTGGACTGGACGACAGTGTTCGGGTCGTCGAGGACCGTCTGCGCCACCCTCGCCTCCGCTGGTCGCAGCGTTGGTAGTGCGCGCCTGAGTCGGACGAGGACGTCACCTGTCATGTCGCATCTCCCGGGATGTGGTGGGGGGTCTAGGGGTCGAGAACATACACCCGTACCGGGGATCCGGGCGTGACGCAGTAGTGAAGGAACGTGTCAGTGAACGACAGCCGGTCACTGAAGCTCGTCACCGGGCAGGTCGGTGGCCGAGAGCTTCGCGGCAAGGGTGTCCGCGGCGCCCACGTCCTCGACGGCCTCGGGGAGGGTGTGGTGGCCGTCCGCGCGGATGGTGAGCCACGGGCGGAAACCGGCGACGGACTGTGGTGCGTCACGCAGGCGCTGGGCCAGGCGGAGTGCGCCGTCGAGCGGCGATCCGTCGCTCGGCACGAGCGAGACGTCGGGCCGGTCCTCGGAGAGGTGCTTGGTGAGCGACACCGTGAGCGGCGACTCCTCCTGCACCAGGCGGCCGGTCGTGGAGGCGAGCGGTGGGATGCCGCGCCCGAGCGCGCTGGAGAGCGTGTCGGCGAGGTGCCGGCCGGCTTCGTCGAGGATGCGGATCGAGGTGGAGTCGCCCTCGGCCGCCGCGATGATGACCTCGGGGGCCATCGAGGCGAGCTGCCGGGCGCGCTCCGCGTTCTTGTAGAACTGGTTGGGCCAGCTCTCGATCAGGCCGAACTTGGCGACCGCCGCGTCCAGAAGGCGCTTCGAGGCGCCGCGAGATGCGCCGTCGTGGTAGCGACCGGCGGCGCGCAGCGCCTCGCCACCGACCCAGACGCCGGCTCCGAGGTCACCGAGCAGGTGGCCCCAGCCGTCCGCGCGACGCCAGCGGCTCACGCCGTCGTAGCCGAACGCGACGGCGCCGGTACCCACGGAGAGCACTGCCCCGGCACGCCCCTTGAGGGCGCCGAGGTGGGCGGTGAGCGCGTCACCGGCGACGGCGGTGCGGTTGGTCCGCAGCTCGCGCGCCAGGATGTCGTGTACGTCGGTCGGCTTCTCGACCAGCGACGTCAGGCCGGTGATGCCGACGGCGGCGGAGGCGACCGGTGCGGTGCTGCCGTCGCTCATCCCGTCGTGGCCCATGCGTGCGGCCCACGCGTTGAAGGACTGGCAGAGCGAGGCGACGACCGCGGGAGCGTCGCTGCCGTGGTGGTTCACCTTGACGGCGCGACCACTCAGGCTGATGCGCTCAGGGTGTGTGGAACTGCCGAATTCGGCGACAAGGCGCGAGCCACTGCCGCCTACGTCGAGAGCGACGACCCAGGCGTCGACCGCCGCTTCATCAATACCCTGTGCGAGTTCGGACACCCGGTCATTCTGACACGAAACCAGGGCAAGGTTGTCTAAAGAAAGGAGGAAATTCTGGTCTGTTCTGACACGCCTTCTCGCCAAATAGCGGATGTGCCCGACGTCGGGCCGCACCTTCCGTACCTGAGGCGCGGCCCGACGTCGGACACCGCAGGCACCGTCGCCTACTGTGAACACGTGCGCGGAGAGTACAAGGTTCCACTCGGAAAGCTGGTTCGTGTCGAGACCGACGTGGTCGAGGCGGGTGAACCCCCGGGGCGGCTGGTGGGTACGAGGGTGAGCGGGGACTTCTTCCTCGAGCCCGACGAGGCGCTGGAGGCGATGGGGGAGGCCCTCGACGGCATGCCCGCCGACTCCTCGAAGACCCAGCTCGCCGAGGCGGTGCGGGGAGCGCTGAAGGACGCCACCGCCGTCGGTTTCGACGCCGACGCCGTGGCCGTGGCCGCCCGGCGCGCGCTGGGCCACGCGACCGCCTGGGAGGACCACGAGTTCCAGGTGGTCCGCACCCCGGCGGTGTCGCCGCTGCTCAACGTCGCGCTCGACCAGGTCCTGACCGAGGAGCTCGGCGCGGGGCGGCGTGGGCCGACCCTCCGCTTCTGGGAGTGGGACGAGTCCGCGGTGATCATCGGATCGTTCCAGTCCCTGCGCAACGAGGTCGACGTCGAGGGTGCCGCGCGGCACGGGGCCCGCGTGATCCGGCGGATCACCGGGGGCGGCGCCATGTTCATGGAGCCCGGCAACACGATCTCGTACTCCCTGTACGTGCCGGGCTCGCTCGTGGACGGCCTGAGCTTCGAACGGTCCTACGCCTTCCTGGACGACTGGGTGATCGGCGCCCTGCACGATCTCGGCATCGACGCCGCCTACGTGCCGCTCAACGACATCGCCTCGCCCGCGGGGAAGATCGCCGGCGCCGCCCAGAAGCGGCTCGCCGGGGGCGCCGTCCTGCACCACGCGACGATGGCCTACGACCTGAACGCGGACAAGATGACCGACGTCCTGCGGATCGGGCGCGAGAAGCTCAGCGACAAGGGCACGCGCAGCGCGAACAAGCGGGTCGACCCGCTGCGCTCCCAGACCGGGCTCGGCAGGGCAGCGGTGATCGACGCGCTCGAGGCGTCCTTCCGTGGGCGGTACCGCACCGTGACCGGCGAGATCACCCCCACGGAGTGGGGGCTCGCCGGCGAGCTGGTGGAGTCGAAGTTCGGCACGCCGAAATGGACCGCGCGCGTTCTGTAGAACGAGGCACGGGCCCCGCTCCGGATCGCGTGCCATCATGGGCAATCACGGTTTGGTAACACCCCTAGCAGATAGTCCATCCCGTTAGTAATCTCCACGCAATGCCGCGTATAGGAAATTTCATTTCTCAGGAATACCACCTGGCTCCTCTCGCGGCACCGAGCGGAAGGAAGCCGAACGATGACTCGAGCGATGCGACGGCCCATAGCTGCGGCCACCGGTGCACTGCTTCTCGCTGCCACGACGGCCGCCTGCGGCGGCGGGGGCGACGGCGGCGACAGCGAGGGTGACGGCACCCTCGACGTCTGGATCATGCAGGGAACGAACCCCGACGCCGACGGCTTCTTCGCCGACGTCTCGACGGCGTTCGAGGAGGAGACCGGCGCGACGCTCAACGTCGAGTTCGTCGAGTGGGGCGACGCCCACGACCGGTTCGTCACCTCGATCGCCGGCGGCACCACCCCCGACGTCGCGGAGACCGGCACCACCTGGACCCCCGAGTTCGCCGACGCCGGCGCGCTCGCGTCGCTCGACGAGCACGTGGAGGGCGCAGGGATCGGCGACGACCTGGTCGAGGGGCTGGTCGAGGCAGGGACCTACGACGAGCAGCTCTACGGCATGCCCTGGTACGCCGGGGTGCGCTCGCTGGTCTACAACACGGAGATGTTCGAGAAGGCCGGCGTCGAGCCGCCCACCACGTGGGAGGAGCTCGAGGAGGCCGCAGCGGGGCTCAAGGAGGAGTACCCGGACAAGATCGCGGTAGCGGTCCCCGGCGACGCCGAGTTCACGGTCTACCCGTGGGTGTGGGGAGCGGGCGGCGAGGTCGCCACGCTCGAGGGCGACACCTGGACCTCCGGCCTCGACAGCCCCGAGTCGCAGGAGGGCCTCGAGTTCTGGACCGGCCTGGCCACCGAGGGCGGCTACTCGTCGACCGGTGCCACCACCTGGCGCGAGACCGACGTGCTCGACGCGTTCGCCGCCGGCGACGTCGGCATGGCGGTCATGGGCTCCTGGACGCCCGGTGCGATCGTCGACGCGAACGCGGACATGGAGGGCAAGTTCGCCGCCGTGCCGATCCCGGGCCAGGACGGCGGCATCGCCCCGTCGGTCCTGGGCGGCTCGCACCTGAGCATGTTCGAGACGGCCGAGGACAAGGACCTGGCCTTCACGTTCATCGAGATGATGACCACCGGTGAGTTCGCGCAGCAGTGGAGCGAGCAGTCCGGGTACTTCCCCGGCCAGGTCTCGCTGCTGGACGAGACGCTCGAGAGCACCGACCCGCTCGTGGCGCCGTTCGCGAGGCAGTTCGTCGAGGGCGGCGCCTCGGTGCCCGCGGCGCCCACCTACGGGAACGTGCAGGCCAAGCTCACGACGAGCACCATGATGCAGTCGATCCTCTCTGGGGACGCGACCGTCGCGGAAGCGAGCAAGGCCGCCGCCGAGGAGATGACCAGCGTGCTGAACGGGTCTGAGTGACTCAGCAGCTGACGGAGACCCGTCTGCGAAAGACACTGCCGCGGCTCAGCCGGGCCAGGGCCGCCACCGTGCGGCCCTGGCTGCTGCTCGCCCCCGCGCTGGCGGTCCTGGCGGTGCTGCTGCTGTGGCCGCTGGTGCGGGTGTTCCTCTTCTCCCTGCAGGACTACGGGCTGCGGGAGATCACGACGGGCGAGCTGAGCTGGATCGGCCTGGAGAACTACGCCGAGATCCTGGCGTCGCCGGAGCTGTGGACCGTGGTGCTGCCCAACACCGTGGGGTTCGCCGTCCTGTCCGTCGTGGGCACCGTCGCGTTCGGCACCGGTGTGGCGGTGCTGCTCGCCTCGCTCGGCACCTTCTGGCGCACGGTGACGTCCAGCGCGATCATGGCGGCCTGGGCCATGCCGGCGGTCACCGGCACGTACGTGTGGGTGTGGATCTTCGACGCCGACCGCGGCGTCTTCAACGACGTCCTGATGGGGCTCGGCCTGCTGGACGACCCCACCAACTGGTTCACCGACCGGTGGTCGTTCTACGCGATAGTCCTGCTCAACGTGATCCACCACGGGTTCCCGTTCGTCGCGGTCACCGTGCTCGCCGGCCTGCTCGGGGTGCCGAAGGAGATGCTCGAGGCCGCCGAGATGGACGGCGCCGGCGCGTTCCGCCGGTTCTTCTCGATCATCGTGCCCCAGCTGCGGCAGGTGTTCGCCGTCGTGATCATCCTGTCGACCATCTGGGACTTCAAGGTGTTCGCGCAGGTGTACCTCATGCCCGGCGGCGCGGGATCGAACCGGTCCGTGCTGAACCTCGGCGTGTGGTCGTACGTCGAGTCGTTCGGGCAGAACCGGTACGGCTTCGGCTCGGCGATCGCCGTGCTGCTGACCCTGCTGCTGCTCGCGATCACCGCCGTCTACGTCCGCGCCGTCCTGGCGGAGGAGGAACGATGAGCGGCAACCGCCCGCTGCGGCGCACCGCACGCCGCTCGCCGCTGCGCCAGCTCGGCAAGGGCGTGCTCGTCGCCCTGCTGCTCGTCTTCACGCTGTTCCCCGTCTACTGGATGCTGAACAGCTCCCTGGACGCGCAGGCCGGGAACACCAGCAGCTTCTGGCCGGCCGAACCGACGCTCGACCACTACGTGTTCGTGCTCACCGAGGGCGGCTTCGGGACCTTCCTGCGCAACTCCCTGCTGGTAGCGCTCGGCACGGTGGTCGTCTCGTCGGTCCTCGCGCTGCTGGCGTCCGTCGCGGTGGCGCGCTTCCGGTTCAAGATGCGCACCCAGATCCTCATGATGGTGCTGATCGTGCAGATGGTGCCGCTCGAGGCGCTCGTCATCCCGCTGTTCGTCCAGGTCCGCGACCTGCAGCTGCTCAACACCCTGATCGGCCTCGTCGTGGTCTACGTGGCGCTCGCGCTCCCGTTCGGCATCTGGATGCTGCGCGGCTTCGTCGCCGCGGTCCCGGTCGAGCTGGAGGAGGCCGCCTACCTCGACGGCGCGAGCTGGGGCCGCATGTTCTGGTCGGTCCTGCTGCCACTCGTGGCACCCGGCCTGGTCGCCACCAGCATCTTCAGCTTCATCACCGCGTGGAACGAGTTCATCTTCGCCATGACGATGCTGGGCGGCGCCACGGAGAGCTACACGGTGGCGATCGGCCTCCACTCGTTCTTCGGCATCCACTCCAACGACTGGGGCGCCATCATGGCGGCGTCCACGATCATCACCGTGCCCGTGATGATCTTCTTCATCCTGGTCCAGCGACGCCTCGCCTCTGGTCTCACGGCGGGGGCCGTGAAGGCATGACCGCTGAGCACGCTGGGCCGGCCCGTACGGAGCGCGCCGTCAACGGCGTGCTCCTGCCCGGCTTCGAGGGCACGCTCGTCCCGGGCTGGCTGGCCGACGCCGCCCGCGCGGGCCTGGCCGGCGTCGTCTACTTCGCGCGGAACACGCCCGACGTCGCCACCACCGCGACCCTGTCCGCCGCGCTGCACACGATCTCGCCCGACCTGGTCATCGCCGTGGACGAGGAGGGCGGCGACGTGTCGCGGCTGGAGGCCGTCCACGGCTCGTCCCTGCCCGGGGCGGCGGCGCTCGGCGCCTACCCGGGCGGCTGCAGCGTCTCGCTGGACGCCGGCCGGGCACTGGGCCGGCTGCTCGCGGCGACCGGCATCGACCTGCTCCTCGGCCCGGTGCTCGACGTCGTCTCCGAGCCGGACAACCCGGTGATCGGTGTGCGCGCCTTCGGGACCACGCCCGACGACGTCGCCCGGCACGGCATCGCGTTCGCGCGCGGCGTGCGCAGCGCAGGCGTCGGAGTGTGCGGCAAGCACTTCCCCGGGCACGGCGCCACCACCGTGGACTCGCACATCGGCCTACCCGTCGTGGACGAACCGCTCGACCTCCTGCGGACGCGTGACCTCGTGCCGTTCGCGCGGGCCCTGCGGCCCGAGGGCAGGGACGCCGGCCGGTCCGCCCTCGACGCCGTCATGACCGCCCACGTGCTCTTCCCCGCCCTCGGGCCGGCGCCCGCCTCCGTCGAGCCGGCCGCGACGCGCCTGCTGCGCGAGCTCGGCCACGACGGGCCGATCATCACCGACGCCCTCGACATGGGCGCCCTGCGCCAGCTCACCGGCTCCGTGGGGGAGGCCGCCGTCCGCGCCGTCGAGGCCGGCGCCGACCTGCTCTGCCTCGGCCTGGACCCCGCCCTGTACACCGAGTCGTACGACGCGCTGAGCCAGGCAGTGGCCACCGGGCGGCTGACCGTCGAGCGACTCGAGGAGTCCAGGGCACGCACCCAGGCCCTCGTGACGGCGGTCCGCGAACGGCGGGCCGCCGCCGGACCGGCGACCGGCGTCGACGTCGCGACGGAGGCGCTCGCGGACCTGTCCGAGCTGGGAGCGCGGATCGCGGACGCCGTCGTGCACGTGCGGGGCGGGCGCCTGGTGCCGCTCGCGTCCACGGCCGAGCCGGACGTGGTCGACCTGCGGACCCGGCTGGACCATGCCGCCGGACGCAAGGCTCGGCACGTGCAGGCAGCCATCACCGCGACGTGGCCGGGGGCCAGGGTGTTTCCGGGCGACGTGGCCGAGGACGGGGCCGAGGACGGGGCCGGGGAACGGGCCGTCGACAGTGCCGTCGATGGGGAGCCGGTGGAACTCGGCCTGGATCAACATGGACTTGCGGTGCTAATCACCCGATTCTCCCGGTACCGTGTAACGGCGGATCTCGACAAGGCCGGGACCGAACGTGGCGCAGAATTTCCTGAGGGCACCGTCCATCACGCGTCTCGCTCCGAACCACTGGTCGTGATCACTCGTGAGCCCGTCCCGGGTTCGGCCGAACGAGCCCGCCTGGAGCAGCTCTGGGCGGTCCGGCCGGATCTTGTCGTGGTCCACACGGGTCTTCCCGGTCCGGTGGCGGACTGGTTCGGGACGTTGAGCGGTGGTGGCCCGGCGGTGGTGGTGGCGTGCGGGACGGGGCGGGCGAACGCGAGGGCCGCCGTCGAGCGCCTCCGGGGACAGACAGGCCGGCAGGACGGCGAAGACCAGCACAGCAGCGGTGACGAGCGACGATGAGCGATGAGCAGCTATGAGCCATGAGCAGCACAGGGTCCAAGAGCACACAGCAGGTAGAACGAAAGGAGCTCGCCGATGATCGCGGAGGCGGGATTCGAACGGCACGCACAGGCGGCGCCGCGCCCGGTCTCACCCACCGAGGAGCGCAACCCGCGCACACGTGACATCGACGTGGTCTCCACGGCCGAGATGGTGCGCATGATCACCGACGAGGACGCTGCCGTCATCGCCGCGGTACGCGCGGCGCACCCGCGCATCGTCGAGGCGATCGACCTGGCCGTGGAGGGCATCCGCGCCGGGGGACGGGTGCACTACGTGGGTTCGGGCACGTCTGGCCGCATGGGCCTGCTCGACGCCGCGGAGCTGCTGCCCACCTACGGCGTCGGCGAGGAGATGTTCGTGCCGCATCTCGCGGGCGGGCTGAACGCCTTCAAGAAGGCGGCCGAGGGCGCGGAGGACGACATCGAGGCAGGCGGGGCGCTGGTGTCCGACGTCGGGCCCGCCGACATCGTGTTCGGTATCGCCGCCAGCGGCGGCACCCCGTATGTCGGGGGAGCGCTCGACGTGGGCCGTGCGCGCGGGGCGCGGACCGTGCTGCTCGCGTCCAACCCGTTCGCCGCCCTGGCGCCGAAGGCGGACGTGCCGATCCTGGTGAACACCGGTCCGGAGGCCATCACGGGGTCCACCCGCATGAAGGCGGGCACCGCGCAGAAGATGGTGCTCAACACCTTCTCGACGGCGGTCATGGTGCGGCTCGGCAAGACGTACTCGAACCTCATGGTCGAGGTGCTCGCGACCAACGCCAAGCTGCGCCAACGCCTGGTCCGCCTGCTCACGCAGGCCACGAACCTGGAGTCGGACGTGTGCGCGAACGCGCTGGCCGCCACGGACGGCGACCTGCGGGCCGCCCTCGTGATGCTCGTGGCGGGCGTCGACCGGTCCGTGGCGACGCGGGCACTGGCCGTGGAGCCGGGCCGGATCGGCGGCCCGTCGGTCCGCGAGGCCCTGGCAACCCTAGGGATCGACCCCGCACAGCGGTGATCTGTTCGGCGGTGCTCAGGTTGCGGTTCGTGGGCCGAACCGCAACTTGAGCGTCTGGTGGGCGGTCCTGGGGTGCCGAACCGCAACTTGTGTGTCTGGGTGGGCGCTTGTGAGGTGCCGAACCGCAACTTGCGTGCCCCGGGTGGGCGCCAACTGAAGGTTACGAGTCCATACGGGGTTCAGTGCACGTGTTCCCTGCGGTTCGGCACCGCCGGTGACTCGCGACGTGCGGTTCCGCGCCGCGGGGCGGACTGCTAGACGCAGAGGTTGCGGTTCGGCGCCGCTACCTGGAGGTAGCGGACTCCTCACCCAGGGACCAGGGGCCCGCAGCGTCAGACGGCGGCGGTCGTGAGCGCTGCCCGTGCTCCCGTTGGCGCGATGGTCGGCACGCCGGTCCGGCTCGTCCCGGTCGTCGTCGCACGGCTCGTCGCGGCCCGGCGCTTGGCGGCGCGGCCTGCGGCGTCGTCTGCGCCGGCGCTGCCGACGTCGGCCGCCAGCTTCGCGACCAGCACGTCTCCGCCCTTGGTGAGCTGCTGCCCACGCTCCTCGAACCCGAGCCGGCCGTGGAAGCGCATCGAGCCGGGGTTCGGCGGGTTCAGGTTGACCTCGCAGGTGACGACCTCGTGGCCGGCAGTGCGTGCGGCGTCGAACACGGCGTCGTAGAAGAGCTGACCGATGCCGCGGCCGCGCGCACCCTCGCCGACCACTATGCGGTCGACGTACAGGTGGTCCAGCCCGCGCTCCTCGAACCAGGCGTAGTTCTCGCCCGGCCAGTCCTCGCCACTCTCGAGCGCGACGACGAAGCCGAGCGGGTCCGCGGGGCTGTTGGGGTCGACGGCGACCAGCGCGAGCGACGCGACGTCGAGCAGCTCGGCCATGTCGGCGGCCGGGGTGTCCGGGACCGCGGGGATCGCGGCGTTGTTCAGGGTGACCAGGCGTGAGATATCGGCGTCAGTGGCGGGGCGCAGCAGGGTGGCCGTGGGCATGGCGCGATCACTCCAAGGAGTTGATGGGGAGACCATGGACCTTATCGGTCCGTGCCCCGCACGTCTGTGACCTGCGTCAAACAGTGGCGGCGGTCACTCGCGGCGGACGGGCGCCGGCACGGTGCCGCGTGGGCCGAACACCGCAGTGCCCACCCGCACGATGGTCGCGCCCTCGGCGATCGCGAGCTCCAGGTCCCCGGTCATGCCCATGGAGAGCTCGCCAGCGGACTCCGTGCCCGGAGCGCTCGACGCGAGGACCTCGTCGCGCACCGCGCGCAGCCGGGCGAACCCGGCGCGGACCCTGTGCTCGGCGGAGGAGTCCAGGTGCGCACCGATGGTCATGAACCCGGTCAGCCGCAGGCCCGGCAGCGCGGCGACGGAGGTGGCGAGCGCGCCGGCGTCGTCGGGCGCTATGCCGGACTTGCTCTCCTCGCCCGTGACGTTCACCTGGACCATCACGTCCAGCGCACGGTCGCCGGTGCGGCCGTCGCGCACGCAGCGGTCCGAGATCGCCTGGGCGAGGTCCAGCGAGTCCAGGGTCTCCAGCCCCGTGGCCGTGGCCAGGACCTGGTTGATCTTGTTGCGCTGCAGATGACCGATCATGTGGACCTCCAGCGTGCCCGCCGCGAGACGGTCGGCGACGGCGGGCGCCTTCGCGACGAGCTCCTGCACCCGGTTCTCGCCGATCAGGTCGACACCCGCCGCCAGGGCCTCGAGCACGGCCTGGGGCGGCTGCGTCTTGGTCGCGACGAGGAGGCGCACGTCGCCCGGGTCGCGCCCGGCGGCTACGGCGGCCGCGGCGATGCGGTCGCGGACGACCGTGAGCCGGGCGGCGACCGAGCCGGGGCCGGTCGCGGGGTGCTGGGGCGTGGAGGGCGTGGACTGGTCGGGCACGGGCCGAGTCTATTTCGGCGGGTCCGCGCAGCCGCACGGGCGGCTGCGGGCGGCTCAGGGTGGGATCAGGGGGTTTCCCGGTTCCGGTGACCCGCCGCCCTACGGAAGGATGGACCCATGAAGACGCTGCTGAACATCATCTGGGTCATCTTCGCGGGGTTCGGGCTGTGGCTCGGATACATGCTCGCGGGGATCATCTGCTGCCTGCTCATCGTCACCATCCCGTTCGGTATCGCCTCCTTCCGCATCGCGGGCTACGCCCTGTGGCCGTTCGGGCGTGAGGTCGTCGAGAGCCCGCGCTCCGGTGCGCTGGCCCTGGTCGGCAACGTGATCTGGGTGATCGTCGCCGGCTGGTGGCTCGCCCTCGGGCACATCATCACCGCGATCCCGCTCGCGATCTCGATCATCGGCATCCCGATGGCCTGGGCCAACCTCAAGCTCATCCCGGTTTCCCTCATGCCCCTGGGCAAGCAGATCGTGGCCGGCGACGCCCTGCTGCCGACCTACCGCAAGACCGTCTCGGCCTGATCGGCTGGTACGGGACTGGTTGGGCTCAGTCGCGGGCTATCGGGGCCGTTCGCCCGGCGGTGAGCGTGAGCAGAGCGGCCGGCGCGAGGCATACGTCGAGCCCGCGCCGGCCGCCGGAGACGTAGACGACGTCGTACGCCTGGGCGGACTCGTCCAGCACCGTGGTGTGCCGGGTCTTCTGGCCCAGCGGCGAGATGCCGCCGACCACGTATCCGGTGGCGCGCTCGGCCGTCGCGGGCTCCGCCATCGCGGCTCTCTTGCCACCGACGGCGCGGGCCAGGGCCTTGAGGTCGAGCCTGCGGTCGACTGGCACGATGCCGACCACGAGCTTCCCGTTGACCTCGGCCAGCAGCGTCTTGAACACCTGCGGGGCGTCGACGCCGATCGCTTCCGCCGCCTCCATCCCGAAGCTCAGGTCGCTCGACGGGTCGTGCTCGTAGGGGTGCAGCGTGTGCGGCACGCCTGCCTTCTCGAGCGACACCACGGCCGGGGTCCCGTGACCGGCGCGCGCAGCCTTCTTGGTGGTCGCCCTGTTCGCTCTGCTCTCCGAGTTCTTCGCCACGACGCGATTCTGCCGCCTCCGGTGCCCGGCGGCGCACGGATCTCCCGGGCGAGCGTGCCGTCGCCCTCGCCGTCGCGTCCCCGCGCAATCCCGCAGAATCCGGTCGGGAACTACTCGGTTAACGTGGGGGCGTGCTCGCTCTACTGATCCTCGCCATCCTCGTCGGGGGTTCGTTGCAGCGTGTGGCAGGCATGGGCTTCGGGCTCGTCGCCGGTCCGTTCATCGTCCTGCTCCTCGGCCCGATCGAGGGCGTGCTGTTCGTCAATCTTGTGGGCGCGATGATGGCGCTGCTGGTGTTCTGGCGCACGGTCCGTGGCGTCGACTGGCGCCGCTACGGCTGGCTCGTGACGGCGTCGATCCTGGTCAGCGTGCCGGCGGCGCTGCTGATCCGGGATGCCAGCGCGCCCGCCCTGGAGATCGGCGTCGGCGGCGTCGTCGTGCTGGCGATGACGCTCGCCCTGGTCACCTCGCGCCTGCGCGGGACGAAGCGCCCCTTCGCACCGGAAGCGCGCCTGCCGCTCCTGATCACGGGTGCGGCGGCCGGGTTCGGCAGCGTCGCCGCCGGGATCGGTGGCCCGCCCATCGCCGTGTACTCCGTGCTCGACCGCTGGGACCCCCGCGCGTTCGCGGCCACCGCCCAGCCCATCTTCCTGACCAACGCGATAGCCGCCATGACCGCCAAGCTCCTGGTCGCCGACGCCACGTTCCCGGACCTGGCCGTGTGGGAGTGGGTGACGATCGGCGTAGCCCTCGTGGCGTCCATCGGCCTTGGCGAGCTGCTCGTCGGGCGGATCTCGGCGAGCGCAACGCGCAAGGTCCTCGTGACGCTCGCCTACCTCGGCGGCTTCGCGACGCTCGGCCGCGGCCTGGTCGGTCTGGCCGGCTGAACGAGCCCCGCAGCCGACTGCAGACCAGGTCTGCAGTCGGCTGCGGGGAGACTGCCGCGTTCAGCCCTTGTCGAGCGGCCCCAGGGTCATCGACGGCTCGCCCGACGGCGTGAGCCTGGCCGCGCCGAGGTTACCGATGGTGCAGCTCCCGCTGCGCGGGTCTCCGGCGTTCCAGACCTGGCGCAGGCAGTTGCGCATCGCGAGCTGCCCCCAGTAGCTGGGGTGCAGCGACTCCTGCACGGAGTACGGCGAGTCGCCGATCGTGCTGACCGTGCGGATCTGGTTGACCCATTCGGTCCGGTCGACGGCGCCCGGCGACCGCCAGTCGGGCAGGCCCACCTCCTCGTACAGCCCGACGCCGTTCTCGCACAGCCGCTTGCCGTCGAACGCGTGCGCCATGTCGAGGGTGCGGACGTTCGGCAGCCCGACGTCGGACGCGGCACCGAGCAGCGCACCGTTGATGGTGGGTAGGGCCGTGGCGTTGGCCCAGTCGGCGTCCCGGTTCCAGAGGCCGCACCCGCCCGTGAACTGGCGCGTGTAACCGGACTCGGAGTACCGGAGCCCAGAGCCGTTCGGCACGGGCGACGGGTAGGTCTGGACCACGAGCGTCCACTGGTCGGTGCTGTACCCGGCATTGCTCATCGCGGTCGCGACGTTGCCGAGGGAGTCCGCCACCCGGGACCGGACGGCGGCGACGTTCGCGGCGGTGAAGTTGGCCGCGACCGAGCTGTCGTCGTGGCAGTAGTTCTTCCACCAGGACGGTGAGGTCAGGAAGTTGACCACGCAGGTCTGGACGACGCTCGCGAACTCGAAGTCGTTCCCGCCGATCGAGACCACGACCATGCGGACGTTCCTGGTGGCAGCGGCCTCCTGCAGCATGAGGGCCTGGCCCTGGCCCGCTGAGCCGTCGTAGAAGTCGATCCCTGGCTTGAAGTACCGGCCGGTCGAGGTGGCGGTCGTGGCCCCGCTGCAGGCGAGGTTGAGACCGTTCACGCCCCCGCCGATGTAGGCCTCGGCGGAGGATGCGCGGTGGCAACCAGCGATGACCTCGCCGGTGCCGCTGGCGTTGTCGTGGTAGGCGTGCCGGCCGAGCGCGTCGGCGCGGCGGTAGTCGGCGTTGGAGCTGCCGGCCCAGCGGCCGGCCTCCCCGGAGATGTACGAGTCGCCGAGGGTCACGACCCACGGTGCGCCGTCGCCAGGTCCGTCGGCGGCCACGGGTGCGGCCACGGGTGCGGCGGCGGCAGGTGTCGCTGTGCCGACGAGAGCGAGGGGAACGATGAGCGAGTAGAGCGCGATGAGTGCGGCGGTGCGGAAGCGCATGGAGACACTCCTGTCGTCCGGACCGGGCCGGCGGCGTTGCTGACCCTGGGTCAATTGACAGAAGTGTACGAAAGATGCACCGAATGGTAAAGATTAACCCAAATGCCATTCTGCGGACGGATGCCGTCCCGAGCCGTCTCGCCCGGGACGGACCCGCTCAGATCTGGCCGACGTCGAGCACGGTCAGGACGACCTCGCCGGCCTCGTCGCTCGCCGCGAGGTCGATCTGTGCGGTGATGGCCCAGTCACGGTTGGCATCGGCGTCGTCCAGCACCTGCCGTACCCACCAGGTGCCTGGCTCCACGCGGGCGGTGTCGCCTCCGGCGCTGCCGGGCAGCTCCGCGCCGGGTTCGAGGATCGTCAGCAGTGCGGCAGACCGCGCCTCGGCGCTGATCCCGACGGCGTCGTCACCCTGCTCCTCGAACAGGGGGTCCAGGGCCTCGCCCCAGGCGTCAGCGTCCCAGCCGCCACCCAGCGCGGCCAGCGCCCCGTACGACTCGCGTGCGACCAGCTCGACGCGGCGGAACATCGCGTTGCGGATCAGGCGACGGAACGCGCGCGGGTTGCCGGTGACGGGTCGGACGGGAGCCTCGGCGCCGGCGCCGGCCAGCTCGCCGTCGGTCACGAGGTCGGCGTCGTCGTCCACGGGGTTCGCCAAGCGCTCCCATTCGTCGAGCAACGAGGAGTCGACGCCCCGCACGAGCTCCCCCTGCCACTCGATGATCTCCTGCACCTCCTCGGTGCGGTGCTCCTCGGGGACCACCTGGCGTACCGCGCGGTAGGCGTCGGCGAGATACCGCAGCACCACGCCCTCGGTGCGCTCCAGCCCGTACACGCTCACGATCTCGGTGAACGTCATGGCCTTCTCGACCATGTCGCGCACCACCGACTTGGGGGAGAGCTCGGCGTCCGCCACCCACGGGTTGGTGCGGCGGTAGGTCTGGAAGGCCGGCTCCAGCAGGTCGGCCAGCGGCTTGGGCCACGTGACCGACTCGAGGAGCTCCATGCGCTCCTCGTACTCGATCCCCTCGGCCTTCATCGCGGCGACGGCCTCGCCGCGCGCCCTGTTCTGCTGGCCCATGAGCACCTGGCGGGGGTCGTCGAGGGTGGCCTCGATGACGGAGACGACGTCGAGCGCGTGCGTCGCGCTCTCGACGTCGAGCAGGTCCATGGCCGCAAGGGCGAACGGGGACAGCGGCTGGTTCAGCGCGAAGTCGCGAGGGAGGTCCACCATGAGGCGGGCCGACGGGCGCAGGGCGCCGTCGGGCCCGGGGACCCGGACCTTCTCGACGACGCCCGCGAGGCGCAGCGAGCGGTAGATGCGCAGCGCCTGGCGCACGTGCTCGGCCTGCTGCGTCTCCGTGTCGTGGTTCGCCGTCAGGAGGTGGCGCATGGCGTCGACGGGGTCGCTCGTGCCGGCGTGCGCGCCCGGGCGCGAGGAGGCGCGGGCCAGGACGTTGAGCACCATCGCGTGGTTCACGCGGAACTGGGAGACGAGCTGCTCGGGATCGGCGTCGCGCAGGCGCTCGAAGGTGGCGTCGGTCCAGTTCACGGAGCCCGACGGCGCCTTCTTGCGCACGATCTTCTTGAGCTTCTTCGGGTCGTCGCCCGCCTTGGCCAGGACCTTGCGGTTCTCGATGACGTGGTCGGGCGCCATGACGAGCACCTCGCCGACGGTGTCGTACCCGGCGCGGCCCGCGCGGCCGGAGATCTGGTGGAACTCGCGCGCGCTGAGGTGGCGCATGCGCTCGCCGTCGTACTTCACGAGGCTGGTCAGCAGGACCGTGCGAATCGGCACGTTGATGCCGACCCCCAGGGTGTCCGTGCCGCACACGACCTTGAGCAGGCCCTTCTGCGTGAGGCGCTCCACGAGGCGGCGGTACTTCGGCAGCATGCCGGCGTGATGCACGCCGACGCCGTGCCGCAGGAACTTGCTGAGCGTCTTGCCGAACCCGGTGCCGAAGCGGAAGGCGCCCATCTCCGCGGTGATGGCCTCCTTCTCGGACTTGCTCGACACGTTCATCGACAGCATCGACTGCGCCCGGTCGACGGCGTCCTTCTGGGTGAAGTGGACCACGTACACCGGGGCGCGGTGGGTCGTGACGAGCTCCTGGATGACGTCGGTAAGGGGCTCGACGACGTAGGAGAAGGTCAGCGGCACGGGGCGTTCGGCCCCCGCCACCTCGGCGACCGGCCGGCCGGTGCGCTCCTCGATGTCCTCGCGGAGGCGGGACGTGTCGCCGAGCGTGGCGCTCATGAGGACGAACTGCGTGTCCTTGAGCTCCAGCAGCGGCACCTGCCAGGCCCAGCCGCGCTGCGGGTCGCCGTAGTAGTGGAACTCGTCCATGACCACCTGGGCGATGGCGTCCTCGTCGGTGGGGCCGCCGTCGCTGCCGTTGCTGTCACCGTGGCGCAGCGCCACGTTCGCGAGGATCTCCGCCGTGCAGCAGATGATCGGGGCGTCCGGGTTCACCGCGGAGTCACCGGTCATCATGCCGACGTTCTTCGAGCCGAACGCCGCCACCAGGTCGAAGAACTTCTCGCTGACCAGGGCCTTCAGCGGGGCCGTGTAGTAGGTGCGGCCGCCCCTGCCGGAGCGGTGGGCCGCCAGGGCGGCGAACTGCGCACCCATCGCGACCATCGACTTGCCCGAGCCCGTCGGCGTCGCGAGGACGACGTGGGAGCTCGTCATGACCTCCAGGAGGGCCTCCTCCTGGTGCGGGTAGAGCGCTCGCCCGCCTGCGGCTGCCCACTCGGAGAAGCTCTCGAACAGCACGTCCGGATCAGGGTCCTTGCCCGTGGGTGCGGGCAGGTACGGGATCAAGGTCCCGGCCGGCTTCGGGGTGCCCGACGACGAGCCGGGGTCACCGGTGGTCGAGAGGGCTGTCGAGGAGGTCGAGGTTGTCGAAGAGGGCGCCGTCATGGTGCTGCCCATTGTTGCAGGCGGGCGAAGGCTGTCAGGTGCGGGGCTCGTCGGTCGACGGCTCGGGAACCGGGACGACCGTCGGCTCGACGCTCGTCCGCTTCTCGCCGGCCTGGACCGCGACCACGCCGGCGAGGATCAGGACACCGCCGACGAGCTGGACGGTGCGGGGCAGCTCGCCGAGCAGCAGCCAGGCGAAGCCGATGGCGGCAACCACCTCGAACAGCCCGACGAAGGACGACAGGCGAGGTCCCAGGAGGCGGCCCGCGGCGATTCCCGAGACGTAGGCGAGGGCGGCGGTCACGATGCCGAGCCCGACCACCGGCAGCCACCAGGGCACCTCGGCGCCCGCGTAGACCGGCGACGCCGTGCTGTAGGTCAGCGGCATGATCCCGGTCGCGCCGAGCAGGCCGAGCGCCAGGGTTGCGGTGGTCAGGCCGCCCGCGGCCAGGGCGAACGGCGGCAGGCCGGTATCGACGTTCGCGTTGATGACGAAGTAGGTGGAGACCCCGAGCATCGCGAGCAGCGCCCAGGCGACGCCGACGGGGCTGACCTCCGTTGCGCCCGGCACGCCGGAGACGAGGTCCAGCACGAGCACCAGCCCGGCGGCGGCGAGCAGCGTGCCGGCGATCGTGGCTCTCGTGGGCCGTTGGCCGTGCCGCAGCCAGAACCAGAGCACGACGGCCGCCGGCGACGTGTACTCGATCAGGAGGGCCGGGCCGATGGGCATGTGCTGCACGGCGGAGAAGTAGGCGAACTGGCAGCCCGCCACCGACACCGCGCCGTAGACGGCGATCAGGCCGAGGTTGCGGCGTACGGGCCGCCAGTCCCCGCGCAGCGACATGATGCCGAGCGGGAGCACCACCAGCGCCGCGATGGCGACGCGGACGAGGACCATGGCGCCGGGGCTCCAGCCGGTGTCGAGCAGCCCGCTGGCGAACACCCCCGACAGGCTGAACGCCGCCGCCGAGACGCCGGCGAGCGCGAGTCCCGTGGTCAGGCGGCGGGTACCCGGCGCTCGGCCGGCACCGAACCGGCCAGCACCGAACCGGCCGGCACCCGGTCTGCCGGTGCTGCCCGTTCGGTCGGTGTCAGGTGTCACAGCGCTCATAGGTCCTGACGTTATGGGCGTCAGGGTAATGTGTCAATGTGGTTTTCACTCATGACACCGAGGGGGCGCTCCAGTCCGCCGTCGCGCTGGTGAACGGCGGTGAGCCCCCGGTCACGATCGCGACGGTCGCGGATCTCGACGCGTTCTTCGTCGAGCACGCCTATACGGGGCGGCGCGACCGTACGCAGGCCGAGCTCAGTCAGGTGCTGGGCCTCCGGCCGAGACTGCGCGAGCTGCTCACCGCCGACCGCGACTCGGCCGCAGGCCTGGTCAACGAGATGCTGGCCACGGCAGGGGCGGTACCCCAGCTCGTGCGGCACCCGCCGGAGGACTGGCACATCCACGCCGTGCCGACCGACGCCCCGTTCGCCACCCGCATCCTCGTGGAGACCGCGATGGCGATGATCGACGTGATCCGGGACGACGAGCTGTCCCGCCTCACGGTCTGTGCCGACAGCGACTGCGTGGGGATCGTCCTTGATCTCTCCCGCAACCGGTCACGCCGCTACTGCTCGACGACGTGCAGCAACCGCAACGCCCAGGCAGCGCACCGGGCCCGGCGCGCGGATCAGGCTTCGACGGTGTAGCGGGTTCGCCCCGACCGCAGCGCCGCGAAGAACGCGTCGGCGACGTCGGCGGTCGGCCGGCTCATCCCAGGTCCCACAGGAGGCGGTAGTAGGCGACCCGGTCCGGATCCTCGTCGATCCCGTACGCCTCGTAGACCAGATGGTCGTGACCGGGGCCGTAGTTCCAGCCCAGGCTGTAGGTCGCGACGGCCAGGTCGGCCCAGCGGTCGGCGATGCCGAGGGCGCCAAGATCCACGTGCGCCGCCCAGCTGCCGTCGTCGGCGAGCAGGGTGTTGGGTGCGCAGGCGTCACCGTGGCAGACGACGAGCCGGTCGTGGTCCGGGGCGTCGAGGAGGCGTGCCCGCGCCTCGAGGGACCAGCCGTCGGCCGGATGGCCGCGGGCCGCCCGGGTCTCGGCGACGGCGATCCGGTCGCCGATGCTCCACGTCCAGGGACACTCGTCGACGGGCAGCGCGTCGTGGAGCGCGCGCAGCCCGGCCCCGATCGCCCGGGCGGCCGTCTCGGGGTCGGCCAGCCAGCGGGGGTCGACGGCGGAGCTCGCCTCGATCGCCGTGGTCGCCAGCCACTCGGCGTCCTCGTCGGCGCCGACCTCGAGAACGTGCGGCACCGGCGTGTACCGCTCCGCCCACTGCAGCCGTGCTGCCTCGTCGACGAGATCGACCCCTTCTGCCGCCGCCCGCTCCGTGCGAGGCGCCCACTTCACGAAGGTGGCATGCCGCCAGGCGGTGCCAGGTGCCGTCCCGTCCAGGGAGTCGACCGGGTCGATGCGGAACGTGAGGCCGCCGAGCTCGTTGCTCCAGGCCGGCGTGATGAGGGCGTCGCCGGCGATCTCACGCACGACGTCGGGCACAGTGACCGCGCCGGTGGGGATCGTCATGTGGTCAGCGTGCCAGAACCGGTCGGGCCGCCACGACGCGAACGCGGGCGTCCGCGCCGGTGAGCGCAGCCCCGAGGTCCTCCGAACGATGTACGCGCGGCGTCCGGAGATCGCCCGTTCGGCCGACGACGGTGCCGGCCCGCCACGAGAAGGTCGTGGCATGCCTGCCACCACACCACCGAGCACGCCACCTGCGAAGGCGCTGTCGGCCCGCGCGCCGGACGCGCCGGCCATGCCGGCCACGCCGAGCGCTCCAGGCGCCGCGGGCCGGATCGTCGCCCTCGATGTGCTCCGCGGGGTAGCGATCCTCGGCACGCTCGCCAGCAACATCTGGATCTTCACGACGCCCGGCGGGCCCGCCGAGTGGATCTCCGACGGCTTCGCCAGCAGCGATCCGGTGCAGCGGGTGCTGCTGGCGCTGGTCAACGGGAAGTTCCTCGGGCTCCTCACCCTGCTGTTCGGGGTGGGCCTGGAGCTGCAGTACCGGTCCATGGTCAGGCGTGGCCTGCCCTGGCCGGGCCGGTACGCGCTGCGCGCGGGCATCCTGTTCCTCGAGGGCCTGCTGCACTACATCCTCGTCTTCGAGTTCGACGTCCTGATGGGGTACGCGATCGCCTCCCTGCTGGCCGCCTACCTGATCGGGCGGAGCGACCGGGTGGTGCGCGCCTGGGGTGGCGTGCTGGCCGCGACCTATGTCGCGGGGATCGTCTCGGTCACCGCGCTGCTCGTGCTGTCCAGCGTGGCGCAGGACACGGACGCGGCCGGCGGAGGGGCGCCCACCGATACGGCCGCTTCCTCGACTGCCGCGCTGTCGACGGCCAGCTGGCTCGACCAGGTCCTGCTGCGGATCACGCACCTGGACGTGTTCCGGATCGAGCTGATCCTGATCGTGCCGTCGGCCACCGTCCTGTTCCTGGTGGGTTCACGCCTGGTGCGTGCGGGCATGTTCTCGACGGGCGGGGCGCGGCTGCGTCGCCGGCTCGCCTGGGCAGGGCTGGGGGCGGGCCTCCCGCTCAACGCGCTGACGACCTGGGCCGGGCCGGACTGGTTCCTCGTGGATCGCTACCTGGTCCCGCCCCTGGTGGCCCTCGGCATCCTGGCGCTGGGCACGACCCTCGTCGACCGCGCACAGACGCGTGCCCAGACGCGTGCCCAGGCGCGGGCCCAGCACGGCGTCCAGGCAGGTGCGCAGGCGCCGGCGCCGCGTCGAAGCCCGGCCGGCCTGCTCCGGCGCGGGGTCGAGGCGGTCGGGCGGACGGCGCTGTCGTGCTACGTGCTGCAGAACGTGCTGGCCTCGGCGCTCTGCTACGACTGGGGCCTTGGCCTCGCCGGCGGCGGCGGCCCCTGGCAGGCCGTGGCGATCTGGGCGGGGATCTCGCTGGCGCTGATGGTCGTGGCGCCGCTCTGGCTCCGGCGGTGGCCGCGCGGACCGATCGAGCTGCTGATGCACCGCGTCTACGACGCGCGCCGTCGCTGACCTGCCACGGTCACCTACCGCGTCGTCCCGCCCGCCACGTCGGCTCGCCTACCGGCGTCACCCTGGTTCGGATACGGACGGCCTCCTCGGCGTCCCACAGCGCCCGGTAGTACGTGGTGCGCTCGTGGTCGGGCGCCACGCCGTAGGCAGCGAGCACGAGCGGTTCCAGGCCGGGCCCGTAGCGGCGGGTGACGCTGCGCGTGGTCACCGCGATGTCCGACCAGCGGTCCGCCACGCCCAGGTCGCCGACGTCGACGTGGGCCGCGAACTGGCCGGCCTGGTCGAGGAGCGTGTTCGACACGGTGGCGTCACCGTGGCAGACGACGGCCCGGTCGACCGGTGGCGGGGCATCGACGGCCACCGCCGTCGTCGTGCGGTCCGCCGTGCTCGGGAGACCGGTCGGGACAGCGCTGAGGGCTGCGACGCGGGTCTGCGCCGTCCGGACGAACGTGCAGGTGTCCGTCGGAAGCCCGTCGTGGAAACGGCGCAGGCCCGCTCCGACCGCCATCGCGGACCGCGCGGCCAGGGCGCGCCACCGGGGTTCGATGGCCGACGTCGCCGGCGTGCCCCGGACCTCGACGGCCGCCGTGAGCAGCCACGAGCCGTGCGGGCCGCGCCCGACGTCCAGCACGCGGGGGACCGGGACGAACGAGGCGGCCCAGACCAGCCGGTCGGCCTCGGCGAGCGGGTCGGGACAGGGCGCTCCGTCGGGCACCCACTTGAGGTACGAGCTCCGGCACGCACCCCCCGCCTCGAGCCGGACCGTGAGGCCGCCGTACTCGTTGCGCCACACGGGCACGACCGTCGCACCGGACCACAGCCGGCTTGCCAGGGCATATACGACGGGCGGTACTTCGACGGGCGTCGGACCGATGCCGACGGACACGCTCGACACGGCCCCATCGTTCCATAGAGCGGGTGAAAAGGTGCTCCTGATCCGGGGCGCTCGCGGGTACTGGGCGACATGCGGGAGGCCGGGTGCCCGGCGCGATCGGCGTCGGGCACCCGGCCTCGGGCTGGGCGGTCTCGGTGGCGGTCCGGTCGGTGCGGTCCGGCCAGTGCGGTCCGGTCGAGCGGCCTACGGTCAGACGGCGGTCACGGCGCCCCGTGCGGCCACGGCGCTCGGCAGCGCCCGCTGGGTCGCCTGCTCCGTCGCCACCTCGGTCGACGACGTCGTCGCCGCTGCCGAGCCCGTCACCGTGACGTCGACGCACTGGTAGAAGGCCATCGCCGTGTCGGCGATGTTCCAGCGGGCCAGGATGGTGTGGTCACCGGCAGGCAGCCCGGTCAGCGTGTGCTCGACGGTCGCGCCGGGCTGGGCGCCGCCGTCGTCCACGGTCTTGAAGGGCTGGCCGTCCACGAAGTACTCCCAGGTGGACGTGCGGTGCTGGACGGTGAGCGTCCACCGGAACGTGGTCTGACCGCTGACGTTGGTGCGCGGCCAGGCGAGCGAGCCGTTGTCGAGCACGGTGAAGCGGCTGCCGCCGGAGCACTGCATCGAGCCCTTCGGCGCCTCGACGCTCTGCGGCTCGTACTGCAGGCCGCCGCAGTCGAAGCTGACGTTCCCGGTGGCACAGTGGTCGGCGCGGCTCGGCGGGCTGGTGATCCAGCCGTGGGCCTGCGCCTGCGGCAGGACCGCGCTCGGGGCGGCGACGATGAAGCCCGCCGCGAGCGCGAACGCTGCGAGGGCGGAGAACAGGAGTCTGGTCTGCCGGGTGGCAGTGCGTGCACGGTTCACTGTCTTGCCTTCCGTCGGTCGGATGCGGGCCGTCGGTGCCGGCGAGCCCCGGAGGGAGCTCACGGCGCCGGGTGAAATTCGGTACCCACTGAACCTAGGAAATGTCAGCATTCCTGACAATGAGGGTGAATTCGTACGCGCTTCCCCGTACCTTCGCGCTCAGGCACGGCAGCCTCGCTCACGCACGGCAGCGGCCGGTGCCCGACGTCGGGCACCGGCCGCCGTGCAGCAGCGTTGCTGTGGGTCTTGCGCCGTGGCTCCTGGGCCGTCCGGTCAGCAGGCGCCCTGGTCCACCCAGACGTCGCTGGACGACGGGATCTCGCCCCGCGTCCACCACTTGGCCTGGTACGTGTGGTTCGAGTAGGTGACCTGGTCGCCGCCCAGATAGGTCGCGGCGGAGTCCCACGCGGCGGCAGTGCACTCTTCGGCGGGCGGGTCGGTCGGGTCCTCGGGCGACCCCGTGCCGCCCACGTTCACGTCCACGCACGCGTAGAACGCGTTGCCGGTGTCGAACACGTTCCACCGGGCGAGGATCTTGTGGTTGCCGCTCGGCAGGCCCGTCAGCGTGTGGGTGACGGTCGCGCCGGGCTGGGCGCCGCCGTCGTTCACGGTCTTGAAGAGCCGGCCGTCCACGAAGTACTCCCAGGTGGACGTGCGGTGCCTCGCGGTGAGCGTCCACTGGAAGGTGTGCGTGCTGCCGATGGTCGTGCGTGGCCAGGGCAGCGAGTCGTTGTCGAGGGTGGTGAAGCGGCTCCCTCCGGAGCAGAGCATCGATCCCTTGGGTGCCTCGACGCTGTGCGGCTCGTACTCGACGCCGTTGCAGGTCCAGCTCACCGTGCGCTTGGCGCAGTGGTCCTGGCGGCTCGGCGGTGACACGACCCAGCCGTGGGCCTGGGCCGTTGGGGTCATGGAGCGCGGTGCGGCGACCAGCGCCGTGAGCGTCAAGGCCAGGACGGCGAGGGCGCCGAGGACGGCTCTGGCGACGGGAGTGCGCAGTGCGGTGACTCTCATGGGGCTCACCTCGTGGTGTGAAGTTGGGAATTCCCTGAATTGCTCCTGTGTGCTGGGGTGCGACGTCATCGACGCTAGAAAGCGCGCGGGGCCAGGACAAGTAGGGCAACTACCTACTCAGGGAAACGCCGGGGAGGTGCCGAGCACCGTGTCGCAGACCTCGATCAGCCGGTAGCGCAGCTCGTCGGACCGCCGCGCGTACTCCCGCTGCCGCCGCACGTACTCGGCCTTGCCGTGCGGGGTCTCGATCTCGACGGCGGCGACGTCGTACTCGGACACGTCGTACGGGGACGCGGCCATGTCGGTCCACCGGATGTCGCGGGCCAGCTCGAACGCGTCCAGCAGCAGGTCGCCGGGTACGGCGGGGCCGAGCTTGAGGCACCACTTGTACAGGTCCATGTTGGCGTGCAGGCAGCCGGGCTGCTCCATGCCCACCTGTGTGGCACGCGTGGGCCGGAGCTGGTTGCGGTCCGTCGCCTCGGGCGTGAAGAACCGGAAGGCGTCGAAGTGCGAGCAGCGCACCGGGTTCGCCTCGACGACGGCGTCCGTGCCCGCGTGCCCGAGCCGCAGCGGCAGCGGGTGCCGCTGGTCACGGTCGGCCGCCCGGTCGCGGTAGACCATCGCCCACTCGTGCAGCCCGAAGCAGCCGAACGTCCCAGGGCGCGCCGCCGTCGCCGACAGCAGCTCGCGCACGTACCGGACCGTGTCACCACGGTCGGCGAGGAAGGCGGCGAGGTCGAGCGTGACGCTGCGGGACGTGGTGGTGCTGGCGCCGTCGCCGGCGCTGTCCGTGGCCGTCTCGTCCGTGGTGGTCTCGTGCCATCGCCACGTGGTCCGGTCGTCCGGGTCGGTGGCCTCCGCCTCGGGGGCGCCCGGCCCGCCGTCGGGCAGCGTGAGCGTGAACCCCGCGCCGGGGTGCCAGCGGCGCAGGTGCGCGATCCGGGTGGGGTAGTACGTGAAGAGGAAGTCCTCGATCGCGTGCTTCCGTCCGGCGGCTCGGGCGGCGCGCCAGACGGCGGTGAGGTCGTCCGCCCGCCTTGCGTGCGCGGCTGCGACGGGCAGCCACTCCGCGGTACCCAGGACCCGGACGGGTGCCGTTCCCGCAGGGCGCACGACGGCGCCGCGCGCGCCGGGCGCTGCCAGCTCGCCGAGGACTGTGCTCACCGCTCCAGGGTAAGGCCGAAGCCGCGGTCGCCTGATCGAGCCGGACCCCTGCCGCCACCCCTGCCGCCACCCCCACCAGACCGGCCAGTCCACTCTCTTCGAGGCCTAAGTTTCTTCGCTTTCAGGCCGCCGAAAGCGAAGAAACTTAGGTTTCGAAGAGAGTGGACTGACGGCCGGAACTGGCCATCGGAGACTGCCGCCCGATTCGGCCGTCGTCCCCGTCGTGGGCCGTCGTAGGGTGCCAGCATGTCCGACCTTCCTCTGCGGCGCCTGGGGCGCTCCGGCCTGTCCGTTCCCGTCATCGGGCTTGGGTGCAACAACCTCGGCCGCACCGGCACCGCCTCCGAGACGAGCGAGGGTGCGAGAGCCCTGGTCGACGCCGCTGTCGACGCCGGGGTGACCTTCTTCGACACGGCGGACAGCTACGGCGCACGGCCCGGCCTTTCGGAGGAGCTGCTCGGCGCCGCGCTCCAGGGCCGGCGCGACGACGTCCTGGTCGCCACGAAGTTCGGCCTCGACGTGCGGGGCGCGAACGGCGCCGACTTCGGGGCGCGCGGCTCGCGCCGGTACATCGTGCGTGCCGCGGAGGCGTCGTTGCGCCGGCTCCGTACCGACTGGATCGACCTCTACCAGCTGCACACGCCCGACCCCGCGACCCCGGTCGACGAGACGCTCGCCGCGCTCGACGACCTGGTCCGCTCGGGCAAGGTCCGCTACGTGGGCCACTCGAACCTCAAGGGCTGGCAGGTGGCCGACGCCGAGCACGTGGCGCGGTCGCTGGGGTCCGGCGGCGGCACCCGGTTCGTCTCCGCGCAGAACGAGTACTCGTTGCTGTCCCGCGGCGTGGAGCGTGAGGTGCTGCCGGCGGCGAAGGCGTACGGGATCGGGCTGCTGCCGTACTTCCCCCTGGCGAACGGCCTGCTCACGGGCAAGTACTCGGGCGGTGCGCGGCCCGACGGCACCCGGCTGGTCACCGCGAAGCGCCACCTGCTGGAGACCGCCCCGTGGGAGGCGCTCGACCGGTTCGGCACGTTCTGCCGGGAGCGCGGTGTGACCGAGACCGATGTCGCGTTCTCGTGGCTGCTGTCCCGGGCCGAGGTCTCGTCGGTGATCGCGGGCGCCACGCGGCCCGAGCAGGTGCGCGCCAACGCGCAGGCCTGGACCTGGACGCCGACGGCGGAGGATCTCGCGGAGCTGGACCAGATCTTCCCGGTCTGACGAGCGCGGAGGTCGGTAGCGTGAGCCGCATGAGCCTTCCGTTCCGCCAGGTCGACGTCTTCTCCCCGGTCCCGACGGGTGGCAACCCGGTCGCCGTCGTGCACGACGCCGACGGCCTCACCGACGACCAGATGGCCGCCTTCGCCCGGTGGACCAACCTCTCGGAGACCACGTTCCTGCTCACGCCGACGGACGGCGGGCGGGCCGGCGGCGCCGACTATCGCGTGCGGATCTGGACGCCGGGCGGTGAGCTGCCGTTCGCAGGGCACCCGACGCTCGGCACCGCGCACGCGTGGCTGGAGGCAGGCGGTGAGCCCAGCGGGCAGGGCGTGGTCCAGGAGTGCGGCGTGGGCCTCGTCCGGCTGCGGCGGGACGGCATCACGGAGGGCCAGCGCCTGGCGTTCGCCGCGCCGCCGCTGCTGCGGTCGGGCCCCGTCGACGACGCCCACGTCGTCCAGATCGCGCGGGCCCTGCGCATCGACGTGTCCGACGTCGTCCGCTCGGCGTGGGTCGACAACGGCCCTGGCTGGGTGGCGGTCCAGCTCCGCGACGCCGGGGCCGTGCTCGCCCTGGAGCCCGACCTCGTGGCGATGGGCGACCTGAGGCTCGGCGTGGTCGGGGAGTACGGGGTGGGTGTGGTCGGCGAGCACCGTGCCGGCGGCAGCGGCTCGGAGGAACCGGCCGTCGAGGTGCGTGCGTTCGTGCCGTCCATCGGTGTGGGGGAGGACCCGGTGACCGGCAGCCTGAACGCCGGCATCGGGCAGTGGCTCGGCGGGGACGTGCTGCCGTCGTCGTACGTCGCCTCGCAGGGCACGGCCCTTGGCCGCACGGGCCGGGTGCACGTCGAGAAGCTGCCCGACGGCGAGGTGTGGGTCGGCGGCGACACCGTCACGACGATCGTCGGACAGGTCAGCTTCTAGCCGGCCGGCCGGTCGGGGACCGTTGGAAAGGCCGTCCGCGCGACCCGGCCGAACAGCCGCTCCAGCGGGCCCCGGCCGAGCAGCGCCCGCCACGCCGTCGCCGCGAGCAGGGTGATGAGCACCATCCACCCGAGCGGCTCGTTGGTCGAGGGGTCGAGCAGGTCCCAGTAGGTGCGGGTCCACCACCAGATGGTGAGGATCTGCACCGAGTAGACGGTGAGCGCCAGCGCGCCGACGGCGGCCAGCGGCGGCACCACGACCAGCAGGGCCCAGCGCAGCAGGCGCGCGAACCACGTCGTCGGAGCGCCGCGAACGCCCGCCCCGACGAGCAGGCACAGCCCGAGCACGCCGAGCGCGAACCCGCCGGACCCCAGGGCCTCGAACATCGTGTCGTCGTGCGGGCCCTCGACGTACAGGCCGGCCAGCGGCGGCCAGGGATCGGACCAGGCGGACGCCGGCACGACGTACTCGGCCGAGGTCATGGCGAGGCGGCTCTCGATGGCTTCCGCCCCGCCGGCGTCGGCCACCAGGGCCGCCGAGGCGAGCGAGCTGACGGCGGCCAGCCCGAACCCGCCGGCGACCAGGCCAAGGTGCAGCACCGGCGACCGCAGGTCGCAGCGTCCCAGCGCGAGCCCGGCCAGCACGTACGCCATCCAGACCAGGGCGGGGTAGTGCCCCGTGAGGAGGAAGTCGGTGGCGGCGCCGGAACCGTCGTGCGGCGCGCGGAGCCCGGCCCGGGCCAGCACCTCCGGCCCGTAGTACACGAGGACCGGACCGAGTACCGCGATCAGTACGGCTGTCGCGGCGAGCCGTCCCGGTGGCATCCGCAGGAACGGACATGCGAGCACGAAGTACGCGGCGTAGAAGCCGAGGATGAGCAGCACGCGCGTCCCGAACAGGTCAAGGACCGCGACCAGCGCCAGCAGCAGGACGGCCCGCACCAGGATCCGCGACCGCGCCGTGCGCATCACCGTGCCCCTGACCGGCTCGGAGCCGCCGGTGAACAGCGCGAGGGAGAGCCCGGCGACCGTCGCGAACAGGATCGAGGACCGGCCGTGCGCCAGGCCCAGCCAGCCCCCGAGCGTGCCGACGTCCGCTGAGGTGACGCCAACGTGCGCCGTGAACATCCCCAGCACGGCGATACCGCGGGCGACGTCGGCCCCGACGACCCGGTCGGGGCCGCCGAGCAGGTTGCGGCCGATCCGGCCGGCGGTTCCGCGGACGGCACCGCGGACCGCACCGCCGAAGGTGCGACGGGAGGCCGCGGCAGGCCGGTCGGACGGCTGGGCGAGCGTGGGCATGCGGGCATCCTTCCGTGTCCACGGAGCCGCCGTGCACCAGCCACGCCGTCGTTTCCGCTGGACAGACCGTCCCGAGGGATGAGAATGCAGATGTGCCGCCCCGCACGGCGCACATACAGTGCGCCCATGACCGGCAGCGCCAACGAGCACGACATGGCCCGCAGTGAGACGTCCAGCGACATGCCAAGGGAGACACCCAGGGGCAGGGTCCTGGACAAGGCCCAGCCCGCAGGGACCGACCCGATCGACGCGGTCGACGCCCCGAGCAGCCTCTCCAGCCTGAACAACCCGGGCGCGGTGAAGGACCTGACCAAGGAGTCCGAGTCGTACACGCACGGGCACCACGAGTCCGTGCTGCGCTCGCACCGGCGTCGGACGGCGGCCAACTCCGCGGCCTTCCTCCTGCCGCACCTGCTCTCCGACATGACGCTGCTCGACGTCGGCTGCGGCCCGGGCACCGTCACCGTCGACCTGGCCGAACGGCTCACGGCAGGCAGCGTCGTCGGCGTCGACGCGTCCGACGACGTGCTCGAGTCCGCCCGCGGCCTCGCCGACGCCCACGGCACCAAGAACATCAGCTTCGAGCACGCCAACGCGTACGAGCTGCCGTTCGAGGACGACTCGTTCGACGTCGTCTTCGCCCACCAGCTGCTGCAGCACCTGTCCGACCCCGTCGCCGCCCTGCGCGAGATGAAGCGCGTCGCCAGGCCCGGCGGGTTCGTCGCGGTGCGGGACGCTGACTACGAGGCCATGACCTGGTTCCCGGAGTCCCCGGAGCTCACCGAGTGGAACATGCTCTACCACGAGGTCACGCACACCTACGGCTTCGAGCCCGACGCGGGGCGCCGCCTCGCCTCCTGGGTGCGCGACGCCGGCTTCGACCCGGCGTCGATCGAGCCCGGCGCGAGCGTCTGGTGCTACGCGACCCCCGACGACCGCACCTGGTGGGGCGGCCTGTGGGCCGAACGCTGCACCCAGTCCAACTTCGCGGTCCAGGCCAAGGACTCGGCGCTCGCGGACGACGTCGCCCTCGAGCAGCTCGCCCAGGGCTGGCGCGAGTGGGCGGCGGCGCCGGACGGCTGGTTCGCGGTCCTCAACGGCGAGGTCCTGGCCCGCGCCTGACGCCCCACGACCGACGTGGACGTAGATTGGGGCACGTGCGCATCGCTAGATTCACCACCGGAAACGATCCCCGCTTCGCTCTCGTGCAGCAGGAGGGCGACAGGACCTTCCTCGCCGTCCTTGGCGGCGACCCCCTGTACATGCCGGCCATGCCGACCGGCGAGCGCGTAGAGCTGGGCGACGGCGTCCGGCTGCTCGCCCCGGTGATCCCCCGCTCCAAGGTGGTGTGCGTGGGCAAGAACTACGTCGACCACGCCAAGGAGATGGGCGGCGAGGTCCCGGCCAGCCCCCTGCTGTTCTTCAAGCCGAACACGTCGGTGGTCGGCCCCGACGACCCGGTCGTGCTGCCGGACTTCACGCAGGAGGTCTCGTACGAGGCCGAGCTGGCCGTCGTGATCTCGAAGGTGTGCAAGGACGTCACGCCGCGGAACGCGTCGTCGTACATCCTCGGCTACACGGTCGCGAACGACGTGACGGCCCGCGACGCCCAGCGCACCGACGGGCAGTGGGCCCGCGCCAAGGGCTTCGACACCTCGTGCCCGCTGGGCCCGTGGATCGACACCGACCTCAACCCGGAGGACGTCGGCGTGCGCTCGCGCGTCAACGGCGAGCCGCGCCAGGACGGCCGGACCCGCGACATGGTGTTCGACGTGCCGTTCCTCGTGTCGTACATCTCCGAGGCGATGACGCTGCTGCCGGGCGACGTGATCCTCACCGGGACGCCCGCCGGCGTCGGCAGGATCGACCACGGTGACCGCGTCGAGTGCGAGGTCGAGGGCCTGGGCGTCCTGGCCAACCCGATCGTGCGCCGCTGACGTGCCGGCGGTCGACGGCGCGTCGCTGCACGGCGACGCGCTCAGGGTGCTGCGCTCCTGGACCGGGCCGACGCCGGGGCAGGAGCTGCTCAGGGCCCGGTACGTGCGGCACCTCGAGGCGCACCGTGACGGTGTGTTCCGCGGCTCCGTACCGGACCACCTGACGGCGTCGACCATCGTGCTCTCGCACGACGGCGCCAGCGTGCTGCTCACTCTGCACGGCAAGGCGAAGCTGTGGTTCCAGCTCGGCGGGCACCTGGAGGCCGGGGACACGACCCTGGCCGGCGCCGCCGAACGGGAGGCGCGCGAGGAGTCAGGGCTGCCGCTGGCGGTCGATCCGGTGCCGGTGCACCTGGACGAGCACGTGGTGCCGTTCTGCCGGCCCGGCACCGGTGACGCGGCTCGCCCGGTGCACCACCTGGACGTGCGGTTCGTCGCGGTGGCGGACGCCGGTGCGGAGCCGGTCGTCTCGGACGAGTCGCTCGACGTGCGCTGGTGGGCGCTCGACGCGCTGCCGAACCCCGACCTGACCGAGCCGGTGGCCCTGGCCCGCGACCGAGGACGGGCGGGGTGCCGGTCCCGGCTCGCAGGTACGTGAAGCGCCTACGCTTGGGCTCGTGACTTCAGCAACCGACACCTCGACCGACCCGGCAGCCGATGCGGCCGTGCGGGTCCGCTTCGCGCCCTCCCCGACCGGCATGTTCCACGTGGGCGGCGCCCGCTCCGCGCTGTTCAACTGGGCGGTGGCGAAGCAGCAGGCCGGCACGTTCGTGCTGCGCATCGAGGACACGGACACCTCGCGGAACCAGCCCGAGTGGGTGGACGGGATCCTGTCGGCCATGGAGGCCCTCGGCATCACCAAGGACGACCCGGCGTTCGAGGGGCCGTACTTCCAGTCGGAGAACGCCGGCATCCAGAAGGAGGCCGCCCAGCGCCTGTTCGCCGAGGGCAAGGCGTACTACTGCGACTGCACCCGCGACGCCGTCCTCGCGCGCACCGGCAACCAGCAGACCGGCTACGACGGCTTCTGCCGCGACCGGGGCCTGGAGTACGCAGAGGGCCGCGCCCTGCGGTTCCGCACGCCCGACGACGGCGAGACGCGGGTCGTCGACCTGATCCGCGGCAACCCGACGTTCCCGAACAAGAACCTCGAGGACTTCGTCATCGCGCGCGGCAACGGCTCGCCGGTCTTCCTGCTGGCCAACGTCGTGGATGACATCGACGAGCACATCACCCTCGTCATGCGTGCCGAGGAGCACCTGCCCAACACGCCGAAGCAGCAGCTGCTGTGGGAGGCCCTCGGGCAGACCCCGCCGCAGTGGGCGCACATGCCCGTGATCGTCAACGAGAAGCGGCAGAAGCTCTCCAAGCGCCGCGACAAGGTGGCGCTGGAGGACTACCTGGCCGAGGGCGTGCTGCCCGACGCCATGGTCAACTACCTGATGCTGCTGGGCTGGGCACCGGGCAACGACGAGGAGATCCTCCCGTTCGACGAGCTCGTGCGCCGGTTCCGCGTCGAGGACATCAACTCCTCGTCGGCGTTCTTCGACATCAAGAAGCTCACCGCCTTCAACGGCGAGTACATCCGGGCCCTGAGCGTCCCCGAGTTCACGACGGCCTGCGGCCCGTGGCTGCACGCCCCGTACGCGCCGTGGACCGAGGAGCAGTTCGACAGCGAGGTGTTCGACGCCGTCGCGCCGCTCGCCCACTCCCGGGTGGCCCTGCTGTCCGAGATCACGAGCAACGTCGACTTCCTGTTCCTCGACGCCCCGGTCCTCGACGAGGACTCCTGGAACAAGGCGATGAAGGCCGGTGCCGCCGAGCTCCTCGCCGACGTGCGTACGGCCCTGGCCGACCCGGCGCTCGCCGGCTGGACGGCCGAGGTGCTCAAGGACACCGTCACCGCGGTGGGTGAGGCGCACGGCATGAAGCTCGGCAAGGCCCAGGCCCCTGTCCGCGTCGCCGTGACCGGCCGCCGGATCGGCCTGCCGCTGTTCGAGTCGCTCGAGGTGCTCGGCCGCGAGCGCACGCTCACGCGCATCGACGCGGCGCTGGCCCGCCTGACCGAGACCGCCGCCCGGACGTCGGAAGAGGTGCCTGCCGGGGCGGAGTGATCCGCCGGCAGTGCACCGGAGCGCCGTCGGCCCTGGCCGGCGGCGCTCCGGTTCGTGCGGGACACGGGCGGTATTTCACCCTCGTCCGGGGTTCTGGTCTACCGTGCTCGGGTGACCGACGCCATGACGCCTGACGCCGCGATGTCCACAGCAGAGATGCTCCACACGACGCGCGAGTATCCACAGGCCCTGCGTGGGCCGCGCCACAGGTGGTGGCGGCCGCTGCTCGGGCTGGCCGCGGTCGTGGCCTGTGTGGTCCTCCTGGTCGGGGTGATGCTGCTGTACGTGGTCGTCTTCCTCGTCGGCCAGGCGGTGGGCGTGCAGCTGCCGGAACCGTCGTCGCTCAGCGACGCGTGGTTCGTCTCGCCGGCGGGTCTGCTCGTGACCAACCTCAGCCTCGCGCTCGGCATCCCCCTCGCCCTGGTGGCGACGTGGGCGCAGGCCCGGCGTGCGGGGCTGGTCTCGTCCGTCCTGGGGCGGGTGCGCTGGCGACTGCTGCTCGGCGGGATCGGGGTGGCGCTGCTCCTCCTGGTGCCGCTCACCTTCGCCGGTGACCTCCTCCTGACCCAGCTGGGGCTCACGGCCGACGCCGGCACGGGGTCGGCCGGCCCGGATGCAGGTTCGGGGGCCGACCCGGGCACTGAGGAGTCCGGCTGGTGGCCGCTCACCCCGGCGTCCGGCTGGCTGGGGCTCGCCGCCGTGATCGTGCTCACCACACCGCTGCAGGCGGCCGGGGAGGAGTACTTCTTCCGCGGCTGGCTCTCGCAGTGGATCGGCAGCATGCTCCGGTGGCGGTGGCTCGCGATCATCGTGCCCGCGCTCGTGACGGCGCTCCTGTTCGCGCTCGCGCACGGCACGCAGAGCCCGTGGCTGTTCGGCGACCGCCTGGTGTTCGGCCTGATCGCGAGCCTTCTCGTCTGGCGGACCGGCGGGCTGGAGATCGCCGTCGCGATGCACGTGGCGAACAACCTGCTGGCGTTCGGCCTCGCCATCGCCTACGACGGCCTCGATGATTCGCTCCTGATCACCGAGGTGGCGCCCGCCGAGGGTGCTGTCAGCATCGCGGGCACGGTCATCACGGCCGCCGTGCTGCTGTGGTGGGCCCGACGGCGGCGGCCGGCCCTGGTGGTGCCCGAGCCCACGGCGGCGGCGGTGGGTCCCCTGGTGAGGGCATGACGACGGACGGCATCCTGTTCGACGTCGACGACACCCTCGTCGACACCAAGGGGGCCTTCGCGCTGGCGCTGGCTGCGGTGCGGTCGGCGTACCTGCCGCACGTCCCGCCCGAGCGGGAACCGGAGATCCTGTCGCACTGGCGCACGGACCCGGGCGGCTATTACCACCGCTACACGAGCGGCGAGCTGGACCACGTGACGCAGCGCCGGCTCCGGGCGGTGCTGCTGCACGAGACGTTCGGCGGGGCGCCCGTCACGAAGTCGTCCTTCGTGGCCTGGGACGCGCTGTTCTGGGGCACCTTCGAGAAGTCGTGGACGGCGCACGCGGACGCCCTGGCCGCCGTCCACGCGGTCGTCTCGGCGGGGATCCGGGTCGGCGTGGTGACGAACGCCGCGGCGGAGCTGCAGGAGCGCAAGCTGAAGCTGGCCGGGCTCCATGACCTGCCCGTGCTGGTCGGCGTCGACACGCTCGGCTTCGGCAAGCCCGACCCCCGGGTGTTCCTCGAGGGCGCGCGGCTGCTCGGTACGGAGCCGGCCCGGACGGCGTACGTGGGCGACGAGCCCACGGTGGACGCGCTGGCGGCCCACGGGGCGGGCCTGACGGGCGTCTGGCTGGACCGGCCGGGTCACCGGCGGGGTCCGGGCTACCACGGCTGTCCTGGGCTGTCTGACGGCGTCCTGCGGGACCCGCAGGACCCGGTCACGCTGCGGGCAGCGGGGGTCGTGGTGATCGAGACGCTGGCGGACCTCCCGGCGGCCCTCGGCTACAGCACCAGGTAGAGGGCGTTCTCGGCGCCGTCTCGTGCCGTTCCGAGCCGCCTCACCAGCCCGATCGCCCCTGCGTGACGGACAGCACGCTCTTTCCGTTTTGACCACCGTCCGAGGTCAGGTAGTGTTCTCCAGCGGTAAGGCCTCCACGGAAAGCCTGTCGGAAACAGGTGTATCCAGACGGTTATTACCCCCATGGGGTATGGTGTAATTGGCAGCACGAGTGATTCTGGTTCACTTAGTCTAGGTTCGAGTCCTGGTACCCCAGCGCAGAGCGCAGCGCACCGCAGTCGATGCAGATCGGCGACCTGGTGCGCTACGGTTCTCACCGACAACCGGTCCTTGACCGGCAGTTCAGGCCCCCATCGTCTAGCGGCCTAGGACGCCGCCCTCTCACGGCGGTAACGCGGGTTCAAATCCCGCTGGGGGTACGCAGGTCCACCGGCTTCGGTCGGCGGATCCGTTCGGGCCCCCATCGTCTAGCGGCCTAGGACGCCGCCCTCTCACGGCGGTAGCGCGGGTTCAAATCCCACTGGGGGTACAGCAGAAAGGCCCGGTCCACGCGGACCGGGCCTTTCGCCGTCTCGGGCCGTATCGGGTCCCTGGCCCCGCTCAGCGGATCTTCGGGTCCTTGCCGCCCTCGATGAACGGCTCGGGCCGCACCTCCGAGGCGTTCGGGTCGGCGGTGGGTCCGCCGGGCACGTGCTCGTCGTGCGTGCCGCTGCCCGTCCCCGACCAGGTGACCCCGGTGGGGTCGGTGCTCGCGGGGATCGTCGTGTCCTTGGCCGTGCTCTCCTCGGCCATGCTGTCCGGGTCGGCACCGCTCCGGGCGGTCGGTAGCTCGATGCGCTGCGTCGGCGGGTTGCTGCGCCGCCCTATCCGCGGCATGAGCGAGGGCGGCGAGAGTGCGGAGGATGCGTCCGCCGACAGGCTCGCCTCCGGCCGGATGTCCGGGTTGGCCTGCGCGGCCGCTTCGGCGTCAGCGGCGTCCGGGTGGAAGAGCGACGCGATGATGAGCCGGTACCGGGAGTCCGGCCGGGGTACCCAGGTGACCCGGTCGAGGGCCTGGTCCTGTCCGGCGGTCTCGAAGAGGAAGGTGCCGTAGCCGAGCAGCTGGCCCAGCGGCGTGCGCTCGTACCCGAGGTCGGTCACCTTCTCCGACGGCATCATCGCCACCCGGTGGACCAGGAAACCGTCGAGCAGCAGCAGCCGGCGGTCGGTCATGACGAACCACCGGGCCCGCCACTCCAGCCACTTGTACAGCAGGCGCCCGCCCAGGACGGCGAACGGCAGCCATACCCAGCCCATGTCGTTCCGGACGTTGGCGTCTACGGCGACGAGCAGAGCCATGGCCAGCACGAAGGCGGCCGCCGCAGTGAGGATCGGCTCCCACAGCATGCCCCAGTGGCGGTGCGTGGCGATGATGATCTTCTCGTTCGCCAGGATGTACCGCTGCAGGGCGCGGTTGGGGACGACGAAGTCCGCTGTAGCGCTCATGCGGGTCTCCCCGGAGGTGTGGTCGGTTGCGGTGCGTCGGTTCGAACCGATGGCCCGGTCAGAAGGTCGGCCTCGCTGCCGACCCTACGGGGTCAGCGGCCGATGGACCCGGTGAAGAGCTCCTCGAAGAACACACCGATGTTCGTGATCGCTCCCCAGATGACGTCCCAGAGGGCGCGCACGACGTTGGCAGAGCCTTCCGGGTCGTTGACCACCGAGTACAGCAGGAAGATCACGACGAGCCAGATGAGTATGAGCTTCACCTTGGGCGGCATCAGGTTCCTCCGACGTTGCCGCGTGCGCCCCTGGTGTGCACACGTCTCGGACGAGACTACTGATATCACCCCGACCAGGGGAATCACCAGGCCCGGCGTGGCGAACCGACGCTTACAGACCGCTCACGAGCCGTGCACCTCGTGGGCACCGCTCCGGTCGGCTACTCGCCGGACCGGTGCAGGACCTCGGTGAGCTTGTTCGCCGCCGCGACGACGGCGGCCGAGTGCAGCCGGCCGGGCTGGCGGGAGAGGCGCTCCACCGGACCGGACACGCTGACGGCGGCCACGACCCGGCCCGACGGCCCGCGCACCGGCGCGGAGACCGAGGCCACGCCGAGCTCACGTTCTGAGACCGACTGGGCCCAGCCCCGGCGTCGGACACCGGAGAGGATGGTGGCCGTGAAGGTCGCGTCACGCAGGCCGCGGTGCAGGCGGTCCGGCTCCTCCCAGGCCAGGAGCACGTGGGCGGCGGAGCCGGCGCTCATGCTGAGCGTCGCCCCTACGGGGATGGAGTCGCGCAGGCCCACCGGGCGCTCGGCGGCGGCGACGCACACGCGGTGGTCGCCCTGTCGCCGGTAGAGCTGCGCGCTCTCGCCCGTGTGGTCGCGCAGCGCGATGAGCACCGGGTTCGCAGCCGCCAGCAGGCGGTCCTCACCGGCGGCCGTGGCCAGCTCGTTGAGGCGCGGACCCAGCACGAAACGGCCCTGCATGTCACGGGCCACGAGCCGGTGGTGCTCGAGTGCCACGGCCAGGCGGTGCGCCGTCGGGCGAGCCAGGCCGGTCGAGGAGACGAGCTGCGCCAGGGTGGCCGGTCCGGCCTCGAGTGCCCCGAGGACGGACGCCGCCTTGTCCAAGACGCCGACTCCGCTAGTATCGTCCATACCGCGATATTGCCGTCTCGGAACGTGAGATTGCAAGTCGAAGCCCAAAGTTGTTTCTGACAGAGGTAGTTACAGGGAGGCGAACCGCAATGGCCGGCACGCTGGCGGAGAAGGTCTGGGAGGCGCACCTGGTGCGTCGAGGCGAGGGCGGCTCACCCGATCTTCTCTACATCGACCTGCACCTGGTGCACGAGGTCACGAGCCCTCAGGCGTTCGAGGGGCTGCGCCTCGCCGGACGTCAGGTGCGGCGACCCGACCTCACTATCGCGACCGAGGACCACAACACTCCCACGCTCGACATCGACCGGCCGATCGCCGATCTGACGAGCCGCACGCAGATCGACACGCTGCGCGCCAACGCCAAGGAGTTCGGCGTCCGGCTGCACAGCCTCGGCGACGCCGACCAGGGCATCGTGCACCAGGTCGGGCCGCAGCTCGGCCTGACGATGCCCGGTCTCACCGTCGTGTGCGGTGACTCGCACACGTCCACGCACGGCGCGTTCGGCGCTCTCGCGTTCGGCATCGGCACGTCCGAGGTGGAGCACGTGCTCGCCACCCAGACGCTCCCGCTGGCGCCGTTCAAGACCATGGCGATCACGGTCAACGGGACGCTGCCCGCAGGCACGACGTCCAAGGACATCATCCTGGCGATCATCGCCAAGATCGGCACCGGCGGCGGACAGGGCTACGTGCTCGAGTACCGCGGCGAGGCCATCCGCGCGCTGTCCATGGAAGCCCGGATGACCATCTGCAACATGTCGATCGAGGCCGGCGCCCGCGCGGGCATGATCGCGCCGGACGAGACCACGTTCGAGTACCTCGAGGGCCGTCCCCACGCGCCCGAGGGCGAGGACTGGGACGCCGCCGTCGAGTACTGGCGGACCCTGCGCACGGACGACGACGCGCGGTTCGACGCCGAGGTGGTGCTCGAGGCCGCCGACCTCGAGCCGTTCGTCACCTGGGGCACCAACCCGGGCCAGGGCCTGCCGCTGTCGGCCTCCGTGCCGGTCCCGGCGGACATCGCCGACGAGGGCGAGCGCGAGACCGCTGCCAAGGCCCTGGAGTACATGGGCCTGACCGCAGGCACGCCGCTGCGCGACATCCCTGTCGACACGGTGTTCATCGGCTCCTGCACCAACGGGCGCATCGAGGACCTGCGGTCCGTCGCGAAGGTGGTCAAGGGCCGCAAGAAGGCTGACTCCCTGCGGGTCCTGGTGGTCCCGTCCTCGGCCCGGGTACGGCTGCAGGCCGAGGCCGAAGGCCTCGACGTGATCTTCAAGGAGTTCGGCGCCGAGTGGCGCAACGCCGGGTGCTCGATGTGTCTGGGCATGAACCCGGACCAGCTCGCGCCGGGGGAGCGGTCGGCCTCCACGTCGAACCGTAACTTCGAGGGCCGCCAGGGCAAGGGCGGACGTACCCACCTGGTCTCGCCGCTGGTCGCCGCGGCGACGGCGATCCGGGGCACCCTGTCGAGCGTCGGTGACCTGGACCTGCCGGACGCCATCGACATCACCACGTTCGACGGCACGCCGCTCGACGGCGTGGGCGCGTCCCCGCTGGGCGAGTCCGTCGTCGACCTGCCCATTCCCGTAGCGATCGGGTCCGCCCCGAGCGGGTCCGCTGCCGGCCAGCCCGCGCTGCGCTGAGAGGAGCACGACCATGGAGAAGATCCACACCCACACCGGTGTCGGCGTCCCGCTGCGGCGCAGCAACGTCGACACCGACCAGATCATCCCCGCCGTGTACCTCAAGCGGGTCACGCGCACCGGGTTCGAGGACGCGCTGTTCGCCGCGTGGCGGGGCGACCCCTCGTTCGTGCTGAACCAGGAGGCGTACTCGGCGGGCTCCGTGCTCGTGGCCGGGCCGGACTTCGGCACGGGCTCCTCGCGTGAGCACGCCGTCTGGGCGCTCAAGGACTACGGCTTCCGGGTCGTGCTGTCCTCCCGATTCGCCGACATCTTCCGCGGCAACTCGGGCAAGCAGGGCCTCGTGGCAGGCGTCGTCTCGCCCGAGGACCTCGAGATCCTGTGGAAGATCCTCGAGACCAGGCCGGGCACCGAGGTGACCGTTGACCTCGAGGCCAAGACCGCGACGGCCGACGACGTCACCGTGCCGTTCCAGATCGACGACTACACGCGGTGGCGCCTCATGGAAGGGCTCGACGACATCGGGCTCACCCTGCAGCAGGCCGACAAGATCACCGCGTTCGAGGCGACCCGGGAGCCGTGGCGTCCGAAGACGCTGCCGGCCCGGCACCTGCCGTCCGTGGAGATCGAGGCGGCGCGCCCGGTCTGACCGGGCAGTCGTTCACCGGCCGAACCTTCGTTGGTCGAGTTTGTCGAGACCGGTCTCGACAAGCTCGACCAACGGTCGTTCTAGATAGGCGGCGGGCCCTGGCGCACCTTCTCCAGGAGCAGCTCCGGCGTGACGGTGGCCGGGTCCCACCACGAGTCGATCCACCAGGTGACGCCCGCGTCGGCCATGACGCGGGCCTGCTCTGCGGCCTCGGCAGGGTCGGGGGAGAGCTTGCCCTGCAGGACGACCTCGAACGGACGGTCGCTCCGGGCGTCCGCCGTGCCGTTCCCCTCGGTCCCGTCCGACCGGTGCGCCGTGAGCCAGTCGACCAGTCCGGTGATGTGCTCTGTCGTCAGATCGTCCGTCGTGCCGCGCAGCTGCGGGACGATCCCGTCCCAGCGCAGCGTGCGCTTCAGGTTCTTGGCGGGCGGCCGCTCAGCGTCCCAGACGCCGACCGGCCACACCGGGATCCGGCCGTTCACCGGCTGCTCGGGAAAGCGGAACGGGCCGGTGCTGATGTGTTCCCCCTGGAACTCGAAGCCCTCTCCGGACCAGGACTGCTCGAGCCAGGCCAGCGTCTCGTCCAGCAGCGCTGCCCGCTCCTTCAAACCCATCGCCTGACCCGGAGCAGAGGTGAAGCCACGGTCGTCGGTCACCCCGACACCCACCGGCAGGACCAGACGACCGCCGGACAGGCGGTCCACCGTGAGCGCACGCTGCGCGAGCTCCCACGGGCGGTGCCGTGGTACGGCGAACACCATCGCACCGAGCGTGATGCGCTCCGTCACCGTGGCAGCGGCGGCGAGCACGGCGAACGGGTCGTAGACAGGCATCGCCCACTCACCGTCCAGGCTGATCGCGTCCCAGGTGAAGAAGCCGTCCCAACCATGCTCCTCGCTCTCGCGAGCCAGAGCGACGTGCTGGTCGATCGTGCCGAAGCTGCTGATGAATCCGAACTTCATACCGTTCCTCCGGGTGGCCCAGGTGCTTTTCCGACGTCACGGATCACGCTACGCCGCGCCTCTGACACTCCTCAGATCGGGTGGGGCGAGATGTGGGTGGGGCGCTCGAAGAACGTCTCCAGGACCACTATCGCGTCGGTGCCGGTGACGCCGTCGACGCCGAAGATCCGGCGCAGTGCCTGCTGCAGCTCTTCGGTGGACGCCGTGCGCACCTTCACGAGTACCGAGGCCGCTCCGGCGACGATGTGCGCCTCCTCGATCTCCGCGATCCGGGCCAGCGCGTCGCGGGTGGACGGGTCGCCCATCCAGGCGTTCGCGTCGACCATGACAAAGGCGAGCACGCCACGGCCGACGGCGTCGGGGTCGATCTCGATGGTCGTCCGGCGGATCACCCCGCGTTCTCGGAGCTTGCGCACCCGGTCGTGAGCCGCGCCGGCGGAAAGCCCCACGGACTTGCCCAGCGCTGTGTACGGCGTGGTCGCGTCCTGCTGCAGCAGCTTCAGGAGCTCCCGGTCGACGTCATCCATGGCAGGGACTATACCGATGACGATGGCTGTACAAGAATCGGCCCTCTCGTCTAATCTCCGAATCGTGTCTATATCTGAGACGGTTCCTGCCGAGTTTGTCGCGCTGGATGAGCGGTTTACCGGATGTGACGGCGACTACGTCATCAAGCGCCACTTCTCCGAGGCCAGGAAGACCGAGGGACCGGCCTACTTCGCGGGCGGGCGGTACCTCGTCTTCAGCGACATCCCGAACGACCGGCTGCTGCGCTACGACGAGACGACGGGCGCCGTCGGCGTCCTGCGGCACGGATCCGGCTAGGCCAACGGGAACACCGTCGACCGCCAGGGGCGCCTCGTCACCTGCGAGCAGGGCAACCGGCGGGTGACGCGCACCGAGCACGACGGCTCGCTCACGGTCCTGGCGGACAGCTACCGCGGCGAGCGCCTCAACAGCCCGAACGACGTGGTGGTGCGGGCCGACGGGTCCGTCTGGTTCACCGACCCCAGCTACGGGATCACCGGCGACTACGAGGGCAACAAGGGCGACTCCGATCTCGACGGCGCCTGCTACGTGTTCCGCGTGGATCCGGTCGACGGGGAGGTCACCGTCGTCGCCGACGACTTCGTCCGGCCCAACGGCCTGGCGTTCTCGCCCGACGAGCAGCGGTTGTTCGTGGTGGACACCCGCCAGGACCCGAGCCACATCAGGGTCTTCGACGTGACGGACGACGGGCATCTGACCGGTGGGGCGATCCATGCCACGTGCGACGCCGGCCGCTTCGACGGGATGCGCCTCGACACCGCCGGCCGGATCTGGGCGGCGGCCTGGGACGGCGTGCACTGCTTCGCTTCCGACGGCGACCTGATCGGCAAGCTGCTCCTGCCCGAGCCGGTCGCGAACCTCACCTTCGGGGGGTTCAAGCGCAACCACCTCTACATCACGGCGGGAACCTCGCTGTACTCCCTGCGGGTGACCTTCAACGGGGCCGAGTACCCGCGCTGACGAAGCTAGGGTTGCGCCGTGACACAGACGCAACCCGTGGTGGAGATGTGGACCGACGGCGCCTGCAAGGGCAACCCGGGGCTGGGCGGCTGGGGTGCGCTCCTGAAGGCCGGGGAGCACTCCAAGGAACTGTTCGGCGGGGAGAAGCTCACCACGAACAACCGCATGGAGCTCAAGGCTGTGGTCGAGGCGCTGCGGGCGCTCAAGCAGCCGAGCGAGGTCACCATCCACGTCGACTCGTCGTACGTGATGAACGGTATGAAGACCTGGATCGTCGGCTGGAAGCGCAACGGGTGGAAGACCGCTAGCAAGCAGCCGGTCAAGAACGTCGACCTGTGGCAGGAGCTCGACGCCGAGGTCGCCCAGCACACGGTGCGCTGGGTCTGGGTCAAGGGCCACGCCGGTGACCCGGGCAACGAGGCGGCGGACGTGCTGGCGAACAAGGGCGTCGACAGCGTGCGCTGACGGCGTGCCGTGGGTCGTAGCGGGAACGAGACCGAAGTCACGTCACGGCGATTGGCGCGCACTAATACCCTTGTCCCATGGCTTCCCACTACGACGTCGTACTCCTCGGTGCGGGCCCCGGCGGCTACGTCGCCGCTATCCGCGCTGCCCAGCTCGGTAAGTCCGTTGCGATCATCGAGGAGAAATATTGGGGCGGTGTCTGCCTCAATGTGGGCTGCATCCCCTCGAAGGCCTTGCTCCGCAACGCTGAGCTGGCGCACATCTTCAACCACCAGAAGGACCTCTTCGGCATGACCGGGGACGTCACGTTCGACTTCGGCAAGGCGTTCGACCGCTCGCGCGACGTGGCCGGCGGCCGCGTCAAGGGCGTCCACTTCCTGATGAAGAAGAACAAGATCACCGAGCTCGACGGCCGCGGCACGTTCCGCGACGCGAACACCATCGAGGTGGCGCTCAACAAGGGCGGCACCGAGACGGTCACCTTCGACAACGCGATCATCGCCACCGGCTCCGAGGTGCGCCTGCTGCCCGGCGTCGAGCTGTCCTCGAACGTGGTGACCTACGAGGAGCAGATCCTCACGCGGGAGCTGCCCAAGTCGATCGCCATCGTCGGCGCCGGCGCCATCGGCATGGAGTTCGGCTACGTCCTGAAGAACTACGGCGTGGACGTCACGATCATCGAGTTCCTCGACCGTGCGCTGCCGAACGAGGACGCTGACGTCTCCAAGGAGATCGCCAAGCAGTACAAGAAGCTGGGCGTCAAGCTCCTGACCTCGACCGCGGTCCAGACCGTCAAGGACGACGGCTCGTCGGTCACCGTCTCCTACAAGGGCGTCAAGGACGACAAGCCGGGCGAGCTCGTGGTCGACAAGGTCCTCATGGCCGTCGGCTTCGCGCCCAACGTCAGCGGGTTCGGTCTCGAGAACACCGGCGTGCAGCTCACCGAGCGTGGCGCCATCGCCATCGACGACGTCATGCGGACCAACGTGCCGCACATCTACTCCATCGGTGACGTCACCGCCAAGCTGATGCTGGCGCACGTCGCTGAGGCGCAGGGCGTCGTCGCCGCCGAGACCATCGCAGGGGCCGAGACCCAGCCCCTCGGCGACTACCGCATGATGCCGCGTGCCACGTTCTGCTCGCCGCAGGTCGCGTCCTTCGGCCTCACGGAGCAGCAGGCCCGCGACGAGGGCTATGACGTCAAGGTGTCGAACTTCCCGACGATGGCGAACGGCAAGGCGCACGGCCTCGGCGACACCACGGGCTTCGTCAAGCTCGTCGCCGACGCCAAGTACAACGAGATTCTGGGCGCCCACATGATCGGCCCGGACGTCTCCGAGCTGCTGCCCGAGCTCACGCTCGCGCAGAAGTGGGACCTCACGGCCGACGAGGTGGCACGCAACGTGCACACGCACCCGACGCTGTCGGAGTCTGTGCAGGAGACGGTGCACGGTATTGCTGGGCACATGATCAACTTCTAGTTGGTCGCTCGGCCGCCCTTGTGCGGTCGGCCTGGTCAGAGGCCCGGATCCGCGGAATTCCGCGGATCCGGGCCTCTTCGCGTCCCGGGGTGTCGTGGACACCTATGGACGTGAGGAGCCCCGAATTGCCTCCCCGAGAGGCACGCAGGAGGCACGCCGACACGACCAGGAAGGAACCGACGATGGGCACGAAAACCGAGGTACGGCCGCAAAAGCGAGAGGCATGGGGCAGGCTGCGCAAGCTGCCCTCGAAGCGCTGGCAGGCACGATATGTGGGTCCGGACGAAAAGGTCTACTCGGCGCGGACCGCGGACGACAAGCCGCTGACGTTCCTCACCAAGGGTGACGCTCGCGAGTGGCTCAATGGGGTGCACTCGGCAATCAGTCGAGGAGAGTGGCTCCCGCCCGGCGAGGCCGTGCGACGGCGGCGGGCCGCCGCTGGGGCCGCAGCCGCGCGGGACGTGACCTTCCGCGAGTACGCCGAGCGGTGGCTGGAGCGCATCGCGACGGAGCCTGGCAAAGGCGGCAAGCTCCGCCGGCCAGGCACCGTGATTGCGTACCGAGGGCGGGTGCGCAACTACCTCATGGTTCCGCTCGGGGACGTGAAGGTCCGGGAGATCTCCACTGAGCGGGTGCGGGCGCTCGTGATCAAGCTCGTCGCCATGCCCTCGGTGCTCAAGGAGGACGCCCCACACAACGGGATCGCTGGTGACGCCGTTGACGTGCTGAAGATGATTCTTAGGGCGGCGGTGCGTGACGGGCTGCTCGCGAAGATGCCGGACGTGCCGACGCCGACCCGGAAGTCCGTACGGCACGACGACGCCCACACACCCGAGGACGACGTCGCCACGCCTACCCAGGTCGACGCGCTCTACGTGGCCGTGCCGGAGCCCTGGCGGATCGCCGTGCTGTTCGCGGCGTGGTGCCAGCTGCGGCGCGGGGAGGTGCTGGGGCTGCAGCGGCACGACATCGTTTGGAACAGCGACCGGACGGCGGCGACGCTGTACGTTCGGCGGCAGAAGAACGGGAGTACGGGCAAGCTCACGGCTCCGAAGTCGGACAGCGGCCTCCGGTCGATGTCGGTCCCGCCGCTCATGATCGAGCGGCTGCGCGAGCACCTCGACCAGCACGTGGGGCGAGCACGGACGTCGCCGGTGGTGCCGGGTGTGGGGGGTAACCAGTACCTGTCGGCGTCGCGATGGAACGGCATCTGGGCGGCCGCTCGGGGCGCGGTGACGGGACTTCCGGACGGCTACCGGTTCCACGACCTGAGGCACACGGGGCTGACCCGGATTGCACAGGAGGGAGCGACCCTGGCCGAGCTTATGCGGCGTGGCGGGCACTCCGACGTGACTGTGGTGCTGCGGTATCAGAAGGCGACGATGGCCCGGGATATCGAGCTCGCTGCGCGGATGAGTGTGACGGCGGGGGAGGAGATCCGGCTGGAGCTGGAGCGTGCAAAGGCCGAGAGGGACAGGGCTGCTTGATGCTCGAGTGGCTGGACCTCCCTCGCGAGGAGGTCCAGCTGCTGTGGTCGCAAGGTGCGCGCTGCCGCGACCGGTCCTGGGTTTCACATGGAACGCGCTGATGGGATCGCGACAACAAGGCTCTGTGTCAGTTCATCGAGGTCGACCCGGATGAGCCTGCCTACTCGGTAGCCCGCGATGGTGCCGTCTGCGATTCGGCGACGCAGCGTCTTGACGGACACGTGGAGGTGCTCGGCGGCGTCGGCTAGCGGGACCAGGCGGGTGGGATGGGCGGGTGGTGGGCTGGTGTGCGGCATGAGGGCTCCTTTCGGGAGTTCGGCTCTATGCCGTAGGTGTGCAGCGACCTCCGGCGACGAGGCGCGAGGAATCGCAATCGCACTGACTGGCACCCGGTTTGTGGTCCCTGAGCCACCCGCGCCGGGGGGTACTTACAAAAAAGTAGGTACTTGTCCGTGGGAAGCAGCGGCAGTTGACTCGGTCTTGGCGCAGGCGACCAGGCCTGGTCGTCAAGCCCCGTTCCACGTCTGGGTGCACGAGACCCGGTGTCGCGGAGGCAATCAAGCGAACAATCGGAAGGCACATTCATGCCCGGCACGTCCAGCACCACCGACATCGAGGCCGCCGCGAGCCAGCCCCACCGCGTTCGCATCGGAGTTCAGCTGTGGCCCGGCGGCACGCCGGACTATGCGACCTGGCGCCGAGCGGTGCAGCACGCCGAGGAGCTGGGCGTCGATGCGATCTTTGGCTACGACCACTTCCACAAGCCCGCCGTTGACATCGTCGACGGCATCCCGCAGCTGCACGACGTGCAGGCAGACGTCAACAACTTCGAAGGCTGGACCGCTCTGGCGGCATGGGGCGAGAGCACGAGCAGGGCCGAGATCGGGCTCCTGGTGACAGCTGTCGCCTTCCGCAACCCCGACCTGCTTGCCGACATGGCGCGCACGGTCGACCACATCAGCGGGGGTCGCCTCATCCTCGGTCTGGGCACCGGATGGTACCAGAAGGACTTCGACGTCTATCAGTACGACTTCGGCACGACCAAGTCGCGCTTCGACCACTTCGAGGAAAGCCTCGTGCGCATCAAGAACCGGCTGCAGGAGCTGACTCCGGCCCCGGTGCGCGACATCCCGATCCTGATAGGCGGTGGTGGTGAGCGCCGCACCTTGCCGATCGTGGCGCGTCATGCTGACATCTGGCACAGCTTCGAGCCCATCGAGGAGTTTCGTCGCAAGAACGAATTGCTCAAGGGCCTCGCGGACAAGGCCGGACGCGACGAGGCGACCATCGAGCGGGGAATCGACTGGACCGACGAAGCCACCTCTGAAGCCTTCGTCGCCGAGGGCGTCACTCTGTTCACCACTGAGATCCACCCGGACGAGAACGGGTACAACTTCTCCGAGCTGGAGAAGATGCTCGCGTGGCGGGGCCGCTGACCGCGGGCACCAGGCCCGAGGCCTGAGTCCCGAATACCTCGGGCAGCGAGGGCAACAGCGATTGACCGATGGAAAGGTGTCTGCAGATGAGTGAGCGCGGGTTTTACTCCGGCTTGGACGCCGCCCTGTCCATCGTCGGCGGCAGGTGGAAGTCTCTGGTGCTGTGGCAGCTCGCCGCGCATGGTCCGCAGCGGTTCGGCCAGCTGCGCCGCCTCGTCGACGGTGTGACGGAGAAAGTTCTGATCGGCGCGCTCAAAGACCTTGAGTCAGCCGACATCCTGGTCCGCAAGGACTTCCAGGAGCTTCCCCCGCACGTCGAGTACTCGCTGACGCCGTTCGGCTCGAGTCTCGCCGAGACGCTGCGCCCGTTGTGCGAATGGGGATACGCCAACATGGACCGGATCGGGGAGCTCGCTAGCCAGCCCGTCAGATCCTGACGAATGCCGCCCGGTGTCCCTGCCGATGCCGAGCCTGGCCTGATATTCGTCCGCGGTCCACGCCGTGAATCTGGCGCGCATGCGCCTTCACGGTTTCCTGAGCGCGCCACCGTGGGTCTGGGGTGCTCACAACGATCTATTGCTGTAGCGGACAGCTACATCTTGAGAGGCGCGGCAAGACTGCGCCGAGATGGGAGAGTCATGTCGCTTGAGAACAAGGTTGCGCTGGTCACCGGAGCAGGGGCTCCCAGCGGTATCGGTGCGGCGACAGCGCACAAGCTCGCCGAGGAGGGCGCGTCGGTGATCATCACCGGCCGCAATGCCGAGCGCGGCGAACAGGTCGCGAGCGATCTTGCTGCCTTTGGCGATGTCCGCTTCGCGCTGGTGGACCTGGGTGACCGGAAGAGCGTCGCGAAGCTGATCGATGCCGTCGGCAGCGTGGACGTCCTCGTCAACAATGCCGCCAGCTATCGCGATTCACTGGGACCGGTGCTGACGCAGACCGTGGAGCGCAACGCGGAGTCGTGGGAGACGAACATCCAGGCACCCTTCCAGCTCGTGGCGGGGCTCGTGCCCGGCATGATCGAGCGGAAGTGGGGCAGCATCATCAGCGTGTCCTCGATCGCGTCGATGCTCGCCATGCCGGGCATGGCGACGTACGGGGCGCAGAAGGCCGCGATCGACGGGTACACGCGTGGCTGGGCGGCCGAGTTCGCCGAGCACAACGTCCGCGTGAACTCCGTCGCACCGGGCTCCATCGATACGGAGGCCGTCATCACCGAGATGGGCGGTGAAGAGGCGTTCCAGAAGCTCCGCGACCAGGCGGCGATCACCCGCCCGGCCAAGCCGGCCGAGATCGCGGAGGTCATCGCGTTCCTCGCTGGCGACAAGGCCAGCTTCATCACCGGGCAGGTCATCGTCGCCGACGGCGGCCGCGTCATCAAGTAGGCGACCTCGTGGCGTCCGCGCAGGGCACCTGGGCGGGCGCCACGAACGACTCCTCCAAGTCTTCGCGAGACAGCATGAGCCACGTGGTTCGCCAGGAGGAATCGTCCGACGACGACGCAGGCGGCGCGAACCTTCCCACGGCGCGCTCTCCCTCACGGGCGATCAACGTGCCCACCCTCCTGGTCACAGGGGACAAGGACCAGTACTGCACCGTCGACACGTGCACCCCGCAGACGATGCTGGCCGACGAAGGGCCGTACTACTCGGACCAGGCCGGCCTCACGTCAATCGTCGTGCCCGACAGCGGTCACAACGTGCAGCTGCACAAGAACGCACCGCAGACGAACGCTCAGATTCTGCGCTGGATCGAGTCTGCGGTCTGAAGATGCTGGTCGGGATTGCCCCAGGGATGGTTGACATCTGATCCGTACCGGCCTGTGGTCGGTGCTGGAAGGATGTTGTTGTGCCTAAGGCTTACCCACCCGGGTTTCGTCGTGACGTGATCGCGGTCGCCCGTCAGGGACAGACGCCGATCGCGCAGGTCGCCAAGGACTTCGGGATCACCGAGTCGTGCTTGCGCCGCTGGCTCAAGTCCGCAGACGTCGAGGACGGGAACCGTCCCGGTGCCACGCAGGCCGAGTCTGCAGAGCAGCGTGAGCTGAAGAAGGGCAACCGTGTCCTGGAGCAGGAAGTAGAGATCTTGCGTCGCGCGGCGGCGTACTTCGCCAAGGAGATCTCCCCAAAATGACCTACCCGCTGGTCCAAGAGCTTGCCGCTGACGGTCTGCCCGTCGCGGTGACCTGCCGGGTTCTGGGCTTCTCCCGGCAGGGGTACTACAAGTGGCTGGCCCGGCCGGTCACCGACGCCCAGTGGCGTCAGGCCCACCTGATCAACGCCGCCCTCGACATCCACACCGATGACCCGGAGTTCGGCTACCGCCTCATCGCTGACGACCTGAAAGACGCCGGACACGTCGTGAGCGAGAACACCATGCATGCGTTGTGCCGGCAGGTCGGGATCGTCTCGGTGATCCACCGTAAGAAGGGCACCGGGCGTAAGGCCGGCCCGCCCGTGCACGACGACCTCGTCCAGCGCGACTTCACCGCAAGTGCACCCAACCGGTTGTGGCTCACGGATATCACCGAGCACCCCACGAGCGAGGGCAAGCTCTACCTGTGCGCGATCAAGGACGTGTACTCGGGGCGGATCGTGGGCTACTCCATCGACTCGCGGATGAAGGCCCGCCTGGCCGTGGACGCGCTGGACCATGCCGTGAGCAGGCGTGACGTCATCCCCACGACCCCAGACGCGCTCGGCACGGTGCTGCACTCGGACCGCGGGTCGCAGTTTCGGTCCAAGAAGCTGCGCCGCGCCCTGAAGTCCCAGCAGATCACCGGGTCGATGGGCCGGGTCGGAGCCTGCGTGGACAACGCCGCGATGGAGTCGTTCTTCTCCCTGCTGCAGAAGAACGTCCTGAACCGGCGCCCCTGGACCACCCGCGAGCAGCTCCGGTTGGCGATCGTGACCTGGATCGAGAGGACCTACCACCGACGCCGCCGACAACGCCGCCTGGGCCGCATGACACCAATCGAGTTCGAGACCGTCTACGCTGACCGGACCCTGGCCCTCGCGGCCTGACTCATCAAAGAAGACATGTCAACCGTTCCTGGGGCAGGCCCCAGGCGAAGACCCGGACACGTGGCCAGTCGTGGTCTGGCGCCGTCACCAGACTCCAAGTCTGGTGGGGTTCGACATCGGGATGGTGGAGTTCCTCCGCCGTCTCGTGACCGCTGACCTGGACGACTCTCCGGGAAGCAACGACGAGGCGTGGGGCAATCGCGGACCGTTCGTCGGATGGCGCGAAGCATGGCGTCGGTGGGACGCAGGGCTCGACGAATACTCCGCTGCGCCCCGTCCGGAATTACTGATGGGCTCCTATGGCATGACCGGGATCCTGCCGTTGCCGGAATGGCTCGCAGGGGTACTGTCGGGGCACGAGACCCCGATACGTCTCGCGGTCTACCTGCGGCTCGTCCACGACGTCGCCGTTAACCTTCTCGACGGGGTCGCTGAGACCTTCCCGGAACTGAAGATCGACCGTCGAGCGGTCGAGTTCGGCGCTGTGACGCATGACATCGGCAAGATCGTCCACCGTGCTGAATTAACCGGCCCGGGCCGGGAGCACGAGGAAGCCGGCCAGCAGATCCTGCTCAGGATGGGCCACGACGAGCACTTGGCGCGATTCGCCGTGACCCATGGAACTTGGGATGTGCCCGACCGCCGGCTGGAGGACCTGCTGGTCACTCTCGCCGGCAAGGTGTGGACGGGCGAGCGCGTCAGAGACCTGGAGGAGAACATCGCCGACATGATCGCTGACCGCACCAGGAAGGACCGGCGGGAGGTGTTCCTGACGATCGGCAAGCTCTGTGAGGACCTGGCAGCCGGTGCTGACCAGCGGCTGGCGTTCCACGCCGCGGCACCCGTCGATCTTGGCCCTAACGGGCCGCTCGCTCCGCGCCAAGGCACGGATGTCGGTTTCGGTCGGCCGGTCAGCGGATAGGCTCGCGCGGTGCTCGATGACCTGGACACGATCGACTGGGACCGCTTGGGCGGGGCCTATGGGCCCGCGGGCGATGCGGCCGAGATTCTGCGAGGGCTCGCGTCGCCGGACGAGGGGGTTGCGGGTGAGGCGCTCGATGAGTTCTTTTCCTCGATCTGGCACCAGGGGACGGTCTATCCCGTGACTGCGGTCGCGGTGCCGTTCATCGTGGGCCTGGCCGCCGGTCGCGCTGTTCACCACCGGGATGCCCTGTGCTTCGCGTTGGGCGGGTTCGGAGATCCGAACATGAGCGACGGCAGCGCCCTACCCGCGGTTCGTGAGGCATTGCGAGACCACTCGGACTCGCTCCTACCGCTGCTGGAGGACCCCGAAGAGGCGGTCCGTGAGGCCGCTACCTACGCAGTTGCCTACTCGGGCGCCGGGGATAAGGCTGCGTCTGCTCTGGCCGCACGGCGGGAGGTTGAGGACGATCCGCAGGTTCAGGCAGGCATCGTGCTGGGTCTGTGTGCTGTCGATCCTGCTGTCGGCATCCCGGTGGCCGAGGCCGCGTTGCGCGATCCGTTCCCCGTTCCGCTCGCTGCGGCCCATGCGCTCCTCGACGCCAGGCGCGCGGTGCCTGACGAGGCGCTGGAACACCTCGCGGCCGCGATCGAGCGGGAAGCGGAGTGGAACGGCGCCTGGACGGAGTCCTTCACGCGGGTCGACGGTGTGATCGAACGTCTTGACTCCGTTGCTGCGCGGACTGTTGTCACGATGATGGGGACTGGCTCTGCGCAGAGTCGTGTCCGTCAGGCGGAGAACCTCGCCCTCCGCTCGCGTGCGAGCCGGTCCGCCGCGCGGGAGTCCGTTGGGCAGCTCCGCGAACTTCTGGCTGACGACGACGCCGACGTCGTAGCGGCTGCCGTCGCGGCAGCTGGCGACGCCGGCCATGCGGTGTCCAGCCTGGCGCCGGAACTGGCGCACCTCGCGCTCGGCGACGTCACCGACCACCGCGGTCCCGCGAACATGGCGATCGCCGTTCTGACCCGACTCCGGGACGACCGCGTCATTCCAGCACTGACTGCTGCATGGGAACGCGGCCGGTCGCCAGACGCGCTGCGGCTGCTCGGCGACAACGTCCCGTCCTTCGCCCCCGACCTCCTGGCCGCCATCCGTGGCCGACTGGCGATCGTGCTTGATGCCTCGGCGAGCGAGCGCGTCGAGTGGGCGACTTCCGCAGGATCGTCGAGAGGCCCTGCTCCGCTCATCGCAGTCCTCAGGGGCTGGGGGCCGGCCGCGGCACCCGCCCTCGGCGTCCTTGTCGACGCACTCCCCGTGGCTCCGTACGCCGTTCCCATGGCGCTGGCCGCGATCGGCCCGGCGGCCCGTGGCGCCGAGGCTGCGCTCCGCGCGGCGGCCGACGGCGACGGGCTTCCCGCGCTACGGGCTGCCCACGCCCTGCATCAACTGTGTGAGGAGCCTGCGCCGCTGATAGCGGTGGCCGCAGGGCTCCTGGACAACGGTCATCGGCTCACCGACTGGGACCTGAACCTGGTCGCAGAGGCTGGACCCGACGCGACGTCCCTGGTTCCGCGCCTGCGAGCACACCTGACCGGACGCGCTGCCGAGACCTACCCCGACCGGGAACTCCAAGTCGCCGCTGCCCGCATCGTCTGGCGCGCCGTCGGGGACATCGACGCCGTAGCCCCGACCCTGGACGCGGTGCTGCGAGCCGGTGAGAGGCCCGCAGCCCGAGCGGCCGAGCTGTCCGCAGAGCTGCCGCCTGAACTCCTCGGACGGTTTGTCCCAGCATTGCGAGGCCTCGCAGAACGCACTGAGTCGTTCCGCGGCCCTGCACGGGTTCCAGCGGCCCGCGCGCTCTGGCGTGCCGGCACTGCTACAGCCGGTCTCATTCCGCTGCTTCTTGAGGAGATCGCGGGTCCGTGGGGCAGCATCGATGGCACAGACCTGCTCACCGATATGGGCGACGCCGATGTCGTTCCCGGACTGCGCGCGCTTGCGGAGCAGGACGCTCGCATCGTCACCTCCGGCATCTGGGACAGCCTCGTCTGGGACGACGACAACCTGCGTCGGAGACTCCTCGATGCGATCACCACGCTGCTGACATGAGCCGGAGCACGGGCAAACGGATCGAGCGGTAGGAAGTGCACGACCTCCGGCAGAGGTCAGTCGCTGTCGACGAAACCCCGGCTCGTGGTGCAGTGCAGGCAACGGAACCAGTGGCACAGGATCGAGGCGTTGGTGTCGGCGCGCAGCTCAGCGATGAATTCGCCAGGTACGCCGACCTCTTCCAGAGCACGCCGCAACCCGGGTTCGTGCTCGATCGCGCAGCTGTCGGCCAGGCCGAGGTACTGCATCGCGTCGTTGCAGCAGACCAACCAGTCGACCTCCTGCCATGACGAGAACCCCGGCGTACGGCGGCACACCTCGTCGCGGACTGCCTCCGGGACCCGGAGGTACGGCGGAGTGGACCAGTCGGCCCAGTCAGGGTCATCCTCAAAACCCTGCGGCAGGTGACCGGCAATGTCGTTGAGGAACGCGTCGAACCTTGCCGCAAGAGATCCGTCGGCGATGCACCACGGGCACACCGAGTCCACGTCGTGCTCGGAGTAGACGGGCAAGGTGTACCGGTGCGACCGCTCCCGCCTGCACACCCGGCAAACCACCGGTTCGGCCGCTACGGCGCCGGTCGCCATCGGGTCTGGGTGGTACCGGAACACCGGCAGTGCTGCCCCCTCCTGCGGGCCTGGCGCGCTCATCCCCGCACCCATAGGTCGTCCCCCACCAGGGCGAGCTGCGGCCTGATGTCACGGATCTCCTTCGTCACGACCAGGACTGTAGTACCACCCGATCTGGACCACCCTGCACCGGCCGGCGCCATTTCGACCTCACCGGCGAACGACGCACACGCCCTTTGGCTGGACCCTATGAGCCGCGCCTGAGCATCGCCCGGAGCGCCGGGCGGGATTCACGTCTGCGGCAGGATGGCGTCCGTGCAGCAGCTCACCAGTACGGTCGCCGGCGCGTGCGATGCGTGGCTTGCCCCGCGCCTGGGGATGTCCTTCCGTCCCGCCACAGAACCCATCACCACGCCCGATGCGAAGCTTGGGGGGCAGCCGGTCTGGCTCGAAGCGCCGCAGTGGCCGCTGTCGCGGACCGACGGTGCCCTCATGATGTTCATCGGGCAGTTTCCTGTCCCGCAGAGTGACGGCCGGATCGCGTACCTGTTCATGACGGCCGAGGACCCCGGCCTGCGCGAGACCGGGGACCCCGAGGCGGGCGAGAACGCCGTCATCATCCAACCCGGCGGCCGCGTCCCCGACGTCGTGCGCACCGCCGATGCCGCCACCGGTCCCACGCTGTGGACCCGAGGGACCACCTGGGACGACGAGGTACCGGTCGAGCTGTCCGTCGACCTCACATCCCTGGACCCGGCTACGGACGGCTTCCTCGACGCGAAGGCCGCAGAGGGCGACGCCGAACGGCGCGGGCTGTACCCCGATCCCTACGAAGAGCTCGACGACAGCGCCGACACGACCCGCAGCTATGTCGGCGGCACACCGGTGTTCTGGCAGCCGCACCTCCCCTCGGTCCCGCCCGGCCTGTCGTGGCGGTTCTTCCTCCAGCTCGACGGCGCCGAAGGAACCGACGATGACCCGTACGCCCTGAACTTCGGCGGCGGCACCGCCTACGTCTTCCTCTCTCACGACACACTCGAAGGCCGCATCACCTGGGACTGCGTCTGATCACCATCGGCAGCGACTCCGAGACCTGCCTCGACACCCTCCGCGTCGCGCCACAGAGCGTGTTCACGGTGGAGGCGAACCTCATGCTTGCCGACGTCGACTTCAGCGGGAATGTCGGCGGGTACCGCTACGGTGCGTGTCGTTGCGAGACGTCGAGAAGGAGCCGCACGATGAGCTGGGACATCAGCCTGTTCAACGCACCGCCCGAGACCACGATCGAGGAGATCCCACGCGACTACGAGCCACTACCAATCGGTTCGGTCGCCGAGGTTCTCAGCCGGTTGCAGGCTGCGTTCGCGGACCTGGACCTGAGTGACCCGACGTGGGGCGACCTCGAGCGGTCGGGCTGGTCGATCGAGTTCAACATCGGCAGCGAGGACCCGGTCCGGTCGATCATGCTGCACGTGCGCGGTGGTGGCGACGATGTCGTCCAGGTGGTCCGCGAGACCGCGCACGTCCTCGGGTGCAGTGCGCTCGACTGCTCGTCTGGCGAGTTCATCGAGGAAGGCGGCAGAGACGGGTGGGCGGACTTCCAGGCGTTTCGCGACGGTGTGATCGGTCAGGGTGCCGCCGCGCAGAACGTGGAGCGGTAGGCGCATGTCGATCCCTACGGTGAGCTCGACGAGTCGACGCGACGCCCGTTTCACTGCTGGCCCGTACATGGGCAAGTTCGTCGTTGCCGAAGCGGACGAGAGCGGCGCGATCATCGCGATCATCTGCGAGGGTCAGGCTGGCTCTCTGACCACGATCGGTGACTGGTGGTTCATGGGCATGAGCGAATTCGAGCTCGCCGTGACCGAGGATGGCTGGGACGTCGAGTGGCTCCCTTCAGGGAGCCTCGGGACGCCACAGTGACTAGGGCTGAGCTGGTCACTCACTGGAGTGTCGGGGCACTTCGAAGAGGGCAATCTGGTGAAGCGGAGCTCCACACCCGGCCCCAGACTCACCAGGCGGGTGAGTTTTGCGCCGTGGCCTGCGACGACACTGCCCGTCAAGTCGGAATCCAGGTACGTTTGCGCCATGTCGGACACCCAGCTGAACCTGCCGGAACGGTCGGCGCTGCTCGCGCTGATGACGCTGACCCGGGAGGTGTCCAACGCTGGGCTAGCAGATGAGCTGGGTATCACGATCGAGAAGAGGGCGCGGGAGCGCTTGGTCGACCTGGGCTACATCAGGGCGTGGCAGACGGGCCGGTACCGGGCGTGGATGCACGAGCTCACGGACGAGGGTTGGCGGCGCTGTGGGGAAGAGCTGGGCAGCCCCGCTCCGGAGCGTGCGTCGAAACCCACGCGGCTGCAATACGCGCTGACCCGCCGGTTCGCAGCCTTCATGGCGCGATCCGATCTGCGTGTCGCGGACATCTTCGCCCTGGATGACGAGCCGACCGTGCCCGCCGTCGACATCATAGGTCGGATCCGTGCCGCGTACGCCGCACTGGCTGCCACGCCAGGTTCCTGGGTCGGCCTTGCGCGGCTGCGGCACACCGTCGCCGACATACCGCGTGCCGACCTGGACGCCACCTTGCTGCGTCTGGTCCTGGAACGGGAAGTGCGGCTCAATCCTGAGTTCGACCAGAAGACGCTGACCGAGGCAGACAGGGCAGCCGCGCTGCGCATGGGAGGCACGGACGTGCACCTCATGTCTATCGGGCGCCCATGAGGGAGATCGAGCGCGGCGCACTGGCGGAACTGACCAGGGTCAACTGGGCGATCAGCAGGGACGGCGTGTGGGAGGACCCGGAGACCCACGTCGCAGGCCTCAACGGTTCGGCGTTCGGTACGGTCATGGACGGTTTCCGCGACGCCAAGGCCAGCTCCGCGGAGAGCCCGCTCGGCGTGGTCGTCACCGGACAGCCCGGTTCGGGAAAGACTCACCTTGTCGCGGCCGTACGGTCGCGGGTCATGGCGGCGGGCGGCTATTTCTTCGCCCTTGACCTGCGCCACGAGCGGGCCTTCTGGCAGAAGGTGGTGCACGACGTGCTCGGCGGCCTGCTGCGACCCGGCCGTGACGGAGTCAAGCAGGGTGAAGCCCTGCGACGGGGACTGTCTCAAAGACTCGATCTGCCCGAACCCTTGCACCGGCAGCTCATGGGGCACGACGAACCGACCCGGTCGGGACTCGACGGCATCGTCGAGGCGCTGGACGACGTCGACCAGCAGCTCGCCTTCGAATGTGGACACACTCTGCGAGCCCTGACGCTGCTGGCCAGCAGGTCGCTGGCGATCAGGGAGGTCGGCAGCGCCTATCTACTGTCGGCGGAAGACGAGCTGGTGGTAGGCGAACGCGCCGAATGGGGTATTCGCGCCGCCTCTAGGAAGCCGCACGAGACGGTCGGTGAGCTCTTCAAGCTGATCGCGCTCACCGGGCCGAGCGTGATCGCCCTGGACCAGATCGACACGCTTATCCAGCAATCGGATCGAGCGGCCGACGGCGCCGCGTCCGAGGGACCTGACGCTGAACCTGAATCGATGGGTCTGCCCAGGAAGCAGATGTTCGACGACGTCGGCAGCGGGCTCATGGAGCTGCGCGAGGTCACTCGTCGGACACTGGTTCTGGTTGCCTGCACCGAGCCGGTCTGGAAGCGAATCCACCAACATTCGCTGGGCTCCGTCGAGCAACGGTTCCGCCACGCCGAGCAGCTGGACACCGTCCCGTCAGCAGTGATCGGGCGGACGCTCATCGAAAGGCGGTTCGCGCTCAAATTCGGCGAGGTCGGATTTACCCCGCCCTATCCAACCTGGCCGGTACGGCCGGAAGCGTTCGCCGACTCTGGCCTGTTCACTGCTCGCGGCCTCATCCGCCAGATCGATACCCACCTCCGGGCGTGCCTGGGCGCGAACCACGTCGTCGAGCTGACCAGCATTGCCGAGCCGAGTGGCAAGGACACGCCTACGCCGCGACCGGGGCCTGCGCCATTGCCGTCAGATCAGGGTGCGTTCACCGAGATCGACGAGCAGCTGACCGCCTTGGTGAACGATACGAGCGTGATCGCGGACGTCGCAAAGTCACTCGACCCGAAGCAGGAAGATCAGCACGTACCGCGCCTTATCCGTTCAGCGTTGAAGTGGTGGATCGTCGAGCAGGGTGAAGAACGCCTCCGTTATGTGCTGCCTCTGGAGACGATGGCCGCCGGAAATCCTGCCCTGCACGCTGAAGTGCACCGGATCATCGACGAGGACACCGAAGACAAGATCTACTGGTCGTTCCGGGCGATCGGGTGGCGAGACGGGCGGGCGGTCATCAATCGGATCGACCGGGTCCTGATCGCCACGGGGCTGGACCCATCGGCGCAGAAACGTAAAGTCTTCCTGTTGCGCACCGGTGAGTGGTCGAACGGCAACAAGACCCGGCAGAAGGTCCAGGAGTTCGAGGCGGCCGGCGGGGTCGTGATCGAGCTGTCGAGGGAGACGCTGGAGACCGGACTTCGCACGTTCGCGGCCTTGGAGCGACTCGCTGGCACCCAGCCACCGGCCCGGTTCAGGGCATGGTTGCTCAGCCGCCGCCCGGCCGGACGCACCGCGCTCCTGCGCGCGGTGTTCGGCGATCCGAGGGACGACCCGGAACCGCCGCGTCCTGAACCAGGGCCGGTCCCCATGCCGCAACCGTCCGCCGCAACCTTGCCGTTCGTTGCCCCTGACACCACCGACCCGGTGGTGGTGGCTCCGGGCCAGGCGGCAGCGGATCCGTTGACGCTGCACGTGGGTGACCGGATGGACACCGGTGCGCCGGTGACGATCAGTCTGGAGTCGCTGCGGAAGCACACGGCGATCTTCGCCGGGTCCGGATCGGGCAAGACAGTGCTGATCCGCCGGCTGGTCGAGGAGTGCGCTCTGCGTGGCGTGTCCGCGATCGTGCTCGACCCCAACAATGACCTGGCGCGGCTTGGCGACCCGTGGCCGCAGCCACCGGATGCTTGGGGACCCCATGACGCGGCCCGCGCCGACGACTACCTTCGCAACACCGATGTCGTGGTCTGGACGCCCCGCCGGGAATCCGGTCGGCCGCTGGCGTTTCGCCCGCTGCCCGATTTCGCCGCGGTTGCCGACGACCCGGACGAGTTCCGCCAGGCCGTTGACACGGCGGTCGCCGCGCTCGCACCGCGTGCCCGCGCCGACGGTCCGACTGCGAAGGCCGAGCGTTCACGGGCCGTTCTCAACCAGGCGCTGCAGTACTTCGCACGCAAGGGCGGCGAAGGGCTCAGCCACTTCCTGGATCTGCTCGGTGACCTGCCCGATGGCGTGACGCGACTGGCCAAAGCGCACGAGATGGCCGCGGACATGGCGCAGACCTTGCGTGCAGCCACGATCAACGATCCGTTGTTCGGCGGGGTCGGTGAACCGGTGGACCCCGGCGTGCTGCTCACCCCCGAGGCGGGGAAACGTGCCCGGATCTCGGTGATCAGCCTGATCGGCCTGCCTACCGAGGAGCAACGGCAGAGCTTCGTCAACCAGCTCCAGATGGCTCTGTTCGCCTGGATCAAGCGGAACCCCGCCGGGGACCGGCCGCTCGGTGGACTACTGGTCATGGACGAGGCGCAGACCATCGCTCCGTCCGGTTCGCTGACCGCGAGCACGCACAGCACCCTCGCGCTGGCCTCGCAGGCCCGCAAGTACGGACTCGGCCTGGTGTTCGCCACGCAGGCGCCACGCGGTATCCACAACCGGATCTCCGGCAACGCCGCCACGCAGCTGTACGGGTTCCTCAACAGTCCGTCGCAGATCACCGCTGCCAGGGAGATGGCAGCCGCGAAGTCCAGTGCGGTACCAGACATCTCCCGGCTGGGCACCGGTGAGTTCTATGCCGTTGCCGAGGGGCTGGCATTTCAGAAGATTCGCACCCCCATCTGCCTGAGCTACCACCCGTCGAGCCCGCTGACCGTCGAGGAGGTCATCGACCGCGCCCGGCAGGTGTGAGGTCCGCGCACGAGAGGAAGAAGGGGACCCACCGTGGAGAGAGTGATCCAGAGTCTGCTCGAGGCTTTCCAGCAGGACCAGGACCTGACCGAGCTGCCTGAGGCAGAGGCGTTCGAGGCGTTCGCCGCCTACTGCGTGCTGAACTCGTACTACAACGAGCCGTTCAACCCCGACACATACCGCACGGGCGGGGGCAACGACCTCGGCATCGACGCCTACGCGGTGCTGATCGACGGGCAGATGTACCGGGATCCGACGGACGTCCAGGTGGCGATGCAGGAACGCAGGCGGCCGCAGGTGCAGGTGGTGATCATCCAGGCCAAGACCAGCAGCAAGTTCGAGACCAAGGTGATCTCGGACCTCGCGGAGAATCTTGGCCACCTGTGCGGGGCGGAAGCCATCCCGTACGAGGTGTCGGACGACGTGAAGGGCCTGCGCGAATGCCTGGACGCCGTGTACCAGGACCCCGCACGGCTGGCCGGCCGGCTGCCGGAGCTGCACGTCCGCTATGTGACCACCGGTGATCAGATAGCGGAGATGGTCCACCGCAAGGCGCGATCGGCCGAGAGGCATCTGGGCAAGCTCAACCGGTTCGAGACGGTCGAGGTGCGCTGTGTGAACCGGCCGGAGCTGCGCGCGCTGTACCAGCAGGCGATCAGCACCGTCGAGGTCACCGTGCCGGTGCCGAAGCAGTTCGCGATGCCGACGGCTCCGGGTGTCGAGCAGTCGTTCGTGGGACTGGTCGGCGCTTCGGAGCTGGTGCGCACCGTGCTGGAGGACGACTCGGGAAAGCTGCGGGAGAACCTGTTCGAGAGCAACGTCCGGGCCTTCCAGGGATACAACGCCGTCAACAGCGGCATACGAGACACCCTGCGGGACCCGGTCAAGCGGCAGAGGTTCGCCGTGATGAACAACGGCATCACCATCGTGACCCGGAAGATGAACCGGGTCGGCGACAACTTCGTGCTGGACGACTTCCAGATCGTCAACGGATGCCAGACCTGCCACGTGCTGTTCCACGAACGCGATCAGCTCACCGATCAGGTGTACGTCAGCGTCCACATCGTGCACTCGAAGGACGAGGACGTGATTCAGGGCATCGTGGCCGCGACCAACCAGCAGACTCCGGTCAGTGCTGAGGACCTGGCCGCGCGGCAGGACTTCCACAAGCAGCTGGAAGACTTCTTCACCCTCGGCTGGGACAAGCCGCACCGGCTCTTCTACGAACGTCGCGCGAAGCAGTACAGCGAACGCAAGGACGTGGAGAAGACCCGGGTCATCAGCCGTCCTCAGCTCAGCCGCGCGTACCTGGCGATGTTCATGGACGAACCGTCTCGTGTGGGCCGCTACCAGGACCTGATGAAGGCGCGTGGCGAGGAGTTGTACGCCGCTGACCAGCAGCCGATCCTCTACTACACTGCCGCGGCGACCTGGTATCGGCTGGAGTGGCTGATCCGCAACCAGCGCGTCAACCGTGGCTACCGGCCCACCCAGTACCACCTGATGGCGCTGATCCGACAGAAGCTGCTCGGACCGGGGGCCGTGCCGACCCACGACAAGGCGGTCACGAAGGCGTGCACCCGCATTCTTGACGTGGTCTGGGACGCGGAGGCCGCGGAAAAGCTGGTCGTCCACGAGCTGCTGCCCGTGATCCAGCGGGCCATCGATGCCGAACGGGAGGCCGGGGTGCCGTTGGGTGAGGCGGTGCGCAACGAGCGGTTCGCCGAGCGGGCCCGCAGGGAGCTGACCAGCATCACCGGTCGGTGAGGACTGACGGTGATCACGCCGGTGGTTGATGTCTTCGTTGGCGCACGATCTATCGTGTTCGTGGGCGGGAGGCGTGCGTAGTCTGGATGCCCGTCCTTACGCGAGGGGGTCGCTGATGGCTGGTCTGTGGGGTCGGAAATCTCGTGCGAAGAGCTGGAAGCGGGGCCTGTGGGGAAGCACGACCAAGGGTCGTAGCAAGAACCTGGCCAAGGGAGTGTGGGGGAGCAGCAAGCGCCGCAAGCGTTGGGGCCTGTGGTGAACGGGTGTCGCGAAGGGCCTGAGTCAAGCGACCGGTAGCGAGGTGGCCGTTAGGCCGCAGGGCCGTGTTGGCCAGCGTCGACGTGGTTGCGCTGATCTGAATGGACTTCCTTGATCCGGTAGGGCTCAGGAGGCCTTGAGGAACTCGGGGCGGATGACCTTGCGCAGCGCCTCGGTCATCGCGTTCAGGTCGATCGGTCCAGATGCCGGGCGCGTGGAGCTGTCGAGCTGTTCGAGGATGGCCAGACGTGCCATGGTCGAGACCGGCAGGTCTTTCTCAGCTGCGGCGGCGACCAGGCGCTGATACTGCAGGTCGGTCAGGCGCACGGACAGCACTCGCGGGGCGGCGCCATCACCCTGCCGAACGCCAAGGGCGCCTTCGGGCAGTGGGTCGTGCCGACGGGCCTCGGACTCGGCGGAGACCTCGGTCAGCAGCTCCTCGATCGGCGTCTTCTCACTCATCACACCCCCTCCTTCTTGCTCGCGTCGTTGTTCTCGTTGTCGGCCGTGGGCCGAGTCTGGTCCTGGTGGATCGGTGAACGCCTCGTCGGCCCACTCCGGCTCGATGTTCGTCTCCCCGGACGACTCCTTCCTGGTCGACCTGGTGCGGATGTAGTCGGCCCGGTGCTTCCAGTTCGGCGTCACGGCCGGATCTGGTTCTTGCTGCCCCCTGCTCCTGGTTCACGTAGTTGAATCTACTACGCGAACGGACTGGCTGCCCGATTTCTTCCTCGTGCGAGTAGGTCGCTGATGGCTGGACCTGTGGCGTCAGAGTCTCGGACAACGGTGTTGGGCCTCAGCGCTGCAGGGCCGTCCTGGCCAGGGCCGACGCGACCGCGCTGATCTGGCTCCGTGGTCGACGTCCTGCTGGCGGTTCGGCGATGTTCACGAGGATGTCGTGGACGTTGGTCTCGTAGTGGAGGACGTCGTATCTGGCGATCGGCTGACCGTCGTCGTACTGGTAGCCGAGGTCGGTCAGGTGGGCGGCGATCCGGTCCAAGGGGAGTTCGCCGTCGGGCGTGATAGCCGCATAGGCGAGCATGAGCAGGTCGGCGTCGACGACAGACCGATCGCGCTCTTGTGGCGGGGTGATCGATGCGGCGAGGTGCTCGAAGAGCACCGCGGGCCGGTCGCGGGCAGCGGCGCCGGCACGGGTGAGGTACAGCGCTCCCTTGTACTTGCGCAGCAGCCGGAGGCGCTTGACCAGCGACTCTCGAAACTTCGCGACCGGGTAGGTGAGGTCTTCCCGGTTGGCTTTGCCGATCCAGTCCGACATCGAGGGGATCAGGGTGGCGGCCTCTTCCACGACTGCCGGGCGGAGGTAGCCCGCCGGGGTGAGGGGGATGCCGCCGTCCCCGGCCCGGTCAAGGAACCACAGGTGGGCGCTGAGCGCGGTCCTGAGGTCGTCGTCGAACGGCCTTTCCGATGAGTCCGGGAGGGCAGCGAGCCGGGCGCCGAGCTCGGCGCCCTCGCTGGTGATCGAGAGCATGTTCACCAGCTCCAGCAGCCGCGGGTGCACGTCACGGGCGCGTAGCGCGTACCAGGGCCGACCGAGCTGCTCGTTCACCTCGGCGGGCTCGAACCGGTCAGGGTCCTCGACCAGAGCAGCGAGGCCATCGTTCATGTACTCGAATCGTGAGTCTTCCGGTGGTGCCGCGCGCCGTCCGTCCACGCACACCGCCGGCGGAGTACCCGGATCTGCGGACAGGACCTTCTCAAGTCGCAGCCTGAGCTGCCAGTCGTCGCCGTAGTCGTACACGTACCGCAGGACGTCACCGGGATCGTTCAGGACCTGGTCGAGGCGGACCTGTTCCTCCGGGGTTCCTTCCTCCTCGCCCTCGGCGACGTCGAACGGGCACAGGAAGAGCTGGGCGTCGCGGTCCCACACGCTGCCGCCGAGCGCGAACCGGTGCAGGTGCGAGTCTTCCCATCTGAACGCGTCCTGGATGATTTGGTGTACGACGTCGAGCGTGAGGTCGGCCCGCAGGTTCAGCCGACGCCAGGTGGGTGGCTTGGTGTCGTCGAGATCGATCCGGATCTGGAGCACTGCCGGGGAACTGTGCGTCGTCGTGGAGGGTGACGTGGTGTCATGATCGTCGCTCACCCGGCCACGGTATCGACCGGTCGGTGTAGTCATCCAGACAGCGAGCAGGTTCTGCCGCCCCTCGGGCGACCAGAGCTCGATCGAGGTGACGTCTCGGTCCATGTCGGGCCCAGTTCAGCGAAGGATTGAGGTGAACCGTGGCAAGTCTGTTCAGGCGCTTTCTGAAGAGGGTCGAGACTGATGACGAGGTCTTTGATCTGGGGCCGAAGCACTCGGAGTTCGCCGCGCACTTTCGGGACCCGATCTACGACGATCCGGGCGACGACCTCGCGCCGATCGGCAACGACGAGGGCTGGGATCTCTTGGCCGGCTGGGTGAAGCAGGCCGACAAGCTGGACAGCGGTTCGACGTCGGCACAGATCGCGCCCGAGTGGTTCGAGGACGCTCCGCTGGTGCCGGCCGACTTGAACGAGGACGACGTCGACCTGACATCGTCATTGGTGCCGGGTTTACGTCGCTGCGGCTGACTGGCCAGATCGGCGAGGCGGACCGTGCTCTGGTGCTGCGAGCTCTGGACATCCGGGACCGCACCCACGGGCAGGAACTTGAGACTCAACAGATGCGCACCGATTTGCTGGCCTTCGGCCGGGCCGACTAGCGATCCGCGACTGAGGCTGGAGCGTTTGTGCAGGTCGTATGGTCCTGCCAAATTGGCGGAACCATAATTGCCCTGTTTGTCCTCACGGTGCTCGCCGGCGGGCGTTTTGCTGGTCGCGCACGAGTCCGCGCAGGTCACGCGGTGGTGCCAAATTGGCACCACCGTTGATGTCCGGGTTGTCCTGCGGGCTCGTCTGGGCCTCTGAAGGTCGCTGCCGGATGCCTGGGCAAATTTGCAGGTCACGCGGTGGTGGCAATTTGCCACCACCGCGCATGTCCGAAGTGTCCCGCTTGAACCTGCGTGTGTCTGCTCCACGCTCGCCACTATGCATCGGGTATGTACTACTTGACGTACCACTTGATGTCTCCACCTGGGCGCCGTTGGAGTGGGGGACATGGGCGTGACCAGGGAGAACGTGTGTCCCCCAACTCGTGCAAATTCGGGTACCCGGAATGAAGACTTTCTGGGTTGCTCCGTCCAGGTCAACAGGCCTGACGGCATGGCGCACGCGCTGGCATCCGTGGTTCGGCTGAGGCGGCGGAGATCTACGTCCATGCGTTGATCGTGGCGAACGACCGCACGCTCTGCGCACACCACGCGGGCGCACACCTGCTGGTGTGCGAGGCGTATCAGCAGGTCAGAGGGCGCACACCAGCTCACGTCGTCGTGGGTCCGCTACGTGGCGGTGTGCGGCAGAAGGCCAGGAAAAGGCTTCGCGGACGAGGCTTGTCGGGTGCCATCGTGAGCGGATGAGCGAGCCACTGGTGCGACCTGCGGTCCTCGACGACGCCGAGGCGATCGCCGTCGTCCACCACACCTCCTGGGTGCAGACGTACTCCGACCTGCTCCCGGTCGCGCACTGGGAGAGCGACACCGTCGATGGCCGCGCGCAGCGGTGGCACGAACGGCTGTCCGAGGAAGCGCCCGGGAATCTTTCGGTCGCTGTTGTCGACAAACAGGTGGTGGGCTTCGCCAAGGCCGGAGCTACCCGGAGGAAGAGCGGCGTCCCGCTGCCAGTCCGATCTGATGAGTTGTTGGCGCTCTACGTGCTCAGCGAGCGTCACGGGACGGGGATCGGTGCCCTCCTGCTCGGCGCAGTCCTACCGCCCACTGCACCCGCTGAGCTCTGGGTGGCTGATGCGAACCCACGCGCCCGCAGGTTTTACGAGAAACACGGCTTCTTGCCGGACGGCGCCCGGTTCATCGATGACCTCAACTTCGCTCTGATCCGTATGGTGCGCTGACACCAGCAGCTCACCGACTCGGGTATCGGATGATCGGCCAATCATCTCGATCTGGGTACTGGATGCTGGCGCGACGGACGTACGCGGTGCGGACTCGAGGATGCCCGACCGCGACGTAGCCCTTGTACGGGGGAATCCAGAACACGGCGCTCTCCCAGCCGGTGCGGTCATACAGCGAATCCAGAGTCGCGACGATCCAGTCGCGCAGCCATGCGTCGTCCAGTCCGAACAACTTCAGCGCGTCGTCGAAGGTTTCTGGCCCGTCTGGGTCGCGCGGTGTGGCGGCGGCAACTGAGGCTTGGATGGAGTCCATGGCAGCATCGTCGCGGCTTGCGCGAGGCACGTCATGGGCTCAGAAGGGTGAACTCGAAACTCCGTCGTGTCTGCGTCCATGAAGACTTGCGGGGATCGAACAACGTCCTGGACGACCTGTTCGCCAGGCTCGAATGCAACAGGGACAGGGCCCTGTTCAGCATGTTCCTGTCCAGCGGGGCTCGGGCTTCGGAGCCGCTGGGCATGACGGTCGGGGACGTTCACCCGGGCGAGGGGCGCATCTACGTGGCGACCAAGGGCCTCGGTGGGATCAAACAGGCATGCCCGGCAGCGCCAGAGGGCTGACCCGGATTGCGCAGGGGGGAGCGACCCTGGCCGAGCTCATGCGGCGTGGTGGGCATTCCGACGTGACGGTGGTGCTGCGGTACCAGAAGGCGACGATGGCCCGAGACATCGAGCTCGCCGCGCGGATGAGTGTGACGGCGGGGGAGGAGATCCGGCTGGAGAAGGACCGTGCAGAGTCCGAAAGGGACAGGGCTGCTTGCTGGTCGAGCGGCTGGGCCTTCCTCGCGAGGTCCAGCTGCTGTGGTCGCGCGGTGTGCGCTGCCGGGATCGGTCCGGATTCACACGGAACGTGCTGACGGGATCGTGACCACATTCTGTGTCAGTTCATCGAGGTCGACCCGAATGAGCCGGCCTACTCGGTAGCCCGCGATGGTGCCGTCTGCGATTCGGCGGCGCAGCGTCTTGACGGACACGTGAAAGTGGGCGGCGGCGCCGGCCAACGGGATCAAGCGAGTGGGATGGGCGGGCGTTGGGCGCTCGACGACGGACAGCTCAAGGACCTGAAGAAGATCGAAAAGGTCCGCGACGGTCTCGAGCACGACCACATCCCGTCGTCAGCAGCCCTGAGGAAGGCCGAGGAGACCAGGCTCGGCCGTTCGCTGAGCAGGGACGAGGAGCTGAAGATCCACAACGAGGGCTACACGATCGAGGTCCCCAAGGATGTGCACCGTGCGGGAGACACTTACAAGGGTAAGAACACTCCCGCGAAGATCGCGGGAGATGCCGCCGATCTGGGCAAGGCCGCCGCGCGGGACTACGCCACCCAGACCAAGAACCTGATCGCTGCCGGATTCTCGCCCCAGGACGTGGCCGCGGCGATCGATAAACTGCGAACAGCCAATCAGGGACGAGGGATCGGATGGCAACGGTCACGGGCGACATCGCCGTGATGCTGAGCGTGCTCGGGCTACGCAAGGGAGACGCCCGGATCCTCGACGCGCTCGTCTTGCTGGGCTCCGGCATGGAGACCACGGAGCTCGACTGGGGCGACGAGACCTCGACCTACCTGGTCTTCCGATCTACCGGCACCGACGTGCACTTCACGGACGACGTGCTCACGTCCTTCATGGTGCGGGTGCAGCCTGACACCGAGGAGTCTGGGTACGACCCGTACCCACGGCTGGCCGACCTCGTCGAGGGCCTGCCGCTGACGGCCACCCGCTCCGAGGTTGAGGAGCACTTCGGCGTTCCGGAGCGGACCGGTCCCACTTTCCTGCGATACGAGGCGAACGACCAGTACCTGCACCTGGAGTTCGACGCGCAGGACCGGATCACCATGGTCTCCGCGTTGCTCACGGCACCTTGACAGCCGGCCCATCGTTTCGAGGACGGTGACTCCGAGCCCATCTTCGTAGAGTGACGGCGGGGTCATAAACCGCTCGTGTCCGTAACGGGGCGGCCCGACATGTCCGAGCCGCGGTCTGCGGGGTCCTTGGCTTCCATCGCGCAGGCGCCCGGCTGGACCAGGAGGTAGGTGAGTAGGTCGAGCCAGATGGTGCGGTTCTTGTAGATCACCCCTGACCATGCCTCGACCGGGTCGGAGGCCAGGACAGGGTCCGATACCTCGAACGGCTTGGGGATCTCGTTGGTGAACTTGAACGTGACCGGCTTGCCAGATGGGCCCGTCAGCAGGGTCGACGGCGGGTCGAACAACACCGCGCCCTGCAGGGGGTGACGAAGCCGCCTGGCGCGGTCGACTCTGAGATGGCGGAACGCGATGCTGCGTTGCAGCCCTGGTGCGACTGGAGCGGGACGACCCAGGACCCCGTCGGGCGCGAGCTGCTCGATCCAGGCCGGGGCAGGGGCCAGGGAGAGACGGTAACCATGATCCGGTCGAACACACCATGACCTAGTGAGTCAGGAGTCTTGTTCATATCCGGCGAGTCGTTCGAGGATCTCGTCGGCGGTCTTGGCCCAGGCGTAGGGCCGTGGGCCGGTGTTCCAGGTCGCGATCCAGTCGCGGATGTCCTTCTCCAGGGTCTGGACAGACTTGTGGACGCCGCGGCGGATCTGCGTGTTCGTCAGCTCGGCGAACCATCTCTCGACGAGGTTGGGCCAGGAGGACCCGGTCGGGGTGAAGCGCAGGTGGAACCGCGGATGGGCCACGATCCAGGTCCGGACCGCCGGCGTCTTGTGCGTGGCGTAGTTGTCCGGCACGAGGTGGATGTCCAGGTCGGCGCGAGTCTGCTTGCCCAGGGTCCTCGGCCCGGTGAAGGCGGTGCAGCGAGCCGATCATCCTTGCCGGAGGCGATCTCCAGGGCGGCGAGCAGGGCCGTGGTGCCGGCCCGGACGTAGTCGTGGGTCACATGCTGCGGGTCCCGGGCATCATCGGCAGCACAGGCTGGGAGCGGCTATAGGTTCCATGGCCTGAGGCACACGGGGCTGACCCGGATTGCGCAGGAGGTGGCGACCTCGGCCGAGGTCATGCGTCGTTGTGGGCACTCCGACGTGACGGTGGTGCTGCGCTACCAGAAGGCGACGATGGCTCGGGACATCGAGCTCGCTGCCCGGATGAGTGTGACGGCGGGGGAGGAGATCCGGCTGGAGGTGGAGCGTGCAAAGTCCAAAAGGGGCAGGGCCGCTTGATGCTCGAGTGTCTGGACCTCCCTCGCGAGGAGGTCCAGCCGCTGCGGTCGCACGGTCCGCGCTGCCGCGATCGGTCCGGGGTTCACACGGAACGCGCTGAGGGGATCGCGCCAACAAGGCTCTGCGTCAGCTCATCGAGGTCGACCCGGATGAGCCGGCCTACTCGGTAGCCCGCGATGGTGCCGTCTGCGATTCGGCGGCGCAGCGTCTTGACGGACACGTGAAAGTGCTCGGCGGCGTCGGCGTGCCGGTCTGGCTGGCCGCGATAAGCGTCTGCACCACCCCCAGCAACACCAACGATGTCGGCGTACGTTCTTCATCTTGGTCAAGCCGTCATCATCTCTGGGCGACACCTTCGACCTCATCGACGCATCGACAGCCTTGAGTGCCCTGTCGTACGCCTTGGACGGTCCTGGTTCACGTCGAACGCCGCGTGCCACCCCTGCGACAGGATGTCGCCGCGGAAGAGCTGTTCGCCATGACGCGTTCGGCAGCCTTCGGCACACCCAACGAACTCGCCGCTCCAGGCCCGGGTACCCTTCGCGGGCCTCGACCTTCCAGGTAGATCCAGCCTTGACCAGGACCACTTCGAGCTCGGCAAGCTTGTACTTGAAGCCGAGTTCTCACTGAGTTCCTGGATGAGGTAGTCGACGAACGGTTGATGCCGGACGGTTATCACATTGTGCCTTCATTCCCTAGATTGGCAGATGGTTGATGGAAGAATTGCGATATCTGGGATCTACCTATTTTCACGCGGATTATGATCTCGAAGCGAGTGCACCAATTGAGGTCGTGCGAAAGTTCCGTGCTTCTGAGGGGGAGGGCACCATAAGCGGGCTTCGACGCGAGATCGTCGGGCTGCTTGCGCAGATGTCTGATGACGCGGTCTTGGATGCGGCCTGGCTTACGGCGGCGGGTGCCGCCTACGATCCACGCCGGGATGGTGTCACGACGCGTGACTGGCTTGAGAGCATTTTGAGCGTGCTTGACGGCCGATAGAGGGCGCCTCGGCTTCGCTGGGACCTGACACAGGGATGGTTGACACCTGACCCGTACGGGCCTGGGGTCGCTGCGAACCGTAAGCGCGGTGGTCAGGCGCATGGACCACTACTGGTTCGTCGCACCCGCGCACACAGTTCCTGGTCGCGAGCGTGGGTGTTGGTGCACATCGGTGGTCTCCCAAAGGGGTTTGGGAAGCAGGTGTGCAGGGTGATTCCCGAGTCGGATGGTTCTGCGGGCGCTGGGCGCGATGGCAGACTCGCGCTGGCGACGCGGCAGAGAGGCGGTGTGGGCGTGCGGTCGAACTTCTTCTGGACGGCGAATCGAATGATCGCCGTCTGGGTCGTGGCCTTGCTCGCCGCGCTGGTGTTCCTTCTCCTGCTGGCGGACGTAGCCGGGCTGCCCCACTGGCTCGTTCTCATTCTGTCGATGATCGTCGCGCCCGTGGGGCTGATCCCGCTCCTGGGGCGGCTGACCCGGCAGATCGGCCAGGTGATGGGGCACGCGTCGAAGCTGCGTCCCGATGGCACCGTGATCCCAGCCGTGGCACTCGCACCTTCTCGTGTGTTGGGCAAGGAGCTCGGCCTGCAGGCAGTCGGACCGAACGCGTCCGGCGGGAGCCCGGCAGCGCTGGTCGTGCTCGCGGACAGGGTCGAGCTGTGGAGCGGTAGGAACGAAGCGGGACCGCGGTGGTCGATGTCTCGGGCGGGCTTGCAGATTGACGCTGGCCGGGCGCAGATCGGCATCGCGAACAATTGGGACGTGGTCTGGCTGTCTGACGGGTTGCGACAGCTGGCGGTCTCCCCGCGATACTCGCCGAAGCCGAACGGGGCGGACAACGACATCGATCGCGTGGTGCGTGAGCTCGGACAGGACCCCGCCGAGGTCCGCCGGAATAGCTGGCCCGAACGGCGCGGATCACAGCGGATCGATCGGCGATTCGTCGTGCCGTTCTACTTCCAGATGAGTGGTGCCAACTCCACTGCGTACCTGCCCCGGGTGGAACGGTCCCTCGTACGGGCGAGCGCTAAGGTCACGGCCGACGAGGTGCAATGGCTGCTGAGCACAGGGGACTGGCGGCGGATGGCCATGGGTGCATGGTTCGCCCTGGCTGTGCCGAGGGAGGAGGGCCACGAGGCCGTCCTTGTCGGTATGGCCGGGTCGAACCGGGATGACTCAGCGCTGCCGCTTGCGGCTGTCAGCGCGCTGTTGACCGGGCCGGATGCCATCGGAGCGATGGAGACCTACCTTGACCGGATCGTCGATGTGCCCCGTCGGGACCAGTCGTTCGAGATCGTGGCGGCTGCGATCGCCCACCTTGGTGGCGCTCCGCCGGTGACTCCGCCGACATGGGCTACCGAGGCATTCGAGGAGCTACTCGCCGTGGCGCAAGATCTTCAGCAAAGATTCCGGGCGGCACGGGCATGATCAGGCATAGGGAGCCGATGGCGTTCGCGAAGCCCGTCGCTGACGAACTCACGGTGGGTGCCCCGCAGATTCCAGCTCACCATTTGCGCGTGACGACACGGATGGACTCTCGATGAGACCAGATCGCCGACGGCCCTGGCTCGGTACCGTCGAGATGCGGACCTACTTGTCTGTCGACCGCGAGTTCGTGCCGATCGAGGAGTCTCCGGTGCCCAAGAACTGGAGCGGGTACGAGGGCGGCGCGGTCCTTCTGGTGGTCAACGGGCACACGGTCATCGGGCCAGAGTCGTGGGACGACATCGAACCACTGTGGATGCACCTGGCCGGCTTGGTCACCGCGATCGGCAAGGGCGCGTCGTACGCGACGGCGTCATTCCCCGACCAGCCGATCCCGGTCGGGATCGCACTCCAGGCTGATGATCTGGTGGTCGTGGTCTGTGGGCGTGGTGAGGACCGGTGCCGGGCAGTCGCCGACAAGTGCACGTTCTTCGAAGCGTTCTGCAGAGCCGGGATCGATGCGTTCGACCATCTCGAACGGCTCGGAGGCGGACGGCACGCTGCTTTGGCCCGTCAGTCTTTGGTCGAGTGCCTGGATGATCTCTACCAGGGCGAATGGCCGAACCTTCGAACGACACAATGCATTGGTGTGGAGAGGGCGACAGCATCTGAGAGAGAAGCGAAGGCGTTCTTCGGTGTTCAGAGGCTCGCCTGGTGACATGAGGGTTCCCGCTCCCGTGGACGAGCGTCCCGGCTTCCCGCGAGCGGCCCGGTAGCGAAGTGCGGTGGTCGTGCACTTGGAGGACCGAAGCAGGTCCCACGTCCGTCACCTCCGCGTTCACACTGGTCGAGGCGGGTGCCAATCGAGATTCTTCAGCGCTGCCGAATCACGCAGGATCACGACGGACTCGTCCAGCCTGTGCCACTCGTTGGGTCCGTAGTTCTCGGCCGCGATCAGCGGGACAGGTTGTCCTCCGACCATGAGCACAGCTTCTGCAAGCACGATGTCCGAGAACGGGTCGTCCAGCGTCGTCGTGTCGATCGTGACCCTTACCTGTTCTATCCGGCCGATTGGCAACGGGAGCGACTCATGGAGCCTGAAGTACCCAGGGTCGTTGTCGGTGAGCACACGACGCGCCTGCGGTTCGAAACAGAGGCCGAAGTAGGCGTCGTCCTGGTAGATGTCGATCTCGACGTCGCCGGTATTGAGCGCCAGACCCAGCCACGCAAAGGGAACCGCGTCGGCGTCCGGTTCCGAGTAGGCGTTCCCCGCGGCTCCGTCCTCCACCAGAGGCCATTCCGGGCCCCACCAGCGGCTGACCTCCAGACCGGCCCACGACAACGCGTACGCGATGTTCGTCTGCAGCCACCCGGTCTGCCCTCGACGTACGACACCGTCGAGCAGTTCGGTCACGACGTCGGTTGCGAACCTCTGTAGCAGCAATGGCTGTACGGGTCGGTGCCACGTCGCGGTTATCTCCTGCATGGGCGCTGGCGGCTTGGACAGGACCTCCAACGCCACATCAAGGTCGCCATCGGCGTCTGCGATGAGCAGCCGCCGTCCGCGGACGCCCTCGTCGTCGGTCGTTGGTGCGATCGCATACTGCTGCCCATCCTCGTCCTGCCAGACCCTGGTCACAGCGGCAATCCTTCACCATGCGCGCTGTCGCGCCGCCATGCTGGTCGGAGATATCGCTGGAACGGACACAGCGCAAAGCAGCCCCGGGCACGGGCCGCACCTTCGACGGCTGACGGCCAGGTTCGAGCCGGCGGAGGTTGGTACGGGGCGGCTGGAGTCGGCACGGCCGCGAGACTGCCACGGCGAGGTAACTGCCGGTAGCCATCTCTGAATCTGGGCCTTGCGCGGCGCGCGGGCCGCGGAGCACCGGTGCGCGCATGGCATGAGACGCCCTGCCGGAGGTGAGGTCAGAACTCGAACAGGACGGTGAGCTCGTCCGTGAGCAGGACCTGGTACGGCAGTCCGCTCAGTGTTGCGCCGTCGACGTCGATGCCTCGCATTCGGGCCGCTTCCGCGAGCTCGTCCCATGGATGGGTACCAGGGTTGTCGTCGTCGTCCCCCTGCACCAGGTCCATGATCTCTGTGATCACGTCGTGCGCTGTGCGCTTCCAGGAGACGTGCTCGCCGGCTCCGTGCCTGACAGAGGTGACGCCGCGGTCCATGTCGAGACGTATCAGGGACTCGTCGGACAGGCGCACGTACTGTGTGATCTTGACGCTGATGCTCGGCCCGACGTTTTCCGTCGGCGTCTTGTCGACGTCGCAGAGGGCAAGCGTCCCGGTCACCCGCAGGCCGGACAGGTCGAACGGTAGCCGCTGAGCGGGTTCAGGGTCTCCCGGCTTCCTATGGAGCGGGGCGTAGTGAAACCCCTCGTGCTCGCCGGTCATGCCGGAGCACAGGCTAGATCGCGCTTGGGCGAATACTGATATCCGAACGGATCAACCTTGCCAGTCAGGTCCACGTCTACCAAAAGGCCTGCCATGGTTCTCCGATCATGAGGTGATCCGAACGTAGCCGCGGACGCCGAGTGCTTCCATCCGGCTTTCGATCCACGTGGCGGCCTTCGGGTTGTTCTCGACCACGCCGAAAACAGGTGTGCCTATGTGACCCGGTGAGTGACGCAGGTCGTCAGCGATTCGAGCAGCCCTGTCATCGTCCGGAGTCCAGGCCGCCCACGCAGGATTCATCGGTGAGTCTCGCAATAGGTAATGTGAAGCCGTTCAGAGGGATTGCGGCGGTTGTATCGCAACGTTCGTCCGATGTCGATCTCTGCGCAGCAGTGAGCCTCGGGGGTTCGGGCCATGTGCGCCGGGCCGTCCTCGGCAAGCTCCCGCACCTGGTTGGAAGCCAGCTCGAACGCGGGGCGACTCCCGATCACGAACAGCGTGTCCGCGGCGGTCTCCCACAACAAATGGTCGTGGAAGCTGTCGTGCCATCGGCGGTCGTGATCTGACCGAGTGATCTCGGGGAACGGCTGTGCGGGCAGTCGCACCGTGTGCGGAGTCCATGAGGTAGCCCGGCCGCGAAGTTCTTTCCACTGCTTCACCGGGAACTGCAGGCTGTGGTGCATCAGTACAAGGTCAGAGGGCCGCCCTTCGGTCCAGGACGCGCACTCGTCGGTTGCTTGGCGCAGTGGGAGATGAATCAGGCTGTTCGGTGACCGAGCGGCGAGCCACCATGCGCAGGCGATCTCGAACGCGGCAGCCTTGTCTACGACGATCTGCGGGGCTCCGCGCTCGGCGCCGTCGTACAACGGCGCGTGAGCCTTCGAAAAGGCCGGCCGGAGCACGCGGTACGGCTTGCCACCCAGCGCGACGGTGCTGACGAGGGTGCGCCATCTCTGTCCGGCGAGCTTCATGCGTCGCTTCGCAGCCCGGCGGCGAACGCGACGCGACTCTTGCGCCAGGTCTCGGGCCATACCCGCGGGAGCAGGGCCATGAGCTGATCGCGCTGTAGCTCGGTGGGCTGAGCGAACTCCGGAATGGTGATGTTGCGGCCGAGCGCGGCGAGAACCGGGTCGTGGTCGAGCAGGATCTCCAGGTCCGCGATCGTCTGGTCCCAGCCGCTGCGGTTGCGCTTGAGCCACCATGCCCGACGTCGGAGGTCCGGGCCCGGAGACGACGCCAGCGGGAGCAGGTCGGCGTCCGACCACGCGGCAGGCATCTCGAGGAGAACCTCGGACGCGAGCCGCGCGACACGGTTGGTGCCCGTCCGCAGCACCTCGAACAACAGTGGGGCGTCAGCAGGAAACGCGCTGCCGGCGAGAAGGTGAAGACCGGCCTTCTTCAGCGGCGGCTCGGTGCTGACGACCAGATCGAGCGCCACCTCCCGGTCCACGGTGCCACCAGCCTCGACCAGGCCACGGTAGGCACGGGCACGCACAGCCGCGGGACCCGAACCGCGTGCGACATCCTGATACGCCGAAAGCGTGTCTCTACCCTGCTCCTGGTACCGCTGCCGTGCCCACAACCGGACCAGGACACCAGGATCGACCAGCAGCCGCTCCACGTCTGCGGGGTCGAGCAGGTCAGCCGTCAGGCGGACAAGGCCGAGCACACGGCTCTCGGCCGACCTGTCGCTCAGGAGAGCTGAGGCCACGACGTCGGGAGCGGCTCGGTCGGCGATGGCGTGCGCCAGGAGACTCTGGACGATGCGGTCATGCTCGAGTGGCAGCGTGGCGACGGCGTCACTGACGCTCAGCAGCTCGTTGGTCAGACTGTGCCGGAAGGCCGTGCGCCGGACTGCGGGTGTCGTCGAGCCGCGCAGGCGCGACCACAGTGCGGCTTCTCCGTGAACCCCAGCGATCGCGTGCAGGTAGAGGGGCAGGACCTCGGCGCCTCGTGTGCGTCCCTCGATGAGGTGCAGCACGGGCACGATCTGGTCCGCCTGGGTCAGTGACGTCCTGCGGAGCACAGCCCTGGTGGCTGCCTCTCGGACGGGCCACACGTGATCAGTGAGGCGGACGGAGAGCATGCGGTCAGCCAGCGGGGCATCGGTCCGCGAGAGGATGCCGACGGCGGCTTCCCGGACTCGGCCGTCGCCGTGCATGCTCGCGAGGGAAGCTCCGAGGTGGCCGGACGTTCCGAGTGCTCCGCCCTCCCAGAGGCCGGCCGATCCCAGCGCGTCGCGGTGCCGCCAGAACCGTGCCGTACGGTCGATCCGAAGCAGTTCACGCGCCGACGCGAGCAGCAGCCAGTCTTCGATCTCCGCTAGCGGACCCGGTGCACGTGAGAGCACGGCAGCGGCGCCGTCTGAGAGACGGTCGGCGATCTCGGCGGTAGCTAGCACGCCGCACATGATGTCAACGACCAAGAGCGGCGGACGAACGAATAACCAGGCCGGGCTCACTGCCGAGCCGCGGCTGGTGCTGGAGCGTCTGGGCAGGACATATGGCCCTGCCCAATCTGGCACCACCGTCCGCCGATCGGTTCGCACCGGGCCGTTGCAATGACCGTGACTGCCGCCGCAGAGGCCTGAAAGGATGCGCGACATGGAGACGGTGACGTTGTGGCGGCCGACGGGTCCGAAGGAGCTGGCCCTGGTCGAGGCCGCGGGGTGGCGTGCGTGGCCGCCGCGCCTGACCGACCAGCCGATCTTCTACCCGGTGCTGAACGAGGACTACGCGACGCGGATCGCCCGGGACTGGAACGTCAAGCACTCCGGCGCCGGGTTCGTGACGCGGTTCGAGGTGCGCAAGGAGTTCCTGGACCGGTACGAGGTCCAGCAGGTCGGCGGGGCGACGATCCTGGAGTACTGGATTCCGGCCGAGGACCTGAACGAGCTCAACGCGAATATCGTCGGAACGATCGACGTCGTCGCGGAGTACCGATGAGCGCCCGGTTCCCGTGCTCGTGCTGTGGGCATCTGGTGTTCGACGACCCGCCGGGGTCGCACGCGATCTGCGGGATCTGCTTCTGGGAGGACGACGCGATCCAGTTGCGCTGGCCCGACCGGACGGGCGGGGCGAACGGCCCGTCCCTGATCGAAGCGCAGCAGCTGTACGCGAAGCTGGGCGCGATGGAGCCCCGGTTCATCCGTTTGGTGCACCAGCCGACCGACGACGAGCCGCTCGATGCAGACTGGCGCGCGATCGATCTGATGATCGACTCGTTCGAGCCCAGGGGCGTCTCCGAACGTCCGTGGCCGAAGGACGACACCAGCCTGTACTGGTGGCGTCCCACGTTCTGGCGCCGTCAGCCGGTCGACGAGACCTGATGGACGCGCGTTCTCCGGATCAGTGGAAGCGACAAGGTCGATGACCTGAAGAAGGCGACGTTCCAGATCGTCGAGAGCTGGGGCCATGTAGGGGTAAGTCAGGGTCCATGTAGCGCCCAGCCGGGGGCTGGCCCGCTACCACGACTGGTGCCGCGGGCCGTAGGGGGGAGACCGTTCCATGAACGGGGCCAGCGCGTCGGGCGTCGGCTGCAGTTCTCCCGGCATGGTTGCAGGTCGATCGACCAGGTCGCGGAACTTTCATTGCTGGACCGATGCTTCCTTGCCTACCATTTGCCACATTGCGGAGAAAGCTTTCATGTCGGGCAAATGGGGGGAGGGGGTCCTTGATGAGGCCGTCTGATTGGTCGCCGGTAGGGCTGGATGCGGATCCGACGCCAGGTGATCCAGTGCTGGTGCTTTCGGGCGGGCAGGAGTACCAAGAGGTTGCCCGGTCGATCGACAACGCGGCGTCCTCGATGAGCCGGCTGGATGTGGACGGCACGGTCTCGAATGCCGTTGATTCGTTGATGGATGCCAAGGAAGACACCATCAGCGAGATCCGTAAGGCCCATTCCCGGTACGTCGCCGCCGGTGACGCCCTGGCCGGATACGCGTCGTCGCTCGAACGCGTGCAGTCGGAGACGCTTGCGGCGTTGGACCGGGCCAGGGATGCGCAGGATGCTGCGGACTCAGCGCGGGGGTCGAAGGACCGATGGCAGGACCTGGCCGACTCGGCGAAGGACGAGACCGAGAAGCAGGAGTACGAGCAGAAGGCGGAGCAGGCCGGCGGGGACGCCGACCAGGCCGCCGGCGTGATCTCGTCCGCGAAGAGCGCGATCGAGACCGCGGTATCCGACCGGGACACTGCCGCGAACTCCGCGATCGATCAGATCGAGGAGATCACCAGCAATGATGATCTGAACGACGGCTGGTGGGACAACTGGGGTTCCAAGCTCGTCGCCGCGATCGCGGACATCGCCGACATGATCTCCACGATCGCGGGGATCCTCGCGATCATCGTCGCGTTCATCCCTGTGGTCGGCACCGCCCTGGCGGGAGTGCTGATCGTCATCGCGGCAGTCGCGGCGATCGTCAGCGCGGTCGCGAACATCACCCTCGCGGCCACGGGTGAACGCTCCTGGGCGGAGGCCGGGATCGCGATCGCCGGCGCGGCGTTGTCGTTGATCGGTCTGGGTGGTGCTGCGAAGGCCGCGATGGGGTTGTCGAAGACCATCGCGAAGTCGGGCGGGTTCCGGCAGGCGATGAGCAAGGGGTGGTGCAAGTTCGGGTTCGGGAAGTGCTTCGTGGCCGGGACCCTGATCCATACTCCAGACGGGCCCAGGGCGATCGAGGAGATCCGGGTCGGGGACAAGGTCTGGGCCCGTGACCTCGAGACCGGCCGGGATGAGCTGCAGCTGGTCGTCGAGACGTTCGTCCGCACCTCAACCGAGCTGTTCCACCTGACGATCGATGGTGAGCGGGTCTCCACCACCGCGGAGCATCCGTTCATGGTCCAGGGCCGCGGCTGGCTGGACGCCGCGTTCCTGAGGGTCGGCGACCTTCTGGTCACCCCGGAGGGTACGACGGTCCCGGTCGAGGCCACCGACACCGAGCAGCGGACCGAAGCTGACGCGGAGATGGTCTACAACTTCCACGTCGAGACCCACCACAACTACTATGTGCGGGTTGGTGCACACGTTGTGCTCGTTCACAACAGCGACCATGTTAAAGCCCTCGATGTCGGAACGTACAAAGATCTCAAGAAACGTGCGAAGGTCGGCGACGGCATGGAGCACGATCACATTCCGTCGTCGGCCGCATTGCAAAGGGCCAAGGAGATCGAGCTTGGTCGTGACCTGAAGCCGCACGAAATTCGAGAAATTCACGAGCAAGGTAACGCGATCGAATTGCCAAAGGAAGTCCACGCCAAGGGCGACACCTACAAAGGCAGGAACAGTCAGACGCGGATCGAAGCAGATGCGACTGATCTCGGTGTGGCCGCCGAGCGGGATTACGCTACACAGAGTCAGAACATGATCAACGAGGGATATTCGCCTGAGGCAGTGGCCAAGGCGTTCGACGAACTGCGCGAGCTCAACAAGAAGCGAGGGATCTAGTGGAGACCGTCATCGGTGAGATGGCCGTGATGCTGGACGTGCTGGGCCTGCGGCGCGGCGACGACCGGATCCTCAAGGCGTTCGTCCTGGTCGGTCCCGACATGACGATCGAAGAGTTTGACTTGGGTAACGGTCGGTCGACCTACTACACCTTCGTAGCGGCTGGAACCGACATCCTCTTCAAGGACGACATCCTGTCGGCGGTCATCGTGCGAACACAGCCCGAAGAAGAAGATCACGGTTACGGCCTGTACCCGAGGCCTTCTGCCTTGATCGACGGATTGTCTCCCACAGCGACTCGTGGTGAGGTTGCAGATTTCTTTGGAGTGCCAGAACGCGTCGGTCCCAATTTTGTCAGGTACGAGGCGAACGACCACTTCCTGCATGTCGAGTTCGATTCGGACAGCCGCATCGGCACATTGTCCGCGTTGCTCACGGCACCTTGACGGCGGCCCATCGTTTCGAGGACGGCGGTTCCGAGTACATCTTCGTGGAGTAGCGGCCAGGTCATTAATCGTTTGTGTCCGTAACGGGATGGGCTCCACGGTGGAGGAAATGGGACACCGAGGTCCTCGTCCTGCGCGGGAGCACCGAGCGCACGGTCCAGGGTCGCGGTGTCGAGCATGGCGAACACACGCCGGAACGTGGATTCACCGGCAGCACCACGACTCATCCCCAGGCGGGCCAGGCGTCGCTTGCCCGCATCAGCAGCCCACTGCGCGATCGCAGTAAAGCCTTGCGGGTTGGTCATCACCGCACACACCGCGACCGCGACCTGGCCGGCCACCGAGTGCCGCCGACCCCCCAACGCTCGCGGGTCAGGCGCGCCCTCCAACAGGGCGAGCAAGTGCGCCTCACGTGAGACGGGCTTGGACGCAGGGGCAAGAAGACGAGACGATGACATCGCGAAAGCGTGTTCCTTCGAGGCAGACCGGGCAGTGTGAGAACTACCGATCCAACTCGAACCCGGACACGCCCTCGCACCTCGTCTCAGCTGCAAGGACGCTAGGCAGCAGGCCCTACGCCGCTCCTATAGCCACGACCTTGTCGTCGCCCTGGCTACGGTCCCAGAGGGCACATTGTTGAGATGGGGGGTCTTCCCCTGGAGAGCAGTCCCTAGCGATAATTCCGAGATGGCAGATGACACCGAGGAAGCCAGGCTGCGAAGACTGTCGTTGTTCGGCGTCCCGGGCCCCGATGAGTCTGGTCGGGATGCCAGGTCATCCGCAGCGGCGGATTTCGAGTACTTTACCGAGGCGGAGTGGGCCGGGATGCGGGCCATCGAGAAAGAAGGCCGCACGCGGAAGGAAGAGGAAGAGCACGCGAAGCACATCGAGGACAGGGGCTATGTCCAGAACGTCAACGGCAACCTGTTTTATTATCGAAGGTTGCGCTGGTACGAGAGCACGAGATTCTGGTTGGTGGTCGCTGTGCTGCTGACCATGATCGGTGGCGCCGTCTGGCTTGCGGCCAGCTGAAGGGTAGGAGCAGGTCGCCTCACGAGTATCGCTCGGTCCGGGCTTGCGCCATAGCGGATGGATGATGGTCCCGTCCCGGGCTGTGTCGAGGCTCTTGGCACATCTGGAGAGGCCTACGCCCAGCTTGAACGCCGTTCGTGCCAGGTCAGCTCGGTCGTGACGTCACCGAAGTCGACCTCGGCCTCCGCGTCGGGCACGTGGCTCTGCGGGATGAACGTGCGCGCGAGCTCCCGGCCCCGCCTCGATACGGATCTCCTCACGATGCATCGCGACGTACTTCTTGACGATGAAGTACGAGACATCCGCGTCGTGCTCGTGCGCCGCCGTCGAAGATCCGCTTGGCCGTGTGCCGCTGCTTGGGCCGAGCCTTCCGCCCGCAGCCACTCGTCGATCAGCGACTTGAACTCGTCCAGTCGCGAACCGCGGTCCGGCAACGGGCGTCTGGGCCGTGGAAACGCCGAGTCCAGCAAGGCCCTGATCGTGTGGAACGAGACGCCGTACATACGTTCCAGATAACGCTTGGGACGCACCCGCGCGGTAGTCCCACCGGATCGCTACGAACAACTGTGCCCGAGACTCTGCGGCCATCTCCATTCCATCCGCTGCACACGGCATCGCGCGCGACCGCTGCTCGAACTCATCTCCAAACGCTGCTGGAACTCAACTCCGTAGCCAGACAACCAGCCCACGTCATGCTGGCCTGTATGCCCACCTGGACCGCCATATCGACGACTACTACCTCGGGCTGTTAGAGACTGTCCTCGGTGCGATGCGCGAGGGAGTCGACGAGATCGGCGAACACTCGACCACGATTCTTGAGCTCGCGAGCCTGTCGTACGACATCAAGATCCAGGAAAAAACTCAAGACGATGCAGTGGGCGTCACTCGGGCTCGCCATTGCTTCCTTGGCCGTCGCGGTTGTCGCGATCATGACAGCACTGCGAGATGACAGAACACATGAGGGTCGCTCTGCTGGTGGTAGGAGACGAGATCCTGGACGGGTCGACGACGGACAGCAACAGCGGGTGGGTGTGCCGCCAGGCCTCCGGTCGTGGGGCGAGCGTGGTCCGAACCGCGGTCGTGCCGGACGACCCTCGCGAGATCGCCCAGGGTCTGGACTTCCTGCTGCAGACGGAGCCCGCCTGGTGGTCACACTCGGGGGACTCGGCCCGCTGACCAGACCCTGGCCCTCGCGGCCTGACTCATCAAAGAAGACGTGTCAACCGTTCCTGGGGCAGTTCCCATCGGGTTGTGTGAGGTGCCGTCCTGAATTGACGGGACGCCGGCAAGTCTGGGGGAGTCTGTGCGCTGCCACACGGTGACAGCGGCTTAGTGGGTCTCAGCCGTATACGAGGTAGGTGCCGTTCTTGCCGGGTTCGACCAGCTCGAACTTGCACACCAGGTCGGTGCGCTGGATGAGGTCGACCTGCTGCGTGAACTGTTCGTTGGTGACGAAGACCTTGTGCTCCAGGTTCCATGCCTCGGTGAACCAGGCGCGCAGCGCAGCGAGCAGGCGTTCGTCCAAGCCGGTCTCCATGCGTGACCGGCGCACCCAGAAGTAGACGACGGCCTGCACATCTGCCCAGGCGTCGTCGCAGAGCGGCGTCACCGTCGCCTTGGCGAGGAAGGTGGCGTGCGTGGGGAAGACGTAGACGCAGCCCAAGCACTCGGTACCGACTGGGTCCTGCACGGTGTACGTGTAGGCGCGGCCCGCAGCGTGGCGTTGTTCGAGGTCGACGAGGTCCGCGCGGTTCGCCTCGACGGTGAAGTCGTCGTCCGGCCAGGACGACTGCTCCCACAGCCGGAGATGTTCGCGCGTCTCCATGACGGCGGCGTGATCCATCGCGGCGTCGTCGGCGGTGATAGGGCGCAGGACGAACTCGTTGGTGCGCAGCTCGGCTGGCACCGGCTCGCGTAGGTCGACGGCCGACATGTGTGCCTCCTGGTGGACGTTCGTGGCGCCGGAGCGCCTGGTCCTCTCGACTCCAGCACTCGGCGAGAGCGCGAGCAGCTAGATGTCGCCGAGGGTGCCATGTGGGATGGCGCCACACCACGTGATTTAGACGTCGAGGATGGAAGCCTTGACCAACCGCGGTCAGGTTCGATCGAGCCGGGACGGCTCACGATGTTCGTGCCAGTGGCTGTCGAGCCACTTGATCTGCTCGGTTCGGAGCTGCGTCGTGAGCAGTTGGTCGTGGAGGTTGGCGTACTGGGGGTATTCGTCCAGGTCGGAGGCGACGTCGATCCGGAGCCTCATGGGGTTCACCGAGAGCAGGCCGTCGTCGAAGAGCCGATGGATGTCCCTGCGTAGCATCAATCCACCGTGCTCGAAGTGCTCCCCGAGCTGGGCGTAGCTGTACAGGTGTCCTGCTTCAAGAACGCGCGGGGGAGCGGCGCCGGTAAAGGCGCAGTTGCTCCCCTGCGGACACGAACGATCGAGTGCTCGAAGCCGTGGACGAGTTCGATGTGCGGTCCGGTCGTCGTCGGCCACGACAGGTCTGGGGTCTCGGTGGCGGGGCGACGGTGCAGGGCAGCGAACGATTCCCCGTCGACGAGGGCCGGATAGAACGACATGTCCGAGCCACGGTCTGCAGCCTCTTCGGCCTCCATCGCACAGGCGCCCGGTTGGACCAGGAGATAGGTGAGCAGGTCGAGCCAGATGGTGCGGTTCTTGTAGATCACGCCGGACCAGGCCTCGACCGGGTCGGACGCCAGGACGCGGTCCGATACCCCGAACTCCCCGGGAATTTCACTGGCGAACTTGAACGTGACGGGCTTCCCCGACGGGCCGGTCAGCTGGACGGACGGCGGGTTGAACAACCCCGCGCCCTGCAGCGGGACGAAGCCGCCCGGCACGGTGGACTCCGAGATCAGTCGCCCGTCCTGCTTGCGGAACCCGATGATGCGCTGCAGCCCTGGTGCTATCTGGAGCGGGACGACCAAGATCCCGTCGGGCGCGAGCTGGTCGACCCACGTCTGGGGCAAGGACCAGGGTGAGACGGTGACCATGATCCGGTCGAACACACCACGACCAAGATGCTCAGCGGCGTCGGCAGTGACCACCTCGACGCGGTCGGCCAGGCCGAGTTGTTCGAGGCCGGCGCGGGTGCGGGCGGTGACTCCTTCGTCGATGTCGACGCTCACGACCGTGCCCTTGGAGCCGACGAGGTGGGCGAGCATGGCGGCGTTCGGGCCTCCGGACCCGATCTCCAGCACTCGCTGACCTGCCTGGACCTTGGCTTGGGCCAGGTTGCCCGCGTGCATCACTGGCGCGGACAACGAGGACAAGGCCTTGCCGTCGTCTGCGAACCGCGTCCGCAAGGCATCGTGGATCGCGTACGGCAGCTCTGCCGGAGTGTCAGCCGGCGCGAACACCTCGCGCGGCACGGCACGGAACGCCGCCTCGATCGCCGGGTCCGTGAGAAAGCCGGACTCGATGAGCTCGGCGATCATCCGCTCGCGCAAGGCTTCGGAGCTCAACGTCGGGTCAACCTCGATGCCGGTCCGCGCGTCGGTCTGCGTCATGCGTTCTCCCTGAGAGTCGATTGCTTCGGTTGATCGATTCCGAACAGCCGGCGGACCGGCGAGACACCTTCGAGTGCGATCTCGGGACGCAGGTCGTCCGGACGGGCGTCCCATAGTTCCCGGGTCATGCGGTAGCTGTTCTCGATGACGGAGCTTCCTTCTCGGGCTGTGGCCCGCGATCCGTTCGCCACGTACCCGAGGCGGCGGGAGACGGCGTTCGAGGCAGGGTTGTCGTCGTAGGCCTCGCTGATCATCTCTGCGGCATCGAGGCCTTCGAAGGCCAGGTGCAGCGCCATGAGTCGCATCCGGGTGCCGATGCCGTGGCCGTGGTGTCGAAGCCCGAGCCATGACCCGGTAAGCGCTGAGCGGATGACCTGGAAGTTCTTCGCAGAGATCTGTTGCTCCCCGACCACCACGCCCTCTTGGAAGACGGCAAACGACAGTGCCCAGTCGTCGGCTGCGGTCCTGCACCGGTTCTTCCACTGGTGGGCGAGGACGTTCCGCTCGACCTCTTCATCTGTGCCTCGGGTCCACGGCCAGGAGAACGGGGCGGCCTCGGGGTTGTGCACGCCGTTGGCGGCGAGGCTGGCGAGCGTGAGCAGCTCTATGTCGTCGGCCAGGCGCAGCTCCAGGTCGTCCCAGCGGACCTGAAGCCCGAACGTCGGCATGACGGCGCTCAGGGCGGACCGAGCGGGGCTCGTCATCGTAGGGACTGCCGGTTACCGAGGACGGCGGCCTCGACCAGTCGTGGCCCGGTGTATTCCTCGGGGATGGCGTCCATGATGACTTCGCTAGCGGGTTGGCTGAGCCGGGAGCCGGTGCGGCGGCGGGTGCCGACGGTGCGGAAGCCGGCCTTCTCGTAGGCGTGGATGGCGGCAGCGTTGTTGGCCAGGACTTCGAGGTAGACGCAGCGCAGCGCGGTGACGTGGAAGGCCCAGTCCAGGACCATTGTGGTGGCGATGGTGCCGGTGCCATGCCCGCGGTTGTCGGGCTCTCCGATGTAGATGAAGAACTCGCCGGTGCGGTAGCGGTCGTCGATGAGCAGGGACGTCATCCCGACCGGTGCCCAGGTGTCGTCGTGGTGGCGGTAGATGGTGAAGCGAGTCTGGTCGGCGCTGCCTTCGAGCCGGGCTTCGAGACCGGCACTTCGTTCGGTGAGGGACTCCGGGGTCTGGCGGGCGTAGCCGGCCATGACCGGCAGTGAGTTTTCCCAGCGCCAGTAGGTTTCGGCCAGGTCGGCGCGGAGAGGGCCGAGGCCGACGCCGTCGTAGGTTAGCCACAGGTCGGGGGCGATCGTCTCGATGGTGGACTCCAGGAAGTCGGTTGATCCGTGCTCGGCCTCGTCGCGTTCAGATGGACAGGAGTTGAGCCCAGGAATCCGCGTTGGGTTCGGCGCGTGTGATGTGCCTTCCACGCAAGAAGTGATCGGCTGCGGTGGCCTGACGGTCCAGGTCGAAGTCCTGCTCACGGAAGTGTTCGGAGAACCAACCTCCAACCTCAGTCCATGAGTACAGGCTCCATGGCTCAGGGGAGATCGGGGAGGGGAATCCTCCTGGGCCGCGCTTCCCGGTCGCCAGCAGGCGTACAGACTCTCTGGTGCGGCCTGTGCGGGCGGCGATCTCCTTGATCGAGATCAAGTCGTCCGTCTGCAGCCCCACGACAAGCACGCCGAACGCTTCGATCTGCTGCACGGTCGACGTGACCGCTGTCGCGAAGTCGAGCGCGTCGACGACCGCGTGTGCCAGCGATACGGGTCCACCGCCTTCCAGGCCGGTAACGGACGGCACGTTGGCCGCGATGGCCTCGGCCTGGGCGTCATCCGGTTCGCGTTCCAGAACCAGAGAGAACTCGAATTCAGTCATCACACGTGCTTCCTGTGCTGTTCGACGAACTTACGGATCAGCCGTGCGCCGTTCTCGGGATTGCGGCCGGTGGAGAACACCTTGACGTGCGATCCGCACGAGCACTCGATATGGCCCCAGGTGTGACCGCTCAACTCACGCACGGTGAAGCCGGCGCGTCGTGCCTCATCGACTGCTTTACGAACTTCTTTGTGCATAGCGATCATCCCCGGCCTGTTGGCAGTGTGCAACATGCTGACGCTGTGGTTCCTCTGATCGAGAGATGCTTGTCAGGCATGGGTCAGTGGGAGCTCGAACTCGGCCGGTCCCGATTCAGACCCGGGTGCGGTTGTGCGCCAGTGTGCGCGTCGTCGTCCCTCGTCTCCACGCGGGTAGGTGAGCCCGGCCTCGCGAGCAGCGCGCTCGACGTCGCGCATGCTGGAGGCTCTGCCGGCAGGGACCGGTGCCTGCCGAACCCACCGTCCCGACCGAAGCGTGTGGACCTCACATCCGGCGAGGTCGGGACTGGAGCCGTGCCAGACCCGGACCACGAGAGGGCCCGGCGCACGTTCGACGGCGGTGTGGACGGCTGCGGCGAGCTGTGCTCCCAGCGGTGACAAGCCAGGCCGGCGTGCCGGGGCCGGGACCAGCGACAGGAGGATCGGGACTGCGCCGTTTTCCGCGATGGTCCCGGTGGTCTCGCCAGCTGCCTCGCGCACGGTGTCGGGTGCGTGTCCCATGGCGACGCCACGCGCCGCCCATCCCAGCATGGCGATGTCGTTGAAGCCGTCCCCGACCGCAACGGTGCGCTCGGATGCGACTCCGAGTAGGCACCGGATCTGTTCCAGCGCGGTCGCCTTGCTTGTTCCGGCTGCCGTGACATCGAGCCAGTTGTGGCCCGCCGGTGTCACGGTGACTCCGAGGTGACGTAGCGCATCCGCGTGGTCGGCGACCCGGTTGGCGTGGAGGGCGACCCGCGAAGCCTGTCCGGCCAGGAGATCTTCGAGCGGCGTCAGCTTCTGGGGTCCGTTGAGCAGTCCAGCGCCGAACTCGTGATTCACGCGCCAACCCCAGCCGACCTCCTCGACTGCAACGGCTACGCCGGGCGACAGCCGGTTCGCCTGGCGGACTACCGATCCCAGGCTGAAGGTGTGGGCCTCCACCACTTCGTGTCCTGACGATGCCGCTCGGTCTAGGCGTACCGTCAAGGCTCCGTTGGAACAGACGGCCCAGCCCTCGGTCAGGCCCAGCCTCCGGGCGGCTGCGAGCAGCCCAACAAGCGACCTTCCGGTCGCGAGTACGACGTGATGTCCACTGGCGCGCACCAGCTCCAACGCCTGCACCGTCGCAGACGGCACCTTGCCGTCCCGACCGATCAGCGTGCCGTCGATGTCGAGCGCAATCAGATGCGTTGCCGTTCCTGCCGGTGGCTTTTCCATTGTCGGACCTCCCCAGGTGCACTTGCTCTGGGAATGATCCTGAGGCCCTTATCGGGTCGGTACTAGCCGCTTTCCCGTTGCCGCAAAAGGTCATCTCGGATGCCTTCGAGGAATGGCTTCAAAGCCTCGCCAGACACGGCGTGCTCGGCAAACCCATTGAACTTGGTGACGTAGAGAGCGACGTCTCGGGGGTCGGTCACCACGACCTTCGCATGCACGGTCTCGACACTCACGGAGCGGTCGTCGCGGACGACGAAGGCGTGGTTAGGGATATCCCGCTGAGCGCCAGCCAGCGGCACGACCCGCAGGCCGATGTTTGGCAGCCGAGTCAGGGAAACCAGTCGGTCCAGCTGCCCGACCATGACCGGCGTCGGCACGATCAACCACCGCAGGACCGGTTCGGTAATGACGAAGCGCAGCGTCTTGTCCTCGTCGTAGAGGACTTCCTGGCGCTCGAGCCGTGCGCTCATGGTGCGTCGCACCGTCTCTTCGGTGAGGTCGTCGTGCCGAGACAAGATCGCTCGCATGTACTCCGGCGTCTGCAGCAGACCTGGCACGAGCGCGGGCTGGAACACCCGCAGCAGATCCATATCGGCCTCGACGGCCTGCAGCTGCTTCTGCGCTTTGTGTAGACCAGCACGCTGGATCAGGCGCCAAGCCGTTGCCTCGGTGGCCACCGCACGAGCGGCCTCCATGTACTCCGCCTTGACCTCGTCGGAAACACCGATGGAGGTCAGGATCCGGTCGACGTCGTCTGCGCTAGGGGAGAGCTTGCCCGTCTCGATCTTGCTCAGCTTGCTCGCTGACATGACAGAGCTGCGGGCCACGGTCTTGGCCTCCGTACCAGAGGCCTGCCGTAGAGTCCGCAGCGCTGCGCCCAGCTCGGAACGGTTCACTCGCCGTACTTCGCCCACCAGTCTGCGAACGGCACTGCGTGCGCCAAGGCGGTCTCCCGGTAGGCGACGTACTCCGGGCCGTGGTCATCTGCCAGCACGTCGGCGCCGATGAACTTGCCGTCGCTGTAATTGAACCTGGCCGGCGTGGTCGAGTCGAAGAGCCAGAAGTCCCCGACATGTTCAGGTAGCGGCGTGGGCTGGTCAGTGACGTCGAGGATGAAGAACTCCTCGCCCGCCGTGGCATTGGTGACGTAGCCCCAGCCGAGCTCGAAGCGCAGGTAGGGCGTCAGCGGCCGGCGAAGAACATGGACGCGGTACATGCGCTGACCAGCGCCGGTGTGGCTGCGGACTTCGTCGAGCCAGTCCGTGTTGTAGTCGGCGGGCTTGTCCTGGCTGTCAACAAACAACTGGTAGGCGTCTACGTTGCCGGACCGGCTGTAGTCGTCGAGGGTCTCCAGCCGGAAGGCTTCGCGCTGGAACTGGTCGAACAGGTCTCCCAGGGTCTTAGGCGCCAAGCCGGCCACCGAACGCCTTCCGGATCAGATCCAAGGGGATCTCGACCAGGGTCTCGTGCGACGGGATCGTCAGACCGTGGTCAGCCGGGGTCTCGCCCTGTACCAGGATCGTGCCCCTGTCGGTCTCGTAGATCGTCGGGCAGTCGTTCTTGTCGCACGTGCTCGCGAGCGTGGTTACCTTCATGGCTGCTCCCCCTTGGCCGGCCTGCTGTCGCATTCGATTCTTCGGTGTGTGTGTCGGTGGGGCAAGGGGGTCGGGTTTCCACAACGGGAAAGTGGCGCTTTGGATTGGAAGGCCTCACGAGACCAGGGGGACCGCTTGGTGGCGGGGGGTGGGCCAGCAGTTTGGTGAACCTGTTGCTACAGATGGCGGTCGGCGTTGGAGGATTCGCCGCCGCGCCTACAGGCCCGGCCGTCAGGCTTGAGGTGTGAGGTCAGGGACCTGCTGCCACCGGTTGATGCGGCCGCAGGCGCGCCATCGTGCGGGTCCGACTGGTGTGACGAGGCCAGCATCGACGAACGCGGGTACCTGCGTCGTACGGCCATCAGGGCGGGAAAATCACTAGCCCGGGAACCCTTGCCGATTGCTAGTGCTGCGGGGTGATTTCGGGTGCCAGGAGTTCATCGAAGCCACTGCTCCGTGGCAGGCTCTGCCTGTGATTCGTGACGTCCGGGATCTGATCTCCGGGCGTAGTACGGCCCTGGAGGATGCGCATGCCGGCACCTGAACTGGAAAGCTTCGCCGCCCGCTGGGAGGAGTTCGTGCGCTTGGAACGCCTTGTAAACCACTGGAGGTGGCGTCCCGACTGGTCCGTCGGTCGTTCCTTCTACACGTGGAGCCTTACGTTTGACGACGCCACCGCCGTACTCCTGCACGACCTCGTAGCCCGACTCCAGGACGGGCCAGTGGGCGTGGGAAGCCTCGAGCCCATCCCACACCGTTGGCTGCACCTGACGATGCAGGGGCTCGGCTTCACGGACGAGGTCTCCGACGATGATGTCGACGCCATTCCCCGCGCTGCAACCAAGCGACTCGCGACGGTCCCTGCTTTCGATCTGTCCCTCGGCCTGATCGAAGCCGACGACGAAGCGACTGGCCTGTTAGTCCGTCCTTGGTCCGCAGTGAGCGCGGTCCGCGACAACATCCAGGTGGACGTCGTGGACGTCGTGGACGTCTGGGACGAGGTTCCTGAGCGCCCGGAGTTCTACCCACACGTCTCCATCGCCTACAGCAACGCCGACTTTCCGATCGGCCGGATCCGTGAGCAGGTTGCCCTACTGCGAGACCTCGACTCGGTTGCTATCCCGATCACGACGGTCCAGCTCATCCGCCTCAACCGGGACAACCAGATGTACGAGTGGGAAGTCGTCGCCGATGTGCCGCTTGGTTCACGATGACGAGCGGCCACACGCCAACGGCCGATCCCACCGATGCGCACGAGGTGCCGGTCGACATGCGTGCCTTGGATGCGGAGTTCCGTGCGGGATCAGGGATCACGGAACGGCGGTTCTACAAGATCTTCTACTCGCACATCCATCCGTTCCCGCTGCTCGTCCTCGGTCTAAACCCGGGTGGCGAGACGGATGGTTCCGACCTGAACGCATCGGAGTCGTTCTTCGAGAACGGGGAGCATGACTACGTCATGTTTCGCCACTATGGTCGCCAGTACTCGCTGGCAGGGCCGATGCACGACCTGCTCTCGACGACTCTGGGAACTTCGTCAGAAGACGAAGTGAGACAGGTGCCAGCAACTAACGTGATATTTCGTCGGTCGCGCAGCTCCAGCGCTTTATCCGTGAGTCCGAAGGTCGCGGCGCACGAGAGCGCACCCGTACTGCGGAAGATCCTGCAGGCGGTCAATCCCCGCGCGATCCTTCTCTTAGGAAGTGGGGCCCACAAGCTGTTCGTCGCCGAGCACTGTGACACTGGGACCTACTCCGTAAACGCTCCGCCCCCGGAGATCTTCACGCCGAACGGGCTGTCGGATGCCTGCATCTTCAGGTCGGCACAGGCTCGTGTAACGGCGTTGGACCGTACAGTGCCGCTGCTGATGGTCGGGCACCCGTCGACCTATGCTAGGCGTGGCCGGTGGCAGAAGGTGCTGCCTGCGCTCGCGCATGAGTTTCGGCGGGTAGGTGTGTCTCCCTTCGAGGGCATTGGAACCTCGCCGGCCGCTGCTATTGCGCCGCTGGTTATCATTCACGACCCGTCTGACGGCTCTCAGAGGGACGACCTCCACGGCATCGGCGGTGCAACGAAGGCCTCACCGCGACCGGACTCCCTGCAAGAGCCCGTTCCGGGTCCGGCCCAGAGGGATGTCGAGCCGCTCGTTCGTGTGTGCGCGGCTTTGGGGCTGACTTTGGAGGACCCGGCCGCCGCCTGGCGCGGCTACGGGAAGGTCGTGCGCCTGGAGGGCGACCGCCGCATCTACATCAACCAAACCAACGCCGATGTGCGTGCATCCGCACGCGAGGTCGCTGCCTGGCAGGGGGCCGGGCTCGGAACCGCTCGTCCGGACAACGAGAAATACCTGCGAGTGATGCTCGACGGCATCTGACCCATGCCTCGGAGGGGGACCAGTGCTGGTCATGCGCCAGTCGGGTGGGTCGAGACTCCTCACGGCCGGCACTGACCGTGAGGATCGAGGCGCGGCACGCCGAGGGTGATCTTGCTGCTGGCGGGCGCTGATCGCTTCCTACATGGTCGCCCCACCGATAACTTCACGCCATGGAATCGGGTGCCACCGTGATTGTCGTCATCCTCACGCTGTTGGTCGCGGCGGCGCTAATCGCGGGCTTCCGTGCCAAGCGGAAGGAGGCTGAGCGCCAGCAAGCCAACTCCAGTCGCCGCCGCACAGTTGGTGAAGCGTCCACCAAACTCTCCAGTCAGAGGCAAGGAGGCGCGGAAGATGCCGACCAACGTTCAGCCGCCGAGGCGCCCATCAACGACGTAGCGGCCAACTCCGTGCGGCAGCGCCAGCTGGTTCCCCAACGGGCCGCGGGCAAGACCGATCTGATGCACCTGGCTGCTATCGGCGACGAGGTCAAGGTTCGCGGCCTGCTCGATCGTGGCGCCGACATCCACGCAGTCGATGACGACGGTGACTGCGTACTGCGTTACGTGTCCGGAAGCCAGAACGCAGGCCTCTTCGAGTTGCTCCTGTCCAGGGGTGCTGACGCGAATGCACGCAGCACATCGGCTTCGGGCATGCCTGGGTTCACGATCCTGCACGCATTGGCGGAGGCGGGATGGAGCGGCGGCATCGCCACGCTCGGGCAGTACGGCGTGACGGTGGATTCCGGGGGCGTCGGGGGCGTCACCGCGATGATGCTGGCCGCTGGTGCAGGTCAGAATGGCGCTCTCATGGCCCTTCGGGAGTTGGGAGCCAACGTCAACGCGGTCGACAATGACGGCGATCCGGTCCTCTATTACGCCGCGTCGAGGGGGCACGGGAAGACGACCCGGCTGCTGATCTCGCTTGGTGCCGACGCCAATCGTCCTCAGCACGGAACTAGTCCAACCCCGCTCATGGCGGCCGCCACGTTGGCGGTTCCCGGCACCCGGCGACCCCAGGGAACGTCCGCCACCGACTTCGAGAAAGTCATCGTTGAGCTGCTCCGGGGCGGTGCGGACCCGAAGCCGATGTACGACGCAGGCTACGCATTGCTTCGGCGTGTCAATGGCAGGATCGAGCTCCCTCCAGTCGAGCGCGTCCGTCAGGCAGTTAATGTGCACGACGGCTGGGGCGTCGTGTACCTCACGCCGTATGGACGCGCGACGGTCTGGAGCGGTGTGGGGGACTCGCACGACCCTGAGGCCGTTCGTACCCGTCTCATGGTGGAATACGCGTCGCTCGACGCGGCTCGCGTCGAACAACAGGCCTTCGTGTCCCGTTCACTTGTCAGTGAGCTCGGTGCTCGGGAGGGAAGTTACGGGCTGCACTACGTCGAGACCGCGGCGGAGGTCCAGTTGCTGCTGCGCCAAGGCGCGCCAATCAACGGTTCCGCATTGATCGAATACGGCGACCCGATCCAGCACTGGGAGACGCCGCTGCTCACGGCACTCGTTGACGAGCGGAGGGTTGTGGCTCGAGAGTTGATCCGATCGGGTGCCGACGTCGACGCGCCTAACGCGGCCATCTTCCTGGGCGGCGGCGGATTCGGGCACTCGGCGCTACACATGATGATCGAGCGGCGGGACCATGACGGAGTCCAGTTGCTCATCTCTGCGGGTGCCGATGTGAACCGGCAGACGACCCTCGGGTCGACACCGCTGTACTTCGCCGCGTCTGTCGATGATCCGGACCTCGTCAGAGTCCTACTTAACGCTGGCGCTCGGCCGCAAATCCGAGACCTCGAAGGCAAGTTTCCTGCTGAGACGGCAGGGCCAAGGACACGCCACCTGCTCGGTTGACGGCCTCCTCCTGGTGACCGTAGACCGTGTCGGGTACGGGGATGCCGGTGAAGGTGTGGGCGTGGTCGCCAAGGAAGAGCATCCGCCCCCGTTCGACTCCGAGGGCGCGTAGCGCGGCCCAGGTCTTCTCAGCGAGAAGCGCGTACCCGGCGTCAGCGTCGAGGGTGGCGTGGTGTTCTATCGCGTCGGCGTCCTCCAGATCCAGCTGTTCCGCGGTTGCCATGGCTGACTCTGTTCGCCTAAGGGCCCGCGGCGGGCGTTCCGTCCGTTCGTAAGGTGCGCTTGCGCGTCGGCGCTGGACGTGCCTGGCTGGGCCCGGGTGTGCCCGACGGCGGTTCGTGGTCGCGTTGTGCGGCCCGTACCCGTTCGAGGTGCGAGTGCCAGCGAGCGGTCGCGGCGTCATCGGCCCCGGGCTTTGGTCGGTACGGGAACCCGGCTGCGGGTACCCACCGTTCGGCTGGGCGTGGCGGGAGGTTTGCGGTGTAGCAGGGGCCCAGGGGCTTGATGAACAAGGTGCCGTCGTCCAGCGTGGTCAGGGTCTCCCAGTCAGCCAGGCCTCCCGGTGGTCCGAATGCGAGCTCGTGGACCTCGTACCAGAGGTAGCGACCACAGTCGCAGTGTGAGACGACCAGGTGCCCGGCGTCGGTGCGCCAGCTGCTGGCGTTGAGTGCGCCGGCGGGACCATGGGCGGTCTTGCTGCAGTCGGGGCAGCGTTGATCGCGTGGGACGCGCGCGTTGGTGGCTGAGTCGGTGGCGGGAGAGTCGAGGAGGTCGAGCTCGTCGAGCAGGTCCATGGCCGCTCACATCCGCTTCACCGTCGCGGGGGCCGAGTGAGCTCTTGATTGGCGTGACTCGCCGTGCACCGCTGGTTGGCGGGAACTCTGGCGAAGGATTGGGCGTCGGCGACCCGTCAAACGCAGGATGCCCCACGACATCGACGTCATTCTCGACCAGTCGGTCCTCCAGCGTCGTCATTACGTCTCCCCATCTGCTCATCCCGCGTGGTGATGTCTTTCGAGGAGGTGTGCTGGCGCCTTCGGTTCTCGGTTCACCGGCGGGGCAGGGCCGGATGAACTTCTCGGCGCGGCCCGCCGTGACTGTGGTTGTCGTCCTACCGTGGTCGAGATTCGTATCGGCAGGTAGGAGGAGTCGTGACCGACGTGCAGGATTGGTGGGCTCATGCAGCGTCATGGGCGGTCACGAGCGAGCTCGTACGACGTCATCCGGACTTGCAGATCGTCGAGGTCCGCCCGAGTGGAGGGCAGTCGGATCGGCTGTGGGTCGGTCGCTGGCTGGGGGATCGCGATAGTTCGGTCTTCGATTGGGTCTGGTCGTTCAATCGCACTCCAGGAGGAGCGGCGCATCTGGGCGAGTCGACGACACGGCCGGGCACCTTCTCGGACACGCCCTGGCTCGATCTTGTTCGAGCGCCGCGCCTTCGTACCTTCGTCGACGCGCTCGACGCGGCGGCAAGCTATGCGCCCGAGCAGCCAGGCGGGTCCGTGTCGCGGTCGCTTACCTACCGGCTGGTCACCCACGTGGTGACGATGACGATGTTTGACGAACTCCCGATCCGGTGCCGGAGTCTGTTTCTGGACTCCTCCGATATCTCCTCAGGTTTGTCAGTCCCCGACCGTTTCGCGGCGCATCTTCCGGACTTCGGTGGTTTCGATGCCGATGTGCCGCGGGAGGTGTACGAGTATTGGGTGCTGGAGCGTGGTGGTGAAGCGCTCGCGCTCGTGCATGACGGCGGTCGGGCCTGGGGACCCGCCGGGGTAGTCGACGTTGGCGTCGAGTACGCGCGACGTCGTCGTGTCGCGGATGTCGCAGCAGCGCTACTGGGCACATCGCCTGAGCCTGTTGCTGGCACGGGGCTGGTCAACGACGGCCTAGATTCGGTGAGAGCAGCCGTGCAGCAGGTCGTGCAGACGCATCAAGAGTTCGGCGCGCAGTCGTTCAAGATCTCGTTCGAGTCGAACCGTCACCCAGGCGTCGAGTGCTACGTGCAGGGGCAGATCGTCGAGCCATGGCTCCATCTGGACGCGGTGAGCAACCAGTTCCTTCCGGCCCACGCTGCTCTGGCGGACACACAGGTCAAGGCACTGGAAGCCCTGGGATGGGGCGCGCCCGTCCCGGGAAATGGGAATGAGAACTTCTCCCTGTTCCTCCACCTGCCCGGCCAGCTGGCCGACGCCAGCAACGCGATCGTCGACGCACTTGTCCGCGGATACGGCGCGACCGGCCGGGACCACTGGTCAGCACAACCAGCTGAAGCAGTGACAAGCGACCTGCTCGGTGGTGCGGCACGTTTCGTTCCAGATTCGGCGGAACATCGATCGACTCCAATGCCAGTCGAGGCCGAACCGATCAGCGATGGAGCAAATCTCCGTTCGCAGTCGGGCGCCCAGGTCAGACTGGTGGCACAACTGTCCGATCTTGCAGGCCGGCTACGGGCAGAGCCGCTGGCGGCGATCATGTACGGCAGCCTTGAGCTGTTCCACAGCAATCTGCTTGCGTGGTTCTTCAAGGCATTTCCCCAGGCAGCTGAGGAGGTCTTCGCTTCAGACCTGCCGCCAGGGATCCAGGAGACTCGCGACGTTCAGCGTGAGCACCGCGACCTCGACCTGATCATGACGTTCCCCGGCAAGGAACGATTGGCTATCGAGAACAAGGTTTTCTCGGTTCCCACCGTCGAGCAACTCGACCGGTACCGCCACGACGTCCTTGATCCCTGGGAAGCGCAAGGACTCGGGTCGAGCACGGCGGTCCTGCTCAGCGTCTTCAAACCCAACTGGATCGACAGCCTTCCCGGGTGGACCTTCCTCGGCTACGACGAGTTGGCCGACCGGATCGAGCACGCGATGGCCCGCACGCCGTCGTCATACGAGGCTGAGACCGTAGACAGGTACACGCGGGTCATCCGTGTCCTTGCCGGCCTGGCTGAGGCGGTTATCGTTCAGGACCTGGGCGAACCAGCCGATCTCCCGCTCGAGCTCGAAACGGCCGTCGGTGACGAGAAACTCGCCATGCGCTTGCGCAAGTTCCGAGCTCACTGTGTAGCCGAGACAATCGCAGCCGAGACCAAGGACCACGGAGGATCAGCCAAGGGCGGCTTTTCCAAGGGGCAACCGCTGATCGAGTGGTTTCGCAACGTGCCCATGAATTCCGTTGAGATCGATGGCGCCGTCGGCTGGCAAATGCAAGGTGGTGACTTCCGTCGCGCCCTCATCGTTTCGTCAAGCCTCAGCGGCCCTGAGAACCTCGACGCCCGCCGCGCTTTCGCAGCCGAGCACGAGGAGTGGTTCGACTTCGCGCCCATCGACCCGATCTTCGGCTCGGAGGCAGCAGCGGTTCGGCCAGCGCTGCCTGCGGACGGGAGCCCGCGCGGCTTCAACAAGTACGACCCCAACTTCCTCTACCGCGCTAAGAAGGTCGCACGGCCGACGGTCCAGCAGCTCATCGATGCGACACACGCCATCGTCAAGTCTGTTGAGACATCCTGACCGTCGTGTCGAAAAGCCGTTCGTCGGCGTCGTGAAGCTGATGAGTGACCAGGGTCGCATCGTTGCCGATCGTGCCGGAGTGCAGACGCTCGGGCTCGGGCCAACTTCACCCCTTGCTACCACTGCCAGGGGCGTCCGCTGGTGGGATCCTGCTGGAGTGAGCGCAGATCGTCGATTCCGTGCTAACGCGTTCCTCTTGGAGCGAGTTCGCCCTTACTTCTCCTCTAATGGCACTCCCGGTCCCGAATGGGAGTCTTATCTCGACAGTCGACGTGCCGCCATCCGTCTGGCATGGCGGCGCGAGATCGGCCGATATGGTATCTGGGCGCCGCTGGCCTTTCTTTCGACGTGTGGTGCGGTTGTTCTTGCAATGCAGCCTGATTGGGCCCTATTTGGAGGGCTGATCGCGTTCGGTTGTTTTGCTATAGCTGCGTTCTATGTAAATCAGATGAAGAGGGTTGATGCGGAGTTTAGAGCGGCATCGATAAAGTTGCTAGACTTGGCCGAACTCGCTCCACTCTGGGCGGCACTCTCCGAGCGAGAGCGCCGTTCGATCAAACGACATAGCGAGGTTGGCGGGATCGTAAGGATGCTCGGAAACGCCCTTCTAGGTCCGTTGGCAGATATGCCTTTCGATGAGGACTAATGGGCCGGGTCGGCGTGCGAATGAACGCGCGAAACTCCGGAACCAGGTCGGGCGTGTGATCGCAATGAGTCCGGTTAGGGGCCCGGGCACCTTCCGAGGTGGTTTCTAGATGGTCAGTAGCCCAAGGAAGCTCTTGCGTGTGCGACAGCCTGCTGCCCCCACAGTCACCGTCTCCCACCCCGCCTGGATTGCAGCCTGCTCGACCGCGGCTGCTGAGTGCTCCAGCGCATCGAGGCCTGTCGCGGACATCGTGAGGAGACCCGTCGTGCGGAGCACGCCATGGCCAGCCGCGAGCGCAGCCTCTTGGGTGAGGACGTCCTCGTACTCGGCGGTCTGGGTGGCGTCGGTGACCTGTCCGACTGGCCCGCTGCACCTCGGACGTCAGTAGCAGCGGCGCTAGGAAACCGGGAAAGACCGGGTCGGGGGCCCACTGCGAGAGCCGCAAAATAGTGTGCCAAGCACTTTCGCACCGCATCCTAAGACCATTACTACCGGTCGGGTCAGGTTGTGCAAGGGGAAGCCGCGCACGGCGGGCGTCGTCATGGCCTCCACGATGGCCGGCAGGCGCACCCTCAGGCGCACCCCGTGCTGGGCGCCCCTCTGGACGCACCTCTGTGTTTTCGCAGGTGGGAGGCGCACCCCGTCGAATCCCACCGTTCTTGTCTTGCGCCTTACTTCACCCGCTGGTGAGCGCCTTGGCGGTCACTCACGTGCGTGTACGTCAGTACGGTTCTCCACATGAGCGTTGCCGACGCGGGAGTCCAGTTGGGTGTCTACATCGACAGCTGGGAAGCCGCCGAGCGCGCTGCGGCAGATCACATGGAGAAGGTGCTCGGCTTCACGAACGTGCGGCTCAGCGGCGCGGGTGCCGATGGCGGCATTGACGTACATGCGCATGAGGGTGTTGCACAGGTGAAGGATCATGGCAATCCCGTCGGTGCGAGGTATGTCCGCGAGCTCAAGGGCGTGTCTGGGACGGGACGGTCGGTGTTCTACGCGCGCTCCGGATACACCGCGCCTTCGATCTCAGACGCAAACAGGCTTGATATTGCGCTCTTCGAGTACAACTTGGCCGGAACCTATTGGCCTCGCAACGGGGCTGCTCGCCAGCTGCAGGCCGGCTACCTCACACAGCAGCGGAATGAGCTCGCAGCGAAGGCTGCTGCAGAAGCGACGTATCGGCGCATGCGTGCGCGCGACACGATCACCCACGAGCTTCCTTTGTATAAGGCACGTGTGGATCGCGCGTACTCCTCCCGGAAGGCTGGCACCTACAGAGACGGCTGTATCAGGCTTCGCAGTGATCGCGTGATGTCAGGGGCGTTGGAGGAGCTGGGGCGGCTGACGTACACCTCGCCAGCCGCCAAGGCTGCGCAGGAAACTGATAGCGCCGATTTTCGAGATCTAGAGCACGCCGTGACCGCTGCTCAGAAACACCTGGCAATGGCTGCCAAGCGGCAACTCGGCACGGGGGGCTACCAACGATCAATCAACCGGGCAATGCGGCATTGGCGGAAGGTCTTCAACCATGTCGGGTGGTTCCTTCGCGATGACGCAGGCCTGCCTTTGCTTAGCAACCCGGACCATGGCTATCCAGTTTATGTAGCGAGCCGGCTCGGCAAGGGACTCGTGCAACTCCTCGTCGGGACGGTTTACGTCCTCGTAGGGGGCTGGAAGATCTGGCTGTCACTGGGATACATCGGCACCGTCGTATGGCTTTTCCTTCAGGGTCATGCCGACTGGGCGGGATTTATGGTGGGAATCGCGTTGTACACCCTTTGGCAGGTTGCGAAACTACGTCGTTAGTGGACGTCGCCCTCGGACGACCCTGGACTCCGATGGGAGCTCCGAGCCACACGTCCTGCGTCAAGGATGAACTGGGACCAGCATGACGGACGCCGTCAGGTCCTGCTGAGCAAGATGGATCCTTCACACGTTTGCACCCGAGGGGCTATGCCCTGACTCCCACTCATGAGGTCATCATGGCCGTCCTCCTGCGCTGACGGTACGGCTCACCTCTACCTCTTCGATGGCCGCCGTCACCCTCCATTGAGGTGGACCTCGTACTCGCGCGCCGACTCCATGATCTCGGCTTCAGTCACGTAGTGGTCCCACTCGCGAAGGTAGGGCCGTTCCGACTCGGCTCCGTTGCTGCAGACCACGTCGTCATGCCAGTCGTTGTTATAAGAGGCCGAGTAGTGACATGTCCACGTCGACACCGACGGTTCCTCGGTGCGCTCGGCTGGCGCTGGACCGCCACTCAGTTCGTCAGCGAGCCAACTGCCGGCAGACCCATCCTCGTCGGCGTTGGGGTTGCCGTTCTCGTCGTGCAGGTCCCAGAAGTCAGGAAAGCCCATCTCCTCGCAGGTGTTGTACTCCTCATCACTGCAGCCCGAGGTCTTCCAATTCTCGACTTGCTGGGGAGTCAGACAGCCACCGTCGGCCCCGGTCCACACCGCCCCGCGGTTCTCGCATGAAGCTTGGTCGAGATCGTGAACGGACACGACGTCGGTACTTGGGTTTGATGGCGAGGTGTTTCCTGTGGTGCAGCCGGCGACCGACGCTGCCACGACAGCTGTGAGAGCAATAACACTCATGAGCCTTCTCGCTGCGGAATCAACTGCTTCGTTGCCTGCGCGCAAGGCGGTCCGGATTGCGTCGACTCTTTGGCTCCACGACCGTTGGATCCGGGTGTCGAGCGAGACCCTGTGCGCCTCGGGGATCTGCCGGCGGAACTTCCGGACGACGTCAGTGTTCACCCGATCACCGAGTTGTGGCCGAGGGTCAGCAGCAGCGAGACCATGAACCAGGCCATGGCCACGACGAAGGCGAGCACGACGATGGTTCCGAGGATGTTCTTGATCAGCTTCATGTCTCCAGCACTCCTGCCGTCATGTTGACGAAATCGAGGGCATCGCTCTTCCTGGCGGCCGGGTGGTTACCAGGACGGCGGGTGCCGACGAGGCGGTCGAGTCAGATCTTCTGCGCCTTCGTCGCCCTGGCGCACGAAGATCCTGTCTGATCGGAGGAAGCAATCCGAGAATGATGCCGGGTGAAGCGCGGGTGAACCTCAAGTCACAGCCTGAACTGCGGGCCCACGATGACGCAAGGTGGGCCTGTTCTCCCGATTGTTCGACTCGATGGTCGTGGCCAGTTTTGGACTGAGGCTGCGGGACTGCGTTTCGGTTGGCTACTCGCCTGGCAGAGTGGTCCGAGCGCTCCGTGTAGGCGTTGAGCACCTCCTCTACGAGGGGGTGTGGCGCCATGACGATGTCGATCCGCAAGGTCCCCCGGGCACGGGTACGCCTACGTGCTCAAGTCTGTCGTTAACGCAGACGGGGGCCGCACGGCACCGGACCAGGTGACGCGCTACTACGTGGACGCGGGTACGCCGCCCGGCTTCTGGCTCGGCAGGGAGCCGCGCACTTCGGCCACGGCAAACTCGCCCAGGGGTGGCTCAGATGGCTGAGGTTGCGAACATCGTGCGAGTGCGCCGTCCGTTCATCGTCGAACGGCGACGCATCGCCGGGCTGACGCAGGAGGCGCTTGCTGCCGCGCTCGGGGTGCAGCGGTCCACGGTCGCCCGTTGGGAGACCGGTGCGACGGAGCCGATGCTGTGAGTCCGTCCGCGGCTTGCTGCAACTCTCGGCCTGACGCTCGAAGAGCCGGGGATTGGAGTGTCATGACGCCCGACGCGGTCAAGTATCAGATCACGCTCGAAAACGAGCAGCGGTTGCTGATGCGTACATGGCAGCCGGACGACGATCGTCAATGGCGATGTGCCCACGAGGCCCCTGACTTAGTCGTACGCCGCATTCACGCCGACAAGCCGGCTCCTCGTGCGGATGCTCCTTCCTTCGGGCAAGAGTTGGGCCGCGCCGGTTGCCGTCACGCTGGCACCTGCCTATATCGCGGTTGCATACGCCCTGTGGCACTGGACGCCGTCGTCGGACGCGATGGCGATGCTTACGACACTCGGGGGCGTCGTGTCCCTGTGGAACGCCGTGAAGTTCGCAATCGCGGCCGTCGTGGCGACGCGCCCGACCCGTTGGGGCACGGTTCGCCGATCAGTCCGTCACGTCGTCGTCGGTAACGAACTGATCGATTCTGCACAGGGTGGCATCGCGCTCGGACGCTGCCTCGGGGGCGACGGCGCGCATCCAGGAGGCAAAGCGTCGAGCGGCCGCCGTAGCGTCGTCCGGTAGAACCTGAGCGAGGTCCGGGGCGGCAAGGACCCGACCGTCCCCGATCGGCATGACCAGCAGGCCGAGATCCGTGGCTGCGGCGAAAGCGTGACGTAACTGGGCCGATCGGTAGGACAGAGATTCCGTGCGCTGGGTCTCGGTGAGCGTGACCGCCCGGGTGTCGGCCTCTGCCAGGCGAGTGATCTTGAGGTCGAATCGAAGGCAGCCATCGCACAGATATTGCGTCATCCGGAACTGGGTTAGGGGCCAGGTGCCGGTCAGGCAGGCAGAGCACAGCCGACCACGCTCCAGGAGGTAGCGACGCTCTTGCATGGTTCGCAGGCGTTCGTCGCCCGTGGTTTGCTTCTGGACGAAGCCGGACTCGTGGACGAGGGTGATCATGATGCTCCTGTCGCTCTTCCCACCGCCGTGCGGGGTGGGCTGGTCTTCCTCCTGGGGCACCGTGCGCACAGGGGCGCGGTTGCCGGACCAGCACGCGGAGGGCGTATCGCTGGTCGCTCATGACCTTGAAGCGAGACATTAGCCCAGACCAGGGCGGCACATCAACAAAATCAGCGGATGAACACAGCAGGGGGATCGCCGGGGTGAAGTGCTGCTGCAGTACTAACTGCACCTGCCGTAGTCCCGTGAGCGTGCGGCACCGACACGACAGATGGCGTTGACGTTGGGCGACGCAAACATCACCCGCGATTTCACCCCTTGACGCGCCTTGTCACTGGAGCAGGCCGGTGATGATGACGACCATGCTCGTGAGGGCAGACAGCTGCACTCGGTCGGCTGCGTGGTGCATCACGTGCCAGCTCCCCTGACCTGCGCCAGCGCTTAGGATCGAAAATGGGACTTCGACGCGCACCGACCGGTGCGCGTTCCGAGCAGGTCGAGGACGGGAGGTGGCGTCAAGTGCTTGCAGCGTCGACTGCGTCCCGCCGCTATGCGCTCTCCTTCACGACCGGCACGCTCCTCGTACGCGAGGCCACGGTGGTCGCCCCCCTCTACCTCGACATCCGCGACTGGGAGCAGACACGCGACATCACCATCGAGCGCAACGTCCTTCAAGGTCGTACGTATCGCACCAGCGTCCGCCTTGCACGAGAAGCCGTGAAGCGGCTTTCGGCGCTGGTGGACGGCGAGGTCGAGCTGCTCGCGGATGCCACTGCTTCAGAGCGCGCTCACCTCATGTGGGTGGCCGCCTGCCGGCGCTACCAATTCATTGGAGAGTTCGCCGAGGAAGTCGTCAGAGAGAGGTTCCTGCTGCTCGCCTCGACATTGGGATACGAGGAGTTCGACAGCTTCGTTCGGACCAAGGCGCTGTGGCATGAGGAGCTGGCCGCGATCAAGGATTCAACACTGCTGAAGTTGCGCTCGAATGTGTTCAAGATGTTGCAGGAGGCTGAACTGCTGTCCGAGACCAGATTCATCCTTCCGGCTCTGCTGTCCGAGAGGGTTGTTGCGAAGCTCGATGCCCGTATGCCAAGCGACCTCCGGTTCTTCCCAACCCCGCGGCTCGAGCGGCGGGGTACGAGCCAGTGAAGGTGGCGAAGTCTCTGACCGAGCATGAAGAGCACCTGTTCAGGGTGATGAGCGGCAACCGTTTCCTTCGAATGGAGGGCCTGAGCAACGAGATTGCGTTCTTCATCTACCCGTACCTGCCGGAGGACGCGCTCGAAGTCGCGGCAGCGAAGAAGCGTGTTAAGAATCGGCTCTCAACGGCTGGAGTGATGGTCCTTGAGATCAACCTCTACGACCTGTCAGTCGAGTTGCTCAAGGAGCGAGGTGTGTGGGATCGGGTCCTAGCCGCCGAGCCGGATCTCGACAAGGCCGACTTCCGCGAGATGCTCCAGGGGATGCTCGACCCGCAGCTGCACATCGCCCCGGCGATCCGCGACCGGCTCGCGCAGGAGCAGTTCGACATCTTCTTCCTCACCGGCATCGGTGAGGCCTTCCCGTACATCCGTTCGCACAACGTGCTGAACAACCTGCATTCGGTGGTCAAGGGCAAGCCGATGCTCATGTTCTTCCCGGGACATTACGAGCAATCCGACACTTTGGGCTCATCGCTCGTGCTGTTCGGTCGGCTCAAGGACGACCAGTACTACCGAGCCAAGAACATCCTGGAACAGGAGGCATGAGCGCGATGCAGCTCAGCGAGATCTTCGCCAAGGACATCCAACGCCCGATTGAGGGCGTCATCAAGGCCGATGACGCCGCGCACCTCGGCACCGAGGTCGACGAGTACGTCCTGACCAACGAGGCCGCCAAGGGCCTGGAGATCCTCCTCGAGGAATACACCTCCTATATCAACGCCAACGGCGTGTGGATCTCCGGCTTCTTCGGTTCCGGTAAGTCGCACATGCTCAAGATGCTCGCCCACCTGCTGGGCGACGTCGAAGGCCAGGACTACCCGCGCCAGAACGTCTCCGACAGTTTCCGCGCTAAGGCCCCCGATGCCTTCCTGCCCGGCCTGCTCAACAAGGCCGACCGCATCCCGGCGAAGAGCCTGCTGTTCAACATCGACCAGAAAGCCACCCTGATCAGCAAGGACCAGACCGACGCCCTGCTGAAGGTGTTCGTCAAGGTCTTCGACGAGTCCCGTGGCTACTACGGCAACCAGGGCCACGTCGCCCGGTTCGAGCGCGACCTGGACAACCGCGGCCAGTACGAGGCATTCCAGGAGGCGTTCGAGCGCATCGCAAGCATCCCTTGGATGCAGGGGCGGGAGCAGAGTGCCCTGGAAGGGCCGAGCATCGACCGGGCCTTCGCCGAGGTCAACGGGGGGACCGCGGATGGCATCATCCGGCAGTACAGCGCCTCGTACTCGGTTTCGATCGAAGACTTCGCCGAAGAGGTCAAGGTATGGCTCGACAGGCAGGGCGACCCGACCTTCCGGCTGAACTTCTTCGTCGACGAGGTCGGCCAGTTCATCGGCTCGGACACCAAGTTGATGCTCAACCTGCAGACCATCGCCGAGTCGCTCAACACCAAGTGCTCTGGCCGGGCGTGGGTCGTCGTGACCTCGCAGGAGGACATGGAAAAGGTCATCGGCGACCGCACCCGGCAGCAGGGCAACGACTTCTCCAAGATCCAGGCCCGCTTCAAGACCCGTCTCAAGCTCACCAGCGCTGACGTCGAGGAAGTTATCCGGAAGCGTCTGCTGGAGAAGAACGACGCCGGCGTGGGCGCGCTGAGCACGATCTACGCCGACCAGCACGCCAACTTCAAGACGCTGTTCGACTTCGTCGACGGGGCCAAGACCTACCGCAATTACACGGACGAAGCCCACTTCGTTGGGACCTACCCGTTCGTCAGCTACCAGTTCCCGCTGTTCCAGGCCGCGATCGAAGGTATCTCGGACCACAACGTCTTCGAAGGGCGCAACAGTTCGGTCGGCGAGCGCTCGATGCTGGGCGTCGTCCAGCAGGTCGCCAAGGAAATCGGCAATGTCGAGGTCGGCCAGCTCGCCACGTTCGACAGCATGTTCGCCGGCATTCGCGCCTCACTGAAGTCGGCCGCCCAGCGCTCGATCGATGTCGCCGAGCGCAACCTCGACAACCAGCTGGCGATCCGCCTACTCAAGGCGTTGTTCCTGGTCAAGTACGTCGAGGGCTTCCAGGCGACCCCGCGCAACCTCACAGTGCTGGTCTACGACCGCTTCGGCCTCGACCTTCCGGCCCTGTCGGAGCAGGTCAAAGAGGCGCTGGCCGTTCTGGAGACCCAGACCTACATCCAGCGAAGCGGCAACACCTACGAGTACCTGACCAACGAAGAGCAGGTCATCGAGGAGGAGATCAAGAACGTCGACATCGACGCCTCCGAGGTCAGCGGCCGGTTGTTTAGGATCCTGTCCGGCGACGTCATCAAGACCAACAAGATCCGCTACGCCAAGAACGGGCAGGACTTCCCCTTCGGCTTCAAGCTCGATGACCAGGCCCACGGGCCGCAGCGCGAGCTGGCGGTCCACTTCATCTCGCCGGAGTACCCGTACACGCCCGAGGAGATCCGCATGCACAGCGCGGGCAAGGACGAGCTACGCGTCATCCTTGAGCCGGACGCCCGGGTGCTGTCGGACCTGCGGCTGTTGATCAAGACCGAGAAGTACATCAAGCGCAAGCACAGCGCCTCGATCTCGGCCATCGAGGGCCAGATACTTCAGACCAAGGGTGCGCAGAACATCGACCGCGAGAAGGAACTCATCGAGCGGGTCAAGGCCTCGGTGGGCAAGTCCGCCCTGGTCATCAACGCCGCCGACATCACCTCCAGTTCCCCGGACGCGCTCGTCCGCGTGACCGATGGATTCCAGGACCTCATTAGCCGCACGTACACCCAGTTGAGGCTGCTGGGAGGCGTCACCTACAGCGAGCAGCAGATCACCACTGCAGCCAACCCTGACGGCGGTCTGCCACTTCCCGGTGTATCGCTGCTCGACACACCAGCCGACGAAGTTCACGCATTCGTCCTGCGCAAGGACGCGGTAGGTGAACAGGTCACGGTCAAGACCATCGTCGATACCTTCACGACCAAGCCGAACGGCTGGGACCTCTCCTCGATCGAGGTGGTCATCGCCCACCTCATTGGCAACTCGAAGGTCACGCTCACAGTCGACGGCAACGTGCTGAAGCGCTCCGAGATCGCCACAGCTCTACGCAACACCCAGAAGCATGCGCACGCCGTGGTGTCTCTCCAGAAGACCTTCGATGAGCGCAAGGTGGCTGCCTTCCGGAAGTTCTGCACTGACTTCTTCGACGAAGGCAACACCCCCAAGGATCCGCTGGAGCTGGCCCGGCACGGCGCCGACAAACTGAGGGCCAAGTGCGACGAGCTCAAGGCAACCATGACGGGTTCCAAGTACCCGTTCGTCAGCCAGCTCTCTGCCCCAGTCGACCTCCTCGACCAGGTGGTCGGCAAGCCCGACGACTGGTACCTGACCGAATTCAACCTTGGCGACGACCTGCTCGACGCCAAGGAGAGCACCATCGACCCGATCCGGGCGTTCCTCAGCGGCGGGCAGAAGCCCATCTACGACGATGCCGCCGACCTGCTGACCACCCACAGCAGCAACCTCGGCTACCTGCCGTCCGGAAGTGACGCGACGGTCCGTGCGGCGCTGGACGACCCCAACGCCTTCCGCGGCAACAAGATGGCCCAGCTCAAGCAGGCCACCGACCAGCTGCGCACCCAGATCGACGAAGTCGTCGCTTCAGTTCGCGCTGGCGTCGTTGCAACGATCGAGGTACGCAAGACCGGACTCGAGGAGAACGCGTCCTTCGCCAACGCGACACCAGAATCGCAGGCGAGCGTGCGCCGGCGAGTCGACCAGGTGATATGGCAGGTCGGGTCTCAGAACCAAGTCGCCCTCATCCGGGAGATCGGCTCGACCTTCGAGGAGGCCGTTTATCCAAGCCTGCTCGACCAGCTTGCCGCCTCGCGGCAGGGGAGCGGCGGTGATGACGGGAGCGCCCCGCCGCCGAGGCAGACCGTGTCGGTCAAGACTGTGTCGGCCACCGGCGTCTCGGGCGTTCTGGAGACGGAGGAGGACGTCGACCGCTATATCGACGCCTTGCGCGCGGCACTCGTCCAGACCCTGAATGACGGAAAGCGAATCTCTCTCTGATGGAAACCGCACCGCTGAAGTCGTTCGCGACCTGGGCACGCACTGCACTCATCCGCGAGGTCACCGCCCGGATCGCCGTTGTGCTGGCCCCAGCCTCGCCCGAGCGGGTAGAGCAGCCCAAGGCCGTCGAGGCCCTGGAGAAGGCCGTCACGGCCGCCGGTGGCGGCGACGAGGGTAAGGCAGCTGTCGCCGACAAGGTCGCCTACACCTGGTTCAACCGGATCATCGCCCTCCGGTTCATGGACGCAAACGGCTACACCGGGGTCGGCGTCGTCTCCCCGCAGGCCGGCGTCGAGACTGGTCAGCCCGAGATCCTGGCCGAAGCCAAGCGCGGCAACATCGACACCACGATGGTCGGGGGCAAAACCCGCGAGAGGGTCACGGCCCTGCTCAACGGCACCCGCCGTAGTGACGACGCCCAGGGCGAGGCCTATGCCCTGCTGCTCGCGGACTACTGCCGCCACTGGAACCGCGCCATGCCGTTCATGTTCGAGCGGGAGGGCGACTTCACCGAGTTGCTCATCCCGGCCAACCTGCTGGCCGACGACTCGGTACCGAGCCGCGCCGTTAAGGTGCTCACCACTGACGTCTGCCAGGACGTCGAGGTCATCGGCTGGCTCTACCAGTTCTACATCTCGGAGCGGAAGGACGAGGTCTTCGCCGGGTTCAAGAAGAACAAGAAGGCTGGCGCAGACGAGATCCCAGCAGCTACTCAGCTGTTCACGCCGCACTGGATCGTCCGCTACCTGGTGGAGAACTCGCTCGGACGCCTCTGGATGCTCAACCGTCCGGCCTCACGCTTGGTCGATCAGATGCAGTACTACATCGCCCCAGTCGACGAGGAGACCGACTTCCTTAAGATCGGCAGCCCGGAGGAGATCAAGGTCGTCGACCCCGCGTGCGGGTCGGGTCACATGCTGACCTACGCTTTCGACTTGCTGTACGCCATCTACGAGGCAGAGGGTTACGCCCCGGCTGATATCCCTGCGCTAATCCTGACCAACAACCTTTACGGGGTGGAGATCGACCCACGCGCTGGGGCACTGGCAGCTTTCGCCTTGACCATGAAGGCTCGCGCCAAGCAACGGACGTTCTTCAACAAGCAGATCGAGCCCAACGTCTGCGCCCTCGATCCGATACAGTTCACGCCGGACGAGATCGGCTTCCTGCTGACCCGTGGTGGGGACAAGCACGCCGAGGCGGTCTTCTGGAACCAATTCGAGCACGCCGACACCCTTGGCTCGCTGATCCAGCCTGACGCTGAGCTAACAGCACGTCTCAAGCGGCACGTCGCCCAGCTCGACGATGGTGGGGACATCCTTCTGGCCGACGTTCTGGACTGGGCAGAGCGGGTTGTGCTTCAGGCCGAGTACCTGTCCTCGCGGTACCACGTTGCGGTCGCCAACCCTCCCTACATGGGCAGCAAGAACATGGACGCGCGACTGACGGCCTTCGCCAGGGAGCAATTCCCGGATTCGAAGTCCGACCTTTTCGCCATGTTCATCGAGCGTTGCCTCGGTCTCACTCTTGAGCGCGGTTCGACAGCGATGATCACGATGCAGTCGTGGATGTTCATCTCCTCCTTCGAGGCGTTGCGAAAGCTCATCGTTGCCACCAACCCCCCATCCTCGATGCTCCACCTCGGGGAACGCGGGTTCGACTCCATCGGTGGGTCCGTCGTCTCAACAACGGCATTCGTTCTGGTTAAGGGAGGAGACTCGGCACTTCGTGCGGTCTTTGTCCGCGCTATCCACAGTGAGAACGAGGCTGCGAAGCGAGCGGTGACGCTGAACGCCATTTGTGATGCACGGTCCCACGAGCGATTCGTGGCGTCGGCGTCCAGCTTCGCGCAGATCCCAGGTTCACCAATCGCGTACTGGCTTCCGCAGGATCTCCGTGCCACGTTTAGTGCGTTCGGATCGCTCGCTGAGCACGCGCGCGCTGCGATCGGAATGATTACCGGAAGGAATGCGACCTACGTTCGGCAATGGTGGGAGGTCGCCGCCAGTGAAACGTGTACTGCCGCGAGAGATCGAGAGGCTGGTGCTGCCTCGGGCCGCAAGTGGTTCCCGTATGCGAAGGGTGGTGATTTTCGGCGGTGGGCGGGAAACCTAGAAACTCTAGTTGACTGGCAGAACGATGGCGCACGACTTCAAACGACACTCACTCCGGACGGGGCGCGAGTATGGGCGCACAACTTCAATCTCGACAGGATTTTCCGTCCAGGAATTGGATGGACTGTGGTCACCACGGGTCCTGCCTCATTCCGTGTGATTCCTCGTGGAGCACTATTTGATGCCGCGGCCGGAATATTGCAGTCCGACGATGATCTCCTCACAATCGGTGTATTGAATTCGACGACGGCACAGAGTCTCTTGAGTGCGATCAACCCGACTCTCAATCTGCACCCGGGATACCTTGGTGCTCTTCCGGTATCTGAAAAGTTGGACCGAAATGCGGTCCGAGGAATCGCGATCGACGCTATCAGGCGCGCGGAGTCCGATTGGAACGACTTCGAGACGTCATGGGATTTCACGCGCTATCGTCTCGTCGGTGACACTAATTGTTCTCTCGCCAAGCGCCTTGAAGAGTGTTCGGCATCATGGCGTGACGATTCGCTGGAGCAGCAGCGGCTGGAGGCCATGAGTAACCGGCTCGTCGCTGAGGCTTACGGCGTCGAAGGCGAGGTGGAGGTCGATGTGCCTCTCCACCGTGTGTCGTTGACCAGGAACGTTGCGTTCCGATACGGTGCTGGCAAGACCGTAGAGGAGTACTCGGCTCGCGAACGCACCGACGCGATGAAAGACCTCGTCTCCTACGCCATCGGCTGCATGTTCGGTCGCTATAGCCTGGACGAGCCAGGACTCATCCTCGCCGACCAGGGCGCCACGGTGCATGACTACTTGACCAGGGTGCAGAGCCCGACGTTCGCTCCAGACAAGGACAACGTCATCCCTATTGTGGATGGCGACTGGTTCGAGGACGACATCGTCGCGCGCTTCCGTCAGTTCCTTCGCGCCGCCTTTGGCGAACAGCACTTCGAGGAGAACCTCGGCTTCGTAACCGAGTCCCTCGGCGTCAAGGACATCCGCGACTACTTCGTGAAGTCCTTCTACAAGGACCACGTCCAGCGGTACAAGAAGCGCCCGATCTACTGGCTGTTCTCCAGCCCCAAGGGCTCGTTCAACGCGCTGATCTACATGCACCGTTACGTGCCCTCGACGGTGTCGACGGTGCTCAACGAGTACCTGCGTGAGTTCCGGGCCAAGCTGACGTCCAGGCTGCAGCAGCAGGAGCGCCTGGCAGCTGGTGGCGGTACGCCGCGTCAGCAGGCGGCCGCTCAGAAGGAGGCCGACCGGCTGCGCAAGGTGCTGCTGGAACTCGAGGAGTACGAGCACGACGTGCTATACCCGCTGGCCTCTCGTCAGCTGGCGATTGACCTGGACGACGGTGTGAAGGCCAACTACCCAAAGTTCGGCGCCGCCTTGAAGAAAATCCCCGGTCTTGAGGCAAGCAATGAGTGACGCCAATGCGGTTCGCCCGCATCTCTTGCGGTGGTTCAAAGACCGCCGGGTCGTCTTCTGGCACGACCCGGACGGCCAATACACCGCGGATCTCGACGGTCTCGACCTGCCGGGCATTCAGACGATTCGCGTAGCGAACGACGAGTACGGGATCAAGAACCAGCTGCTGCACGACGAGCCGAAGGGCAAGTTCCTCGTCTATCGCTCCGGTCCGGTGCCGAGCGGAATTGGGAACTGGCTGCTCGATTTGGAGCTGGCCTACGGGGTCTTCACGGCCAACCGCACCGCCCTCGTCGCACAAGATCTCGGGCTGGCTGGCAAAGGCATCGACGAGGTCGTCCAGGCTCACGAGAAGTTCTTCAACGCCACTAAGCGCGTCCAGAGCCTCAAGGTGCTCCTCAACCCCGAGGACGACGCCACTGATCTGCGTGCCAAGATGACCGCAGTGGTGCTTAGCCTCAAGGACTCGCACAGCCTGCTGGAGATCACGCGCACCCTCCTGACAGAGAACGCCAAGGGACAGCACGCCAAGTTCGACACTCTTGTCGACTACGGCCTTGACGACTTCTACTGGCAAGGCGCGGCGCGCATCTACGGCTACGAGTCCACCTTGCCGAGCATCGACGACCTAGTGCTGTGGACCTTCGGCAGAGCCATCGAGGGCTTCAAGTCCGACCGCCCGGGCGGTCTGCAGAACATCCAGCTTGACTTCGCGAGCCTGCGCAACGACCGGCACAGCCAGGAAGCCATGGCCGCGCTAGCCAAGCGGGCAGCCCGGGACCTCGGCTACAAGTCGAAGATCGAGGATGCGAGCTTCCGCGACCTGGTGGCCGTCGACCTGTTCGAGGAGACCGACCAGAAGATCATCAGCGACCTAGCACGGGCGGTCGCCGAGCAGACCGTCAGCCCGCGCGAGGTGGCTGAGGTCGTGCGGGCACGGCAGAGCAGTGTCTGGATCGACAGCTACAAACAGCTCTACACCGCCGTTGCCAGCGCCTCCGAGCTGTTGGGCGAACTGGTGTCGCTGAACCTGGGAATGCAGTCATTCGACGACGGGCTAGAGCGCTACCGGCGCGAGTGGTTCCGCATCGACCAGCTGTACCGACAGTTCGTCTACGCTGCGCGCACGGCCGAGTACCCGAAGCCGCTGGAGGCTCTGCGCGAGCAGGTCGAGAAGCGCTACACCAATAAGTACGTCTACGAGTTGGGCAATGTTTGGCAGCAGCAGGTCGACCATGTCGAGAAATGGCGCTCGACCGTGCTTCGCTCCCAGACCGCCTTCTACTCCCGCTACGTCGAGCCGCTGGTACGCGACGGCGACAAGAAGGCCGTGGTCATCGTCTCCGACGCACTGCGCTACGAGGTGGCCGACGAGCTCGGCTCGCTCATCCGGCAGGAGGACCGCTTCGATGCCAACCTGGAGGCCGTCCTCGGGGTGCTTCCGAGCTACACCCAGCTCGGCATGGCGGCGCTGCTGCCGCATTCGACGCTCAAGCACTCGACTGACGCCAAGACCGTGCTCGCCGACGGGCAGCCGACGAACAACACCACCCTCCGCGGCAAGATCCTGGAGGCGGTGGGTGGGTCGGCCATTCAGGCCGAGGACTTCAAGGCCCTGAATGCCGAGGAGCGGCGCGAGCTCTACAAGGCCAACCGAGTTCTGTACGTCTACCACAACCGGATCGACGCCACCGGCGACAAGCCCGGAACCGAACGCCAGGTCTTCGAGGCCGTCGAGGACACGCTGCGCGACATCGTCGACCTGGTGAAGAAGCTGGCCAGCGCCAATGCCACCAACATCTTCATCACGGCTGACCACGGCTTCCTCTTCCAGGACGAGGCTCTGGCTGACACGTTCTTCTTGTCGACCCAGCCCCAGGGCGACGACATTAAGGTCGTCAACAGGCGCTTCGTGCTAGGCAATGGCATCAAGCTCGACGACTCCTTCACCACCTTCGATGCCGCCCAGCTCGGGCTCGAGAGCGACCTGGAAGTCCAGATTCCCAAGTCGATCCACCGCCTGCGACTGGCCGGCGGAGGCTCACGTTTCGTTCACGGCGGGGCGACGCTTCAGGAGATCGTCGTTCCTGTGCTAGCGGTCAACAAGAAGCGCAAGAGTGACACTCGGCTCGTCAACGTCGAGGTCTGGCCGGAGTCCGACAAGATCACCACCGGACAGGTCGTCGTTCGCCTGTTCCAGACCGAGCCAGTCAGTGACAAGGTCCAGCCACGCACGCTCCGGGCAGGGCTCTACGTCGGCGAAACCCTGATCTCGAACCTCGTCGGCCTGACCTTCGACCAAGCCTCAGCCGAAAAGCGCGACCGCTACCAGAGCGCCCGGATGTTGCTCAGCCAGGAGTCGAGCGACTACAACAACCGCGCCGTCGAGTTCCGCCTGGAAGAACAGATCCCCAACACCAACCAGTGGCGGGTCTTCGCCAAAGCCGTCTATACGCTGAAGCGTTCGTTCGCGTCGGACTTCGACTTCTGAAGGGAAGAGAGCAGAGATGAGCGAGACCGACAGCGAGACGCCCGATCCGAGCGCGCTGCCGCAGAGCGACCTCGACTTCAAGATCAACCTTCTGTTCCCCGGCGTCGTCGTCCGCAAGGACCTGGTCAAGGCCGTCAAGGGAAACGCGATCGTGCCGACGTACGTCCTGGAGTACCTGCTCGGGCAGTACGCGGCCTCGGACGACGAAGCCACTATCCAGGCTGGCATCGACACCGTCCGCAAGATCCTCGCCGAGCACTACGTGCACCGCAGCGAGTCCGAGCTGGTCAAGTCGACGATCAAGGAGCGCGGTCGGCACCGGGTCATCGACAAGGTCACCGTCACCCTCAACGAGAAGGCCGACGTCTACGAGGCCGAGTTCGCCAACCTCGGCATCAAGGGCGTGATTGTCGACTCGCCGGTCATCTCAGCCCATCCAAAGCTGCTTGTCGGCGGTGTGTGGTGCATCTGCGACATGGAGTATCTCCACAGCGACGACCAGCGCTTCGTCCCCTGGATCCTCGGCTCGATCAAGCCCATCCAGCTGTCAAAGTTCGACGTCGACCAGTACCTCGAGGCCCGTCGCGGGTTCAACACCGACGAGTGGATCGACCTGCTCATGCAGTCCATCGGCTTCAACCCCGAGATGTTTAGCAGGCGAGGGAAGTTCTTCCAGCTCGTACGCCTCATCCCGTTCGTCGAGCGCAACTACAACCTCGTCGAGCTCGGCCCCAAGGGCACCGGCAAGTCCCACATCTTCTCGGAGTTCTCGCCCCACGGGATGCTGATCTCCGGTGGCGAAGTCACCGTCCCCAAGCTCTTCGTCAACAACTCGAACGGGCGCCTCGGCCTCGTCGGGTACTGGGACGTCGTCGCATTCGACGAGTTCGCCGGCAAGAAGAAGCGCACCGACAAGGCGCTCGTCGACATCATGAAGAACTACATGGCGAACAAGTCATTCTCCCGTGGTGTCGAGACACTCGGCGCCGAAGCCTCGATGGTCTTCGTCGGCAACACCTCGCACACCGTGCCGTACATGCTCAAGAACTCAGACCTGTTCGACGAGCTGCCCGAGGCCTACCACGACCCCGCCTACCTCGACCGCCTGCACCACTACATCCCCGGCTGGGAAGTCGACATCATCCGCGGCGAGATGTTCTCCAACGGCTACGGGTTCGTCGTCGACTACATCGCAGAAGTCCTCAAGTCGATGCGCTCACAGGACTACTCCGACCTCTACCAGCAGCAGTTCACACTGTCGCCGGACATCTCAACGCGTGACAGGGACGCGGTCCATAAGACCTTCTCCGGCCTGATGAAGATCCTTTATCCGGAGGGCCAGGCCACGAAGGATGAGATCGAAGAGATCCTGCGGTTCGCCATCGAGGGCCGCAAGCGGGTCAAGGACCAGATCCTGCGCATCGACACCACAATGGCCGAGGTCAAGTTCGGCTACCTCGACAACGATGACAGTTGGCACGGTGTAGCCACACTTGAGGAAGACGAGTACCCGACGTACTACAACCGCGGGCGCAGAGGAGTGGAGACAGAGCCGGAGGATCCGGCGACTGAAACCGATCCGCTCAGCGGTGGTGCAGCTTCAACCGACCTCGCAGACGCCGACAAGCCCGCCGAGCCTGAGCCTGCGCTGTTCCAGGGGCATCGGGAGTACAAAGAGGGCCAGCGTGGCATCTCGTTCGACTCGCTGCTCGGCCCTTACCTGCGAGGCGCCGCGCGGGTCACGATAGTCGACCCTTACGTGCGCATGTTCCACCAGGCCCGGAACCTAATGGAACTTATCGAGGGGATCGCCCGTGGCAAGGACCCGGCCGACGAAGTCGCCCTGAAACTCGTAACGGTCGAGAACCAAGACGGTCCCGAGAAGATCCAGAAGCAGTTGGAGTATCTCCTGCAGATCAAGAAGAGCGCTGGCGTGCTCGGCGTCGTCTTCGACGTCGAGTTGGTTGAGCCAACGGCGATCCACGACCGCTCGATCACGACGGACACGGGTTGGAAGATCCTGCTCGGCCGCGGGCTTGACATCTTCCAGCGCATGGCCGACAGCCCGTTCGACCTCGCTACGAAGTACCAGAAGTACCGCCAGCTCAAGGGCTTCGGCATCACGTACCTCCGCGAAGGCGAGGGCTTGACTCGGCGGTAGTCCAGCCGACGTCGCAATCGCGACGTCCTGCCGGCCCGACCACCGTGGTCGGAGACGAACGCTACGCCACTGGCAGGTACCAGCGCACGTATCTCTCCCCCTCAAGGCCGGTCGCAACGGTCGCGAGCCGGTCTCGAATCAGTTGCGTATCGCCGTCGGGCAGCCGGAGCATCGGCCGGCGCAACTTCATTGACCATGCGCGCTCAGTGTGGTCGAAGGCGGCAAGCGACGTCAGCAGCGGAGCCAGCTCGACGCCGTGCCCAAACGGGGCGAGCGGACCTATCTGGAGGGCGCACCCGACGGGGAAGTCCCGACCAGCGAAGCGGACTGGTTCGTCGAGGCGCACGACCGGGCTCACGACGTCGGCGATGCCGATCACGCGACCGCGGTCGCGAGTCGGGTTCTTGAAGCAGCTGCGCGTCGTGTAGAGGAAGAGTTCGTCGCCTTTCGCGAGCGCGGCGACCTCCAACCTGCGAGCGCTCGGGAATGCCGTGCGGCCCTCGGTGAGGATCCAGCCGAGGGCCTCGCGGTCGCTGATGACGAGCAAGAAGGAGGACGCCATACACGAATCCTGCCAGGCTGGTGCGCCAAGCGGCTCTTTGAGGCTCTCCAATGGGGGCGGACGCCCGTCGGTCCGGAGTGCTTTAGTCGTCCTGAACGTTGCAGACGTCGCCGCGGCCGAAATCGGTGGTCGGCACGTGACATCGTTCAGGCTGGCTCTGGCGTGCCCGTCGCCTGCTGCTTGTTCACCCAGGCCATCAGCGCGGTGAGGTCCAGCGGCGTAATTCTGAGATCCGACTTGCCCAGCGGGTGTGTGGTCGAGTCGAAGAACAGGAGCGTGTGCTTCCCCAGCCCACGCTCGATGCGACCGATCATCTCTTTGATCTCCCCGGGCGCCGCGCTTGGGTACACCGAGACTGCGATCGTCTTCGGCTCTCCTTCGTTGAGCGCTTCGACGATGTGCTTGTCGGGATCGCTCAACGAGTGGCCAAACACGACCGTGTCTCTATCGTCGTCCCACAGCTTGTCGTAGCAGTACCGCAGGTAGGTGGACCGCGCGATCGTCCGGAGCTTTTGCTTCGACGTCCCCTCACTCACGAATAGGGGTTGTTTCGACTCAGTCGGGCCGTAGTGGGACTTGACGTGAAGCAGCCCTGCGCTGGACGCCGCGGTCGTCCATTTGCCCTCGACGCCGGTTGTGTCGTCGTTCCACAGGTGGAGCGCTCCATGGAGGTACAGGACGGGCACCTTGTCGAGGTATTCGCCGTCGGCCTTTTCCCGGCCGACGAACTGGTAGCCGGGCCAACCATAGAAGCAGTCCTTTATCTTCGGTTCGGGCTGGCGCGGGTTAGCGTTCTCTCGAAGCGACTTCACCTTCATGTGCGACCAGTACGTGGTCAGGTCGTAGTTCGTCGCGAAGACCAGCTGGTGACCCGCGAGTTCGTCGACGATGACCTCAGCCCGCACGTCGTCAATCTCGTACCACTTGACGTGACCGGTGTTGACGGCCTCAAAAAGTGCATCGCGAACACCTGCGTACATGGTCTCGATGACCTGGATGAACTCTCCCGGGATGCTCGTGGCTGTGGTGACAACCACTGCGTGATGAATCGCGTCGAGTACGGCCTCGAAGTTGGTGGTTTCCAGTTCCTCGAAGACCTTCACTGCGTCACCGAGTTCGGCCTGCTTGTAAAGCTCCTTGTACCCAAAGCCGGGGTACAGGTTGATGGAGAAGCCGTTGCCAACCAACAGCGTCGGCCAATCACGTTCGGCGAGCGTGCTCCAGTCCAGCAGGTTCTCAGGGTTCACGCTGCCCTCCCGAAGAGCCTCAGGCGTGGTCGTTGCCTGACGATACGCCGTCGCCCGCTACAGCAGCCTCGTCTGCCGCATGCTTGGCGATGAGGTCGCGCTTGTACTTCTCGTAGTCGCGCTCTCGGGCTCGCAGTTCCTGTTGCTTGCGCCAGGCCCAGAGACCTGTAATGTCGGCGTCGCGGTGACGCCTTAGGCGACCGGAAGAACTGCGTTCCCAGCCGAGTCCCCGCGCGTCTACGAATCGGACGCCGCACGGGTGGACTCTCCAAATCAGCACGATGTCAGTGCCGAATTCCGCAATCCGTCCAGGAGGCACTGCTCCGCCCAGGGTTCCGATGTCCCTCGAGCCATAAACGCCCTGGACCTCATAGATCAGGTCGCCACTGGGGTTCGCAACGTACAGCGACGACTCGCGCTGCGGGATCCTTCTCCGGTCGGGCGAGCCACGCGGTAACCTCCTGCGCCTGACCACGCCGCCACATTGCCCACCGGCGGTAGATGTCGAACGCCAGGATGATCACTGCCACACCGAGGGCGCCCACAGTCCCTATGGCGGAGATCCAGTCGGTGACGGTGGGGCTCGTGTCAGGCGCCGCCCCTCCCAACGGCCGTCCACATCTCCTTGGCGTTTGAGGTGACCGTGAGGTCACTGTAGATCGTTCTTCCGACGGTTTCACCAGCGCTGGGCGAAGGGCTCGATATGGGCATGTGAGCATCCTGTCGGGTGAGGTGGGGTCGGCCACAGTTTCTGGCAGTTTGCTGCGAAACCTGAGGTTCGTGAGTCCAGGCGCAGGCGCTCAGGTTCGCCATGCGGCCAGGTGCCGACGACGTCAGACACGACGTGCCAAGCCCCCTAAGTTCGTCCAGAGTCAAACGCATGGATCTTCTCCACGAGATGAGGACCTGGCACGATCGAACCCGTGCCCGAGTCGCGCGCCGCCCTCTTGCAGCCGAACCATCTGACAACTCGCTCCGATGTGCTGAGCCGACCATCTCCGGTGCCAGCAGCGTCCGGAATCTACGCCTGGCATTTCGATGTCGCACTGCCTGGCATGCCTCTTAAGGGGACGCAAGAGACGGAGTTCGGGCGCCTCCTCTATGTCGGGATCGCGCCGCGTGAGCCCCGGCGCAGCGACAACCGACCAAGCAACCAGAACCTACGGAAGCGCATACACAACCACTACCGCGGCAACGCCTCGGGTTCGACCTTGCGTTTGACGCTCGGCTCGCTGTTGGCGCCCGAACTGGGATGAGGCGCCCTACGGTTCTCGGACAGTTGGCCCCAAGATATAATTCTTGGGATTGACTGGAAGGAATGGCCCGTTGGCGGAACAGAAGTATTCACCGGAGTTCAGGGACGCGTGCGTCCAGGAAGTGATCCGGAGCTCACGCACTATCGCGCAGGTAGCGCGTGAGAA